>NZ_DS996823.1:0-2487 GCF_000156235.1 Pseudovibrio sp. JE062
TGCCTCTGCGTATCCTTGCCCATCGGGGAGAGTGATTGATGTCCCGCATATTTGGCATCGGTGTCGGTGAAGCGCCTTAATCTTACGTGCTAAATACGTGTCGCGTATTATGCGAAGCGAAGTGGCTTCTATCCGTCGACTTTCTCCGTCATAGTCTGAGTTTAAGTCATACGCTTCAGGTGGGCTGGACAGCTCACTACGCAGCCCCCATACGCCCATACCAATGCCATGGACACTATAAAAGAGATCTCGATCTCCGCGCCAATTTGATGAGTCTGATGAGTTGTACTCAAGTTCTTTTCGAACCACTGCCTTCAGTGACGGTGGGATCGAAAGTGAACTGGCCTCTCGGATCTTACTTACTTCACCATAAAGATCCTCAAGGTTTGAAACTCCTCCGAGGTTAGTGAGGCCCAACTCCACCGTCTTCCACCATTTCACGCTTATCCTCCCCATATGAAATAGCTATATATCATTGGTGTATCTGGTACGCAGCTGACTGCCAAGAGGAAGCAGGAATGCCAGTTAAGTCTGTTCCCGGATCTGACATGGGTAACGAAACTTACCATTCCTTACTATTCTCGAAATACTTCAAACAGTTCCTATGAGCTACGGGCCTCAAGAGGAGCGCCAATGCCTTCATTTATTTCACCATAGCTTCGAGGAAGCCTGCCGCGACAGCGATGTTTCTCAAATAGATTATAAACACTCTCCAAGCCCCCTCCCAGAGAAGGGAGTATCTTGCTGTTACGGCTGCGTTATCAACTCAAGAAGCTCCCACGGGCGATGAAGAGAACTCATTATGAGGGGGGGTAATTGAGATGAGGTAAGAGAGAGTGCAAGACATGAAAAAGCGCAAGCCTATTCCACTGAGACCTCTTGCACCGCCTTAGCTTCACTTACACGTCGAGCTAATAGGCTGAGAAGTATAAGGTACTCAATGGCTTTCCTCTCATCCAAATCATGATTCAAAGTGTGCGCTTTAGGATTGCGGATGCCTTGGTAGGTCCCTTGCAGAATCTGCATGAACCCTTTTTGGTCAGCCTGTCCACTTTCCGTGTCGATTTCGGAGAAGATGAGTTGTGGATTTTTAGGTGAGAAAGCTGCTGTAATTAAGCGCTCTCCATCCGTGTTGAGGCCGGTTCTTTCTCTGATGAGGTCACATATAGAGGTCACACCGTTCAAAACAGCTTCTCGCCAATTGCCGCCGCGGTAGAGGGCGAGCGAATTTTCGATAATTAACGGATGCAGTAAATGCTCAAGACCTGTCTGTCTTTCCTGAAGATGTCCGTTCAGCTCGTAGAACTTGATCGCCCTATCAAGTATGCCAACTGCGGCTTTCATATTGGAAATTACATCTAAGCTTGAACCAAGAGCATGCGTAACGGTCACTGATGCAACGGTTTGCTGAAACTCAGTTTCGTATTCCCCCAAGATCTTTAGAAGTGGTGAGACATTATCTGCCCAAATCTTAAACTCATCAATGCTCTGGAACGGAGCAGCTGCGGTTCGGGGAATTTTGAGTGCCAGCATTTCATCGTGCAAGCTCATGTAGTTCTTCCTCCAAGGGATGTGAAACGATATGCGGTACAACATTGACGAAATTGCATAATTATGTCGTCTTTTTTGCCCGCCGGTTGGTACCGCACCAAGTGAGAGTGTGCCACCGTTACATTAAAGCTTAGAAATATCGATCCCGTATCCTTGTGAAGCCATTTCCTTAGCCAATGTTGGTCCTGCTTCTTTTTGAAGGTCGTCTTTGAAAGGGATGTATATCAAGCCTTGAATATCTGAAGGGCGCTCCATCTTGTCTTGGTTTTTCAAAAGTACGGCAACGTTCTCTCGACCCAATTGCTTTAGCATCATCCCGAGTTCTAAGACTACATTCTGTCTTGCACGAAAAATGATTTCGTCAGGGTGATCCCTTCGATGTCCTTCATCATCTGGAGTCGCTAAGACCACAGCAAAACCTACTTCTTCAGTATATTCTTCGAGTTTCTCAATTATCGTTTGCCCTTTTGAAGGAAGCTGGTCCAAGATCAATGGCTCCAGTCCCCAACGTCTAAGCATCGCATCAAGTTGGGTTCTTGCAGCTTCATCGTGTCCGTAAACAACAAAAACGCGAGGGTTTGGCGCTGGTTTAAGTTGTGCTTTTAGCAAAACACCCTGTTCAATTATTGGCCTAACAGTATCTTCAAGGGCAGTTTTAAAGGGATCTTTTCCTTGGCACAATACTGTCCCTTTTTTGCCCTCCCACCAGTTCAACACCGCTCCATTTCGAGCCTTGAACTGTTTCTGACCATTTTGAAATTCTTGCCATTCACCTTCAAAACCGGTGGAGCTAACAATTTCTTTGAGTTCATCGAAGGTACCAAAATAGTTCACTTTAAATCTCTTATCTCTTTTCGTGTTGAAGGAGAAATAACCAGTTTGAATAGCGGCAACGAGATAGGAATGTGATGGAGTTCGTGCCTCTTAATGTATATG
>NZ_DS996823.1:2709-5181 GCF_000156235.1 Pseudovibrio sp. JE062
GGCATCCCCTTCATAATGACCATTAAGCTGTACAAGAAAATGGGTTCTAAGGCTTTCTTCGTCCATATCGCGAAAAGCGCCTGGACTCTGTTCCATAACTTGGACCATGTTTTCAAGCACAGTCAAAATGTGTTCGTAGTCCTTGTCAGCTAAAATCGGCTCTGGAGTGAAGGGCTCGCGTGATGCAGTAGGGCGGCGAGGCGGTATTGGCAATCTTCGTCGAACTTTGGGAGTGGCAAAAGTACCTCGATCTCCAGCCCTTTCCTTTATCTTAAAACCTAAACCAGCCACCAGTGATTTGTTGTGAAGTAATTTTTCTTTGCGATGCTCAATTGTTTGTGTCGCCAAATGATTGAGGCCCTCATTGTAATGCGTGGCATCAGCTTTCAACCATTGTAAGTGGCGTTCTATTGATGACACTCTCTCATCAATGCTGGCCTTGACTTTATCTGGTGTTAACTCTGCTCCGACAATGGAGAAGTGTATTGCTTCTTCACCAACGATACCTCTTGGATTATTGAAATTACTTGTAGAAGGTTGGATCTCAAAACCTGTTTTATTTCCACGGAATGGAACTTCAATGTTAACTGAGGCACCAGCGACATAAAAGGGGCGCGACTTATCTTCGATCCATCGCATCGGGTCATGTCTTACATCAACTTGTGTTTCTTCTTGCTCGACAACAATTTCATCGGTACGCAGGCTGGGAACTTCGAAGAAAAACTGTTTTACATAAAACTCTGCCAAATCATTTGTTGAAGAATTAAGCAGCTCGTCTCCATCCAGCTGATTAATCTGTGACACGAGCTGATTGCGCCAACCCTCTTGTGAGGCAGACCAGCTGCCCTTATGGAAAAGGTAGTCTTCCCTCGAGTTTCTAAATCTACCCATCTTGCCGCTCACTGAATCTCAAAGCAATTTATCTTCACCAACTTAAACTTATGAGTGTACATTTCAAATATAAACTCTTTAGGCAACATGCTGCTACTCTCTCAAAGAATAACATTCTAACGCTGACCTTTAATGAGGCGTCAAGTCAGAAGGGTATGGGGGGAACAGCTTTACTTCCAGTATATGGTAGACCGCTCAAAAATTTCCGCCAAAAAATGTTCCACTATTGTACCTGTAAGAACCCACTTACTCAGGCGGTTTGCCTACGATAATCTTTGACACAGAATGACCAACGTCTTGAATGGATAATATGACTTCAAAAAAATAAGCTTTATCAGCACCTTATAGATTTTGGTGTCAAATCCCTCACTCTACCCCATACCTCAGCCGTCCCATCGCTTCAGCAAGCTTCTCCAGCTTAAAGCCGCTTCCATAGCGTCCTGCCATTCCCTTTTCTGTGTGCCCTTGCAGTGCGTCCATGATCTCTTTGCTGATATCGCTGTGCCGACAGGCATCTTCAAAGCAGTGGCGGAAGCTGTGAAAGGCGTTCTTGTCTCGCTTAACGCTTACAGACTCCAAAAAGCGTTTAAAGTACTTGGAGAATGGTGAAGAGTAGTAGCCGTCCTCCCCCATTTTCAGATCAGGGAAAAGCCGTTGCTGCTTCTCCGCTTTACGCTGCTTATAGAGGTCCAGTAGGCCTTCTTTGATAAGTTCTGCATGTATGGGAATCTGGCGTTTGGAGCTAACTGTTTTGAGTTGCTTGTCGCTTCCATCTTCATTGATATCGAAGTACCAGACGCCATTCTGCTCGCGAATGTCCGTGGTGTAGAGCTGAATGATCTCACCGAGCCTTGCGCCCGTGTATAAGCCAATGAGCGGCACCCAGTAAGCGCCTGCATCCTTAGGTATCAAACTACCTTCTTGCTTCCAGAATCTTAGTGACTTACAGCCCGTATAGAGAGGCGCAGAAAAGATGGCTTTCAGTTCTTCTGAAGTGAATGGGTCTCGCTGATCTCGGGCAGATTGCTTTATCTTGATCTTGAGACCTTTGAAGAGGTTAGCTGGAGCTTCGTCATAGTTCGCTTCTGCCCAGTTCCAGAACGCGGCCACAAAGCCAATAATCTTATTCACGTTGAGGTCTGACATTGGCTGTAGACCCCACTTGGAAGCTTTCTCTGCTGCCTCAGCAATATTAAGCCCAGCTATCTCCTTTTGCTTGACCCAGTTTGCAGGAAGCTTCAGGAGCATAGCTTTAAAAGCACGAGCATCAGCTTTCGTGTATTCAGTTAACTGCTTATCACCCACAACGCTGATAAAGTTGCTCATCCAAGTGCGATGCTCTTTCTCCGTCTTGCCTTTCCAGCTTGTCCGCGCCTTTTCAGCAGCCCACTCTTCAATTACGTCAGAGAGCTGTTCTTGAGCTTGAATAGGAGCTGAAGCAGGCGCGATGTGAGGCATATTTGGGGTATCTATAAGCTCACCTTGATTACGCTCTGCAATCGCTTTGCTGGCCTGTATGGACGCTCTTTGCAGCTCACGAGCAACAGGCTTACGGCTTGGAGGAGGGATGGCAGTAGCGGA
>NZ_DS996822.1:2500-7500 GCF_000156235.1 Pseudovibrio sp. JE062
GTACCCGCAAGGGGGCAAACCCGGGGAACTGAAACATCTAAGTACCCGGAGGAAAGGACATCAACCGAGACTCCGCTAGTAGTGGCGAGCGAACGCGGACCAGGCCAGTGGTCATATTTTAAGAACCGGAACAAGTTGGGAAACTTGGCCTTAGTGGGTGATAGCCCCGTACGGGTAGAAAGAGATATGATCCTTGAGTAGGGCGGGACACGTGAAATCCTGTCTGAACATGGGGGGACCACCCTCCAAGCCTAAGTACTCCTAGTCGACCGATAGCGCACCAGTACCGTGAGGGAAAGGTGAAAAGTACCCCGACGAGGGGAGTGAAATAGTACCTGAAACCGAATGCTTACAAACAGTTGGAGCCCGTAAGGGTGACAGCGTACCTTTTGTATAATGGGTCAGCGACTTAATTTAACGAGCAAGCTTAAGCCGATAGGTGTAGGCGTAGCGAAAGCGAGTCTTAATAGGGCGTTTTAGTTCGTTGGATTAGACCCGAAACCGAGTGATCTAGCCATGAGCAGGTTGAAGGTGCGGTAACACGCACTGGAGGACCGAACCCACGAATGTTGAAAAATTCGGGGATGACTTGTGGCTAGGGGTGAAAGGCCAATCAAACTCGGAAATAGCTGGTTCTCCGCGAAATCTATTTAGGTAGAGCGTCCTGTGAATACTCCTGGGGGTAGAGCACTGGATGGGCTATGGGGGCTCACCGCCTTACTGATCCTAACCAAACTCCGAATACCAGGAAGTACTGCAGGGCAGACACACAGTGGGTGCTAACGTCCATTGTGGAGAGGGAAACAACCCTGACCGCCAGTTAAGGTCCCTAAGTTATGGCTAAGTGGGAAAGGATGTAGAGATCCCAAAACAACCAGGATGTTGGCTTAGAAGCAGCCATCATTTAAAGAAAGCGTAACAGCTCACTGGTCTAAATAAGGGTCTCCGCGCCGAAAATGTACCGGGGCTAAAGCCATACACCGAAACTGCGGGTGCGTCTTATGACGCGCGGTAGCGGAGCGTTCTGTAAGCTGATGAAGGTGGACCCGTGAGGGCTGCTGGAGGTATCAGAAGTGCGAATGCTGACATGAGTAACGATAAAGAGGGTGAGAGACCCTCTCGCCGAAAGTCCAAGGGTTCCTGCGCAACGCTAATCGGCGCAGGGTTAGCCGGCCCCTAAGGCGAGGCCGAAAGGCGTAGTCGATGGGAACGGGGTTAATATTCCCCGGCCAGTGGGTAGTGACGGATGCCGTGTATCGTATCTCCTTATTGGATTGGAGATGCGGTGAAGGTGTTCCTGGAAATAGCTCCCACGCTAAGACCGTACCCGAAACCGACACAGGTGGACAGGTAGAGTATACCAAGGCGCTTGAGAGAACTGTGCTGAAGGAACTCGGCAAATTGCTCCCGTAAGTTCGCGAGAAGGGAGCCCGGTACGAAGGCAACTTTGTATCGGGGGCACAGAATAGGGGGTTGCGACTGTTTATCAAAAACACAGGGCTCTGCGAAGCCGCAAGGCGACGTATAGGGTCTGACGCCTGCCCGGTGCTGGAAGGTTAAGAGGAGGTGTGCAAGCACCGAATTGAAGCCCCAGTAAACGGCGGCCGTAACTATAACGGTCCTAAGGTAGCGAAATTCCTTGTCGGGTAAGTTCCGACCTGCACGAATGGCGTAACGACTTCCCCGCTGTCTCCAGCACAGACTCAGTGAAATTGAATTCCCCGTGAAGATGCGGGGTTCCTGCGGTCAGACGGAAAGACCCCGTGCACCTTTACTACAGCTTCACACTGGTATTCGTGATGACATGTGTAGGATAGGTGGTAGGCGTTGAACCCCGGGCGCCAGCTCGGGTGGAGCCATCCTTGAAATACCACCCTTGTCCTCATGGATATCTAACCGCGGTACTACAATATCCGGGACCGTGTGTGGCGGGTAGTTTGACTGGGGCGGTCGCCTCCCAAATGGTAACGGAGGCGCGCGAAGGTAGGCTCAGAGCGGTCGGAAATCGCTCGTTGAGTGCAATGGCATAAGCCTGCCTGACTGCGAGACTGACAAGTCGAGCAGAGACGAAAGTCGGTCATAGTGATCCGGTGGTCCCTCGTGGAAGGGCCATCGCTCAACGGATAAAAGGTACGCCGGGGATAACAGGCTGATGATGCCCAAGAGTCCATATCGACGGCATTGTTTGGCACCTCGATGTCGGCTCATCGCATCCTGGGGCTGGAGCAGGTCCCAAGGGTTTGGCTGTTCGCCAATTAAAGCGGTACGTGAGCTGGGTTCAGAACGTCGCGAGACAGTTCGGTCCCTATCTGCCGTGGGTGTAGGAAATTTGAGAGGATCTGTCCCTAGTACGAGAGGACCGGGATGGACGTACCTCTGGTGGACCTGTTGTGGCGCCAGCCGCATTGCAGGGTAGCTATGTACGGAATGGATAACCGCTGAAGGCATCTAAGCGGGAAACCAACCTCAAAACAAGATATCCCTTGAGAGCCGTGGAAGACCACCACGTCGATAGGAGGCATGTGGAAGGGTGGTAACATCCGAAGCTGAGCCTTACTAATAGCTCGATCGATCTTGATCACTCCCATTAAGCTATAATCATAAAGCTTAAATCCAAAAACAAAGCTTCAACTAAACAAAACAGACCAGTTCATAATGTGACTTATTCCTGCCCGGTGGCTATGGCGGGGCGCCCCCACCCGATCCCATCCCGAACTCGGAAGTGAAACGCCCCTGCGCCAATGGTACTTCGTCTTAAGACGCGGGAGAGTAGGGCGCCGCCGGGCATGAATAAGACACACAAAAATCTCGACAAAATACACAGAACACAAAATCACACAAAAGCCCCCGATGCATAATGCTCGGGGGCTTTTCTGCGTCTAGAGACAGACGAGGTGAGCGGAATAAGCCCGAATATCCCTCTTCAGCGGAAACATCTGATAAGTCTAAGACTCTAAAGCTGACAGCACTGGCAACTCTTCAAGAAGCAGTTTGGAACCATGTACGCCGTCGTTCTTGTCGCGCGTTGGTGCATTTCAATTGAGCTTGGGTGGAATGATCCGCCTTCTCCTCGGGCTGGGCTGCCTGCTTCCCCGGAAAACATTCTTCATTTGTCAAAGAACCCGGACTTATCCATCTGCCGTGTTGCATGGTTGGAGCATGGAGCATGGAGCATGGAGCGTGTTTTGGTCGTGGTCTATTCCCGTAATGTTCTCCTTGAGACTTTGGTGCTGGTGAACTGGTGGCTGGAATCAGCTGCCAGTTTGCGATTGGTGTAAAGCCGGGGCTTGAGGTGGACCTTGTTTGAGCGTTTGGTTGCATGGTGGGGTGTTGGTGCGAACGAGGCATGCACGCATCTGGTCTGGCTATGTTTGCTGCTATGTGGCGTTGGTCTTAACGGGCATAAGTTTTGTGATTGCGGTGATAGATGTTGGCTAAAGGGGAATAGGGGCGGGCTTTTGCCTTAGGCTTGCCCGCACCGGGAGCTATATAACTCTGGTCGCAAATTGCATGTGTTTGGTGGTTTGCGGACATAGCAACGCAGTTTGGCGGTGTTTAACGCAGTTCTGCGCAAAAGAACGCAAACTGACTTTGAGGTGAAGTTGGGGGATCAGTCAGGCTGACTGCGTGATTTCTTTTTACTTGGATTGCTAATGGAAGTTCTCGGCTAAGATGTGCCGGGCTACCGAGATGCGCCGGGTTTTGTGGAGTGGAACTGCCTTCTTGTTTTGTGCGTTGATGCCGTGATCTTATCAGTATCGCTTCGTCGATGCTCTTCATTCGAAGCCGAGTTCTCAATTCATCTGCATTCTTTAATGTTGACTGAGCTTGTCGTGTTGCATCGTTTGTCGAGAATTATCGTGAGCTCTCTCTGTCTGGCTCATTGTCCTGCTTGTCTGGGTCGCAAAGAGCTGCTTGTTTGCCTATCCCGCAAGTTTGGTGTGCGGTTTGCTTATCGTACTCTGTTGTGTTTGCTGGCTCGCCTCTTTTCCCTTTCTTCTGTCTGAGCCCTTAGCCCTGAGCGCCTTTGCTCCTTAGCTGTCTTGTTTGCCGCCTGTCTCTGGCTTTCTGCCTTTTGAATTTGTTGTTTTTAGTTTTCCCTGTGTCTGTGCAAATTTTGGATTTGTTAATTATTGGGGTTAGTTTGTGTTGTTTTTGGCTTGTTTGCGGGGTTTTTGGGGTGTGTTTGGTGGTGATTGGAATGATATATGAGGAGTTGTTTTTGTTCGAATTTTAGTTTTTCGCAGATAGTTTGGTTTTTTTGAGATTTGCGTGTTGACGGGTGGGGCTGGTACGCCTATAACCCGCTCCACGCCAACGGGGCGGGCCACTGAGGCGCCGGTCTGGAGGCCGCGAAACAGAAGGATTTACGGGGTTTTAGATAAGCTTTGTAGGTCTGGATATTGAGGCGAAAGTCTCCGTTCTTTGACAATTGAATATGATATAGAAAGAGAAACGTGGACGGCGGTTATTCGCGGGTAACATTTTCGGATGTTACTGTTACGGAATAACTGACTTGATTTACGTTTTTCAGAACACCAAGACATTGATCATTTTCGGATGATTTAGTGTCATGCGTGTTCCTCGTCTTTCAGCTTTTTAGCTGAAGATTTGAGTATGTAGCGTGATTAAGTTGGGATTATTTCTTAGTAGAACCTGAGAGTTTGATCCTGGCTCAGAACGAACGCTGGCGGCAGGCCTAACACATGCAAGTCGAACGGATCCTTCGGGATTAGTGGCAGACGGGTGAGTAACGCGTGGGAAGCTACCTTGTGGTAGGGAACAACAGTTGGAAACGACTGCTAATACCCTATGAGCCCTATGGGGGAAAGATTTATCGCCATGAGATGTGCCCGCGTTAGATTAGCTAGTTGGTAAGGTAATGGCTTACCAAGGCGACGATCTATAGCTGGTCTGAGAGGATGATCAGCCACACTGGGACTGAGACACGGCCCAGACTCCTACGGGAGGCAGCAGTGGGGAATATTGGACAATGGGGG
>NZ_DS996822.1:10000-11199 GCF_000156235.1 Pseudovibrio sp. JE062
GTAACACGCACTGGAGGACCGAACCCACGAATGTTGAAAAATTCGGGGATGACTTGTGGCTAGGGGTGAAAGGCCAATCAAACTCGGAAATAGCTGGTTCTCCGCGAAATCTATTTAGGTAGAGCGTCCTGTGAATACTCCTGGGGGTAGAGCACTGGATGGGCTATGGGGGCTCACCGCCTTACTGATCCTAACCAAACTCCGAATACCAGGAAGTACTGCAGGGCAGACACACAGTGGGTGCTAACGTCCATTGTGGAGAGGGAAACAACCCTGACCGCCAGTTAAGGTCCCTAAGTTATGGCTAAGTGGGAAAGGATGTAGAGATCCCAAAACAACCAGGATGTTGGCTTAGAAGCAGCCATCATTTAAAGAAAGCGTAACAGCTCACTGGTCTAAATAAGGGTCTCCGCGCCGAAAATGTACCGGGGCTAAAGCCATACACCGAAACTGCGGGTGCGTCTTATGACGCGCGGTAGCGGAGCGTTCTGTAAGCTGATGAAGGTGGACCCGTGAGGGCTGCTGGAGGTATCAGAAGTGCGAATGCTGACATGAGTAACGATAAAGAGGGTGAGAGACCCTCTCGCCGAAAGTCCAAGGGTTCCTGCGCAACGCTAATCGGCGCAGGGTTAGCCGGCCCCTAAGGCGAGGCCGAAAGGCGTAGTCGATGGGAACGGGGTTAATATTCCCCGGCCAGTGGGTAGTGACGGATGCCGTGTATCGTATCTCCTTATTGGATTGGAGATGCGGTGAAGTGTTCCTGGAAATAGCTCCCACGCTAAGACCGTACCCGAAACCGACACAGGTGGACAGGTAGAGTATACCAAGGCGCTTGAGAGAACTGTGCTGAAGGAACTCGGCAAATTGCTCCCGTAAGTTCGCGAGAAGGGAGCCCGGTACGAAGGCAACTTTGTATCGGGGGCACAGAATAGGGGGTTGCGACTGTTTATCAAAAACACAGGGCTCTGCGAAGCCGCAAGGCGACGTATAGGGTCTGACGCCTGCCCGGTGCTGGAAGGTTAAGAGGAGGTGTGCAAGCACCGAATTGAAGCCCCAGTAAACGGCGGCCGTAACTATAACGGTCCTAAGGTAGCGAAATTCCTTGTCGGGTAAGTTCCGACCTGCACGAATGGCGTAACGACTTCCCCGCTGTCTCCAGCACAGACTCAGTGAAATTGAATTCCCCGTGAAGATGCGGG
>NZ_DS996821.1:0-23423 GCF_000156235.1 Pseudovibrio sp. JE062
ACCTAAATTGCTAAGATAACGCATTGGGCTAATCCTCTATTTGAATTTGTATATTAGAATATTAGAAAATTCTAAAATAACAAGAAGAAAAATGAAGATGAGCTTGTGTTCCGAATAACCTATTGGAAATATTAGTTTATCACTTTGGAAAACTGTATGGGACGAAGAGCGCTGAGGGGTGCAATGCTCTGCTTAAGGCAAAGGTGCTGACTGTCTGTTGAGAACAATAGATGAACAAATTTCCGTTTAATTTGCTTCACGCCTGACCTACCCTTGAAGTCCCCGCCCGATTCTCTGGAGCCGCCCGGCCATGTCATCTTTTTATCGTTGGATTATGAATCTGGTTGATCCCTTTGAGCTTAAGGAGATCGACTGGGAAGGAAGAACGCACTTCCAGCACCTCATCCGCCTGATGCTCAGATATCCGAAACAGACGGTTCTGTTATCGATCCTTGTCTTCGCTGAAGGCATCCTTACCGTCCTGATGCTCTCATTTGTTGGTGTTCTTGTAGACCGCATGGAAGCCACAGGCGTTGCTGGCTTCTGGGAAGAAAATCAATACTTTATAATAGGAACAGCCATTTGTTTTCTGGTCTTACGGCCACTGTTTTCACTTCTTGAAGCCTTCTTCATGTCGCTCAACTTTCACAACAACATGTCAGTCGCAACGCGAATGGAGTTCTTTCGGCGCCTGATCGGCCAGGACATGGCTTTCTTTCAAAAAGAGTTCGCGGGAAATCTGACAAGCAAAACGTGGATGGGCGGGCGCGAAGTGGCAGACATGTTTGCCATGGTTTCAGTGGCGATCTTGCCGAATATTGTCTTTATCGGCACCATTCTCTTTGCGTTGTCATGGATGCATCCCATTCTGGGCGCAATCCTTTTGGTCTGGATGGCTTTGTTCGGAGTGGCCTCCTACTATCACGTGCCCCGTATCAAGAATGTTGCAAAGCTTGGGGCAGACAGCGCACACCGCGTAAACGGTGCGTTGGTTGATATTTACGCAAATATTCAAACGGTTAAACTCTTCCAGGGAGACCGGGGCGCCTTCAATTACTTTGAGAGCCACATGCGTGAGCTTCGGGATATAGTACACCTGTTCAAAGTAGAGCTATCCAACTCGCGCCTGTCCGTCACGCTGCTCAGTATTCTTGCACTAGGAGCCATGGGGGCCGCCAGTCTCTGGTTCTGGTTGAACGGTTTCATCACAACGGGTGAAGTAGCCATCATTCTCGGCTTCGTGATCCGGTTGGAAAGTAAACTCTTTGAAGTGCTGTCTATGTTGACCAACCTGTTTCGAGGCTACGGCACGTTCAAGTCAGCCATCAGCATCCTCTCGCGCCCGTATGGTTTGACTGATGGAGAAGGGGCCAAAGAGTTCCACTATGAGAAGGGCTTGATTGAGTTCAACAATGTAGACTTCGCTTATGGTCAGCAAACTGCAATTGTAAAAGACCTGAACTTCGCGATCCAACCTGGCGAAAAGGTTGGCATTGTCGGCCATTCTGGGGCTGGCAAGTCCACAGTCGTCAACCTTCTTCTGCGCATGTACGACGTTGAAGGCGGATCAATCACCATTGACCATCAGGATGTACGAGACGTCACACAGGAAACATTGCGGGCAGAAATTGGCCTCGTCACACAGGATACTTCCCTGTTCCATCGATCCATTTTCGACAACATTGCCCTCGGAAAAGATGATGCGACTGAAGTACAAGTCCGTGAAGCAGCTCGTCGTGCGCACGCCTTGGAGTTCATTGAAGAGTTGGAAGATGACAAGGGCCGTAAAGGTTTAGAGGCCTATGTCGGTGAGCGCGGCATCAAGCTTTCAGGCGGTCAACGTCAACGTATTGCGTTGGCGCGTGTATTTCTGAAGAACCCGCCAATCCTGATCCTTGATGAGGCAACATCAGCGCTGGACACCAAGCTGGATGCGGATATTCAGGAAATTCTGAACGATGTGATGAAAGACAAAACCACACTCGCCATTGCCCACCGCTTGACCACTGTCGCCAGAATGGATCGCCTGATCGTCATGGATAGAGGCCAGATTGTTGAAGCAGGTACCCATGCTGAACTGTTGGCTAAAGACGGCCTTTATGCCGAGCTGTGGCACAATCAGTTTTATGGAGTGAAGAACACCGAAACCGTTCTCACGCCAACAGCAGCTCAATAAAACTACCCCAAGAAGAGAATTGCGCCGCCCTCCCACATGATCTAGCGTTTGGATGACCTGCACAAAGCTTATCATCCGAGGGGGGCGGTATGACCGAGTTTGGCGCGACACTCAGTTCTCAGAATCTGAAGAAATATAGAGCTCTTATCAATGGGTTGCAGTGTGATGCTTCCTCTGGCGAAACCATTGATATGATCTGTCCGAGCACTGGCTTGCCCTATGCAACGATTCCTCGGTGCAGCGCAGCCGATGTTGGTAAGGCCGTCTCCTCAGCCCGATCAGCCCTTGAATCCGCTGAGTGGTCCAGAATGTCTGCAGGTGAGCGCGGGCAGTGTCTGCTGAAGCTCGCAGAGCTTGTTGAAGCAAACAAAGACCACCTTGCTGAGCTTGAGTCTCGGGATACCGGCAAGCCTCTCAGTCAGGGCTATGGCGATATCGCAGCCGCGGTTCAGTACTTCAGGTTCTACGGCGGGGCTGCTGACAAGATCACAGGTGAGACCCTTCCAATAGCCACAGACTATCTGGCCATGACCGTCCGCGAGCCACATGGTGTTGTTGCGTCCATCGTGCCATGGAATTACCCCATGCAGATTTTTGCCCGTGTTGCTGGGGCATCCCTGGCAATGGGCAACACACTGGTCGTCAAACCCTCTGAAGATGCATGTCTGTCTGTCATCGAAACCGCAAATCTCGCACTAGAGGCAGGTTTTCCGGCAGGTACGCTCAACATCTTGACTGGTTTAGGAGAAGAAGCTGGAGCCGCGCTCTCTTACAATCCTGAGGTAGACTTCATCACGTTCACCGGCTCTCCGGATGTGGGCGCAATGATCCAATCCGCAGCAGCCCGTAATCACATTGGCTGTACTCTGGAACTGGGCGGCAAGTCTCCGCAGATCCTCTTCGAAGATGCGGATCTCAGTAAGGCTCTCCCGATCATTCAGGATTGTATCTTGAAGAACGGCGGCCAGACCTGCTCAGCTGGCTCCCGTTTGCTTGTGCACCAGAGTCGCTGGGAAGAGGCAATGGACACGCTCAGATCCAGCTTCAGAAGCGTTGTCTCAGGCCAGTATAAAGACTGCCTCGATCTCGGACCTCTGATCAATGCAAGCCAACTGCGGCGTGTTAATGCCTTTTGCGAGCAAGCCGAGGCAGATGGCATACCTTTGATCGGAGAGGGGACGATCGCCCCTGATGCGCCCACCGAGGGCTATTACACCACAGCCAAGGTCTATGGTCCGGTGCCAATCGACCATCCTCTTGCACAGGATGAGGTGTTCGGCCCTGTCTTGTCAGTGATCCCATTCCGCACCGAGGAAGAGGCCATTCGCATTGCCAACAGCACAGCCTATGGGCTCGTTGCAGGCATCTGGACCAAAGACATCGCGCGCGCCACACGCGTCGCAAAAGCCATTCGTTCTGGTCAGGTCTTTGTAAACACCTACGGTGCCGGAGGAGGAGTGGAACTTCCATTCGGCGGGGTCAAGAAGTCAGGCCACGGCAGGGAAAAAGGCTTTGAGGCTTTGAAGGAATTTTCTGTTTTGAAAACCATTGTCGTCAGCCATGCTTAAAGCTGACCAATACACGCGGGGAGGGAAAGCGTGTCAGGAAGATTGGAAGGAAAAACTGCAATAATCACTGGCGGTGCTGCTGGCTTCGGCGAAGGTATTGCACGAAAATATGCGCAGGAAGGTGCAGCGGTCATCATCGCTGACCTCAATGGAATAGCAGCTGAGAAACTGGCAGACGATATCGGCGACAACGCCTACTTCATTGAGACAGATGTCACTGTCCGCTCAGATGTGAAAGCCATGGTGGCTCATGCTGTCGAAAAGACAGGACGTCTGGACATTGTCGTCAACAACGCTGGCTACACCCACCGCAATTGCCCGCTCACGCAAGTTGATGAAAACAACTTCGACCGTATTCTTGAGGTCAACACAAAGGCCATCTACCTGACGACTCTGGAAGTCTTGCCAGAGATGGAAAAGCAAAGCGGCGGTGTCATCATCAACACTGCCTCAACAGCCGGCATACGGCCACGCCCGGGCCTCACATGGTACAATGCTTCCAAGGGCTGGGTTATCACTGCAACCAAGTCCATGGCCGTTGAACTTGCTCCTCAAAACATCCGCGTTAACGCCCTGTGCCCGGTTGCTGGAGAAACCGGAATGCTGGAGCTGTTCATGGGCGAAGATACGCCGGAAAAGCGCCAGCAGTTCCGGGAGAGCATCCCACTTGGACGCTTCTCCAGGCCAGAGGACATTGCCAACGCAGCACTCTGGCTTGCCTCGGATGAAGCACAGTTTATCACTGGTGTAGCTTTGGAAGTCGACGGGGGGAGGACAATCTGACAGCTTATGGCGCCGTCAGATTACATGGCATCAAGTGTGGTGGCCGAAGAGGTCACAATGCGGTTGCGGCCTGATTTTTTGGCCCTGTAAAGGCAACGGTCCGCAACCCGCAGAGCACTCGCCATTGAGTCCTCATGACCTGCAGATAGTCCGACACTGATTGTCGGTGCAAACGTATGTTCGTCGTTGCCCGGATCTGTAACCGGCATGGAGCTTCTCAGCTCAGAGAGAAACTGCTTGGACGTCGGCTCATCAATATCCGGTAAGGCAACACAGAACTCATCTCCACCAATCCGAACAGCAACGCTTTTAGGTGGAAGAAGGTCAGAGATACGATGCGCGACCGAGATAATCAGATTGTCTCCGGTTTCATGACCAAACTTGTCATTGATCTGCTTGAAGCGATCAATGTCGATCATGGCATATCGCATAGCCTTGCCAGCTCTGATCTGGTCTTTGTGGAGCTTATCGACCGTGTTGTACAAATGCCGGCGATTGAACAAACCAGTCATTGGATCACGGTGCGCCATCTCAGTGAGCTCTGTGATGCGGTCCAGCTGATTGAGGTTTTGTGACACACGCAGCATCAGTTCTTCAGGTGTACAGGCCTTATTGAGGAAGTCATTTGCTCCTGACTTGAGGAACTTCGCTGTGAGAGCAGGATCATCTGTCGCTGAAATGCCAATAACAGCCAGCGTGTTGAAGCTGTGTGTCCGGCGGATCTGTGTCATCACCTCAAACCCAGTAGCACCGGGCAGCAAATGATCGATGATGATCAGCTTGATATCAGGGTTCTGCTTAAGCTTTTCGAGCGCCTGCTCACCAGAAGTTGCAGTGATCACTTGCAGGCAATACAGCTGCAACCGCTTCTTGAGCAGCGCAAGGGCATGCGAGGAGTCATCAACGATCATGACTTTGGTGTTCATGTTCCGGTTTACGCGGTTCACCAACTCCCCAAGATATCCGAGGCTTGCGGGGGAATCCTTCAGAACGTAGTCAACGATCCCCTTCTTCAAAATGGACCGGCGTGTGGTCTGGTCAAACCGCCCGGAAAACACAATCGTAGGTAGGCCTGCGTTGATGGTCAGGTCCACGACTTCACCATCTGGCGCATCTGGTAGCGTCAGATCAACAAGAGCAAGGAACGGCTTTACCTTTCCTTCTTCCAATATTGCTTTTGCCTGAGCATACGTTTTCGCCGTCGTGACATGATAATGCCCCGCACGCTCAATCTCGCTTTCAGTAACGCGAGCGAAGAAATTGGCATCCTCAACGAGAAGAATACTCTTTTTCTGATCTGGCATGTGATGTCCTCAAAAACCAGCAAATGCGATTATAATTGCGTTCGCAACCTATTAACCGCCATCAATAGCCTCGAATATGGCTTGTAATAAACAATATTTGAAATGTATTTAAAATTAGACATAAAGTTGTGATAAAATTAAATAAAATCAAAAATTGCATGAAAGAATAGAATTTAAGAAATTAAATACCCAGTAAATGCAAAAATATGTAAGTATAATTTCATATATGATCACATTTATGTGATGTTTTAACGAAATTTAGAGCCGTATATGTATTTGTAATTAGTTAAATTCAAAGTCTTAATCGGTTTAAATTTTACGGTCTTGAAAGTATCTCTTCGTAACTATGCTACTTAAGGCCTCAACGAATATTGTTAGAGGCTAAGTTGTTACATCTTGAGAGTCGCAACTATGGGGTGTGGTATCCACAGTTTCGCGCGTAAACCACCCCCTTGAGAGTCGGAATCAGACGTTCATGAGCAGGTATTCACGCTCCCAAGCGCTGATAACTGACATGAAAGTCTCGTACTCTTCCAGTTTGATGGCGCGATAAGTGGCCACGAACTGCTCGCCAAAGATACCAAGCAAATCTTCGTCAGCTTCGAATTCATCAACTGCATGCAGCAACGTCCGCGGCAGCTTACTCATCACCTCGCTGTTGTCTGTATCAAGAGGCTTATCCGGACTGATACCTTTCTTGATGCCCAGATACCCAGCTGCCAGACTCGCAGCGATCACCAGATAAGGATTTGCATCAGACCCCGGAACCCGGTTCTCCAGCCGTCGTGCATCAGGAGATGAACTCGGAACACGCAATCCAACTGTACGGTTGTCATAACCCCAGAACAGATTGGTGGGTGACCCACTGTCGCGCGCAAAGCGACGATATGAGTTTACATAGGGTGCCATAATCGGCATCAAGGCTGGCATGTAATGCTGATGCCCGCCGATGAAGTGATAAAATGCAGGTGTCGCTTCATTCTCGGCGTTGTTGAAGATGTTCTGGCCGGTCTCCCGATCAAGAATAGACTGGTGAATATGCATGGACGAGCCCGGCTGTGAGGACATCGCCTTTGCCATGAAGGTGGCGTAGATGTTGTGTCGCAGTGCAGCCTCACGAATGGTGCGCTTGAACATAAACGCCTGATCCGCCAGTTCCAGCGGATTGCCGTGACGCAGATTGATCTCCATCTGCGCGGCACCTTCCTCATGAATGAGCGTATCAATCTCTAGGCCCTGAGCTTCGGAAAGATCGTAAATGTCGTCGATCAGCTCATCAAACTCATTCAGTGCAGAAATTGAATAGGATTGCCGTCCAACTTCTGGGCGCCCTGACCGACCAACAGGTGGTTCCAGAGGATAGTCAGGATCGGTGTTGGGCTTCACCAGATAGAACTCTACCTCTGGTGCGATAATAGGTTTCCATCCCTCTGCATCGTAAAGCTCAAGAACACGTTTCAAGACATTGCGTGGAGCAATCGGGAAGGGCTTGTCATCTTTGGTGAACGCATCGTGTAGCAACTGAGCCGTCGGGTCTGTCTCCCATGGCACGACGGTCAGCGTAGAATAGTCAGGTTTGAAATAGAGATCGCCATCCGTTGGATTGTACTGAAAGCGATCGTCATCTTCAGGATAGTCGCCGGAGATGGTCTGCGCGAAGATGGAAGAGGGCATTGTCAGCGTGTTGCTGCTGAAAAACTTGTTTGTCGGCATCATCTTGCCACGGGGCACGCCTGCAACATCAGGCACAACGCACTCAATATCTCCAATGTTCCGGGCTTGTAGCCAGGTGCGCGCCTCTTCAAGATTGCGCACACCGCGCATATTGAGCGCCGCTTCATCATCCGAATTAATTTCAGAACTCATAGGATATCCAATAGGTTTGCCGCCAAATAGTCATGGCAGTCATTCACTAATAAAAAGGGAAATCAGCTCTTTGTGGCTGTTAAAAGAATCCAGTTTGATTTCTGGATGGATAGCCAGTTTAGCAGAGATACTTCTATCTCCCAAATATCCTCAGACCTTAAAACTGTGATTTTGCCTTCTGGCCGCAACGCAAAGATGTTTTGGTTTAGAAATTTATCTGTAACCAAAAGCAACCACATTTCTTCCTCAAGGTCATTTGGTGATATGTGCTTTTTAGCCTGTTATCTCATTGATAAACTATATTTTAGAGAAGCAGCTACGAATGACCTCTGCTCTATCCCTTTCTCAATCTCGTGTTTGCTTCATGGGTAGGAGTGCGCCGGACCAACGATTGGCCTGATACTCAGCAAAGTCCAACAAGGTCGACCAGATTTCTCCCTACGGTAGCTATCGAAAATCTGTATAAAACGAACGCATTTTCTCCAAAATAGTGATGTTTAGCCAACCTGCTATGGACACAGATTAATGCTACTCAGTAGAAATCCGAATGCCTCAGAATATCACCTGAGCTGAATGCTGTTGGCGCACTGTGCGCCTTCGGTATTCCCATAAAATATTGGTTTGGAATGTAGCCGAAATTAATCCGTCACCAGAAAGATAGACCATGGCGGCTGTATGCAGAGGAGAGCGGCGAAAACGCCCGCAAAACCTCTGTTTTTGAAATTGGAGTATTTGAGAATGAAAAGAATAATTCTGTTGTCAGGAGCTGCGGCACTCGCGCTTTCTATGTCAGCCGCTCTTGCCGAGGATCGAGTGGTAAATGTTTACAACTGGTCCGACTATGTTGACGCACAAGTTCTCAAAGATTTCGAAAAGGAAACTGGGATCAAGGTCAATTACGACACCTTCGACTCCAACGAGGTTTTGGAAACAAAGCTGCTAACTGGTAAAACTGGTTATGATGTTGTAGTTCCCAGCGCCACCTTCCTCCAACGCCAGATCCAGGCCGGTGTCTATCAAAAGCTCGATAAAGATCTGCTCCCAAACCTCAAGCACATGGATCCACTTCTGCAAGAACGTATTGAAGTGTTTGATCCGGGCAATGAGTTCTCCGTCAACTATATGTGGGGCACCTCAGGGTACGGCGTGAATGAAGAGAAAATCCGCGCCTTGAATCCAGATGCACCAATCGGCAGTTGGGATCTGCTGTTTGATGTTGATGAGCTCTCCAAGATTGCTGATTGCGGCGTATATGTCATGGATGAGCCGGATGAGATGTTCCCGGCAGCAATGCACTACCTCGGCCTCAACCCAGATTCCAACAGCCCTCAGGACATTCGCAAAGCAGGTGAGCTTCTGGAAACCATCCGTCCTTACATCCGCAAGTTCCACAATTCTGAGTTTGTGAACGGTCTTGCAAATGGAGACATCTGCCTTGCCTATGGTTGGTCTGGTGACGTGCTTCAGGCAGCAGACCGCGCAGCAGAAGCTGATAAGGGCGTTGAAGTCACTTATATCCTTCCAAACGAAGGTGCTCAGATGTGGTTTGACCAGATCGCTATCCCAGCTGATGCAGAGAACGTTGAAGAGGCACACGAGTTCATCAACTACCTGATGCGCCCGGAAGTGATCGCAAAGATGTCGGACTACGTCTACTACGCAAACGGCAACAAAGACGCGACGGTTCTGGTGGATGAGGAAGTGACCTCAAATCCAAATATATACCCAACAGATGAAGTTAAGCAGCGTTTGTACACCATCGGTGCCAAGCCGTTGAAGGCACAGCGCATCATGAACCGCACGTTCACAACCGTAAAGACGGGTCATTAAAACCAATTGGCCTTTGAGGGTGGAGTTGCCTCACATACTGCAGCTCCACCTTAACCTATTGAACAAACAGGCCATTGAAAGGGATTGGAGTATTGGCGAAGAAACCGCTGGGTCCTGTACGTCGCGCATTTTCACCTTGGGACGACCCGAGCGAGCAGCCCTTTATTGAATTTCGGAATATCACGAAGCGTTTTGGCAATTTTGTAGCCGTCGATAATCTTTCCCTCAAGATCTACAAGAGAGAGTTTCACGCTCTGCTTGGTGGTTCAGGATGCGGCAAAACCACATTGATGAGAATGTTGGCTGGATTTGAAGCGCCGACAGAAGGCCAGATCTTTCTTGAGGGACAGGACCTTGCGGGTGTTCCGCCATACAAGCGTCCAGTGAATATGATGTTCCAGTCTTACGCCTTGTTCCCGCATATGAATGTTGAGAAGAACATTGCGTTTGGATTGGAAATGGATGGTCTTCCTGCCAGGGAAATCAAAAGTCGTGTTCATGAGATGCTCAGTTTAGTGAAGCTGGAAGGCTTTGCCAAACGCAAACCTCATCAGCTTTCCGGCGGTCAGCGTCAACGCGTAGCCCTTGCAAGATCTCTCGCCAAACGTCCAAAGGTGTTGCTTCTGGATGAACCACTCGCAGCGTTAGACAAAAAACTCCGCGAAGAAACGCAACTGGAACTCATCAACTTACAAGAGCAGCTGCGTATGACTTTCCTCATTGTGACCCACGATCAGGAAGAAGCGATGACAGTGGCAGATCGTATTTCTGTCATGGACAAAGGCAGAATTCTACAGAACGCCACACCGGGTGAAATCTACGAGCAGCCTAACTCACGCTTCGTGGCGGAGTTTATCGGTGACATCAACGTGTTGGATGGTCAGGTCACGAAGAAGGAGAATGAAAACGTTCAGATGTTCTCATCCGTTCTGGGCGACCATCTGGATGTGCGCTATCCGACACCAGCCTGTGTCGGGGATCACGCGGCTCTGGCAATCCGTCCAGAAAAAATGCGCATCTCCTTTGATAAGCCGGAACATCCCGGAACCAATGCTATTCAGGGGGAAGTCTGGGATATCGCCTACATGGGAGATGTTTCCATCTATCACATCAAAGTGGCGGAGACTGAAACTCTAAGAGCGATTGTTGCAAACACCACGCGTTTGGTGGAGCGCCCAATCACTTGGGAAGATCAGGTCTGGCTGTCATGGGATAGTGATGCCGGCGTCATCCTGACACGATGAGGGGAAGCCGATGACAGATCCCAGCCTCTCTTCTACAGGCATCACCCGTTCAGAAACAGTGCCTGTTCCACGTTATAAGCCTGAGGAACCGGAGAATGCGCCGACCAATCCTAAAGGGGGCTGGGGCCGTTTTGCGCTCATCTGTGTGCCATACCTCTGGCTTCTCCTCTTCTTTTTGGTGCCCTTTGTCATTGTTGCAAAGATCTCCCTATCAGAAGCCGCAGTTTCAATTCCGCCCTATCTGCCTGTCATTGATTGGAGCAAAGGTCTTGCAGGCTTGTGGGAAGCAGCAGAGCGATGGTCACTCGACAATTACATTTGGTTGACGGAGGATGCCCTTTATTGGCAGGCCTATGTCACTAGCCTGCAAATTGCTTTCCTATCCACATTACTGACTTTACTGGTCGGCTTTCCAATTGCTTACGGCATGGCACGCGCTCCACGCAGCTGGCATCCGACATTAGTGATGATGGTGATCCTACCATTTTGGACCAGCTTCCTGATCCGTGTGTACGCTTGGATCGGCATTCTCAAAACAGATGGTTTACTTAATCAAGCATTGATCACGATTGGTGTAATCGATGAGCCGCTGGTCATCCTCAACACCAGTATCGCTGTATATATCGGTATCATCTACTCCTATCTGCCTTTCATGGTACTCCCGCTTTACTCCTCTCTTGAAAAGCTGGACACCACATTGATTGAGGCTGCAGAAGACCTTGGGTGCCCGCCATGGAAGACCTTCTGGCGTGTCACGGTTCCTCTTGCTCTGCCAGGTATGATTGCGGGCTGCTTCCTCGTCTTCATCCCCGCTGTTGGCGAGTTTGTCATCCCAGATCTCTTAGGCGGATCTTCAACCCTCATGATTGGCAAAACGCTCTGGGTCGAGTTCTTCTCTAACCGCGATTGGCCAGTCGCCTCTGCTGTGGCCATCGTCCTTCTGGCCTTGCTGATAATTCCGATAATGTTGTTCCAACGGCATGAGACCCGTCGTAATGAGGGGGATGTGTGATGCCGTCGAAACCAAGTTGGTTCAATCTCACATCGCTGATCTTGGGCTTCAGTTTCCTCTACTTGCCAATTGTTATCCTGATTGTGTTCTCATTCAATGAGTCACGATTAGTAACTGTATGGACCGGTTTCTCAACCAAATGGTACGCCTCACTGCTACAAAACGAGCAACTGCTAGAAGCTGCCTGGGTCACGCTTCGTGTCGGCCTCACATCAGCTACACTGGCCACTGTGCTCGGTACGCTGGCAGCGCTGGTCTTGGCAAGGCAAGGGCGCTTTGGGGGACGAACGCTATTCTCCGGCATGATCTACGCACCACTTGTGATGCCAGAAGTCATTCTCGGCCTATCTCTACTACTGCTCTTTGTAGCCATCGATCAGAACCGTGGTTTCTGGACCATTATGATCGCCCACACCACCTTCTCAATGTGTTACGTGGCAATCGTGGTCCAGTCACGTCTTTCAGGCTTTGATAGATCCTTGGAAGAAGCTGCCATGGATCTGGGGTGCCCGCCTGTTCGCACATTCTTCCGTATAACGCTCCCACAGATCTTCCCGGGCGTGCTGGCAGGCTGGATGCTGGCTTTCACTTTGTCACTGGATGATTTGGTGATTGCGAGCTTTAACTCAGGGCCGGGATCCACGACCCTGCCAATGAAGATCTATTCGCAAGTCCGTTTGGGGGTCACGCCTGAGATCAACGCCATTTGCACCATTCTAGTCGCTCTGGTGACTGTTGGTGTCATCTTTGCCTCTCTCCTCACAAAGCGGCAAAGACTGAAGCGCATGGAAGAAGAGCGACTCGCAGCAGCCCACCTTTAGGAAACTTCATGAATCTGGGAGGTTTTTTAGCGCAATTGTGCACTGCAAACACTCATTCCTCCCAGCTTTATGGTTTTCACCTCAATAAATAGTCGTTCTCGGTACAAAGAGCACTTGGCGAGGACATAAAACACGTCTATCAACGGTGACGTCGCTATACCTATTTTCCCTAGGAGGGAAAGGCAGGATGCTGACACTGATGGATTCGTCAGATCCTGTTGCCAGCATGAAAAGGCGGTATTGCTTGCGTTCTGGGGAATGAGAAACGTGAGTTTTACCAACTCATGTATTGGGAGTTTATAATGAATAAAGTTTATCCAAGTGCTGCCGCTGCTCTGGAAGGACTTACCTTTGACGGAATGATCGTCATGGCAGGTGGGTTTGGTCTTTGTGGCATTCCTGAAAACCTGATTATTGCGCTGCGAGATTCCGGCGCAAAAGACCTGACCGCCATCTCGAACAACGCAGGCGTTGATGACTTCGGTCTGGGCCTGCTGTTGCAGACACGTCAGATCAAGAAGATGGTGTCTTCTTACGTTGGCGAAAACGCAACCTTCGAGCGCCAGTATCTGGATGGCGACCTCGAGTTGGAGTTTAACCCTCAGGGTACTCTGGCAGAGCGTATTCGTACAGGCGGTGCAGGTATCCCGGGTTTCTACACCAAGACCGGTGTTGGTACCCTGATCGCAGAAGGCAAAGAGCACAAAGACTTCAACGGTGAAACCTACATCATGGAAACCGGTCTGGTCTCAGATCTGTCTCTCGTGAAAGCATGGAAAGCCGACAAAGAAGGCAACCTGATCTTCCGCAAGACAGCACGCAACTTCAACCCAATGATGGCAACCGCTGGTAAGACCACCATAGTGGAAGTTGAAGAGCTTGTTGAGATCGGTGAGCTGGATCCGGATCAGATCCATACTCCGGGTATCTTCGTCGACCGTATCGTTGTTGGTTCATTCGAAAAGCGCATCGAACAGCGCACCACACGCGAAGCTTGAGGGAGGACATTAATCATGGCTTGGAATCGTGACGAAATGGCCGCCCGCGCGGCGAAAGAACTCCAGGACGGTTTCTACGTAAACCTTGGCATCGGTATCCCGACACTCGTTGCAAACTACATTCCTGACGGAATGAACGTTGCACTGCAGTCTGAAAACGGCATGCTCGGCATGGGGCCGTTCCCGACTGAGGATGAAGTCGACGCTGACTTGATCAATGCTGGCAAGCAGACCATCACAGAACTGGATCGCACCAGCTATTTCTCATCCGCAGATAGCTTCGGCATGATCCGTGGCGGTCACATCGACCTGTCCATCCTTGGCGCAATGGAAGTCTCCGAAGAAGGTGACCTTGCCAACTGGATGATCCCGGGCAAAATGGTCAAAGGCATGGGCGGTGCTATGGACCTGGTGGCTGGCGTTAAACGCGTTGTTGTCATCATGGACCACACCAACAAACGCGGTGACAAAAAACTGCTGCATAAATGCGCCCTGCCACTCACCGGCGTGAGCTGCGTAGATCGCATCATCACCAATCTTGGTGTGTTCGACGTGGTTGAAGGTGGCCTGAAAGTCGTCGAAATGGCCGACGGTGTGACCCTGGAAGAGATCAAAGAAAAAACTGAAGCAAACTTGGTAGACTAACCAAGCTACATTCTCAGCAAGACAAGAGAGGGCAATTTGTCCTCTCTTTTTATTTGTAACTAATAAGAATAATTGCTAAATACGACCCTTCTCAACGAAGGTATCTGTTCTGTGATAACTCTGAATGAAGAGCAATTGATCGCGCTCGGCGGAGTGCGTAAGGTCTATCTGCACCCTGAAAATCCGAAAGTTTGCATCAAGGTTGATGCAAGCAAGACCGGGAAGGGATCTGGATCGACTTTAGCTGAAGCCCAACTGTTCGAGCAGTTGATGCAACAAAGAAATCACAGAGAATTTTCAGTCATTTCGAACTACAGAGGCAGTATCGAGACCAATCATGGTTTCGGTGCAATGTATGATTTGGTTACTGATCACGATACGGGTCGGCCATCCCAAATTCTGATGAAGGTTCTTCAAGAAGATCCGGAGTTTATTGAAACCCGAGAATTTCAAGAAGCCTTAAAGAGATTTAGACGGGATCTCATCCAAGAGGCGGTGTTATGTCGAGATATCCGTCCTTGGAATATCTGTGTCCAGAAGCTGAAAGATGGCAACTTTAAGCTAATCTTGATAGACGGGGTAGGGCACACGCAGAAAAAATGGTTTGAAAACATCAGACCATTTGTTCAAGTGAAGATGCTCTATTACTTCTTCAGTAAATATATTTATCCGGGAAATCGGTTACTAAGCTTTTATACAGAGCGCCGCAGTCGCTACACTTGGAGGCCTGGCCCATTGCTATCTGATAGGGCCGAGAAGCTGACAGAAGATAAGGGCAACCCTTAGTAAGTAGTATCTGCGGTCAATACCGTCTTAATCTAGTTTGCCCATATCGTTGCTCCTACTAACAGCCAATGCTAGCTGCCGAAAAAAGCGAACCGACATCCTGTCAGGCGTTTTAGTCTTCTTCCTGCACAAACTCGCAGCGAGCTTCAGAAAACACGCCTTTAGCAATAGCACACAACCAGTTAACCTGACAGTTGCGTGTGTTAAAGCTCTCTTCAACCTCGCCGACGCCAGTGTCACTCATAAAAAAGCCTTGCTCTGTAAAAGCACCTTGAAGATCTTCAAGAAAGTACTCTACCCGGAGCAAACTTGAAGAAATGTCTGCTAGAGAGCTGGCATTTTGCTCAGACATCAAGTCACCAAGGCCAGCCCTGTCAAATGATCCTTTAAGGTCTTTAAAGAGTTCTTGTTGAAAAGCTTCCAACTCAACGCCTTGGTGCCATAAACAGACGTCTGCCAGTTGTCCGAAGTCTGCGTCAAGCCGCTGCCAGATGCCATCAAGATAACTCTCCAGAATGACAGCGCAGTTCTTGTCCTCGGAAGCAATTTTATCGTCAGCACAGACAAAAGGGCTGACACGATCTGGGTTTTCTGGATAAAACGACACCAGTCGATCCCTGAAGTCCCGTTGCAACGTCACATAATCCTCTATCTGGCTCTGCATTTCCCTCATGCAGCTACCTGTACCTCCCTCATCATTTGGACAGGTCTTAAGAACCACCTCTTCGTCGGGTCCCCGCATTTTATATGCGATTTTAAAATTTCCTTTCCCCAAAAGCGTAGATTGCTTAAGCACAAGGGATTGATTTTTGCCATCTAGCCCAATCAGCCAGTTGTACAAATTGGAGTCTTGAGCAAGAGTGTGGCTGGCGACCAGACTAAGAAGCATAAGGCTTCCAAACATGAGTTTTTTCATGATGCTTTCCATAGCAGTTAATAACTACCAAGCCTGACGCCTAGTCATGGGAATGGTGATGCCGCTTGTTTCTTATGCCTTAATGAATTATGAAAATAGAGGTTTTTGGTAAAATATTGGAGCACTGCGTGATCCCAATAGACGTACTCGCCGGTTTCTTCACCGTCACTGTTTTGCTGGCATTGGCACCTGGCCCTGACAACATTTTTGTACTGACACAGTCTGCTGTGTGCGGGCGCATGGCTGGGATTGCGGTCACGCTGGGGCTTTGTACAGGCCTTATATTTCATACAACTGCGGTTGCGCTTGGTGTGTCTGCGATTTTTCAGGCGTCTGAGCTGGCGTTTACTGTTGTGAAGGTGCTTGGCGTTGGTTATCTGCTGTATCTCGCTTGGGGAGCGTTTAGAGCGAAGCCTGAGCCTGTTCAGCAGAACAGTAAGGTTGATCATTCTTCGTTGATCCCCTTGTATCGCCGGGGCGTGATCATGAACATCACCAATCCTAAAGTCGCGATCTTCTTCCTCTCTTTCTTCCCGCAGTTTGTTGATCCAGCTTACGGTCCAGTGATGCCGCAGTTCTTGCAGCTTGGTGTAGTGTTTATGCTTTCTGCTATTTTGGTCTTTGGCTCCATCGCTTTCGCTGCCGGTTCCATTGGCGATCGCCTAAGCAAGTCCGTAACGGCTCAAAAAGTCATGAACCGCATTGCGTCTGTTGTGTTCGTTGGTATGGCTCTGAAACTGGCTGCAGCGACGCGTTAGCGAACGGGTTCAACTGCTTCTGATAAAAGAAAAGCCGCTGAGAAGTTCTCGGCGGCTTTTTTATTGTTCTAACTTCGGATCCAACTCTCATTCAGCAGGCATCATTGCTGCACCTTTTGCTGTACGCGTGTTACCACGCTTCTCTCGGAATGTATCAGCACTTGTCTTGGCCAGCATGATAACCGGGATGATTCCTACCAGAACGATACAGAGTGCAGGCAAAGCAGCGTCCTCAAAGGCCTCACGAGAGGCAGCATTGTAAACCGTGGTTGCTAATGTCTCGAAGTTGAATGGGCGCAGCAGCAACGTCGCAGGAAGTTCCTTCATGCATTCGACGAAGGAGAGCAGAGTAGCTGACAAGATCACCGGTTTCATCAATGGCATGTGAACACGGCCTAAGGTTCCCCAGGCGGTCTGCCCTAGGCTACGAGAGGCCATATCGTAATGCGGTGTGATCTTGCCAAAACCGCCATCAATCTGACCGTAAGACATCGCCAGAAAACGCACCACGTAGGCGTAGATGAGCGCAGTACCTGAGCCGATGAGCAGAAGGCCTGTACCAAAACCAAACAGGGTTTCTGCACCCTCCGAGATCATATTGTCGAGCGCAGCAACAGGGAACAGAATACCAACCGCCAGAATGGTTCCCGGTACAGCATAGCCGATGGAAGCAATACGACCCAATGTGGTGGTCACCTTACTTGGGAACAGGCGGCGGCGATAAGCAAGGGTCAAGCTGATGCCGATAGAAACAGCGGCAGCCACAGCCGCGAGCCAGAGCGTGTTGCCTGCCGCGGCCCAAAGCGCTGGCTCAAACAGATCTTCAACACGTCGGCTCGCACGGCTCAGGAGCAACAAGGCAGGGAACACAAAGCCCAGCACAATCGGCAGCGCACAGACAACGACAGCAACCCAGCCACGCCAGCCTTTCAACTCATAGCTTGGCAGAGCGCGATATGTACCCGTTGTCTGATGAAAACGCTGCTTTCGACGACCGTAGTACTCGATAAACATCAGTGCCAGAACGAACACCAGCATGATGGTCGCGATCTGGGCAGCACCGGTCAGGTTCGAGCGGTTCAGCCAAGTATCGTAGACGGAGAACGTAAGGGTCTGAACACCGAAGAAGGAAACTGCCCCGATGTCGTTCAAGCATTCCATCAATGCCAGAGTCACACCAACCACGATAGCCGGGCGTGCCAAAGGCAGTGCAACCTTCCAGAAAAGACGCATTGGGCCAGCACCAAGCGTGCGGGAAACATCAAGAGCACAAGCTGACTGGATCAGGAAGGATGCGCGTGCGCTTAGATAAACATAAGGATAGAGAACAAACCCCATCACGAACATCGCGCCGCCAAGAGAACGGATCTCTGGGAACCAGTAATCACGTGAGGTTTTGAAACCGAAGATATCGCGGATCAGGCCTTGAACTGGACCTGTATAATCCAGCAGTTCCACGTAAGAGAACGCGATAATGTAGGTTGGAACAGCAAATGGCAGCAGCAATGCCAGATCAAACCAGCGCCGCCCAGGAAAGCGGCACATGGTAACAAGCCACGCTGTGCTGACGCCAACCACGAAAACGATAATGCCAACGCCGACCATCAACTGAAACGTGGTGGAGATAGAGCGCGGCAAAATGGTTGAAATGAGGTGCGGCCACAGATTGCCCGAAGACCCCATAGCCATAATAACAATTGCGAAAACCGGCATCACGACGAGGCCGGTTAAAAAGTAGGTACCAAACGCGAGAAGCCGCTCCCCTCGAGAAGAGGGGGCGGCAGTTCTGTATTGTGGCGATCCACTATGCCCGTGCCTGGATGTCATGGAGTGGCTTCAACTCAAATTGGATATTGGAACTTAGCTGGATGGGCCGTTGTCGAAACCAACCACGTCAACCAGTTCACTTGCTTTCGCACGTTTCGCTGCAATCTCGTTCAGAGAGATTGGATCAGCTTTGAAGGTGCCCCAGGAGGCAACCAATTCAGATGGCTCAACACCTGGCTTAACTGGGTACTCGAAGTTCTGCGCTGCGTAGATAGCCTGAGCATCGCCAGAAGCAAGGAATTCCATCAGCTTCACTGCGTTGTCTTTGTTCGGTGCATGCTTCGCTAGAACCATACCGGAGATGTTCACGTGAGTGCCGCGATCAGCTGAGTTCGGGAACAGGATGCGTACGGAATCCGCCCAATCCTTCTGCTCAGGATCTTTCTCGTTGGTCTGCATTTTACCCATGTAGTAGGTATTGCCCAAGGAGATGTCACATTCGCCAGCGAAGATGGACTTAACCTGTGCGCGGTCGTTGCCGGTTGGCTTGCGTGCAAGGTTGTCACGAACTGCTTCCAGCCACTTCTGAGCTTCAGCGTCGCCTTTGTGTGCAACCATGGAAGCAAACAAACCGATGGAGTAAACGTGCTGGCCTGAGCGTGTGCAGATGCGGCCCTTCCATTTTGGATCAGCAAGCTCTTCATAAGTGATGCTGTCCTGAGCAACGCGATCTTTGGATGCATAGATAACACGTGCACGGGTGGTCAGACCGAACCAGTGGCCTTCTGCGTCACGCAGGTTTGCAGGAATGTTGCCATTGATAGCGTCGTTTTCAACGGCCTGAGTAACGCCAAGATCTTTTGCGCCTTGCAGACGTCCGATGTCCACGGAAAGAAGGATGTCAGCTGGAGAGTTCTTGCCCTCAGCCTTCATGCGCTCGCCAAGGCCTTTCTTAGCGAAAACAACATTGGTTTTAACACCGGTTTTCTCAGTAAACGCATCGAGAAGCGGTTTGATCAGTTCTGGCTGGCGGTAAGAGTAAATGTTCACTTCACCTTCTGCCTGTGCAGAAGCAACAAGGCCAGTTGTGCCAAGTGCGAAGCCAACTACTGACAGCCCAATTCCCTTAAGCAACGTCTTCATCGATAGTCTCCTGAGTGATCGAATATGCGTCTGCAAACGCTTGTCATTTGCCGTTATATCGGAAAGTTGACTTTTGCTGTCAACTAATAAACTACGTGAAAACAAAGAGATAGAACTATTCTAAACTATGAAATTCAGCTTTTTTGCTGCTATCTGTCTGCAATTGCGAATGATTTTCAATTGCGGCTTACGTATACGCAGTCAAAAAGTTTACTGAAAAACTCAGAGTTGTTGAAAACAAGTGAGCCGGAAAGAGGATAAGTGCGCGCTTGCTACATGTCTAACGAACGGAAATGATTCCAATTTTACGGAATAGGCGTGTCGCCCTGAAGCACCTTGGCCATCCAGATGCGGTTCATGTTTTGCCCGCATAAAATAAAGGAGGCCTTCTTACCTTGCAGGTTGCCTCGTTCTTTTGAAAGACCGGCAAGACCAGCTGCAGCGGCGCCCTCACTTGCATTGTGTGTAGTGCGGTAGAGCAAGCGGATAGCTTCTGCGATCTCGTCTTCACTTACACGAATGATGCGCTCCGCACCGGATCGGATTAATGCAAATGCCTCTCGGGCTGGACCTCGTACGCTGATGCCTTCAGCGAAGGTATTGGCCGAGGAGGTCAGCGTGTATTCACCAGCTTCCATAGACCGGGCACATCCATCTGCTTTCTCCGCAACCACACCAATGATCTTTGTATTCAACCCAAAGAGATCGCGAACAGAAATCAAGCCGCAGATGCCTGTTCCCAAACCAACGGGAACATAGACCGCATCAAGATCTTTTATCGTGCGGAAAATCTCCAGCGCATAAGTGGCTGCACCCAAAACAAGATCATAGTCAAATCCGGGAGAAAGCACCTGCTTGGAATCCTCAGCCATCTGGCAGGCAAAGTCGTGAGCCTCTTCAAAATCCTTCCCATGCTCAATGAGGAAGGCGCCGTAGCTCTGTATAGCTCCAGTCGTTTCTTTGGAGGTGCCTTGGGGAACAACAATTGCAGCTCGCTGATGCAACACTTTAGCAGCCCAGGCCATGCCTAGGCCGAAGTTTCCGCGTGTTGCGGCGACAAAACTGGTAGAGCTGATATGACGTTGAGATTGGCGCAGAAGATAGAGCAGTGCACAGCGGGCTTTGAAGGAGCCCGTAGGAGCATGGTTCTCATGTTTGATGAAAACCTCACACCCCAGCGCGTCATTCAGCAAGGGCCAGCTGTAAAGCGCTGTTGGCACCATGTAGCGCCGCAACTCGTGCGAAGCGTCTTCCAAAGCGGCCAGTGTGAGCATGCGGATCTCCTGCGATGGTCAAACCACCACAGGAGCGTGTTATTCGGCGAGAACTCGCTGAGGTGGGAAGGTGACTTCAGCCAGCGTACCTTCATCCTCTTCAGAATTTATTGAAAACGAAGCACGGTTCGCTTCCACAAGGGCTTTGGTTAATGGAAGACCAAGACCAGACCCTTCTGTTGAGGCTGAGGCGTTGAGACGACGGAACGGCTGAAGCGCTGCTTCAAGATCAGCCTTCGACATGCCATGACCCGTATCGCGAACCCGCAAATGAACTTCCCCATTAGGATCAAGCACAAGCGAGACAATCACCTGACCACCGGAGCGGTTGAACTTGATGGCATTGGAAAGCAGATTCAGTGTGATCTGACGAAGCGTCTTTGGATCAGCAACAATCTTCGGCACGGACAACGGTGTGCTTGCACGAATGATGACCCGCTGCTCATTGGCCTGAGGCTGCAACAAAGCAACGCATTCATTAATGATATCTGCCGCTGAAACGGCTTCAAACGCCAGATCCATCTTACCGGCTTCAATCTTGGCAAGATCAAGCAGATCATTGATCAGCGTCAGCATGTGAGAGCAAGAACGATGGATATCGCGCGCATACTCTTTATACCGAACGTTACCCAGCTCACCGAAACGCTCTTCCTGCATCACCTCGGAGAACCCAATCACGGCGTTCAAGGGTGTACGGATCTCGTGGCTGATCTTTGTCAGATACTCTGACTTGTGCGTGTTGGCTTCCTCAGCCTTGTAACGCGCGCTGACCAACTCTTCTTCCGCTCGCTTGAACTGCGTGATGTCACGCAGAACCGCGCAGAACAGCTGCTCATTCGCACTGCTGACGCGTCCCATACTCAGGAAGGTTGGGAAGATGTCGCCATCCAATGTCTGGCAAATTATCTCACGTCCGTCATTGAGCACGCTGGAAACACCGTTCGCGACCAGACCATCCAGATAATCGAGCGCAGCTATGTGGCTTTCATCGGCTAGGAAGGTCGTAAACGGGGCACCAAGAAGATCGTCTTCGCTGGCATTAAACAGGGCTTCAGCTGAGTGGTTCGCGCTGCGGATGATACCGCGCTGATCCATCACGAGCACGCCGTCGGTTGCTGTGGCCAGCACAGATTCCAATTCTTCAATCCGCGTATGCAGATGTTCCACTTGAGAACTGGAAGCTACTGGAGCTGAGGTATGTTGCGCTGGTGCAGAAGTGTCTGCTGTAGCTTCATTTTGGATCTTCTCGACCACTGAAATCATCAGGGCCTGAGCGCCATTCCACGGAACCGCGTGCATACGTGCGTCAACAGAAAGCACACCGCCTTCCGCAAGCCGTACATGAACAATCCGGTCCACGGTTTGAGGGCTTGGAGTAGGGCATTCTTCCGGCTCAGCGAAGATCGCTTCTAGGCCGCCTGCTTCATTCAGTGCTTCGAACCGCTCATACCCGAGCAGCTCAAGCAAGGTGTCATTGGCGTAAACAACGTCTCGATCACGAACAACAGCAACGCCAATCGGCAAGCGATCCAGCAAACGCGGATCAATCGGCGCGACGATTGGTTTGTCCGGAATGCGTCCGGTCTTTTCACGAGCGCGCTCTGCTGCTTCCTCAATGTCCGGCGGGACACGAGGCAGGACCACATGGGTCACATTGTCTTGCTTCGGCTCAGCCTCAATAGCTTCTTCGCGTGGAGTAGGCTCTGCTGGCAGTGGAATGATGTTGTCTGGAGTTTTAGCGGTCTCTTCGGAAGCTTCATGTTCAACAACATCGGTTTCTGCAACAGCAACGGCTGCAGCTTCCTCTGGTGTTGCCGGAACTTCTTCAACGGCTTCAGCCGGAGCAACTGCAACCTTTGCAGACTGCTCTTCTTTCTTTTCAGCGCCGAGTGCACGGGCAATCTTGTCGAATGCGTCCTGCTCAGGCTTAGAAAGACCAGTGTTTTCGCGGGCAACTGGATGCTTGTCGACCAAACGCACAATGCTGTTGGTCAGCTCCGCAAGGCTGCGTGGGCCAGCTCTGTTTTGCTTCTGAGGTGCATCAGGCAGATTGGCAATGGCGCGCTCAAAATCATCCTTGCTGGTTGGTTCAGGAATGGTCGGCGCAGCGCTAACACTCTCAACGGCCTCCGCTGCCACTGCTTTAGGCTCTGTCAGATCCTCTTCAAAAGCCTGCAGATCTGTCTCAGCGGTTGCGTGTTCGGTAAGTTCAGGTGCCGGGGTGTCTGCGTCTGCCATTGCTGGCTCAGACAGTTCTTCCATCTGAGGCTCAGCTTCAGCCGGAACCGCAATCTCTAAAGGATCAGTAGGATCGCGAAGAACGTCTGCATCTGTCAGCTGCAAAAAGCCTTCGTTCTCTTCAACCTCAAGCTCTTCTTCTTCCTGAAGGAAGTGCAGGCCTTCCTCATGTGAAGGCTCTTCCGCAGTTGTTGGAATATCGGCTTCCGGTTCACTCTCAGCTTCAACTTCGGGCTCTGCAACCGTCTCAACAACAATTGCGGCCTCTGCCGTTACTTCTTCAGATGCCTCTGC
>NZ_DS996821.1:23734-25473 GCF_000156235.1 Pseudovibrio sp. JE062
TCAATGGGTGCCACTTCATCTTGAACAAAGCGCTCAGGTTGATCATGTTCAAGCGTAAGTGCCAAATCCGGTGCTTCAACTGCTTCTGGTTCAGCAGGAGCTGCGTCGGAAGGAGCAATCGTATCATCGCTCTCTTCACTCAGCGCCGCACGCAGTTTGGCAAGAACTGCAAGCGGATCAACAATCTCTTCGGCTTTCTTGGCATCAACACTGCGGATAACCCCAAATCCACGCAGTCCGTCATACTCACCGTTCTTTGTCTCTACCGGTTGAGCGGAGAGATCCAGAGGAACAACTTTGTTGAGTTACAGGCAGGCCAAAGCACAGTCGCGCCGGTAATCGCGCGCTGTTTTTTGATAGCCTTGGAAATCGCAGGCACCTTGCCCATTTTCAGCTTTTTGCGGACAGCATCAAACGGCAAGCCGATCAGCGCGGCATCCTGTGGGCCCAAAAGCTCGGCGAACTCCTTCGAGAAGCTGCGAAAGCAACCGTTTCGGTCCAGCTCCCAGGTGAAGCGGATCGGCCGTTGTCGGCGTTTAAAGACAAAGTCAGCCACGAGCTCGGTCCTTACTCTGAAGGTTTCCCAAGAAGGGGTTGGTTGAGAAACGCAATCTACTCTCTTTCACAGGCACCAAGGCACAATGCGGGCGGTGCTATCAAATGATATCTGGTTTGAAACGGGCATGTAAGCGACTTCAGCGGTTTTGCTGTAAGCTTACTAAAGAAACCTGCCTCAATTTATCAGGGGTATATTTTCCCAATTATAGCCCCACCCTAACTTATCTGTAAGCTTTGAAAAACCAGAGCTTGCCTTTCATGGCAACCCACCCACCGGCATTTTCAAAAGCTAAATCCTGATAAAGGCTTAGACTTTAACAAATGAAGGCTGAAGTTCGCATCTGTCAATTCCAATAGAAGCGACCTGCTCAATTATTCACCCCCCAATCCTTGTATACTTAAGGTACCGTAAACTGCGGTGCTCGTCTAAGCTCCTATTTTCTTTCCCTATGGTTAAGTATAGCATTGCCACACCAGAGTAAACGAGTTGCAAATAGGGGAGGGAATAGGCCCTTTCTGCACGACCAACAGAACCTTAATCACGAAGGGTGGAGGCTTGAGCATGGTAGATACAAAAGTTCCTTTTGAAGTTTCAGATCAAATGCGCGAATTTGCTGATCGAAGCATCGATCAGGCACGCAAGGCTTTTGATCACTTCATGGATGCAACCGAAAATGCGGTCAGCAGCATGGAAGATGCCTCAAGCACAATGCAGGAGGATTCCTCCGATATGCACCGCCACGCCCTCGCGTTTGCAGAGCAAAACGTAAACTCGGCATTCGAGCTCGCACAGCGCATGTTTCAGGTTAAAGATATGGAAGAGCTGGTGAGCCTTCAGCAAGAGTATCTGCACAAACAGATGGAACAGACTGGCGCTCAAATGCGTGAGATGGGCGAGAAAGCCTCTCGCACAGTCAAAGAAGTCGCCAAGAAAGCCGGTGATTTTTAAGGGCTGTTTCGGAGCTGAGTCTCCCTCTAATAAAAGCAGAGAATGAGGCGTATCCTCGCCTCGTTCGTGGTGTGCCTCTAAAACTTCTCGCTGCAAAGCTGAGATTTGCACCGCCAGAATAAAAAAGTTTTCTTCTTCCAATCAGCAGCTTAAGTGAAATTGCATTTGCTGCACTGCAAAATAATGTTGCAATGCACAAAATAGCTCCTATATTAGTCTCAAGTTGACCTAA
>NZ_DS996820.1:0-67046 GCF_000156235.1 Pseudovibrio sp. JE062
TGGGAGCTGGATACTCAGCTCGCCATTTTGTGAAAATGTATGGAACCGAGTTTTCCTGGATTGGCGGGACGACCCGCTCCGAGGAAAAAATGGCGGACCTGCAATCCAAAGGGATTCATCCGATCCTTTTTGATGGCGAAACAGCAAGTGATGAGTTGTTAGAGGCGATTTCGTCTGCAACGCACATTCTGGTTTCAGCTGCCCCAACCGATGATGGCGATCCTTTGCTGTACGCAGCACGAGATGCTGTAGTAGAATCGAAGCCAACAGCGATCTGCTATCTTTCCACCATCGGCGTTTATGGTGACCATGAGGGCCGGTGGGTTACAGAAACAGCTGAGTGTAATCCAACCTCCAAACGCTCTAAGCTGCGCCTTGAAGCGGAGAAGGAATGGCTTGTATTTTCTGAAGAAAGCGGCATCCCGGTCAGTATTCTGCGCCTTGCTGGTATCTATGGCCGTGGACAGAACGCACTATGCAATCTGGACAAGGGTAAAGCGCGCCGGATTATCAAGGAAGGTCAGGTCTTTAACCGCATTCACGTGAGTGATATCGCGGGTGCAGTTCAGCATGCCTTTGAGGACAATGCATCCGGCATCTTCAACGTTTCTGATGATGCGCCTTGTCCGCCTGAAGATGTGGTGGAGTATGCCGCCCGTCTGATGGGCGTTGAACCACCGCCAGCAATTGCTTTTGAAGATGCCGACCTTTCGCCTATGGCGATCTCGTTTTATGGCGAGGTGAAGCGTGCAAGCAATGCGAAGCTCAAAGGGGCTTTGGGATACAAGTTTAAGTTCCCAACCTATCGTGAAGCGCTCGACTATATGTGGGAGAACGGGTGGAGCTAGAGCCTGTTAGGAACATGCTCTGATCCAGCCGCTCACCTTGCACCGGTTTTATTAGACTGTTTCGTGTTGAGGCAGGTCTCCTTCTATTTCGTAGTAATCGCCTTTGCTGGCGCAGAAGATGTGACCTGCCGTTTTCAGGCCTGTCGGCTCATCCAACAGCCCAGCGCTGAAGTAAACTTCATGAGCAATCTCGGGGATTTTGTCTCCGTGATAAAACAGGCTGCTGCCACAATTGCTGCAATAAGCGCGTCTTGCGTAATCAGATGAGCGGTAATAGGAGATGTTCTCTTCGCCGCTCTCAACTTTCAAAGCATCAAATGGAATCGCCAGCGCATGGAACGGGCCACTGTTCCAGCGGCGACACATGGTACAATGGCATAGGCCAACCTCTTTTTTTGGCACTTCTGCTTTGAATGAAACCTCACCACAGAGGCACTTCCCTTTATAGATCTTCAGATCAGACATACCTACTTCCCCAATACATTTCGCGTATCTGCCAAGACAATCCGATATGGATATATCTGCCCGTTAATCCTCATGGCCATACTGCGGGCGGCCATCCTCAATTTCATAGTAATCAGCCTTGGCAGCACAGAAAATGTGGTTGCCTGCACTCAAGCCAGTTGGCTGGTCCAAGGCGCCCACTGCAATCGAGATGCGATCTTTCCATTGTGGGTGGCGGTCTGCATGCCAGAACAGGTTTGAGCCGCACTTTGAACAGAAGCCGCGGCGGGCAAAATCAGAGGATTCGTAGTACTTGACGGCATCTTCCCCCGCAGTGAACTGCAGGTTCTTCAGAGGCAGGCTATAGGCATCAAAAGGACCACTCCCCCACTGCCGACATTGCTTGCAATGACAAGTGCTGATTGGTTCGTCTGGTGCCTCACCTTCAAAGGCGACTGCGCCGCATAAACAACGTCCTTTAAACTCGATTGTCTTTGTCATCTGACTATCCAATACCTACTGAAAAGGGGTTGTCTCTCGAATCGAGAGATATATGATTCCTTAAAGAGAACATATAGAGAACATTTGTATTCAGCAAGCGTTCAGGTTAAGTCTCCTATGTGGGTTTTCATAGATTCCAATTTTGTCCATTCAGATGTGCTGGGCACCGCCCAATCGGATGGACCGTTTAGAAGGCATGTTGGGGATGCGGGTAGCTTTAGCTGTTGTGGGACTTGGATTGGCACTGAGCGGGTGTGCCTCTCTTTCTGAAGAAGATTGCAAGATCGGGGATTGGCAGGGCATCGGAGTCGTTGATGGCCGCGCTGGCTACACCTCCGACAAACTGAACGAGCACACCAAAGCTTGCAGTAAGTATGGCGTCACGCCAGACGTAAGCGCTTACATGGCAGGCCGAACCATCGGGCTTCAAAGTTACTGCACGCCGATCTCCGGCTTTGAGCAGGGCCGTGAGGGCAAAAACTACCGTGGTGTCTGCCCGATTGCGACTGAAGAGAATTTCAAAGTTGGCTATTCCCTGGGTAATCAGCTTTATGCAGCCAATGAAGCTGCCAGCGACGCTCAGGAATCCGTTTGGGAAATCCAGCGCCGCATCGACAGGCTGGAAGAAGAAGCACGCGGTGAAGACTGCAAGTCAGGCAAAGAAGGAAAGGCGTGTCGCAAAGCTGCAGACGCTGCACGAACAGACTCCTATCTGGCACGGGCTGACTTGCTGCTTGCACAAAACCGGCTGTTCTCTTTGGAGCGTCAACGTGATCGTGTCCGAAAAGAAGTCACCAACAAGCTGCTTGACCTTGAACCAAGCTACAACCCCTCCTAAAATTTGCAGGCAAATGCAGATTCTTAGGGGAAGGCGAGCCGATGAAAACGTGGCGTGTTTATCTTTCAGGTGAGATCCACACCGATTGGAGAGAGCGAATTGAACATGGTGCGGCAGATGCAGGCCTGCCTGTCCATTTCGATAGTGCCGTAACTGATCACGAAGCCAGCGATGATTGCGGTGTTGAGATTTTGGGCGCTGAAGAAAGCAATTTCTGGCGGGACCACAAAGGTGCGAAGGTCAATGCCATCCGCACCCGGACGCTGCTCTCTGAGGCAGATATCGTTGTGGTGCGTTTTGGTGACAAGTACCGCCAATGGAATGCTGCTTTCGATGCCGGCTTCGCTTCAGCTCTGGGCAAAAGCATCATCGTGCTGCACGATCCGGCACTGACGCACCCACTGAAGGAAGTAGACGCAGCAGCCTTGGCGGTGGCCGAAGACCCAGATCAGGTGGTTGATCTACTGCGCTACGTGATCCGCGGCGAACTGTAAGCCCCTCCCAATTCAAGGGAAGACGCTCCAATAACACAGCCCTACACTCCCCTCTCAACAAGAGGAACGAGTGTGGGGCTTTTGTTTTTTAATGGCCTAATCACTCAACTGGTGGGCAGGTGCAGTGACGAGTGTTCGCGATCTTTTTGATTTTGATGAGTTTCCCAAAATCAGTTTGCCGGAAGATGGGATAATCGTTATCACGAGAGCCCGTAATGAGATGTTGAGATTGCCCTTTTTTCTGGAGCATTACCGGAGTATTGGGGCAAGTCATATCTTCGTTGTCGATAATGACTCCACTGACGATACAGCAGCTTTTCTGGAAACACAGCCAGACGTTACGCGGTTTCACACCAGCAAGCTCTATAAGCAGTTCAAACGAAACTGGCTGCTCGCCATTTTAAATGAGTTTTGCACCGATCGCTGGACTATTCTGGCGGATACAGACGAACAGTTTGTTTATCCAGGATGGCCAGAAACCAAACTGACTAACCTGACAACTTATTGGGACAGTGTTGGTGCAGAGGGCGTAATAGCTCCGCTGATCGACATGTACTCCGACAAGCCACTGGTTGATGTTGATTACAAGCAAGGAGACCCATTTCTTTCTGCATGCCCATACTTTGACACGACCTCAAGTTGGGCGATCACACGACCTCCAGAGGGACGCACTCCAGGTTTTGAAGTGCGAGGCGGTATCAGAGGACGCCTATTCGGTATTCCTCCTAAAAGGCGTGAGTTCTTTCCGCTCAATCGCTTACGTAACTTGTACCTCGCACCTGCACATATTCACTGGCGGTTACCATTACGAGATTATGTAGAAAGACGCCTAAAGCGCTTTTTGTACAAGCAGTGCCCACAACTCACGAAAGTTCCCCTTATCAGGTGGAACCCGACTTACTCCGAAATGTGGAGCGTTCACCGCATCGACATCAGGACCAAGCTGGCTGATGACTGGGGAGCAATGCTGCACTTCAAGTTCTTTCAGGACTTCAAGTTTCGCGTTGAAGAAGAACTAACCAGACAAGCTTACTACGCTAATGGATTAGAATATAAGGCCTATTACGAGGGCCTTGAAAAGATCCTACATCAGTCACCTGCATATTCAGGATCAATGAAGCTCTCAAGCGTGGAGGACATCTATGCATCCCGACAAGCCTACTGTTCGCGTGAGCTACAAAAATACTTGAAGCAACTTGCCCACCAACCTCATGTGACGACTTCTCCTTCTCAAAAAGGTGCCGTTGCCTAAGTCTTTGCTACACACAATTATTGGAGTCTTGGAATGCGGTTTTTTGAAAACCTTGAACATCAATACAAAATGCGTCGGCAATACAAGAAGTTGCGCGGCATCAAGTTGGATGTTTCTCAATCTGAAATCGACCTTTATGTCAAAGAGCAAATCGTTCGCGGCCTTTACGAGCATGAAGAGTTTTATCTTCTGACACGGTTGCTGAAGCCTGAAGACCGTGTGTTAGAGCTGGGGGCGTGCGTTGGCTTCTTATCAGCAGCAGCTGCCAAGATATGCGGTTCAAGCAATGTGATGTGTGTTGAGGCTAATCCTGAACTAATCTCGGTTATTGAAACCAATCACTCGCTGAATGGTGTGTCACCCCAATTAGTCAGTGGCATAGCAGCCCTCAAGGACGTTGAGCAGTCTGAGTTCTTTGTAGGAGAACGAGCCTCTGGTTCATCAATACTTGAAAGGGAAGGCAGCCGAAAAATTCTGCAGAAAACAGTCAACGTCAATCGACTGATCGCAGAGTTTGAACCGAGCTTTCTGATGATGGATATCGAAGGTGCAGAAATCGACCTTTTACCAGCATTAGACTTGTCTGACATTCGCATGTTGATTGTTGAATTTCACCCAAAACTCAATGGTTTCGATGCAATAACGGAGTGCATCAACGTGCTCACAGAAAAAGGCTTCGCATTACGGGTTGATCAATGCCAGAACAAATGCATGGTGCTTCAACGGACTACAGATCCTGACCATGCAATGAGTTCACAACTCAGCCATGTTCTTGAAGAGCAAGGTGTCCTTTCTCAGTAGTTTATTTTGCATATTCGCATTGATTTTATGGCTGCCGTTTTCGACAGCCATGTGCTTTTATAGAACAACATCACGCATTGAAAGCGATGAGGGTGTTGCCCCAGTGGCGGCCTTTGATCCAGATGGGGGCTGAGACGAGTTTGATCATCATGATCTTTCCGCCGCCCATATCCCGGCGATAGGTTTGCAGGCTGTACTCTTTGGTGTTTTTGCTTGCATTCAGGCCAGCGCGGTCGTCAAACATTCTGCGGTTACGGCAGTTGGCGGCGTTCCAGACCGGGTCATTGCCCTGAGGCTTGGAATACTCTTTGCTGTGCGTTGGAAGATAAGCGTTTTTATCCAGTGCAGCACAGAAGATGATGTGTGGATCCAGATCTTTGACTGGTTCCTGAATGTCAGGCAAAACCCGGTCAGTCATTTGTGTGAAAGACGCCATGAATTGGACGGGGTTTGATCCCTCAATCGGGGTGTAGTTGAAGTCAAAGAGATCGTTGATTGAGATGCGGCCTGCATCCACTTCGCCTTCAAAGGCTTCCATGGTTTTAGCTGCAGCATCCTTGGCGTATTCAATCATCTGCTGATTGAGATTATCGCCATGTTCGACGGCAACTTCGGCCAGAAGAGCATCGGCAGTTTGTGACGTTCCTAGCATCTGGCCGGATACCTGCTCAATGCTCTCAGCATTGGCGGAGACCACACCGACCATTTCATCGCGATTGCGCAGCAGTTCGTCCGTATCAGCGTCATTGTTTGCGCAAGCGATGCGGATGGATTCTGTGTTGGCAGAGATGTTATCGACCATTGCTTCCAGCTCGTGGAAGAGATCGTTGATGGACTGTGTGCCGTTTTCAGCAGTCGCTACTGTATCAAGTGCGCCCTTACCGAGATCCACCAGAGTATCTGCTTCTTTGCCGAGCTGAAGGATTGTTTGGTCAATTTGTTCAGTCGCGACTGTGGTTTGCGTCGCAAGCGCCTTCACTTCGCTGGCAACCACGGCAAAGCCTTTGCCAGCCTCGCCTGCACGAGCCGCCTCAATTGTTGCGTTGAGGGCCAGAAGGTTGGTCTGACGGGCGATGGCGTCAATGGAACTGGAGAACTGACGCACATTCGCAAACGAGGCCTGGAGGCCTTCCAGTTGACGATTGATGTTGCTGATGGTTGTCGACAGACTGTTGATGTTGGCGAGTGCATCTGTCACCACTTCCTGAGACTTGGACATGGTATCGCGGGCATTGGTCGTCTGCTCTGCTGTCTGCTCAACGGCTGAGCTCACTTCCCGGTTACTCTCAACAACACGTCCAGAAGCTTCCTGAAGGCTTTCCATGGCTGTTTTCAGAGCGCCTGCGGTGTTGTTGACGGCATCCAGCTCTCCCGCAGCTGAGGCCATATCCAACGCGAGTGCGTCCAGCTCACCAAACAAGCGTGCACTATCTATTGAACTCTTAGGTTCTGTAATTTCCACTTCAGCAGACTGACCGATTACTTCTCCTTGGTCATTTGCAGCAGTTTCGGCGAGCAGTTGTGTGTTTCGCTTAAAAAAAGCCATGTCAAAAACCTCTCAATCGCGCAAAGGTTTTCATAGTTTTACTTATAGATTATTAACCTTGTTATTAATCCTCTCTCCCATTACAAGTGACTGGATTACAAGGGATAATAACAAAACATCCTGTGACTAAACTTCTATTTTCTAATTACTATGCGCGGTGCATATGATTTGTCGTGAAATGCGTCTGTCCGATCGGGACGCGGTTATTGCTCTTTGGAAGGCCGCTGGCGTCTTTCGTGAATGGAATGATCCAGTTCGGGATATTGCAAAAGCACTTGAGGGCGAACACTCAACTATTCTTGTCGGAGAACTGGACGGCATGATTGCCACCAGCATCATGTGCGGAGAGGATGGGCATCGCGGCTGGTTTTATTATGTCAGCACACATCCGGATCATCAGGGCAAAGGGTTAGGCAAAGCTATTACAGCTGCTGCAGAAGACTGGTTGCGCGAACGAGGCATCTGGAAAGTTAACCTGCTTGTACGTGGAGGTAACAGCCAGGTCGCGAGCTTTTATGAGGCACAAGGTTACAAGAACACCCAGAGCATCTGCCTGCAAAAGGTGATTGAGCCATAGACCATCAAGTTTTTATTCAGAATATTTAGTGGCTGTGAAACTTGCGGTAATCGATGCTGCGGTTTATAGGGTTTGGAAATTTCCTGTTGAGCCGTATAGCGTTGGGCGTCAATTCACTGAATTTTCATAGAGCTCCTTAATCAAGCCAAGCATCTTCGTCACATTTTGCAGTATTTTCTCATCTAAAATTAGAATAACGGAACAATATATAGGTATCACAACAAGTTAGCTAACTGACGCTCGTCAGATCTATATTTCACTTCTATGATTCCAATAATATGAATACAATACTCATATTACATCTGCAGTATTTTATAGGATTTATTGTTTCGTAAAGTTGTCATGCAGGCGCCTTAGTGTGCGCTCACCTTCTTCTACGGGATATTTCTAATGGCTAATGATTTGACGAATGAGCTCACAGCAGATGAGTGGGATGAGTTGAACTTCCCTCGTGCTGAAGAGAATGAATTTGACCGCGTTGTTGAGCGCGCAATTTCGCGCCGCGGTTTTCTGGGTGGTGTGCTGGCATTTGGTTCCGGCGCAGCGGTGATGGGCACAGGTGTGCTTGGTCTTTCCGCTTCTGAGGCGAAGGCGTCTGTTTCGCGTTTTGCTTTTCAGCCAATTCCAACATTTACTGACGCGACTGTTCATGTTCCGGAAGGATATAACTGGAAGATCCTGGCTCGCTGGGGCGATGCTCTGGTAGATGGTGCTGAAGAGTTCGATCATGAGACCGGTGGCTCTGCAGCGGGTGCAGACAAAGTGTTTGGTGAAAACACCGACGGCATGGAGAGCTTCCAGTATCAAGGCAAGCAACTACTGGCGATCAACCATGAATATGCCAATCGCCGCATCAACCTGCCTCAGAATGAAGATGGAACTCCAAAGAGCGCTGATGATGTTCTGAAACTGCAGCACCTTCAGGGTGTTGTGGTTATTGAAGTGGAAGAAGGCGATAGTGGTTGGGCGATCGTGAAGAACAGCCCGTTCAATCGCCGCATCACGCACAATACGCCGATGACACTTGCTGGGCCGGCGGCAGGTCACCTTCTGCTGCAAACTGCGGCTGATCCTTCAGGCACGCAGTCTCTTGGCACATTCAACAACTGTGGTTCTGGTAAGACACCATGGGGTACTTATCTGACCTGCGAAGAGAACTTCAACGGTTACTTTGGTGCAACCGATGCAGCTCCTGTAGAGCGCATGGACGGTGTTGATGCCGGGTACAAGCGCTATGGCGTCACGGATACCGGCTACAACTACGACTACCACAAGTTCGATGAGCGCTTTGACATAGCGAAAAACCCGAATGAGCCTCATCGTGCAGGCTGGGTGGTTGAGATTGATCCAACAGATCCAAACTCAACACCTGTCAAACGCACTGCACTGGGTCGCTTCAAGCACGAGAATGCAGAGGCGGTTTTGGCGCCAGATGGCCGCGTTGTTGTTTACATGGGCGATGATGAGCGCGGTGAGTTCATGTACCGCTTTGTCTCCAATGGTGTTTATGCACCGGGTCAGCCAACTGATGGTTTGCTGGATGACGGCACCCTTTATGTTGCCAAGTTCAATGATGATCAGACGGGCGAATGGTTGGCTCTGACACCAGACACAACAGGCATGGATGCGGCCAGCATCGTGATCTTCAGTCGTATTGCTGGTTCTGCTGTTGGCGCGACCACCATGGATCGTCCTGAGTGGATTTCAGCCAATCCCAATGCAGTTGAGGCGTACTGCTGCCTGACCAACAACAAGAACCGCGGCGTGAAGCCTAATGCAGGTGGTGATGACACCTCTGTCAACGGGCCGAACCCACGTGAGACCAACAAGTATGGCCAGATCGTGCGTTGGCGTCCTCATAATGAGGATCATGCCTCAGACACGTTCGATTGGGATCTCTATGTGATGGCTGGCAACCCAACCGTTCACGAAGGGCCCAAGGCTGGTTCTGAAAACGTGAATGCGGGCAACATGTTCAACTCTCCGGACGGTATGGGGTTTGACGAGAGTGGGCTTGTGTGGATCCAGACGGATGGTAGCGACAGCAATGAAGGTGACTTTGCTGGCATGGGTAACAACCAGATGCTGGTTGGTGATCCTGTGACGGGTGAGATTGCGCGCTTCATGACTGGTCCTAAGGGAGCTGAAGTGACCGGCCTGACATGGTCTGCTGATCGCCGCAGCATGTTTGTGGGCATTCAGCACCCAGGCGGTAACTGGCCAGATGGCGGTAAGCTGCCTCGCTCTTCCGTTATCGTGATCAAGCGCGACGATAATGGTGTGATTGGCTAAGCAGCCTTTCCAGCTTGAACGATATTGCCCTTCGGGAGTTGCCCTCCCGAAGGGTTTCATTTTGTGACTGTCACACTAGCGAAAGCTGAGCCTTTAGTGGCTGAAGACGGCAGTGATTTTGGCAGTCTGAAGTGTGTTCGCGCCAATCATATAGCCGACCAGTGCATTGCTTGGGTTCTCAGGGAGATCCAGTGCAGGCACGCCAAGTGCATGGATGGTGAAGATGTAGCGGTGTACCTCACCTGCCGGTGGGCAGGCACCGCCAAATCCTTTCGCACCGTAGTCGTTGGTGATTTCCATTGAGCCAGCAGGCAAAGTTTTGTTGTTGCTCGCGCCTTCTTCAAAAGAGTTTGTCGAGGCTGGGATGTTCACCACATTCCAGTGCCACCATCCAGAACCTGTTGGTGCATCTGGATCATAAGCAGTAAGGGCGAAGCTTTTGGTGCCTTCTGGCGCGTTGGACCAGCTGAGCTGCGGTGAGAGGTTGCCTCCGGTGCATCCGAACCCGTTGTAAACGAACTGGTTCGTAAGCTGCTGACCTTCAGCAATAGATGTGCTGGTGAGCTTAAAGTCTTGCGCTTGAGCAGCAGATGCAAATGAAGCTGCGATGGCCAGAGCAGTTATGAGTGGTTTCCGGAACATGTTTTCTCCAGTAACTTGGGGCGTTGAACATGTTCCATCTATAGGTTGCTTTGAAAAGACACGCTTTCACGTGCCACTCATAAACTATCAAATTTCGATCAACCCTCCCTCACTCTGATCTCTTTTGGGCGAATCCCAAAGCGTTTTTTGAAAGCCTCAGAGAAATGAGAGGGGGTATTAAACCCGCAGTCCAGCGCAATATTCGAGATTGGTTCATGCGTGGACTGCAACAAGGTCAGACCTTTTTCCAACCGGGTATGGAGCAGAACCTTTGCGAAGCCATGCCCGGACTTGGCAAGCCATCGGCGGAAGGTCGCCTCACTCATCGCAAAGTGGCTGGCAACGTCGGTGGCGCGCCATGCATAGCTCAAGTCGGTTTCAATGAGGCTGCGCACCTTGCTTAAAGGGTTGTCTGTATCAGGCTTTGACAAGTTTACGCCGATATGGCGTAGCCAGATGAGCGGCTCCAAGAGTCGGTGCTGCCTTAAGGCTTCTGGCAGTGAGGTATTTGCTAGTGTCTCTTTCATAAGAGCGAGCACATCTTCTGGCTTATGCTCTTTTCCACGCACCACCTGGATACCTGTAGCTGCTGGAGCTGCCGGTTGACCTGCATACACTGCATCTATCAGCGTGTTGGCAATGCTGACGCCATCTGCCTGATAATCGGCATCTACGAGCGGTCTGTTCTCAAGGCTGATGATAGAACCGGGAGGAAAGATGAAGAGATCACCCTCTGAACCGATCAGCTCACCGTTGTGCGGGCAAATTACCTTTTTCGTTCCCTTATGAATGAACGACAGGAAGGTTTGATGGAAGTACATGTCCGTGAACGTGGCTCGAGTGGCCTGCGTGATCAAGTGAATGGACAGGCCTGAGTCGTCTGGCAACATCCTGTCAGCTGTTTCATTTCGGAGTTGGGGCACTTTCACTGGTACTTTCAAACACCGCAGGTATCACGGTTTTACCGAGCTGGGTCAGAATGGCAAGCATTGCCCGTAATCAGAACCGTTGGATCTGAGGCGCATCATCGGTGATCTCGTAGTAGTCACCTTTGTCTTTGACGAAGATATGCTTGCCGATGTGCAAGTCGTTTGGCTCATCCAGACAACCGGCTGCGATAGCGATGTAGTCTTCCGCATGGATTTTATAGAACAGGCTCGATCCGCATCCCTTGCAGAAACCACGCTTTGCAAAATGTGAGGAAGCGTACCATTCAAGCCCATCGTCAATTGTGAAGGTGACTGCGCTTTCAGGAGCTACTGTGGAGGCCCAGACGTGGCCGCTTGTGCGCCGACACTGGCTACAGTGGCAGACTGTGACGCTGTCTCTCACTGCTTCCACCTGAAACTGAACTTTGCCGCACTCGCATTTGCCAGTGACCATGTTCCCTCTCCCCTCATTTATCAAGGAACCAAGATAGGGAGGAGGCTTTGGCCGAACAACAAAAAAAGCAGGCTCCTCTCGGAACCTGCCTTTTAAAAAGCTTCTGCTTCCTGCTTTAGCAATTAAGCTACAGCAGCCTGTGCTTTTTCAACCAGAGCCTTGAATGCGTCAGGCTGGTTGATTGCCAGGTCAGAAAGAACCTTACGGTCAACTTCGATGCCAGCTTTGTTCAAGCCATCGATGAAGCGGCCGTAGGTCATGCCGTGTTCACGGGTCGCAGCGTTGATACGCTGGATCCAGAGTGCACGGAAGTTGCGCTTGCGAGCCTTGCGGTCGCGGTAAGCGTACTGTGCCGCTTTCTCGACTGCCTGCTTAGCAACGCGGATGGTGTTCTTACGACGGCCGTAGTAACCTTTGGCTGCCTTAATAACTTTTTTATGACGAGCGTGGGCGGTAACGCCTCTTTTTACACGTGACATGGTTGTCTCCTGGTCTCAGCTTTAAGGCTTAGCCGTAAGGCAGATATTTTTTCACGATACGAGCATCTGCATCACACAGAGTGGTGGTACCACGTGCATTACGGATGAACTTGTTCGTGCGTTTGATCATGCCGTGGCGCTTGCCAGCCTGAGCACATTTAACTTTGCCAGTCGCGGTCAGTTTGAAGCGCTTTTTGGCTCCAGACTTCGTCTTCAACTTGGGCATTTTGCGTCCTTTCTTGTGATGATCAGCGAACCGATCAAAAATTTGCAATGGATGCATCAGAAGCCGCCACGGCATGCCCTGTATTTCCGTCTTAATTCCTATAAATTATAGGAGGCAGAATACCGCCGGGCGACTTTGAACGCGGCCTTATAAAACTGCCAGCGTGGGAATGCAAGAAGATTCCCGTCAAACTCGGCTTGAATAGCCAGAGTTCAACCAGTTTACACCCCTGCCCTTGCCAGAGTGTGCATGACTACGGTGTCGCGGGGTGTTTTCGGCTCTTCAGATCCTGATGCCAAGTCTTTTAAGTGCACGGCCATAATCCGTAAAGAGCTGCTGGCAAGCCTGGCGTTCAACACCCTCAAAAATTGCTATTTCAGGTCGCTGAACCATGCTTGCAGCCAGGTCTTTGGCCCGCAGGTTCATTTCCTGCGGCCAGAAGTTTGTAGCGTCCTCATTGGTGTAAGCCCCAAACACCAGCGTGTCGAAACCGGCCCAGATGGTGGCGGCCATGCACATGGCGCATGGCTCACACGTGCTGTAGAGGATGCCGCCCGGAAAACTGCGGGTCTTGCTGGTCTCACTGGCGAGCCGAATGGCATTGATTTCACCGTGGCAGGTGGGATCACACTCCTTGATCACAGAATCATAAGCCTGCGCCAGCAGCTCACCTTCAGAGGAGTAGACTGCACAGCCAAATGGCGATGGGTAGGGTGTCTCCAGCGAAGTCGCAGTATAAGCAATCAGCTCTCTCATGCGCTGATGGTGCAGCTCCAGTTCGCTTTCTGTCATCACGTCCCTCCCCGATCTTTAGTTTCGCGAGGTTTGTTCGTTAGATGCGAATGCCGAGTTTGATCATGGTACTTGCGCAGTCAGTGAAGAGCTGCCGACAGGCATCGCGTTCAACCCCTTCGATGATCTCAATCTTCGGACGCATGATCACGTGCTCTGCGATATCGCGCGCGCGCAGGTCCATCTCCTGCGGCCAGAAGTTGATTGCATCCTCATTTGTGAAAGCACCAAAGACCAACGTTTCCACTCCGATACTGATGGTTGCTGTCATGCACATCGGGCAAGGCTCTGAAGTGGCGTAGAGGATGCTGCCGGGAAAGCTACGGGTCTGATACTTTTTGCAGGCTTCGCGAATGGCGTTGAGTTCGCCATGGCTGCTGGGATCGCATTCGCGGACCATTCTGTTGTAGGCTTGTGCGAGTAACGTCCCGTCTGAGCCATATAAAGCGCCACCGAAGGGCGTGGGATATGGTGTTTCAAAGGAGGTTGCAGTGTATTCCACCAGCGCCTGCATGCGCTTTTGGTGTGTAGCCAGCTCGTTGTCCATGTGCTCCAACCGTGTTTCGTTGCCCCAAATGAAAATACCCGACACGCTGTGCCGGGTAATCTCAAAATTCTCTGGGGCTTCGGTTGAGTAGCTACACAGAAACCAAGCTGGAGCGCTTCAACCTGAGCCTATTAACGAGAAATAGGTGCTAGCACCATCATCATCTGGCGACCTTCCAGCTTAGGATGGGATTCGACCTTAGCGATATCTTGGGTCTCTTCCTTCACCTTAAGCAGAAGCTTCATGCCGAGATCTTGGTGAGCCATTTCACGGCCACGGAAGCGCAAGGTTACCTTCACCTTGTCTCCGCTCTCAAAGAAACGCATCATGTTTCGCATCTTCACTTCATAATCATGAGTGTCGATGTTTGGACGCATCTTGATTTCTTTGATCTCAACGATCTTCTGTTTTTTGCGTGCTTCAGCAGCTTTCTTCTGAGCTTGGTACTTGTAACGACCATAGTCCAGAATCTTACAAACAGGTGGTTGACTGTTCGGAGCAATTTCGACCAGATCCAAACCTTGTTCCACCGCCATTGCGAGGGCTTCTTCGGTTGGAGTTGGGCCGAGGTTCTCACCTTCGGCGTTGATCAGCTGCACTTCGCGAACGCGAATCTCTTTATTGGTGCGCGGCCCTTCCTTAGTGGGTGGCGGTGCGCGAAACGGACGGCGAATGTGAGTATCTCCTCTTTAGACTGCCGAACTTGCGAATATTTGATTGCAGTTCAATGACTCGTTCCAACTGTTTCGTCAAGTCGAGAAACACTTCCCAAGAACATCATTTTCGCTGCGTCGCTAGAATCAGGAAAAATGCCACGTAAGTCAACACTAGTTTTGTAGGTTCTGACGCGACATTTACAACCAGTTAGCAGTCTGTTGGTAACAGCTCCCGGTAAACGTTTAGTGTGGCTGAGCACATGGCCTGTTTGGTGAAGGATCGCTCGACATGATCATGGGCGCGCTTTGTTAGTTTTGCCCGCTCTTCTTCACTCATATCCAGCGCCTGCGCCATGAGATCACAGAGCTCTTCTGCATTGCCATTCTCAAAATGCCAGCCTGTACGTTCTTCAGCTTTCACGATTGGCGGCACGAGCACGGTTTCCGGCACAGCGCCGATGTTAGAAACGATAATAGGCACACCTGCGGCCTGCGCTTCGACAGCTGCACGACCAAAGGCTTCCGCCTCAATGGAGGCCACGACAGAAGCATCTGCAATCGCGAGGGCTGCCGGCACATCAGAACAATGGCCAACGATGCGTACGTGTTCGATCAACTCAGACTCTGCGATCTGCAACTCAAGAGACTGGCGGTAGGCTTCGCGGCCCTGATCATCACCAGCCAGAACCACCAGAACATCATCATAGCCACCACGCTCGATCAGCTGGCGCGTGGCTTCGATCAGAACACGCTGGCCTTTCCATTCCGTCAGGCGCGCCAGGTTCATAACAACGCGGCGGTTATCGGAAACACCCCAGCGGGCACGTAGATCTGTCACGCGCTCATCGCTGATGTTGTCCCGATTAAAGGATTCAACATCTGGTCCACGATAGATGACCGAGGTCTTACCCTTAGTGCGTGGGTCACGTTTTTCGACCAGATCCGCAGTAAAGCGAGAGTTGGCAATCACTTTGTCTGCGCGGGTCATGGAGGAATTGTAGAAAGCCTTGAACTTGTTGGTTTCCTTGTAGATGCCGTGATAGGTGGTGACATAAGGAATGTTCAGGCGGTGTGCTGCCCACAAAGCGGACCATGCAGGAGCTCGGGATCTGGCGTGCACCAGATCAACCCGGTTCTGCTGGCAGATGCGCTCAATCAGATAAGAGTTGCGCCACATGGTCCATGGATTCTTGGACTTCACTGGCAGTTCAAAGTGCACGGCACCGGTTGCTTCCAACTCAGGAACCATGCGTCCACCCTGCGAGATCACAAGGCTATTCCAGCCTTCGTTGACGATCGCCTCCGCCACATCCACTGTGGTGCGCTCGGCTCCGCCGGTTTGAAGGTCGGGGACAATTTGCAAAATGGTTGGCACTTTGGACATTTCTCTATGTTTTTTGAGCGGCATCCAACTATGCTCGCCCAAATGAAAGGCAGGCACGCGCGGAAGCACGATAATCAGGTTTCCAAACAGTTGCCGGCCACTATAAGCCGATAAGCGTTTGGAGGTTATGAATGAGTGCTGACTTACCGCAATTCATCAGCGTTGGCAAAGGAGACAGTGCGCGGCAGATTGCAGTGCGACATGATGAACGCGGTGCACCGGGTGTTCTGTGGCTTTCCGGCTTCAAATCCGACATGCTTGGCACAAAGGCAGAAGTGCTTGCAGAATGGGCTGAAAAGAAGGGCCTGACCTGCACCCGCATGGACTACTCCGGTCACGGCGAATCCGGTGGTGCGTTTGTTGATGGCACCATCTCCCTTTGGCTGGAAGAAGCTGTGGCTGTGTTTAAACAGTTCTGCAAAGGTCCGACTGTTGTCATTGGTTCTTCCATGGGCGGTTGGATGGCTTTGCTGCTGGCTAAGGCACTTCATGAAGCTTCGGAAGAAATGGAAAGCTCCCTCTCTGGCATGGTGCTGATTGCGCCTGCTCCTGATTTTACCGAGGAACTGATGTGGAAGCATGAGTTCACTGATGAGATCAAACAGGAGATCATGGAGAAAGGCCGTTTCGAACGCCCTTCCGAGTATGAAGACAGCCCTTACATCATCACGCGTGACCTGATCGAAGACGGCAGAAAGAACCTGCTGCTCGGCGAACCAATCATCACCAACTGCAAGACCATCATTCTGCAAGGCCAGAAAGATGACGCTGTGCCGTGGCAGCATGCTTTGCGCATCGTCGAAGGCATGGCCCATGACGATGTGGTGCTGACTTTGGTGAAAGACGGCGATCATCGCCTGTCGCGTCCTGAAGATCTGGATCGCATGATCGCAGCGGTGGCCGAACTCGCCCAGCGTTGATTTAATCTAGTGGTTAGGCTTCTGATGCAGGAGCCTAGCTGCCGCTCATTTGCCCGCATAGCTCTGCGATTTCCTGGTGAAACCAATCATACCGAGCAGGTAGAGGGCGATGCTTCTTTACCGTCAGATATAGCGGGTCGCTGACGGGTTCTTTCAGTTCCAGAATATTGATCTTCTGCTGTGCTTCAAAGCTGCGCACTGCAGTTTTGGGCAGAACTGTATACCCCAGCCCTCGCGCGACAGGCACGAGGATCTGGCTGAGTTGGTTGATATAGCCAGTCACCCGTAGATCACTTTTAGCAGATGCCATCTCCTCAAAATTCGGCGTAAGCAAGCGCTCTGCATAATGCTGGCCGTCTGGATGATCAATGAAACCCTGCTTTTGCAGGTCTCCGAATGAGACTGCTCTTCCTTTGAAATCTGCTGGCACGACAAGGCAGAGAGGCTCGTTGCCGATGTGCTGCTGTTCCAACGCTGAGTGCTGTGCTTGTTGGGTGACTATGCAGAGATCCATCTCGTTGCTTTGTAACAGCTGAAGGCTACGATGGTTTGGAGCGACTTCGACCTTCAGCGTTAAACCGGGATGGCGGTTCTGGTGTGTGAGTAGCTTAGGGTAGAGATAGAGCGCCATGGAACCGGAGCACGCAATGCGGATTTCACCAGTGTTTGGGTCATCCTGCTGGATAGCCTCCCGAAGTTCTGCCTCCTGCTTTTCGGCTGTGAGCGCGAAGCTCAACAGAAGTTCCCCTTCCCGTGTCAGCTCAAAGCTCTTGCCGATCTTCGTAATCAGAGGCGCTCCGACCTGCTGCTCCAGCTTTTTCAGATGCTGGCTGACGCCCGGCTGTGTCATGCCAAGTTGAGTAGCTGTCAGCGTGAAGTGGCCAGTTTCGGTTAATTTGACGAAGGTTCTGAGCCATTGGGAGTTTAGCATGGCCCCAACATACATAACATTAAATTATCATAAAACTAATAAATGATAATTTCTTATTTTCTCACAGACTTGCTACATCCAACGTGTTCAAGGCATTCCGCCATTTGAGATTAGCGTAGCGAGGTTTGTTATGTCCGCCCCTTATCCAAGACGTTTCTCCCACATTGGTCTTTCTGTTCCTGATGTGGAAGCTGCGGTGAAGTTCTATCGTGACGTGATGGGCTGGTACATCATCATGGAGCCAAGCGAGATCGTTGAAGATGACAGCGCAATTGGCGAGATGTGCACCGACGTGTTTGGTAAAGGCTGGAAGAGCTTTAAAATTGCTCACCTATCCACCAGCGATGGTATTGGTGTTGAGCTCTTTGAGTTTGCTCAGAACGAGAGCCCGGAGAACAACTTCGAATACTGGAAGACCGGTATCTTTCATTACTGTGTTCAGGATCCTGATGTGGAAGGACTGGCAGCCAAGATTGAGGCTGCAGGCGGTAAGCGCCGCATGAAAGAACCACGCTATTACTATCCGGGAGAGAAGCCTTATCGCATGATCTACATGGAAGATCCGTTCGGCAACATTCTGGAGATCTACAGCCATTCCTACGAGCTGCACTATTCCAGCGGTGCCTACCAGAAATCCTAGGTTCTCCAAGGTGTGCTCGAAGAATTTTAATCGAGCACATCTAAATCTGCCCCAGCTTTCTTAGAGTGGCTGAAAGGCGTTTGGCTGCAAATAGACCAGTATTCTGACAGGTCTTGAAGAGTAGCAGCCCATGTCAAAAGACATTCTGGTGGCAATCGCCTTCTTTTCCGCCAACGGACACACCGAGGCGCTGGCACATGCGATCGCACGCGGAGCCCGTGAAAATGGTGTGACCGTTACCTTTGTGCCTGTCAGTGAGTATGAAGACACGGACTGGGGCACTCTGGAAGCCGCCGATGCCATCGTCTTTGGTACACCAACCTACATGGGCGGTGTTGCCGCTCCCTTCAAATTCTTCATGGATGCCTCTGCCACCGTTTGGTACAAACAAGGCTGGATCAACAAGATCGCCGGAGGCTTCAGCGTTTCCGGTTCCATGAGCGGTGACCGGCTCAACGTTTTCCTTCAAATGGCGACCTTTGCCGCCCAGCATGGTATGATCTGGGTGAGCCTTGGCATGCCTCCTGGCAACAATTACAGCTTTGGCAGTAATGACGACCTCAACCGTCTCGGCGTGTACTATGGCGCAGCTGCGCAGGCCAATATGGATGAAGGGCCGGAGGTTACTCCGCCGCAGTCGGACCGTGACACAGCTTTCGCTTACGGCGCCCGTATCGCCAAAGCAACGCGTCGCTGGGTAGAAGGTGGTCACAATCAGCCTCAGCAAAGCAAAGGTAAGTCTCCCTTGCATTGATGGTGTACTATAAGCTTGTGTTTTAGGGTGTTTTTCTAGTTTGGAAGCAATCATGGTTGTTTTGGAGGCAACTGAATGGCGTGGATCTGGCTCATCATTGCAGGCATGTTTGAAATGGCTTTTGCCATCTGCCTCAAGCTCTCTGAGGGCTTCACCAAACCGCTCTACACCATCGCCTTTGTCATCACGGCCTTCCTGTCGCTCTACTTCCTGACCAGAGCGATGGCCTCCATCCCTATCGGCACGGCCTACGCCGTCTGGACAGGCATCGGCGCCTCCGGCATCGCAATCTTGGGCATCTTTCTCTTCGGCGAACCTGTCACCTTCCTCCGCCTCTTCTTCATCGCCCTCCTCATCGCCGCAATCGTGGGGCTGAAGTTTGTGTCGAATGGGTAGTGGTTAACTACCATCAAACGCTGCATCAAGCTGCGCGGAAATCTCCTGAGATGCTCTTATGAAACCGGGGGTTTTCTCCCCAAAGCTGCCTCCGACACAGAACAAACCATTCTCAAAGATCGCCGTGCGAAGCATCTCTGTTTCCAGCAGAGTGAAGCTTGGTTTGTAACAGACGACTCCTTGTATTTTATGCTTCTCTTTCAGCGACCTGATCGAGGCTGGATGATTGCTCAAATCCTTCAATAACAAGACTTTCACTTCTGATGCATTGTCTGAAAAGCAAGCATTCTTGCATCGAAACCGCAATATCTCGGCGTTTGGCTGCAAAACGTCACGAACGGCAACATATCTGCAGTTGCTCAAGCTAGATATCGCCCGGAATTGAGCTGAACCTGCTTGTTCTTCATCTGAGGCAATCAGATTGAAGCTTCCCAGTTTTGATAGTTCCTCCCGTTGCCCTTGATCCAGACAGTCAAAGACAACACCCTGATCAGCGTACTGATGGTGATCATCAATGTTCAAGCTTGGAAAAAAGAGCCCAAACTGAACGACAAACTCATTACCGGGCTCTGTTGAGTGCAAGATGTTGCGGAGTTTACTGGTAGCGTGCTGTTTCCGGATCTTGTATTTGTAATTACGCCCAAAGCTTACAGCAAAACAGCCTTTAAAAAGCAGAGCGGTAATAGGGCCACTGGTCATATATTCCAAATGCTCTGAGTTCTTGCAGATAAAGCACTTCTTGAACTCAGTTTCCGACAATTGCTTTGAGGCCACCGCAACAATCTCAAAGCCGTTCTGCACCAGATCATCCTGAATGCTCTCAGTAAACCACTCGTGCTTTTCCTGATCCGGTTTGATGAGGATGATGTTGTGTTCCATAGTGATTGTCAGACGAGGTGAGCTTCTTTGTTGTCATTCGTGATTGGTGCCATGTCATTGTCCAGACATTCAACAATCTCAACTCGTGCTGGATTTCGAAGAAGCTTTGCATATTTGTATTTGAAGCGACCGCTTGAACACTCGACGATCTGATCTGCTACCCATTTGGGATCCAACATCGTAGTGGTGTCTTCATTCGTATTGTCCCAGAAAGACGTTCTAATGCCTGAAGGAGCTGCCACGAGAACCTTTCCCAGACTTCGATCCCTCACTAACGATGCTCCCAACATGCCCAAGCCTGACTTAGTTGCGCAATAAGCAGGCTCCATCTCGCGAGGGGTGTATTGAGAGCTTGACGTGACCAGCATTATCTTGAGAGGAAAATCGGATCTTTTCTTGAGACGCTGGATCAGCAGCATCGGGGCCAGCAAACCAACATTCACCATTGCACTCAGATCGTCATCTTCAAGTTCATCAATATGGCCCCTTTGCAGAAAACCGGCTGCATAAACGAGTGTATGGACAGGTTCAAAGCTGTCCAAGACCCGATCAATGTCCTGCCCAAGCTGAACTGGATCATGGTTCATTGCGAGGTTCTGGAAAGTTACACCTTCAAGATTTGGCTGCTTGCGCCCAGTAACACAAACAGTATGCCCTTCAGTCGCATAGTGCATTGCCAGTTCGAGACCGACGCCAGATGTTCCACCAATGATCAAAATGTTCTTTTTCATGAATAGGTCTTTCTAAAAAAGTTTTGGCCGTCCTCGACAAGATGACTAGCAGCTCAAATGGAACTTCACGATAGAACGGTCTGTTTTTGCATGTCAATTTGAGTGGGAAGCAAAGCTTCTAAGCGAACTTGCCGAAGTCTTCTCAAAACACAATCTTCAACTACCGATACTGCCTCGTGGTTTCTTTCATGAGGGTGCGGGTCCATTGGATCATGGGGTCGTGGTGGTAGCATTCGTGCCAGTAAAGGAAGAACTCCTGGTGGTGGTCTTTCAGGAAGTCCGGCACCGGTGAGGCTATGGTGTTGTGGCCCTCGTAGATTTTCTTGTCGAAGATTGAAGGCACAAGGAAGAGTAGGTCGGTTTGTCCGCAGAAGTGCATGGCGGCGAAGAAGCTGCCGATTTTTACAGCGACGTTTCGTTTGCGGCCCATTGCGGCCAGCTTCTCATCAATGATGCTTTGCCCTGATCCTGTAATCATGACCGAGATATGGTCTTGAGCGAGATAGTCATTCAGCGAGATTGGTTTGCCTGCAAGCGGATGGTCTTTGCTCATCAGGCAGACGTAGCTGAACCGGCCCAGCGAGATGCGGTGGAGCTGACTTGTGGCTGCGCTTGGCTCCTGACCCGAGAGGACAAAGTGAGCTTCTCCATTTTCCAGCGGCTCAAATTGGTTGCGGATATTGCTCTTCAGCTCCAGCTTCATACCCGGAGCTTCCTGCTTCATCCGTTTCAGAAGAGGTGGGCCGTAGAGGTTCACCTCCAACTCAGGGCCAGAAAAGCGAATGGTCTCTTGCGCCGTTGCCGGGTCAAACTCTGGTTTTGCGATTACGTCCTGAATGGTTGCCAGCACAGATGGGAGCAGCCTTTGGATTTCGGCAGCTCTTTCCGTCAGCTCATAATCTCCGGCGATGCGCACCAGCAGAGGATCATTTAGCAGATCACGCAAGCGCTGTAGAGCGCGGCTGACTGCGGGTTGGCTCATATGCAGCTGTGTTGCTGCCAACGAGACATGCCTCGTTTCCAGAAGCTTCTCCAGAATGACGAGAAGGTTCAGATCCACTCCACGCAAATTCACCTGACGCATACCCACTATACCCTACATGCATTAGACGAATACTTGGTAGCTGAATAAACCGGTTCTGTCGATCTTACAGTGCAGAAAAGGAAATACGATGAGCAAGGTGATTGTTGTCTATCATAGCGGCTATGGCCACACGCAGGTTTTGGCGGAAGCGGTGCTGCGAGGTGTGCTGGATGCTGGCGCAGATGCGGAGCTGATGTCCGTTGCTGAGCTCGAGAACGTGAATTGGGAAAAGCTGGCTGCGGCGGATGCCCTTATCTTTGGCTCTCCAACTTACATGGGCAGCGCGAGCGCACCGTTTAAGGCCTTTATGGATGCATCCTCCAAGGTTTGGATGGAACGTGGCTGGGTGGACAAAATCGCCGGTGCTTTTACGGTTTCAGCCTCTCGCAGTGGCGATAAACTGGGAACACTGACACAGCTGAGTGTGTTTGCTGCACAGCATGGTATGATCTGGGTCGGGTTGGATCTGATGCCGGGCAACAATAGCAGTAAAGGATCTGAAGAAGATCTCAATCGCCTTGGCAGCACATTGGGTGTGATGGCACAAGCCAATGCTGATGAAGGTCCTGAGGTGGTTCCACCACAGGCAGACAAAGATACCGCCAAGGCACTTGGTGGCAGAATTGCGAAGGTGGCTGCTGCACTCACCCGAGAGAGCGAGGCGGCTTAACCCTTAATTCACTGCAATCGCAAGTGCTTGGGTTTCTGCCCTGAGAGGTGCCATCTCTTCACCTCATTTTTGGACAAACTCGATACGTATAAGAGCAAATTAAAACACAAGATCACTGTATCGGGTTTGTCTATGAAAAGAAGAAAACGCATTATTCTATCCATTGATGGTGGTGGAGCACGCGGCCTTATTCCAATCCGCTTGCTTCGCGGGCTTGAAACCAAGTTGTATGAGCGCGGCAAGTCTGCACCTCTTTGCAAATACTTTGACTTGATCTGTGGCACTTCCAGCGGTGGCCTGATTGCAGCTGGTCTAACAGCTCCAAATCCTGATCGCGACAAACCCGGCCAACCTGCCATGAGCCTAGGTGACTTGCAGGAGTTTTTTGAAGTTGAAGCTCGAGAGCTTTACGTCAACAACCGTCGCCATTGGCTGCCACGGCGCCTTTACAGCGCGTTTGGGCAGTTCAACAAAGGCATTCAGGAACGCCCGATTGAGCAGGCGATCAAACAGCATATCGGTTGGAGTGCCCTTTCCTGCAGTCTGACTGCTATCTTGCTCACTGCTTATGATCTGAAGAACCGCCGTGTTGTTTCCATGAGCAACAACACCACTGGACGGGATGACTATTACTTTTGGCAGGCCGTGCGCGCGACAACTTCCTCCCCTTCCTGGTTTGAACCTGCCCGGGTTGAAAACCTGACAACAGGTGATGAGGAAATCATGATTGATGCGGCTGGCTTCCTGAATGATCCGGTGCTTGCGGCCTATGCTGAAGCACGGCGCCATGGCTGGAATCCGAAAGACATTATCATCCTCTCCCTTGGCACCGGCAATCCGGTGGAAGAGAAACACAGCTTCACTCAAGCGGTGAACTGGGGCACCAGCGGCTGGCTATCACCTGAAGAAGGCACGCCCTTGCTTTCCAGCTATATGCACGGCCAAACAGCATCCACCGGACAGTATGCGGACGTGTTGTTCAAGGACATGCCGGGCGTGGAATACATTCGCCTGAACGCGGACCTGCCGCACTTTGGCAGCGACATTTACAGCGTTCGCCCTGGTGAAGTGCTTCAGCTGAACCGCATTGCGGATGATCTGCTTTCATCCCACGATACCGAGTTGGACAAACTGGCAGACATTATGGAAGAAAGGCAGGACGGCCCCGGCTTTTAGGCTTCACAATCCTTCTGCCCCTGCTACAACTTCCGGAATGATAAGTTAAAGTGATTCACGTTAAAGGCGTGATCACATCGGAGGGATCATGTTGGGGTTGAAAGGTTATCAGCGCACTGCAGCCATAATCACAGGCAGCATCGTCGCAAGCCTGTTTGCTGCTGGTGCGCAGGCTGTGCCTCTTCCTGACACGAAACCCCAGATTTCCGTTGAAGATTACAAAGAGGCCTTAGGCAAGCTGCCGGAGTTTCCGGGCGCTGCCAAGTATCACTTCGGGCACAAAAAAACGCCTGCAAAAACGCATCCGCTCTCCTTTGGCAGCTATGCAAGAGGCTGCGTGGCAGGCGCTATTGCCATTCCTTATGATGGCGAGAACTGGCAAGTCATGCGCCTTTCCCGCAACCGCAACTGGGGGCACCCGGTTCTCATCGATTTCCTGAAGCGGCTGGCTGCAGATGCACCTTCACTGGGATGGAACGGTTTGCTGGTGGGTGATCTTTCTCAGCCACGTGGCGGGCCGATGTTGACGGGGCATGCCTCTCACCAGATCGGTCTGGATGCGGACATCTGGCTGCGACAGATGCCGGACTATCGTTTCAGCACCAAACAGCGTGAGACTGAGAGCGCGATTTCCATGCTGAATGGCAACCTCAGCAAGCCGGGCGCAGACCGAAAGGTGAATCCAAATCGCTGGACTGATGCACACGCCAAGCTGATCCGCCGTGCCGCGCAGGATAACGGTGTTGCCCGTATCTTCGTGAACCCCACCATCAAAAAAGCACTGTGTGACTTTGAGACTGGCGATCGCGACTGGCTGCGTAAAGTTCGCCCCTGGTGGGGTCACCACTACCACTTCCACGTCCGCATGGCCTGCCCTGCCGACAGCACACAATGCAAGAACCAAGCAGTCCCACCTGCTGGCGATGGCTGTGGCAAAGAACTCACCTACTGGCTCTCCGACGAGCCGTGGGTGCCCAAAAAGCCAAAACCAGGCGAAAAACCAAAACCAGGCGAAAAACCAAAGCCACGCAAACCAAAACCACCGCTTTCCGTAGCAGACCTACCAAACAGCTGCGCGACTGTACTGCGGACGGAGTGAGTTTGGGGTGTTGTTGCTCTTCTGACTATGCAAGAGATGAAATGCGCATTACTAAACACAACAAATAGATATATGTAAAATTGTATTAAAACGCAATAAAAACAAGTATTTGACTCCATAACGCAAGATAAATAATAATCAACCAGCGCATGTAAGCGTTATATTTTGCTACCTACAGATATGATGTCTGCTGGTTCAGTGTATGTGCTGACCTCAATAGCAAATTTCTTTATTCTGTAGAGGCTGTTATTATGGAAGCTAGTGGCGTTCGCCTTTCTTTTTCATTCACCAATTTTGCTGGTAACAATGATCCTGCCCCTATCATGACCCAAAATGAAGTGGCTATCGGATTACTTGAAGATATTGTTCGTTTCACACCTGATAATGAACTGCGCAGAGCAAGTCATGATGCAAAATCTGCTGCAGAAAGCAGTAATGATCCAGCAAAGAAAGCCATTAGCAAAATATTTGAAGTTCTTGTCGGGCTTGATCTTGATGCGATGGATAATGTTATTCAGTCTTATCTTTCTCAACAAGACCGCCAGGCTAAAGCCATTCAAAAATTCTTTGACGTTTCAAAAGAGTGGACCGATCCGAACAGCACAGCTGTACTCCAAAATGTGATGAGTGCCATTTATGCCAGCGCGAAAAGCGGTGACAAGATGGCAATTGAGATTCAACAAGCGATGCGTGATGGCACGCTTATGATGGAAGACATGGCAGATCGGGGTTTTGAAACCGAGTCTAACTACATCGTGTATCTCAATCCCGATGGTGAGTATGTTGTGGGGCTATCTTCGATCAATCATGTCGGCAAGTACTCAAGTGCCGACGAGCTTTTTGCAGATCTAACCTATAGGAATGCAGAAGGGCGAACCATTGATAAAGAAACGGGTCATAACGCATACTACGTTAAAGTTGCTAAGAATCTTGCTTTCTACTTTACTTGGCCTTGAGCTCTTTTTGCCCCAGACTAGTTAGGTTGATGTAAGTTAAAGGGAGCGATGTTGCTCCCTTTCCTTAGTCGCACGCATAAGCTGCTGGGGCTTTATCTTCGTTTAAGATGAGGGTCATCAAGGTGAGGTCTAGCCAGCGGCCGAATTTGAAGCCGACTTGTGGGAGTTCTCCGGTGATCTTGAAGCCAATGCGTTCGTGGAGGCGGATTGAGCCTTTGTTTTCACTGTCGATTGCGCCAATAAGGACATGGCGATCATCCTGTTTTGCCAGATCGATCAGCTTTTCCAACAAAACGGAGCCAGCACCTCTGCCGCGTGATTGCGGTGTTACGTAGACAGAATGCTCCACTGTCTTATTGTAACCAGATTTTTCTCGGAAAGGCCCGTAACTGCCATAGCCGAGTACATCTCCATTCTCATCTTCGGCTACAATGATCGGAAACCCGCCTGCGATCCGCTTTTCAAACCAACTCTCTCGATCTTCCAGCGTCTCCAGGGTATCCGTCCAAATCGCTGCCAGTGTTTTGACGGCATCATTGTGAATTTCCAGAAGTATCGGAAGATCAGATTTGGTTGCATGACGCAGTTTCATGTAAGTTCCTCAAGAGAAAAGTGCTGAGTTAGCTTTGTCACAATTCAAAAAAGACCTCAAGAAAGCATAACAGACAAATACTTGAGTTTATTACAGTATCCCACTGATTGAGGATGTGGCTCTCACATGATCGGCCTAGGCCTTCGCTATGATTTTTAGCGGGCTGTTTGGGTAAGAGGCTCAATAGTTTTCATGGTTGACAGAGGCGGCAGGTTGTCGCCTTCTTTTATATTGCAAGACTACTGATAATAATTTCAAATAATACAAACCTAAAACAAGTTATATCATTGTAATTCATACCTATATTTTACATGTTCTGTGAATTACACCATTAATTACTTGGTAAGACTTGTCTATTTGCGCGAATCTGCCGTCAGGACTTCAGGAGATAGTGCGCAATGGGAAAGCTTTCCTCTACTGTAATCATGTTAGTTTCTGCGTTATTGGCGACAGGAGCACTCTCTGCCCGTTCGTTTGCTGCGGATTTAGCTGAGGCTGCGCAAGCGGCCGCAAAAGAAGCTGCCGAAAAAGCTGCGATGGGCATGTTTCCACTCAAGCCGTATGCGGGGGCAAAGGGATTTGTCTCGTATGCACCAGCTGGTGACTTCTACTCGCCTGGAACTGGGCGAACCAACTTTATCGACTACAACATCGGTTGGAATGCAGCTGCTTTTGGCGGCGTCACCGCGGGTGACTTTGTAAAACTCCAACTCGATACAGGCTACATAAGTAACAACGTCTCGAGCTTATCTGGTGTGACAGATGGGAGTGGATCGGTAGCAGCGGCTTATGTGTTGGCTGGTGTTGTGCTTTCTGCACCTCTTTCACCGCTCACAAAGAAGGTAATCCCATTTGCCGGAATCAGTATCGGTCCAGCCTTTCCAGTTATTGGGGAAATTACAGGACAAATTGATGGATCTCCCTTCACCATCAAAGGCAATCAGGGTGTTGTGGGTGCGTTATTGGCCCGTGGTGGCGTGACCATTGCAATCAATGCAAAGCTTGGCGCTACTCTCGAATATGGGTTCTTTCAGACCGCCGACTTTTCACTTAGCACGACAGATAATATTTCCAGCTCTGGCAGGGCCTCAACAGACATGACGGCGCATTTGTTTGGACTTGGATTTGAGTATCATTTCTAGCCGGATTGCTGCAAAAATCTGAGATCTGGCGGATTGCTATTCACTTTATTGGCTGGAAAACAGGAAAAAAGCGCGTGGGCGCTTATTATGTGCTTTGCCATAGAGCAAAGCAGTGGTAATTGAGCGCCCATGACGACCAAAACTTTGTCCAATATTCGCAATTTCTCGATTGTCGCGCACATCGACCACGGTAAGTCCACCCTGGCCGATCGCCTCATCCAGTCTACCGGCACTCTCACTGAGCGTGAGATGACGGAGCAGGTTCTCGATTCCATGGATATCGAGAAGGAACGCGGCATTACCATCAAGGCTCAAACCGTTCGCCTGATCTACAAGGCGGAGGACGGTGAAGAGTACACGCTGAACCTGATCGACACCCCAGGTCACGTGGACTTTGCCTATGAAGTTTCTCGCTCCCTCGCTGCGGTGGAAGGCTCCCTGTTGGTGGTTGATGCCTCCCAAGGTGTGGAAGCGCAGACGCTTGCGAACGTCTATCAGGCAATTGACAACGACCACGACATCGTGACCGTGCTCAACAAGGTTGATCTGCCTGCTGCAGAGCCAGACCGCATCAAAGAGCAGATCGAAGATGTGATCGGCCTTGACACTTCCGAGTCTGTGATGATTTCAGCGAAGACCGGACTTGGTATTCCTGATGTTTTGGAAGCGATCGTCAAACAACTTCCTGCCCCTGTTGGCAACCCGGATGGCCCGCTTAAAGCCATGCTGGTGGACAGCTGGTATGACACCTATCTGGGTGTGATGGTTCTGGTTCGTATCATTGATGGTGAGCTGAAAAAGGGCGACACCATCAAGATGATGGGTACTGGCGCTGTTTATCCGGTTGACCGTGTTGGTGTGATGACACCAGCATTTGTGGCAACGGACCGTCTTGGACCGGGCGAAATTGGCGTTCTGACGGCTTCTATTAAGGAAGTTGCTGATACCCGTGTGGGTGACACCATCACTCATGACAAGAAGGGCTGCACCGAAGCGCTGCCGGGCTTTAAGCCAGCACAGCCAGTTGTGTTCTGTGGCCTCTTCCCGGTTGATGCAAACGACTTTGAAGATCTGCGTTCTGCCATGGGCAAGCTGCGTCTGAATGATGCGTCTTTCTCTTATGAGATGGAGACATCGGCAGCGCTTGGTTTTGGTTTCCGCTGTGGCTTCCTCGGCCTGCTGCACCTTGAGATCATTCAGGAACGTCTGTCCCGTGAATTCAATCTGGAGCTCATCGCGACAGCTCCATCTGTTGTTTATGAGATGGAGATGACGGACGGCTCTCAGTTTGAGATGCACAACCCAGCAGACATGCCGGATGTTGTGAAGATCAAAGAGATCCGTGAGCCTTGGATCCGCGCGAACATCATGACCCCTGATGAGTATCTGGGCCCAATCCTGAAACTGTGTCAGGATCGCCGCGGTATTCAGGTTGATCTGTCTTATGTTGGTTCGCGTGCTATGGTCACCTATGACCTGCCGCTCAACGAAGTGGTCTTCGACTTCTATGACCGCCTGAAGTCCATCTCCAAGGGCTATGCCAGCTTCGACTACACCATCAGCGAATATCGCGCAGGTGATCTGGTGAAGATGTCTATTCTTGTGAACGAGGAGCCCGTGGACGCGCTGTCCGTGCTGGTGCACCGTTCGCAGGCGGAACGTCGTGGCCGTGCCATGTGTGAGGTTCTGAAAGAGCTGATCCCACGCCACATGTTCAAAATTCCGATTCAGGCTGCCATTGGTGGACGTGTGATTGCGCGTGAGACTCTCTCTGCTCTACGTAAGGACGTGACCGCGAAATGTTATGGCGGTGATGCTTCTCGTAAACGTAAGCTGCTGGATAAGCAGAAGGCGGGTAAGAAGAAGATGCGCCAGTTCGGTAAGGTGGAAATCCCTCAGGAAGCGTTCATTCAGGCGCTGAAGATGGATGACTGAGAAACGCTCGGGCCAATAGGCCCGGCGCAATGATCCAGTGAATCATTGCGAGTTTCGAAGGCACGCTAGTGTAAGCAGCTTTAGCTGCGGCGAGCGGGCAAGCCTTTCTTACCAATCAAAGAATTCAAAGGCGGCCTCTGGTCGCCTTTTTCGTCAATAAAGAGATCTAAAGGCAGATAGCCATGTCACTTGAGAATGACCTGCGCAGCCGCGCGGATAACAAATGCGAGCTTTGCGGTGCGACAGAGGATCTTGCTGCTGTTGCAGTTGGCCCAGAAAGCGATGACAGCGCTGAGAAATCCATTTTGGTCTGCAGCACTTGCTCCGCACAAATGGGCGGTACTGCGGAGCTAGATGTCAACCATTGGCGCTGCCTGAACGAAAGCGCCTGGAGCACAGAGCCTGCTGTTCAGGTGACTGCATGGCGTCTGTTGAACAAGCTTTCCGGTGAAGCCTGGGCACGTGATCTGCTGGATACTTTGTATCTGGATGAAGAGACACTGGAATGGGCACAATCCGGGCAGGAAGCTGCAGATGATGAAGACGCTGTCGTGCACAAGGACACACACGGTGCAGTGCTTTCAGCTGGCGATACAGTCACCCTCATCAAAGACCTGAAGGTTAAAGGTGCAGGCTTTACAGCCAAGCGCGGCACAGCCGTTCGCAATATCGCCCTTGTTCCAGACAACGCCGCTCATATTGAAGGCCGCGTCAACGATCAGCGCATTGTTATTCTGACCGAGTTCGTGAAGAAGTCCTGAGGGGCTTTACCCGTTACTCATTGCAGGTTTTAAAGGGAGCTATGGAGCTCCCTTTTTTTGTTCTCCCAAGCCAAACTCAGAAGTTGTAACGCAAGCCAACCTGAGCGATGTGGCTTTGGAAACTGGTTGTAATATCTGGACTTCCAGCGGGTGCATTTTTTGCACTAAACTCAAAGTCAGCTGACTGCATGAAGTTGTATTCACCGACCACTGACAGATTATCCGTCAACTTGTAGGCAGCCCCTGCATTCAGCTTCAAAAACGGCGTTACGCTCTCCTGAACCTCGTAGGTCTCCGATGGATAACCCCAATGCGCATTATCAATGGTTACTTTGCCCATATCGAATGACGCCAAGCCTGCGCCAATTCCGATAAACGGTGTAAAGCTCTCAGTGAGGCTATAGTCAAAGTAAACGGATGCGGAAGCGTGGACTGCAGAAAAGCTACCCTTCTTAACTTTCTCACCGTCGATTTTATCAAAGCCAGAGCGTAGATAACCGATATCAGCCTGGACTCTGAGGTACTCATTCAGGCGTTTGCCTGCATTCAGGCTGGCGTTAAAGCCAAGCTTTCTCTCAAGGGATGACTTTAGCCCAGGAGCACTCACGTCTTCCTTTGCATTTGACACCAGACCACCGGCAAACCCGACATAAGTGCCTTGCAGAAAATCACCTGCAGAGGCTGGCAGTGCCAGCAGTGTCACAACAGAAAAACAGAGGATCGATTTGATTGTCATAATAACCACTCTCAAAAATTGAATAGTGGTTTTGCGTAGCATGCAGCTCAGGCAGCTACAGTTTTTAACGATAGAACTGCGGCATGAAATTGAGAATTACTAGTCAGTTTATCGTTAAACACTCCCCATTTGGGGTAAATTGCGCTTCAATCAAGCATATTTTGGAAGCCTAATATACTGATTACATGATTATTGCCACTTTTCTTTTGGCGGGCGACCTGATTCTTTATCTTCCATTTCCTGACGCTTCTTTTCCATCTCACGAAGCCATTCTTTGTGCTCCAATACTTGCCGACGTTGATAGTTGCCGTGTCGACGGGAAAGTTCCTCACCATGAACATCTCCCAGATTGTTTGGCTCTTCGCGATGAGGAGAATGGTAGGACAACGGTTTGCGAGTTCTACGGCCACGACGAACATCGTAAATCACGGCAGCGACGATACTGATTGGAATGAGCCAAAGCAGGTAGTGCAAGGGAGACCTTTCAGTTGTAAGAGGTCACGATAACAGGGAGCATTTGCTTACTCAGGTTCTACTCTCCGCCACCATCACCGCCACCGCTGTCGCCACTATCACCGCTAAAGTAACCAGGATCATTACTGGCATCTCCACCTCTTCCCAACAACACAAAAACAACTACGATGATCGCAAAAATAATAAATCCGCTCAAAAAGTCTCTCCAGTTTCTTTCGCAAAACAGCTCCGGTCTTTACCGGGGTCAATTCTTATAGGGTATCTTTAAGAGAAGACTGCGAAAAGTTAGTTCTCTTCATCTTTGCGGTGCAAGCGGATTTGTGAGTGGAGGGTTATTTGCTCTGGTGTGAGGCGCAGGAGGATTTGGTTGTCGGCCCATTGATGCAGGGCTGCGCCGGTGTTTGAGGTGTGGATGCGGTAGTGGCGGCCTCCCTGGCGGGCGTACCATTCTATGCGGTCCTTGTTGAACCACTTATTGGTTTTCAGCGGGTGCAGCATTGTCAGATTGCCGGGGCAATCCGCCAGCAGCAGGTCGATGGCGTTTGTGGCGTTGGTTTCATCAATGATGCGGTGCACTTCGCAGATCTGTGGTTTCTTGATGGTGGCGAAGCGCTTGCCGACGTGGGCATACTCGTTGAAGTGCGCCATGCGTTCATCCTGAGGCAGGTAATCGAACACATGGATGACGCCATCGCAGATGGAAGAGAAGTAGAACGAGCGGTTGGTGTATTGGAGTGTGACCCGTTGCGGTTGGTTGCCGATTTTACGTTGTACGGTGTTGCCGCTGCCTGTCAGGTACTCGTCTCCCCTCTTCTTCTGAAGGGCAAGGCCGAGACCGATCAAGTAGTCATTGTCCAGAAAGCGAGCGGGAATGGACCCGTGCGGCTTCCGGTTGGAAGCGGCTGGTTGACCTGAAAATACATTCCTCCCGAAGCTGGTATCCATGTCTGTTCCCCGTCAACACAAGTGCTCTGTGTTTCAAATGTGAAACAATTCCTAGGTAAAAGCAGTCCTTCAATTGCCTCAGCTGGATAGTCTCAGGCTACATCTCATAGGGTGAATCTGAGGGGTATTTTAGCGGGTCCTAACCGGCCTCTTCGTCCCTCTGATTTACGAAAATGAGGCCGAGGAATGCGATGATACTGATGTTGTAGGAAGTCTCGATTGCCCCGCGCCCTATTGGCGATTGCCAGGCCAGGAACCACTCTCCTGCGCCAACAACGAAGACCACGAACCACAGCAGGATCGCGACGCAAAAGCCAAAGGAAACAACGGATTTGGAGCGATTGAATGCGGCGGCTGGCTTATGGATGTTGGCAAGCATGCGCAGACTGCCGAGGATCAGAAGGAAAGCAATGAAGCCTTCAATTGCCAGGATGATGATTAGGAACGTGGGGGCTGTTTCCAATGAGAAGACAGCACGGAATTTGGGACTGGTGGGGAAGGTGTCCACCATGGAAATGACGGTTTCAATATATGCCAGATTTGCAGGGGCATCCTGATAGTTATTGAAACAGACCATGGCGGCAAACACGCCGAAAGAAAGGGCAATCAAAACTTTGATCAGACGAAGAAGCATGGCGTTACCCGCTTTTTCGCCAGTAGAGCAGATTGAGGCTAAAGGCCGGTTAGGTGCTGCCTTCAGCTCTGGTGTTTTTCATTTGCTCTCTGTTAACGGGCGGAAAGGCCTCAGGAAACCTCCAGAATTTCCGGCCATAGCGCTTCATTTTGCTTGGTGAAGGCTTTCAGATGGCCAACTTCCTTCAGCTCGAAATCTGCTGGATTGAGGGTCTGGCGGATGATCTGCGCGTCTTTGTAGAGCGGCTCCATGCGATCGATGGAGGCTTTGGGGGCTGTTTCATCATCCGTGAAACCGATGATCTTGATCGGGCCTTTGTAAGGGTTTGGGTTCATTTGAGGGAGAACCCCACCGATATCGCTGGAATAGAATGTGGGAGACGTACACCACTTGCGCCACTGCCAGTAAACACCGGCGGGCACATCCGCCCCAAGGCCGAGGGCCTTGCCGGGCAGGTAACCTTTCAGGCGTGTTGCGATTGGGCCCAGCAGATACCAGAACAGGATGACCATGAAGAAGTATGGCAGGTGGTGATCACGCCAGTAGACCTGCCCGCAGGCCACAGTGGTGACCTTGTCGACCTTATCCAGATTGGAATGGAAGGGCAGCATGAAACCGCCGAGGGAGTGGCCGATGACATGCTTTTGCGGTGTGTCCGCTAGCTTCAGCAGAGCATCAAATGCGGCTTGCTGATCAAGCAGGCCCCAGTCCGCCATTGTGGCGGAGGAGTTGCGCGGGTGAGTTTGCTTGGATGCGCCGAAATCCCGGTAATCATAAGTGAGGCACAGGTGGCCTTGTTCGGCAACCCAGCGGGCGAACCGGGCATAAAACAGTTGCGGCACGCCGGTGGCGCCGTGGATGATGACAGAGGACTTGGGATCCCCTTTGGGCCAATAGGCTTTGCCAGTCAGTGTGGCGCCTTCACTTGGAATTTTTACTGTTTCCACGCGCTGCTCACTTTCGGCCATCATGTCTTCCAGTTGCTTCATTGCCATAAACACTCATCGCTAAAACAGTTCATCTGTACGTTCAAACACTTGATCTGCTTTAGCTCTTGTTTTTGCGTATCTTTATCCGAATACCATCAGTCGCTATCGGAGATACTCTGCAGATAGCCGCATAGGATCATATATTAACGTATAGGTAAAGCTGAAAGGTAAAATATATCCCGCGCTTTTAAGAGAAGGTTTCATGAGTTCATTCGTGGGAAATAGGAGACTTCTGAGGGCCTTGCATAGGCCCGTGCTCTGCGATCAGCTGTCGGTTTTCGTACCGGCGACCCAGAACTCGTTGCGGCGGGCGGTGATGCGTTCGGCGACGAAGTCAACGAACAGGCGAACGCGGGCGGTGTTGCGCAGGTCGCGGTGGAGGAGAAGCCAGATGCTGCGGTAAGGCATTGGTTTTTGGAACGGGGCGCGGATCAGTGTCGGATGTCTGTCGCCCAGATTGCAGGCCAGATAGGCCATGCCAAGACCTGCAGCCGCCAGTGAGATGAGCGGCACCAGTTCTGAGACTCTGTGCTTGAGCTTTGCTTTGGGGTAGCAGCCGTTCAGGATCCATGGTGCGGTGGTTTCCCCTTCCGCCTCATGCCAGCCGATGAAGTTCAGACCTTCTCCGCTGTTGTCTTTGATCCGCTCGGCGTATTCGCGTGTGCAGTAGGCAGCCTGAGACATCTGCACCAGCTTGCGGCCCACCACATCCTGTGTGACTTCGTCGGCGATGCGAAAACCGACATCAGCTTCGCGCCGTGTCAGGTCGGCCACGTTGTTGGTAAAGTTCAGGTTCAGATCGATATCCGGGTACTTCTCAGCAAACAACACCAGATCATCCATGATGGAGGTCATAGCCAAACCGTGGGGCATAGTCACGTGGATGGTGCCTTGAGGCTTGGCATCGCGGCCGACGATGATGCGGGAGGCGGTGGCCATTTCGTCTTCCACACGCTCGGCATAAGGCAGCAGAGCTTCGCCCAGTTCCGTCAACACCAGTCCGGCTTTGGAGCGATCGAACAGGCGGCTGCCGACACGCTCTTCCAGCACCTCCAACCTGCGGGCCAGAGTTGTGTGGTTGACGCGGATGAGAGTTGCGCCCCCACGGATGGTGCCGCTGCGGGCCACAGCAAGAAAATACTTCAGATCATCCCAGTTCAATGAATAGTTTTCCTGCATGGCTTTGAGCATTTCCGGCGGTTCAAATTTGGAACATAGCGTCCAGTTTTACCCATCTACACTTCAAAATTCAACCGGACTAGATTTTCTGCATGAGCAAATGAACAGCAGGAAACGCAGCGATGTCTCCGATCAAATCCGTTTTAATTACCGGTGCGAATGCAGGGTTGGGCCGTGAGGCCGCTCGGCAGCTCGCAAAGGTCAGCACCATCGAAAAAATCTACCTAGCCTGCCGCAATGAGGCCAAAGCTCAGGCTGCCAAAGCAGCTCTTGAAGCAGAGGCTAAGCGCGAGATCTTCGAGATCATCCTCATGGATGTAATGGACCCCGCCTCCGTGCGTCACGCGATCAGCCAGATGACAGCGCCAGTCGATGCATTGGTCCTGAATGCAGGCGGTGTGGGAGGCCGGTCTCCCAATGGCATGACCGCACATGGTGTGACCAACATTTATGCCGTGAACATGCTGGGGCACGTGGTGCTGGTGGATGAGATGCTGGAGCGTCAGCTGATCACGTCCACAGTGCTTTACGCAGGCTCTGAAGCTGCACGCGGCATTCCAAAGATGGGTGTTACCCGCCCAGCGCTGAAAGAAGCATCCGTAGACGAGTTTCGCGCCATGGCGGATGGGCGCACGTTTACTGAAAAGAGCGACCCGATGGATGCCTATGCGAGCGTGAAGCTTATTGGCGCACTCTGGATGTCCTCCATGGCACGGCAGCACCCGCATGTTCGCTTTGTGACCATGAGCCCGGGCGGCACCACGGGCACCAACGGGTTCGACGATATGCCTTTCCTAAAAAGGCTGTTCTTCAAACACGTAGGCGGTTTTCTGATGCCTCTATTGGGCATGATGCATGGCGTTGAAGATGGCGCGAAGCGCTACGTGGACGGCATTCTGGACCCAAAATTCAAGAGCGGTGTTTTTTACGCCAGTGCTGGCGAAGGTGCTGTTGGCAAGCTCGTCGATCAAAGCACTCTTTTTGCTGATCTTGGCAATCACAGTTTTCAGGACAACGCCAATCAGGCTGTCCACCAACTGGTCTCATGACCTGAAGCAGCTTGCCTGCATTCCTTCTTACTATGCGTATCTGCGAGACCCCGTTTCCATTCCCCGGAGATACGCCCAATCCTTTTAAATGGAGAGATACAATGGAAATCGCATATCAAATTATGGTTGGCGCCCCGACACTTATGCTGCTTGGCCTGGGCACCGTTTCAATGTTTGCCCCTTCCCGCATGACCAAGAATTTTGCGCTTGAGCCGATTGGCGTGGCAGGGCTGAGCACCATTCGCTCCGTCATTGGCGGGCTGTTTCTGGCGAGCGTGGCGCTGCTGATCACCGGTTATGTGACGGCACAGCCTCAGGCTTACGTTGCTGTTGCGATTTTGCTGGGTGTTGTGGCTGTGGGCCGTGTGGTTGGCTTGATGGCTGATGGTTTTGTGAAAGAGGTCATCCCACCTCTGATCGTGGAACTGGTGCTGATCACTGCACTGCTTGGCGCGTTCTTCCGCCCGTTCTGAGTGCAGACATGAAAAAGGCGGCAGAGCTAGAGTCCCCCTATACCCTAGCTCTAGCCGCCTGTCATTGCGGGTTGTTGCAGGCCCCCTTCCGTCCTTAGAAACCTACAACCCACACATCCGGCTGGATGTCACTGTCATTCCTTGCTGATGTCCGCATCCATTCCAGCGATTACGCTATCAGCCGGTTTGTTACGTGAAGCAAACTCAGAAACCACAACCATCCCAAGGATTGCTAAGAATACACAAATGAATAATGCCAAGCCGAAAGTCATATTCCCTCCACCTCAATGACAATCAAAGCGTAGATAGCAAATTGACCTATGTCAATACGAATTTATAATTTGACTAATGTGAAATTTACTCATGGTCACAACGGATATTCTTTTTGCATTTCATTCTGCGATGCACAATTTAGTATAATTATTTCTTTTATTATTCTTATCTCTATTTCTTCTAGTGTTTCACCTGCCTTTACTCAGCACCATAGTACATATACGTAGAATACCTAAGTTAAATCGATTTAGATCGCATTCGAAAATCGAAAGCTTTTGCAGCGCGAAAACGTGGGTTAAGCTCATGCATCAGCTGACCACCCATATTTTTTCGGAGGTACTTTCATGCCCATGCCTCAGGAATATCAACTCGCATCACAACAATACGAAGCCTTCCTTCTGGATGCCATGGAATCGATGGATCTGGTGACACGCAACCGCACTTACACCTGCGTGCAGGCCACGTTGCTGGCCTTTCGGAAGCGTTTGACTGCGGAGCAAGTGCTGGCCTTTGCCGATACCCTGCCTGTCGTGCTGCGTGCGATCTTCACGTCTGGCTGGAGTCGGGATGACTTTAATCCTGAGTTTGGCACCATGGAGGACTGGGTGGCGGATGCCAAGGCGCTGCGCAGGCTTCACAACTTCTCAGATGACGAGACTCCGGCAGGCGTCGCCAAAGTCCTGCGCCGCCATGTCGACCTGCCTCATTTTGAGCAGGTGCTACAACAGATCGGCCCTGATGCCATGCGGTTTTGGGGATTTAAGAGCACTGCTGAGGCAGAGGCCTCCTAACGGGCAATGCTTTCCCGAGCTTTTGCCGCTGTCGTTCCAAAATGCACTTTAAAGTCCCGGCTGAACTGCGAGAGGCTTTCATACCCAACCTGCGTTGCAGCCTCATTAGCACGCTTGCCTTCATAAAGGATCAGGCTGCGGGCATGGTTCAGGCGCAGTTTCTTGAGGTATTGAACCGGCGTTTCACCCGTTGTGCTGCGGAAGGCACGATAGAAGGCTGAGGAGCTCATCCCGATCTCTTTGGCGAGCTGATCCACGGAGTACTTGCCTGCCAGATTACCGCTCAGTTTTTGAAGAACACGGGCAATGCGCGCGCTTGGATTGCCCTGATTGCTCAACATCCTCAGGACGCTGCCGTGGCGATCATTGAGAGCACGATAATGCAGCTCACGCACCAACCCTGCCCCCAGCACAGAGGTATCAACCGGTGAAAGCAAACAGGCCGTCAGGCGCTCGACAACGTCCTGCATATGATCACTCATGGCCACCGGCTCTGCACCCAGTTTCGTGGTGGTGTTGGAGACAACAGGGTCATCAACCTTATTGATAAGCTCCAGAAGGAGTGAGGTGTCCAGATCCACGACCAGACCTGAGAGGGGATTTTCCGGGCTTGCTTCTGTTGAGCATTCAAAGGCCAGCGGCAGACCAACGACCAGATAGTTGTTTTCATCATACTGGAAGCTCAGATCACCCAGGTAGAGAGACTTCCTGCCTTGCCCGATGATGATGATACTGCTGCCGTAAACCAATGGCTCCCGTGGCAATGGCACCGTGCTGTGAAACACGCGCACTCCGGGCAAAGAGGTTTCAGCAATCGCGTTATCATCCCCCATATGAAAATGGTCTATGAGGTCATTCATAGGTTGGCGCAGGGTGGTCATTCGGCACGTCCAATTCTCGTAGTTGCCAGTATAGTGCAACAAACTTGCCGGTAGAGACAGCCATCCTCAGCGAGAAGGCAGAATCCAGCAACAAATTGGCTAGATACGGCATTCCCCAAAATCGTTGAAGCCACAATATTTGGCGCAACGCGGTCGCCAGGCATCCCAGGCACATCCGGCGTCTCGCACATGACACGACCTAGGAGATACCGATGAACATCCTCATCCTGAATTGCCACCAACACTACGCCTTTTCCGAGGGTAAGTTGAGCCAGACGCTGGTTGAGCGCATGAAGGTGCAGCTTGAAGCTATGGGCCATGCCGTGCGCACTGTGGCGACCTCCGGTGAGTTTGCCGTTGAGACCGAAGTGGCGAACCATCAATGGGCTGATACGGTCATTTTACAAATCCCGGTGAACTGGATGGGTATTCCGTGGAGTGCAAAGCGCTACATGGATGAGGTTTACACTGCAGGTACAGCAGGCGCATTTTGCAACAATGATGGCCGCACCAGTGAAGCGCCTAAAAAGAACTACGGCAACGGCGGCACGTTGACGGGTAAGACCTATATGCTCTCCCTTACGTTCAACGCTCCGAGTGAGGCATTTGACGATCCTTCAGAGTATCTGTTTCAGGGCAAGTCTGTAGACGATCTGTTTTTCCCTCAGCACATGAACTTCCGCTTCTTCGGCATGACAGGCTTGCCGACATTTGCTTGCTATGATGTTCTCAAAAATCCTGAGATTGAGCAGGATTTTGAGCGGCTGAGCACTCATCTGAATGCAGTATTTGAGAAAAACTCTGTCACAGATAAAGAACTTGTATAGTCCGCGAAGGAGGTAATCTCCCTCCCCCACGACGAGCTCACTCGTCGTTGTATGCCGTCGTCAGTCTCCGCGCTGATGGCGGCTTTTTTCATTACCGGGCCTACGCGGCACAATGAGAGCCTCAACGCGACGGACGTTTCAATGGAGACCTTGTTTATTTGGCTCATGCCTATAAAAACTTAAGCATGATCCAGTGGTCGATGTGTGCTGAACTTCAGCGCAGAGTTTGAGTTATCGGCTCTTTGTTGATCCGGGTGGAAGGACGGTTCCAACCGGGTTTGCGCTTTCGACCACACACCTGCCACGGCTACAGAGGGTATTGACCGTGACCGACTTTCTTATTCTCGCCTTTGTCTTTCTGGTTGCGGGCGTCATCTCTGTGCCGATTGCTTCGCGTTTCGGCCTTGGGTCTGTGCTGGGTTATCTGATTGCCGGTGTTGCCATAAGCCCGATCCTGTCGGGGCTGAATGTGGACGTGGTTGGGGTTCAGCACTTTGCCGAGTTCGGCGTGGTGATGATGCTGTTTCTGGTTGGGCTTGAGTTGGAACCAAAGATGCTTTGGTCCATGCGCCAGCGGTTGCTTGGACTTGGCGGTTTGCAGGTTGGTTTGACCACTGTGCTGGTTATGGGCGCGGCCATGTTGCTGGGCCTCTCCTGGAATGTAGCGTTGGCGAGTGGCGTACTGCTTTCGCTGTCCTCAACCGCCATCGTGCTGCAAACACTGAGTGAAAAAGGCTTGTTGCGATCAGACGGAGGACAGGCCAGCTTTTCCGTGCTGCTGTTTCAGGACATTGCCGTCATTCCAATCCTTGCGCTTCTACCACTGCTCGCCCTGCCAGAGCTTGCTGGTATTGCCGGAGATGTTGCTAGTCATGGTGCCCATTCGGGGGCAGAAGAAGGTGGCAGCTTAAGTCTGGTGGAGGACTTGCAAGGCTGGCAGGCGGCGCTGGTTACGATTGCTGCGATTGCCGTTGTTATTGCAGGCGGTTTTTATCTCACCCGGCCTATCTTTCGCTACGTTGCCATGGCGAATCTGCGAGAAGTTTTTGTGGCGACTGCGCTGCTGTTCGTGATCGGCATTGCCTTGCTGATGACGTTGGTCGGGCTATCGCCGGCGCTGGGAACGTTTCTGGCCGGTGTTGTGCTTGCAAACAGTGAGTATCGACACGAGCTGGAGAGCGATATCGATCCGTTCCGCGGTTTGCTGCTTGGGCTATTTTTCATCACCGTTGGCGCTGCCATCAACTTTGAACTGCTACTGGCTAATCTGGGTATCACGCTGCTGCTCACGATCGGTCTAATCGCGATCAAGCTTTTCGTGTTGCTGGTGTTGGCACGTCTGTTCCGGCTTAAGGGTAATGCTAAATGGTTGTTTGGTCTCAGCATGGCGCAAGCAGGTGAGTTTGGCTTTGTGCTGATTTCCTTCACGGTGGCCAATCATGTTCTTCCGCAGGCGATTGCTGATCAGCTGTTGCTAGTCGTTGCTATGTCTATGGTGCTGACACCAGCGCTTTTCATTGTGTACTCGCAGGTGATCCAACCGCGGCTGGCCTCCAAAGATGAGTTGCCTGCCGATGAGATTGCTGAGAAGAGGCCGATCATCATTGCCGGGCATGGTCGGTTTGGCGGTGTCATCAATAACATGATGCGGACAGCAGGCTACAAGACAACGGTTCTGGATTACTCCTCCGCTCAGCTGGAGATGCTGCGGGCTTATGGCCTTCGTGTGTTCTTTGGGGATGCAACGCGGCCAGACTTGCTGCTCGCTGCGGGGATTTCTGAGGCTCGCTTGTTTATCGTTGCGATTGATCAGCGGGAGGCTGCCACGGAGTTGGTGCGCCACGTGCGCAAGCATCATCCGCAGGTGAGCATTGTGGCGCGTGCGGTCAATCGCCATCACGTCTACGAGCTTTACGCAGCCGGCGCCCACCACATCATCCGCGATACCTTTGACAGCGCCGTCCGCGCGGGTCGATCTGCCTGGGAAGAGCTAGGCATTCCCAAAGACAAGGCCGAGGAGATGGCGCAGGACTTCGTGAGAGAAGACAAGCAAGTTCTTAGAGAACTGGCGGAGCATTATGACCCGACCGTGCCAGCCCACGAAAACACCGAGTACATCAACCGCGCCCGTGAGCTGATTTCGAAGCGGGATCAGTAGGTGGAGGTGTCAGGAAGGTCTGCGACGACACAGAACAACATCGGAAAACCTGTGCCTTCTATCGCAGGTTCGTTGACTGGGTTTGGCGGCTGAGGCAGGGAGACGGGGTTTTGCCAGCCTTCCCAAAGGTTTGGGGTCTATTGTGGCTGGGTGTTCTTTGATTGAGTGATGTGAGCTGGATGTTTTGAGTATGTTTTTGAAGTACTCTGGGTTGGTCGTTTGTTTGTTGCTGGCTGCTTGCAACGGAGAAGACCAGACGACTGCGGTTTCTGATGTGAGTGCGACCAGTGTTGCTGAGAATGTTGTCAGTGCCTCTCAACCGCGTTCTGTTGTTATCGAGAACATCCAGATTGCCTGGCAAAAGGCATCGGCATTGGAAGAGCGGCTTGGGTCTGAGAGGAGCCTGATGTCAGTCACGTTCACTGAAGTTGATCCGCAAAGCCATACGCCCATCGCCTCCCCGCGCCTTTCCGTGAAAGAGAGGCTGTCGCTGGCAGAAGCGGCGATCAGGCAAGCGCAGGGGTGTTATTATCACGGCTATGACCCTGCTACCAACGCAGTTGAGGGTTTCATGTGGGAGGAGCTCGACAACATCATCGTGGTGTTGGCTGAGTGCTGATCGAGCTCACTCTAGTACGCCTGCTGCTTATTTGAAGACGCAGCGATTGATGGCAGGCTCCTTGCCATCCAGTTTTTTCGAAAGGATCTTGGCTACACCTAGTGGCGCGCCAACCATAAGCTCTGTTCCCGTAGAACTGACGGATTTGACCGAGCAGAGCTTGTCGTGGAACGAGCTATCACAGCAGGTGCCGTCACTGTTGCTGTCGCCGGGGTCACATAACCATGGGCCAGCGATCTGGAAGCCTGCCTTGGGACTAGGCACTGCTGGACAAGAACAGATGATCTCATCGTCCTTCACCGGTCCAATCCCCGGAAAATCCTTGCCTTGTGTGCTGTTGAAGCAGAAGCCACCATCGCATTGCGCTGAGTAGCCAGCGGGGGCCTCCTCACTGTTTGGGCAGGTGTACATTGCCATGGGCTCGCCCAGATTTTCGCTTTTGGGATCATAGTCAGTTTCCATCTGGCGCGGGGTGGCATAGGTGCTCACGGTGAAGCCGTTGTCGATGCCAGCTTTCAGCAGATCACAAACGTCCTTCTTCTCGCCATTCTCTTCATAGTGAAACGGCAGAGAAATGCTCTGCTCATTCAGCGCATCACATTTGCAGTAGGCCACGGTGTCGACCGTCCAGCACTTGGCGGTGGCGCACAGTGCGAAGGCGTTGGGCTCATCCTGCGATACCGGGCATTCCTTGAACAGACTTGGATCCGTACTTGCGTCCGTACTGGTATCGGCCTGAGCTAAACTGCTGATGAGCATGGAGAAGGTGATTACGAGCCCCAGTGTAGCTAAACGAGAAAGGGATTTCAGCGGCATGTGTACTCTCCTTTATGGATAGAACCACTGCCGCCTCACGGGCTCATACTCAGAGGTTCCCAGATGCAGGCGAAGGTGCAGTGCTGTCATGTCGCTGAGTGGCAGAATGCGTGCTTCGTCAGGTGTGATCATCAATCAAACGCCCCTCACCCACCTTCACGATGCCGCTAGTTGCTCTTGGATCATTCGGGGCATCGATAACGAGCACATCTGAGTTCAGGTGGTCGGAAGGATCAAACTCAGACGCGAACTGAAGGTACGCTGAGACGCGGATGGGACAGTTGTATGATGGAAACATGAATTCCAACATAAAGACGACTTGCGATTTCTGCTTGAAATATAGGGGGTTATATCTGCGGGAGCGTGTTTTGTGCAGTAAGCTTGGCTACCTTTAGTACTGCCAGAGCAGACGTATATTGAAACCATGGTCCTGAGCATCATCAGAAAGCAGGCCGTAGTAGGCGGCGCCCAGGCGCGCGGTGTCAGTCAAATGGGCATCCAGACCAGCTTCCAGGAGGGCCACGTTTTGCGAGATTGGAACGCTGGTGATGGTGAAGGGATTGCCTCCGCTGATGAAGGCCTGCGTGAAGTTAATTGTGTCTTGCGAAGCGTACTGCCAGGCAGCCAGCCCGCTCAGAGTGGTGCTTAACCCGCCAATGGAGAAATCCCAGTCAGACCGCAGGCCCAGCGTTGTAAAGGTGATGCCTTCATTCTGGTTGTCCGCTGAAAGCGCGGCATCATTCCCCTGCTCGCGATATCCTTTGCTGAACAGGTGAACATAGGCTACGCCAACAAATGGCTGCATGCGCGCTTCACCCAATTGCCAGTCATAACCCAGCTCACCAAACACTTGCAGTGTTGTGGCGTTTTGATCCGATTCCAACTCATCTGCGATCAAGCCAGTTACTTCTCGATCAAATCTCAGCTGATGCCATGTGGCTACAGCACCACCTTGAAGAGATACTGGTAAGGCGTTGATCTGCGGAAGCTGGGCATATCCGCCTACGGTGTAGTTTTCGCTGTCACCTGAAGACAGGCGCGAACTCACGTTGAAGTCTGAGCGAGAGAAGCCTGCCACAAGCCCAAGACGCAGGAACTCATGGACCTCACCATCTGCCCCAAACAGCATGCCGCCGACATTGCGGTCTGTCGTTGCCGCATTGCCATCACCACCAAAGGACGCGTAACTGCCATATACTTCAGTCCAGAAGCTCAGTGAGCCGATAGCTGCTGTCTTTTCTGGTTCAACCAGCCCGTCATCACGTTGCTTGCCGATGGCAAACAGGTGATCGTTTATCCGCTGGCGAACGTAGCGGGCATCATCAATTAAGATGGCCCGCGCTGATGCATTGATCTCCCCAGACGTGAGGTCGTAAGCTTCGCGCGCGTCAGAGCCATTTGCGTTGGCAGCAAGCAATGCCATGTGAAGGGGATTACTGCTGCCGAGGCTTTCAATCGCGGCAACAGTGGCACTTTGATTTCTGGTTTGAGCCAGATCGGCATAGCTCACGCTGTTTCGCACCAAAGAGAGGGCGATGTCATTGCCTGTGCCTGTGGCGTAGTCGAGGCTGCTATCAAAAAAGGCAAGGTTGTCTTCGACATCAGCAAACGTGCCAATGATGCTATCTGCACCATCATTTTCAACAATCACGAGCGTGGAGGTCGGAACGAAATTTTGGCCGTATCTTCGCTGTAGAAAGAGCACTTCGAGCACTGTGTCGCTGGCATCAAATGTTCCGTTGACGATCAGCTGATCTGATGCATCCAACGTTGGGTCAGCCTCTCCCTGAACTTCAATTTCCAGAGTGCCTGCACCGGAGTAGTTCCCATTGATCGTTGTCGTGCCTATTGAGCTGCCCGGTGCAATGCGCCCGCCATTGTTGCTCACATTTCCATTGATAGATCCATGACCACCCAACATCCCATCCTGTCCGATGACCACGCTCCCTGGAAGGACAGCACCGCTGCTGACCGGAGAGGACCCTACGAGTAACATCCCTTGCCGAATAGTCGCTATACCGGTGAATGCATGTTCGTCCCCGTCTAGCGTCAGGGTGCCGCTTCCCGTCTTCTCCAGTGCCCCGCTGCCGGTCAGATCGCCCTCGTAACTTCCATTTGTTGACTGATTAAATTCAAGAGTGGCACCTGCGTCGATGGTAATATCACCTTGCAGGCTTGCCGTGTTTCCCGACAGAGTTCCGCCCTGCACGGTTGTTGTGCCGGTGTAGCTGTTGGTGCCGTTTAGGATCGTTGTTCCTGCAACAAAGCGGACTGAGCCTGGTCCCGAGATGTTCGGAGCGAAGCTGTAATTATCACTGGTGTGGTTGAAGACAATCTCACCGGTTGATCGGCCAAACACGACATTCTTCGCGCTGATGAACCCCGGTGACGTTGCCGCTGAACCTTCGGCTGCCCCAATGTTCAGAGTGCCCCTCGAATTGGTTCCCCCAATATCCGGCTTTGCGATGTCGAGCGTGCCGCTCCCGTCAGATCCAACAATAACACGACCGCCATTTGATAAGGTCAGCTCCCCCCGACCTCTACGGCCAATGATTGTTTCTCCAGAGGTTGTGAGGGTTGAGTTGCTTCCTGAGACCGTTGTGAGCCCAGTTGCCCCGGAAAAGCTGAGGTAAAATCGCTGGGTGTTAAGAGCAGCGCCGTCCGTTACCTCCAACTGGCCCTCAGACCCCACCCCAACAGCAAACGTGCCTCCATTGCTGTAAGTGGTCCCGTTGCCATCAATGGACACTGTGCCATGTCCCTCGAAGCTTCCACCCACAACCGTTGTTGTTGCAGTAGAGAACGATGCACCACCTGATATGTTGAGGACACCCGTTCCTCCCACCCCGACATCAACGGTTGCGCTGGATGAAACATGGGAGTCAGCACCCGAAACTGTGAGGGTGCCATGCGAAGTGGGGGTAAAACCCAAGAATATATTACGCGCAGAAACCCTGCCATCATCTCGACGGTCAGAGTCTGTACTGTATTCTCCAATGAACAGGTTGTCGTTTATGTTCCATGGGTTTGGCGGATGTCTGCTTGAGCCGCCAACCACGTATGACTGCCCGAAATCAATCATCACAGGCCGAGCCTGACCCGAGGTTGCCTGAAAGAGAAAAAGAGGAGTTACGCAAAAACTGATTGCCGCCGTAGATGGTCGGAAAGAACAAAGAGCAGGCAATACTTTTCTGGCAATCATCTGAATGTCCTGCAGTGCATTCTTGATTTTGGGCTTAGGGCGAACTCAAGCCATATCTTGTCGATCTTTCAAATATTCAGGAACCCTTTGGTGATACCTGCGCTTTTTTTACAAGGCGGACCTCAACATTTATGGATGGAACTTTGGCGCGAGGTGTATCAGGCTATATGAGTGACGTTTTCTCGGGTTTTTGCGGCTGTGGTTCCAAAGTGGACTTTGAAGTCAGGGGTGGTGGTGTTTTTGGACCTCTTGTTGTTCCGTGAATCAACGACAAGCACACCAGTATTCGGCTCATCGATTAGATGCACCAAGTGTACTTAAGCAATTTAATCAACTTATGATTGCAATATACATTTATTGATCTAAAATCCTCACGTTTGATATTTATTGAGGATTTTCACTTGCTTAGGCGTACATATACACTCGTTGCTCTTTCTGGATTATTGATTGCACTGGCAGGTTGCCAAACATCATCTAAAAACACTGAGAAAGAGGAGCCGAAGCTAGAACTGTGCTCGGCCAATAACACCACAAACAAACTTAGTTATTCTTCCCAGGCTAATGTGTTTATCTCCACCGATTCAATCAAAGCCCTCGCATCAGTCGCAAAATTTATCGCCAACGAAGCCTCTGCCCCAACTTCAAAAGAGCTCCTGGGTGATTGGACACTTGTTGATCTGAATGCCAGGAAGTCGTGCCCATTGGAGATGACATCCGATCCGCACGATAAAGCCAAGCATGCGATCAATACCAAGTCAGGCTGTGCATTGAGCAAGAGCAAAGCTGCTTCATGGAATCTGGATGGAAAAGAGCTTGTTCTCAAATCGCGGTCGGGGGGAGAAACCGCAAGGCTTGTTAAAGTCAACAAGACCTGCTGGGCAAGCTCAGGATCAGCTCCTCAAAACACACAGTACGTTTTGAAGCGTTAAAGAGATCCCAGCTCCACCTGTATGGGGCAAGGACGTTTAGCAAGACACACTTCCTCTGGGATGCTTTTACAACCAGCAAACACCCCGAACCTACCTCCCAGCAGGTTCGGGGTGTTGTTTCTGGGGCGGAACAGCAGAAAACTTGCCGCAGCCGGGAAGAGCTGCGGCAAGTCTGCAGCTGGCAGCAAAGGGCCAGCTGGATTGATTGCGGGAGCTTTGGCAGAAACCCGCAATCAAAATTTGCCCCGACTAAAAGTCGTGTTTCTTGCGATCTTTTCAGAGCGCCTAAAGCAGTTCGGTTCCCATTAGATCGATTGAACTGCTTTAGTTTTTTTGCTTCTGCGTGTCTTTGTCTGAAAAGCGTTTCGGCTTCTCAGTCAGACGCTTAGCCGAAGATCGGCAGGTTGCCAGTCAGCTCGAACGCGGTGATGATGAACACCAGAATACCGAAGCCGAAGACCATTGCCTGACGGGCGTTGCCGCCTGGGACCTGGTACATGTTCGGGTTCCGCTCACGGCAGATGCGCACCATGACGATTGGAGCCAGCAGTGAGAAAATCACCAGAACCACGCCCGCATAACCGATTGCAGCGATGAACCCGTGAGGGAACAGGATTGCAAGGATGATGGTTGGAACGAAGGCGATGCCGACTGTCTTTGCTTTACCGGCAACGGTCGCTGTGTCGAACTTGAACAAGTCAGAGATGTAGTCATACAGGCTGAGGGACACGCCCAAGAAGGATGTTGCTACAGCCATGTTGCCGAAGATCTGCAGGATGACAGAGATGTTGGCACTGATACCAGATTCGCTCAGAGCACCGATGATGTTACCGATGTTACCGCCTTCTGCGATGATTGCAGGGAAGTCATCACGGGAGATGTTTCCGAATACTGCGAACATCCAGAGGAAGTAGAAGAAGCCTGCAAGGAAGATTGCGATCAGCAGCGCCTTGCTGGTGCGCTTCGCATCCAGACCCAGATAGTTGGTTACGGTTGGTACGGTGATCTGAAGACCGAAACTCGCCACCAGGAAGGAGATGGTGTAGAACGCATATGGCATGCGATCACCGAGAGAGATCTCCGGGAACAGGTTGGCTGTTGAGGAGTTGCCGATCAGTGAGCTCAGGCTGATCATGAAGGTGATGATCATACCGCCGATGAGAACGGTGTTCACACGGTCAACCGCTTTGGTTCCCATCATCACAATCGACAGAAGCACGACTGCGAAGATCAAACTCGCAACCCCGGATGACATATTCACGTCACCGAAGATGGACAGCGAGTAAGTGATGATTGAGCTGCCGCCTGAGATGTAGGCGTAGGTCAGAACATAGCACAGGAAGGCAACGGAGAGGCCGTTTACGATGCGGCCAAAGTTGCCGATGGTGCCCTTTGCAAGGCTGTCGTAGTTGGAGCCTTCAGGGAAGTGCAGCGTGACTTCCATGATGTACAACGATGCGGTGTGCATGATGTAACCAACGACGATCATCAGAACCAGACAGACGGTGAACCATACACCACTGTTGGCTACTGGCAGCGAGAACATGCCCGCGCCGACGGCGGTGCCAGCAGCGATCACACTGGCGCCCAGGATAGTGCCCTGACTTTTTTTGGTAGTTTGCGGTTCAACTGTCTCTGCAGCTGGAACCTGCTCAGAAGCGATGGTCATAGTGAGCCTCCCAACTCCGGCGTTTTGCCGTGACCAAGAGAGAAACCATCTGCCGAATTGAATATGCCCCGCGGCAGAGCTTTCCCGAAAAGCGCACATAGGCTTACGATGGGTAAATCTTGTGCTTTGATAACAACAGAGGAGAGCACGCGGGCTCTCCTCCAATGCAGTTTACTCTATGACTATTTCTAGTCACTTCAATAGCTTATCGCTTAAACTTCTGCGAAACGGCCAGTGAAGAAGCGCAGTACCTTAGGCTCGAATGTGAATTCCAGACCTTTGATGCTTTCGCGGTTTTTGTAGAGCTCGATGATTGCGTCTGCGACGTAGTCCATGTGAGCGTAGGTGTATACGCGGCGTGGGATTGTCAGACGAACGGTTTCGAGTTTTGGACGGTGGTGATCACCGGTCTCGATGTTACGGCCTGCGGAAACGATACCACGTTCCATGGTGCGTACGCCGGAGGTGCGGTAGATCGCAGCTGCCAGTGCCTGTGCAGGGAACTTGTCCTGTTCCAGGTGCGGCAGGAATGCGCGTGCATCGAGGAAGATTGCGTGACCGCCGTAAGGCTTAACCATTGGCACGCCAGCTGCGTCCAGACGCTCACCCAAGTAACGGATCTGGTTTACGCGGTGTGAGATGTAGTCGAACTCACAGGACTCTTTGATGCCGATTGCCATTGCTTCCATGTCGCGGCCTGCGAGACCACCGTAGGAAGGCATACCTTCGAACTGAACAACCATGCCTTTTGCTTCAGCAAACAGTTCGTCGTCGTTCACACACAGGAAGCCACCGTTGTTTGTCAGGCAGTCTTTTTTGCCGGACATGGTGCAGCCGTCGCCGTAGGAGAACATTTCGAAGAGGATTTCCTTGATGGATTTGTCTTCGAAGCCAGCTTCACGTTCTTTGATGAAGTATGCGTTTTCTACACAACGGGTTGCATCGTACATCACTTTGATGCCGTGCTTGTGGCAGAGTTCGGATACTTCTTTGATGTTCGCCATGGACACTGGCTGACCACCAGCGAGGTTCACGGTTACTGCAAGACAGATGTAAGGGATCTTGTCGCCGCCGACTTCGTCGATCAGTTTCTGCAGTTTTTCGATGGAAACGTTACCTTTGAACGGTACGTCTGCCAGATCCGGATCGTGAGCTTCGTCGCAGATAACGTCTACGAACTTCGCACCGTTACGCTCCTGGTGGAAACGTGTGGTGGTGAAGTACATGTTGCCTGGTACGTAGTCGCCTTCTTTAATGGTCAGAGAAGACAGGATGTTTTCTGCACCGCGGCCCTGGTGAGTTGGGATCAGGTGTTTGAAGCCGAAGTATTCTTTTACAACTTTTTCGAGGTTGTAGAAGTTTTCGGAGCCAGCGTACGCTTCGTCGCCGACCATCAGGCCTGCCCACTGCTTGTCGGACATTGCGGAGGTACCGGAGTCGGTCAGCAAGTCGATGTAGCAGTCTTTAGACTTGATGAGGAAGGTGTTGAAGCCAGCTTCCTGAATTGCATTTTCACGACGCTCATCGTCGATGAAGTACATTGGTTCAACAGATTTAATCTTGAACGGCTCTGGCATAAACTTAGACATAAGAACGTCCTCTTACTTACTTCTTTACCAATTGGGCGGAAAGAGCGGATCTTTCCGAATTCTCAGGGAGTGAGGAAAATAGTGATTTCCTGAAGTTTATTTACTTACGAATGGAAATCTTTTTCTCTTCACCAATCTTCATCAACTATTAGATATCCAAATATTCGATCATCACAATAAGTAACAATATCCATATGTGAATAAATAATCGTTTTTATATACAGACCACAGCGACATATACCTTTATGCAATACACAAGGCGCTGATAGTTACATGCGCATTACTTGACTATGCAGAGTATTAATCTGCATAATCTTGGTTGTGCTGTGATCTGTATATTGTCTCCGCAGCAAGTCTCAGGCATGCCGGTGCCGTTCTTCTGCTCCAATGCGCTCAACACTTGGAAGACAGGATTAAGACAAACGCCATTATTCTGAAGCAAACAGGGCACACCTGCAGCGCAAACCGGAGGTGCCGACTGTATTGCTTATATCAAGACACAGTTCTTCGGCCACTTAGGGGGTGTGGTTTCAGAGTGGGTGCCTGATATTTACTTGTTTTGGAGAGTGCTGCATGTTTGGCTGGCTTCTGCTCTCTGCATCTTTGGCGGACTATAGGAGGCAGAAGGCGAGCTGACATGCGGCCGTGCAGCAGGAGCGACTCCACTGCAGGCGAAAGGTCGTTAGACGAGGTGCAGGTTGTTGGCCATGGATACATCTTCGATGTGCCAAGGCAGCTTATCTCTTTTCAAGATATTCAAATACAGCTGATACCAGCGCATTTTCCCAGCCCCAATGTAAATTCATCATTGAACTTATTACACACTCAGGAGTTTGGGCGAATTGGCCTGAAAGTCAAAAAGAAAAACTACTTAGGTACAGGGGCTTGGTGGGGACAGGGCTACCGCGACGCGATGTACTTGCCTTTACAACCTCCCTGAAATACCAAGGGTTTTCTGGATTTTACCGGCGGGCAATGCGCAAGTTGCCGCATTTCAAAACATCATATTTATTCCACAACAAACTTATATATTAGCGATAGCTGCTAATATTTTTAGATTGATTGGCATGAATCACTTTCACGTTCAGGCAGAGCACATGCGTGATTTGCACCGGGATTCGCGTCAGCTTTAAGCTTACAAGAGACTGGCCTGCGGGGTGAGCGCAGACCAGCAGGGTGCCCATAAGCTTCATCAGCCCCATGCGAGCTGTTGGAGGCCCTCAGCGGGGCGTGCTGTGATGCGGGGTGGGCGCAAAGCGCCGCGAGCACCGTTACAGCGATTGGGTCATGAAGCTGTTGCTGTGCTTATCGGCTGCGGAAAGGCGACCCGCTCCAATGTTCCGCAGGTCTTTTTCAGTGCTTCAAGGCGGTCACACAAAGCGTAGTGCAAAGTGAACAAAGCATCCCGTTCCGTGCTGTGTTTTAATCGCTCACTCAGCACTAACTGCTGCATGTAAGCGAGGTTCTCCAAATCGGAGACAGCAATGGTTACTTCGTCAATTTCATTCTGAAGAGTGTTTGTGGCGCTGCATGCGCATGCGGAGTCGTCCATATTCAAAGCCTCGTTGTTGGCTGTTGAAGGACCGCGCGACAGGAAGCTTTTGGAACCCACTGGCGAGCGGGAGGCCAAAAACCTGACAACGACAGGCGGGCTTATTCCCCTCCGAAGAGAGTATTGTATTCGCCGCCCTCCCGCTCATAGCAAAGGGTTTGCGCACTTTTGGAAAAAAGGCACAAAAAATCCGCTAGTTAACGGGAGCGGGTACCGCGTTGTGAGAGGTTTTGGGCCTCACCCAAGAGCATGCAACCAGATGCATGCGGTGTCAATGGGCAAGGATTACGAGCAAGGGTTGTGTGGCTGTGGGGAGACGGTTTTGGTGGGGAGAGGAGCTTCTTTAAGACGTCATCCCGCGCTCGATGCGGGACCCAGCTGAGCGCTCACTGCATTCGGTGGAAAGTGATGCTGCACTCCAAACCGCAACGCCTTTGCCTCACCACCCTGGGTCCCGCATCGCGCTACGCTTGTGCGGGATGACGGTGGAGGGGTGCTGCGGAAGTTCTTTTTTGGCGAGGTTGGTTGGGACCACTTGTCGAGCGGCAGCGTTGGCGATTGATGATATCAGTTCAGAAAGAGGTTAGACGTGCCCCCAGCCGTCATCCCGCACTTGATGCGGGACCCAGCTGGGCGCTTACCACATTCGACGGAAAGACATGCTGCACTCCAAAACGCAACCTCATTGCCTCACTACTCTGAGTCCCGCATCGCGCTGCGCTTGTGCGGGATGACGGCGGAAGGGGATGCTGCGGCAGTCCTGCGCTTGGCGAGGTTGGTTGGGAGCACCTGTCGAGCGGCAGCATTAGCGAATGATCGCATCAGTCAGAAAGAGGTTAGACGTGCCCCCAGCCGTCATCCCGCACCTGATGCGAGACCTAGCTGGGCGCTCACTGCATTCAGTGGAAAGTGATGCCGCCCTCCAAAACGCAACCTCTTTGCCTCACCACCTTGGGTCCCGCATCGCGCTTCGCTTGTGCGGGATGACGGCGGAGGGGGATGCTGCGGCAACTCTTTTCATGGCGAGGTTGGTTGGGAGCACCTGTTGAGCGGATGCGCTGGTGCAGCAGCGTTGGTGCACGAGAGCAACAGCTTGGGACGGCGCAAGGTGCGAGCCCTCATGCCGTCATACTGCCTATGCAAGTGGTTGATTGATGATGGAGCAACAAGTATTTGGCGTGGAGGCTTAGGCTGTATCCCCCAGTCGTCATCCCGCACCTGATGCGGGACCCAGCTGGGCGCTCACTGCATTCAGTGGAAAGACATGCTGCATTCTTAAGCGCAATGTCTTTGCCCCACCACTCTGGGTCCCGCATCGCGCTGCGCTTGTGCGGGATGACGGTGGAGGACTACCGGGTTAGTTAGAGATACAAGTCCTGCCAAGTGGGGTTGAGGTTTTCAATCAGGTCGATCTTCCATGCCCGTCGCCAGCGTTTTAGTTTCTTCTCCCGGGCGATTGCGTCTCCGATCCGCTCAAACTCTTCAAAGTACACCAGTTGGGAAACGCCATACTGCGCTGTGAAGGATGTTGCTATTTTTTCGCGATGCTCATGAACACGCCTTACCAGATCATTGGTGACGCCGGTGTAAAGCGTCCCATTTCTGCGGCTTGCTGTCATGTACACGTAATAGGTCATGACCTAGTTTGCGACGATGAAGATGAAGCGACAACATCACGAAATAGCCAATGCATTGTTCTTGGTGGGTTTCAGCTGGGTCCCGCATCGAGTGCGGGATGACGGCAGAGAGGTGGCTCGAGGGGGGCGTTGTGGGGCTGCAGGAAAACGTCGATAATCGGCAGCGCGCTCAATCTTAAGTTTAACTGGCTCCTTGATTAAAACCAATGGCATGTGCCCCGCATATCTGGTAGGGGAGTTTCTATTATAAGTTGCGGATTCCCGGTTAGTGTTGGGGCCGTTTTGGAATACAGGCCAGCTGACGCCAGGCCTGATGGGGATTACTTTGCGTTTCACGAAAATCATGATTTCTGTTGCGCTGGCAGCATCTCTTGCTGCTTGTGCATCTGTTGGCAACGAGAACATTCGTAAAGAGACAGCTGCGACTGTTGCGACCAAGTTGACCAAGGGCAAAACCACCAAGGACGATGTGGCCAAACTGTTTGGCAGCCCGGACACTGTAGACTTCAGCGATAGCGGCAACGAGATCTGGAAGTACCAGCACGTGCGCTCCCAGCCGAAGGTTGAGAACTTCATTCCTGTAGTCGACATTCTGGCTGGTGGTCAGGATCTGCAGAAGAAAGAGCTGGCCTTGTTCTTCAACAGCCGTGGTATTTTGAAAAACTACACCATGCTGGAGACTGACAGCGAAGTGCGCACTGGGTTGATTAACGCGAACCAGTAAGCCCTTGCGGGGATAAGTTTGGTTTTGGGCGGCGGGAATGATGGGCTGCCCAAGGCTTTTTCTCAGAGCACTTATTCTCCTTTTTGCGGGGGGCGCGTCGGTTTGGGTGGTACCGCTCTACCAATTTCCATAGGAACGCAGAAAAACGCAAAGTTGCACATAGCAACGCAAAATGATGGGTGACGTGTTATGCCCGTTTTATGCTCGCGCGTTTGTGATGGGATCTTCCACATGCTGGGTGCAGGTTGTTTTGCCGGCATTGGTGCAGCTGCAAAGCGCCCTTCTCTCTAATACGCTGAAATTATTCGATTAATTCCCTCTCCAGATTACCCTTGATAGATATGACACGAGTCTTATCTCAGGTTTACAGCGCTCTTATATGAGGCCACGCTCAATTAAGAGAACGAAGGTCTATTCCCATCGGATAAGACCTCGCGGTGCGTTGGCCTTCACAAACCAACGCAAACCAACGCAAAGGGGCATAAGTTTGCGGATTGTGCATGTTATCCTCGCTCTGGGGCTTGGCCTTGGCGTTTCCGGCTGCGCTTCTGTGGGCAATGAAAGTCTTCGCCATTTGACCCGTGAGGGATTGGATGGGCAGCTGGAGACTGGCAAGACCACCAAGGAAGATGTGCGCGTTGCCCTTGGCGATCCGAACACGACGGACTTCACCGACAGCGGCAATGAGATCTGGAAATACAGGCATGTACGGACGCAGGCGAAGGTTGAGAACTTCATTCCTGTGGTTGATCTGCTTGCCAGCGGACAAGATGTGACCACCAAGGAAGTGGCCCTGTTTTTTGACCGTGATGGATTGCTGAAGAACTACACCATGATTGAGGTGGAGGACGAGGTCCGCACCGGACTTATCACCGCGAACATGTAGCATAGATTTTTCATCGGATTTGGGCGTCTGGCGCGTAAGTGTCGGGCGCTTTTGGTGTTTATGCCCGTTGGTTTGTGGAGTTATGCCCTTAATGCGGGGTGCTGTGCGGGATTGGTTATGAGCATATGTTCATTTCCTAACTTGTCAGCTTGGATTTAGAGGCGCACTATAATGAACATATGCTCATAATAAGGAGTGTTTGTTATGCCACGACCAAGAAAACCACGCCGCATTCATGGAGCTTCGGGTGCTCAGTTCTTCAAGCCGCAGGGGGTGCCTTTGCGCCAGCTTCACGCTGCTGTGCTGAGTGAAGACGGGATGGAGGCGTTGCGGCTGGCAGATGCCGAAGGGCTGGAACATGCTGCAGCGGCGGATCTTATGGGGATTTCACGGCCTACATTTTCACGGCTGGTTTCTCACGCACGCACGGTGGTTGCCACAGCGCTGAGCGAGGGGCTGGCGCTGAAGATTGAGGGCGCTGCTGGTTCGGCCAAGGGATCCTGCAAGCCGGAGAGCGAGCTCAGTGACGAGGACTGTCAACGCATGCAACGCCGCCGTCGCCGCGGCTTCTGCGGGCATGCGAGCGTGATCTCTGAGGCGATTGTGCCGGATGAGGTGACGGAGGCTACTGAGGGCGCTGCGGAGGCTTAGGGCGGTTGTTGCTGAGGGTTCTGTTGGGCGTGTGGTGGCTGGGCTTTGGCGGTGAAGTGTTATTCCCGTTGGCCAGTGCAGTTATGCCCTCGCCTGTTGGCCTCATTTTCCCGATTTCTCAATAAAAAACGCGGATTCCAGATTTTTCCGGAATCCGCGTTTTTCATGTTTATCAGCGTTGTTCAGCGGGAGTTATCCGCGCAGGGTACCGCCGGTAGCCTTTTGAACGGACGCAACAATCTTGTTTGAGACCGCCTCGATATCCTCATCGGTGAGGGTCTTCTTGGTCGGCTGCAGGGTTACATCGATCGCGAGAGAGCGCTGGCCTTCCGGCACGCCCTGCCCTTCGTAGATATCGAAGAGATTCACGTTTGTGATCAATGCTTTATCTGCACCCTTAGCGGCTTTCAGCAGCTTTTCTACCGGGGTAGAGCTGTCTACCAGGAACGCAAAGTCCCGTTTTACCGGCATAAGATCAGCGGCATTCAGCGCACCCTTGGATTTGGTTGCTTTCTTCTTCGGCTGAGGCACAGCGTCGATGAAGACTTCAAATGCCACGAGCGGGCCTTCAATGTCCAATGCTTCCAAGGTCTTAGGGTGGATCTCACCGAAGTATGCCAGGGTGTTTTTCGGGCCCATTTTGAGGGCGCCGGAGCGGCCTGGGTGGTAGTAGGATGGGGCATCGGTGAAGACCATCAGGTTGCCTACCTGTGCACCGATAGACTGCAGTACCGCACCCGCATCTGCCTTCGCGTCGAAAACATCAATGTTTTCAGCGTTTCCAGACCAGTGGCGACCAGAACCGGTTGGTTTGGCGGTACCACGGCGGATGCCGGCGATGACCATCTTCTGGCCTTTTTCGCTATCGTTTTCAAAGACTTGACCGACTTCGAACAGAGCGACGTCTGCGTAGCCGCGGTCGGCGTTGCGCTGAGCTGCGGTGAGCAGGCCAGGCAGCAGGGACGGACGCATGTCGGACATGTCGGATGAAATCGGATTTGCCAATGATAACACAGGGTTACCACCGCCGAAGTGTTCTGCGTGGGCTTTTGGAATGAAGGACCACAGAACGGCTTCGTCCATACCGCGTGCAGCGAGGGCGCGGCGGGCATTGGAGCGGCGGATTTGGCTAACAGTCAGAACCTTCTGAGAGACAGGCTCCATGCGCGGCAGGGTAGCAGTTGGCACTTTATCGATGCCGACAATGCGCATAACCTCTTCTACCAAATCAGCTTTTCCGTGTACGTCCGGACGCCAGCTTGGAGGAGAAACCTTGACCACATCGCCGTTGCCAGCGACCCAGAAGCCCAGCAGGGAGAGGATAGCTTTGATCTCGCCGTGGGATACTTCCAGACCGGAGAGGCGCTTTACTTCGCTGAGTGGGAAGTCGATAATGCGCTCTTCCTGAGGCACTTCTCCTACAACGTGGGTGTCGGATGCTTCGCCGCCGCCACAAAGGTCCATGACCATTTTGGTAGCAACTTCAAGGCCTTCCACCATGTACGCAGGGTCTACACCGCGCTCGAAGCGGTAGCGTGCGTCGGTAGATACTCCCAGTTTACGACCGGAGCGGGCGATGTTGAGGGGATCCCACAGAGCGCTTTCGATCACCACATTGGCAGTGTTTTCGTCACAACCTGTTGATTCTCCACCCATAATTCCGCCGAGGGACTCCAGACCGTTGTCATCGGAGATGACCACGACGCTCTCGTCTACGGAATAAGTTTTTCCGTCGAGGCCAACAAGTTCCTCGCCGGTTTTACCGTGACGGATGGTCAGGTTGCCGGAAACCTTATCTGCATCAAAGACATGCAGCGGGCGGCCCTGATCGAAGGTCATATAGTTGGTGATGTCCACGAGGGCATTAATCGGGCGCAGACCGATAGCAACCAGACGCTTCTGCATCCACTTTGGAGACGGGCCGTTTTTGATGCCACGGACCACACGGTAGCCAAATGCAGGGCAGTGTTCCGGGCTATCCCCTAGATCCAAAACAACTTTTAGGTCGTTTGCGTTGCTATGTGCGTTGATTTGCGTTTTTTGCGGGGTTTTTAGCGTTCCTAAGCCGGAAGCAGCCAAATCACGCGCAATACCGAACACGCTTGCACAGTCGGAGCGGTTTGGAGTCAGACCGATTTCGATGACCGGATCATCCAGACCAGCATATTCAACATATGGAACGCCGACTGGTGCGTCTTCTGGCAGGTCGATGATGCCGTCGTGTTCGTCGGATAACTCCAGCTCGCGCTCGGAGGCCATCATGCCGTAGCTTTCTACGTCACGGATTTTACCGACGGACAGGGTTACATCGAGACCAGGGACATAGTCGCCCGGTTTTGCGAAGACGCCAACCAGACCTTTGCGCGCGTTTGGTGCGCCGCAGACAACCTGCAGCGGATCACCTTCGCCGGTGTCCACTTTCAGCACGCGCAGACGGTCTGCATTTGGATGCTGTTCAGCTTCCAGAACGCGGGCAATCTTGAATGTGCCGAGGCGATCCGCTGGATTGGTGATTTCTTCCACTTCCAGCCCGATCAGCGTCAGGCGCTCAACAATTTCATCAAGGCTTGCATCGGTCTCAAGATGGTCCTTGAGCCAGGAAAGGGTGAATTTCATTTTTCTGCTCTTTACGTTTGGACCAAATTACTTGGAAAGACCGGCCATCAGGGATGGAATGTCCAGTGGGCGGAAGCCGTAGTGCTTAATCCAGCGGATGTCAGCATCGAAGAAGGCGCGCAGGTCGTTCATGCCGTATTTCAGCATGGCGAGGCGGTCAATACCGATGCCCCATGCGAAGCCCTGGTAGACATCCGGGTCCAGACCACAGTTGCGCAGAACGTTTGGATGCACCATGCCGCAGCCGAGGATTTCCATCCAGTCGTTACCGGTGCCGATTTTTACTTCAGCGCCGGAGCGGTCGCACTTCACGTCCACTTCCATGGAAGGTTCGGTGAACGGGAAGAAGCTTGGGCGGAAGCGCAGCTCTACATCGTCCACTTCGAAGAAGGACTTCAGGAACTCTTCCAATGTGCCTTTCAGGTGGCCGATATGCGTGGTCTTGTCGATCACGAGGCCTTCCATCTGGTGGAACATTGGTGTGTGGGTCTGGTCGCTGTCACAACGGTATGTGCGGCCCGGCATAATCACGCGGATTGGTGGCTGCTGGTTGCGCATGGTGCGGATCTGCACTGGGGATGTGTGCGTGCGCAGCAGCATGCGTTCGCCGTCTTCCTTCTCGTTGAAGAAGAAGGTGTCATGCATTTCGCGTGCCGGGTGGCCTTCCGGGAAGTTCAGCGCGGTGAAGTTCAGCTCATCTGTCTCAACGTCCGGGCCTTCAGCCACGGAGAAGCCCATGTCGGCGAAGATGGCGATCAGCTCGTCAGTCACCTGAGAGATCGGGTGGATGCGGCCTTCTTCTGCCGGTGTGGTGCGCAGTGGCTGGCTCACATCAACGGTTTCAGAGGCGAGGCGCGCGTTGAGTGCTTCTTCTTTCAGCACCTCTTTGCGGGCAGCGATCGCCTCACCCACGCGGTTTTTCAGGCCGTTGAGCGCTGGACCCATTTCCTTGCGCTCTTCCGGGGTCATCTTGCCAAGCGTTTTCATTTTTTCAGAAACGCTGCCCTTTTTGCCAAGGGCGGCAACGCGCACGTCTTCCAGTGCGGCTTCGGAGTCAGCACCGGCAATCGCGGTGTTAATCTCGGCTTCGAGTGTTTCGAGGTCGGACATAATCCCTCAAGGGTTTGCATGTGCCAGCAGCTGCGCACAGTTCGAGTCACAGCCGGGCAGATAAAATTCGTGGAGGTCTTTTAACGAATGCGGGCAGCGCAATAAAGGGGCTGATTGATAATCAGGCTCTTAGATTTCCTCAATACTCCCGTTTTTCATCGGAATCTGAGGAATTCTGGCTCTTCGCATCGTTGAGGCGGCACGTGGGATGCCACGCCCTGCCCCGCTGCCTAAACGCTCATGGCTCAAGTGAGGGCGCACAAACGGCGAGCACAGTGGCTCTGCGGTGCGGTTCTCACTCGTATCAGGGAGCGTTAAGCCAAGCGCATAAATCGCCCACACGCCGGACCATCATGGACACGGGCGGTGATCTTTTCAGCGATGTGCACGCGCAGCGGCATTGGGAATCCTTTGAGGATTGGTGGTGGTGCGCGGAGGGTAGCAGAAAAAGCTAAACTTGTTCAAGGTCGACCACCTCCTCTTTCACTCAAGTCTTACGCCAAGCAAAAAATGCATCCATAAATTTGTACTCTAAACGCATGTTATGTAGCGCATTGCCAACAGGATCTGGAAGCTGGCCTTTCTCCTCCGTCTCAAAGCGTGCCCAGCTGAAAAGCGCGGCTGTCATTGCATAAGCCTCTGCAATCTCCAAAACCTCTGAGAAACAACCAATACTTGCGCCACAGTGTTCAGACACATCATTCTGAATCGCATTATGGCGACCAATTACGATTTGCACCGTCGAAAGTATCTGACTAATTTCCTGATGTTTTTCTGGGTTTGTTGCAAGAGCAGCTCGCATTAGTTCAAGCTCTCTGTATGGAAGCTCCAGTTGGGCTATAGAAGCTCGCTCAAGTGTTTCAGGCGTGGCATCCGCAGTCCCGTGTTCATTTCCGCTGACCTCCCAAAGCCTTCCGTAAAATCCTGCAGCCAGCGAGAAGAAGTTGCATAAGCCTGACAATGCAAAAGATATCATTGCCCGATCTGCTCCAGCAAGATCATCCAACCTTTTACGATCTGCCAGCTCTTGATTTGCCGCGATCGCTTCTGAACTTTTTCGATGAGTTTCAGCTATTTCCTCGGCACTTTTTCTTTGCTGCTTCATTTCGAGGAGCGTGGCTTCACTTAACTTAGAAGACTTATTCGCAGCAAACGCCGAGATGGCTGCGGCAACTGCCGCACCGAATGTACCGAATGCAGCTACAAACTCCACCCAAGTGAAATCCTTGAATGTCGCTTCGATTTGAATGGTATCATTCAGCAAGACGCCATTTAGTTGCGGGAAGCTTACAACAAAGATAAGTGCCAACCAAAAAATGAGCCCAGTGACAACTGTGAGCAAACCCCATGCAATGTATTTCATAACCAACACCTAGCAGACAAATTCGCAGCATTTTCGGAGAGTTAGTATAACTAATTTGCAACTCGGTGATAGGAGTTTAGAGGCAAGAACTAAGTTTGCCCAACGACACAGAGATTTGTCATTATCGAGCGTTCTTATCATTCGGCTGAGACCAGGGGTATGGATCCCGGGTCTCAGCCCGGGATGACACCGGGAGGGGATGTGGGGCTTTCAGAGTCGCAGGTTCTGAGAGGAAGCATGGAATGTAAGGGCACTGTGATTTGAGGTGGGGTGGGGTTGGCTTTGCAGTGGCATTGATGAGAAGAGCGGTCGCCTCCGGTGTCATCCCGGCCAAAGAGCCGGGATCTATAACCACATGCGGTGTTGAGTAATGCAGGGAGGGAGACGGGATCTCCTGATCACCTCCCCTTTTCCTATTGCGAGCTTCATTTGATGATTGAAGGCGTCTGCTGAAATGGCAGATGCTGAGGAAGGTTGCGTCCTGTTGCTGCTGCCTGACGTTGCCCGCTGAGACTGGGGAGATGGATCCCGGGTCTGCGCCCGGGATGACACCGGGAGAGGATGTGCGGCTTTCAGGGTTGCAGGCTTTGAGGGGAAGCATGGGGTGTGAGGACGCTGTGGTTTGCGGTGGGGCTGGCTTTGCAGTGGAACTGATGAGCAGAGCGGTCGCCTCCGGTGTCATCCCGGCCAAGGAGCCGGGATCTATAACCACATGCGGTGCTGAGTAATGCAGGGAGCGAGACGAAGCCTCTCGGTGCACCTCCTTTATTGCTAATGCGGACTTCATTTGATGACTGAAGGCGATTGTTGAAACGGCGGATGCTGAGGAAGGTTGTGCCCTGTTGCTGTTGCCTGACATTGCCCGCTGAGACCGGGGGTATGGGTCCCGGGTCTGCGCCCGGGATGACACCGGGAGGGGATGTGGTTTTTAAGAGTTGCAGGCTCTGAGGGGAAGCATGGGGTGTGAGGGCACTGTGGCTTGAGGCGGGGCTGGCTTTACAGTGGCAATGATGAGCAGAGCGGTCACCTCTGGTGTCATCCCGGCCAAGGAGCCGGGATCTATAACCACTTACGTATGCTCAAAGTGCAATGAGAGTGACAAGTCTTCCCAATGAGGGTTCATCTCTTCGATGGCTTGAATTTTCCAGTCCCGTCGCCAGCGTTTTACCTGTTTTTCTTTGCGGATAGCCTCATGCGGTTCTTCGTAGAGCTCATAGTAAACAAGCTTGGAAACGCCATACTTTGCCGTAAAGCCGGAGTTCATCTTGGTCTTATGCTGATGCACACGCTCCGGCAGGTTATTGGTTACGCCCGTGTAGAGTGTCCCATGCTTTCGGCTCGCCAGAATGTACATGTAATAAGGCATGCACTGAGTATGCAGTTGGCATTCCTTTGTCGCTACTGCGCAAACTTACCCGTTAATGCAGGGGGTATGGATCCCGGCTCGGGGGCCGGGATGACACCGAGGGGAACCGTTTTGGGTTTTGGCGTGAGTGCTGTGCTTGGGGCACTTTCGGGTGTTTGTGGTGAGGGCTTTATTGATTGGCGAGTGTGGCGTTGGTGGAGAGGTGGAATGGGTCCCGGGTCTTCGCCCGGGATGACGCCGTGGGGGCGGCGTGTTCAAAACGTTGAAGGAAGTCTTTCACCCAACCGTTGCAGAAATGCATGAGTGGGGGAGGTTTTGGGTTTGGGCGTTGACAGGTTGTGGAGTTGTGTTTCACACTCATATGTGAGGTCCAAAACCTCTAAAGTCAGCGGTACCCGCTCCCGTAGTCTAGCGGTTTTTTTGTGCCTATCTTATAGTGCGCAAACCCTTTGCTATGAGCGGGAGGGCGGTGAATACAACACCTCCTTCGGGAGGGAATAAGCCCGCCTGTCTGACTCAGGTTTTTGGCCTCCCGCTCGCCAACGGGTCTCCAAATGCTCTTTGGTGCTGCGGTTCTTCAACACCCTAGTCAGTAAGGGGATTGGAATGGACGATACCGCCTGCGCGCAGAGCGCCACAAATACTATCGACAATGAACTAGATGAAGTACTCATTGCTGTCTCTGACCTTGAGAATCTGGCTTATTTTCAGCAGCTTGTGCTGAGTGAGCGGATGAACCAGAGCAGCGAACGGGATGCTTTGTTCACTTTGCATTATGCCTTGCGAGACCGCCTGGAAGCGCTGAGAAAGACCTGTGGGGTTTTACAGCGGGTCGTCGACCCACAGCCAATCAACACAACCTTGACGCTTCTTGAGTAACGGGTTGGGCGCGGGGCGCTGAGCCCCCTGCCCTGTTCGGCTGCGTTGGTGCGCCTTGCTTAGAGTTTATCTTCCCTGTTGAGGTGTGCCGTTTCACTGTGCCGGTGCTCACGCAGTGCTTTTGAAGCGCTGTGGGCGGTGCCTCGCAACCCTTTGTTCAGCCGCCCCGTGCATGTGGTCTGCTAGCGACCGGTGGTCCGCCTGTGCGTGCACCCTGCTGGCCTGCGGTGAGTAACGCACTCCGCAGGTCAGTGTTATGCGCTGAAGAGGCAGAACAGTACGAAAAGGCCGGCCATGATGGAGGCCAGAGCGATGTAGTAAGGCCGTGCGCAGGCGCTGGCGTAGTTGGTGTAGTAATCTTCCAGCTGCTGGCGCGTTGGGTTCTTGGGGTGCTTTTCAGGTTCGCGAAGTGGAAAAATCAACATTCTGGCTTCTTTTCATTGAGGAGAACTGCGTGGAGCAACCGCCTCTTCCAGGCCTAGTGTCGCTCCATTCTTTCTTTCTGCGTACTCTTGTCCGAGAACCGGCTTCCACTTCTCGGGAGTACGCACTATCTTTCCTCGTGTTCTTCCTGCCGAATAGCGGCCAAATTTCAAAAGCAGTTTTCAAAAATGAAGGTTCGATTGCTGGATAATCTCAATGCATTCCTCGTGCTTGCGGCTTGCGGTACGCTGAGTGAAGCGGCGCAGAGGCTGTCGTGCAGTCCCGCCACGCTCAGCCGTCGTATGCAGCAGCTGGAAGAGGATGTGGGACTGAAGCTGTTTGACCGGGTGCAGGCCGGGTATGTGCTGACCGAAGATGGGCATGATGTTCTGGAGCAGCTGGAGCCGTTTCAGTGTGCCTATGCCGGGTTTGAGCAGTGGCTGAGCGCGAAATCCCGCAGGCCGCAGGTTCGGGTTTCTGCCGGCAGCTGGACGATGAAGTTTCTCAGCATGCATATTGGTGCGCTGTGCAAACCGGATGATGGGTTCGAGGTGGTGTTCATTACCAGCGAGGACCGGCTGAACATCAAAAAGCGCGAGATTGATATTGGGCTGCGCAGTTCACCTCCAGCGGAGATCGGGCTGGCGAGCAAGCGTCTGCCACCTGTGGAGTTCGCGCCTTATGTGGCGGTTGGAGCTGATGAGGCGGTGATGGAGCGGTGGCTCGGCATCGCACCGGAGTTCGCGACCACAAACTCCTCCCGCTGGCTGCTGGAGCACCATGGCAGTGAGATGGTGATGCAGGTGAGCTCTCAACACACCCTGCTGGACATGCTGTGCGCAGGCGCGGGCGTTTCCATTCTGCCGTGCTTCTTAGGGGATACCGCGCCTCAACTGCGGCGGTGCGGACCGGTGATTGAGGAACTGACCAAGTTCCAATGGGTAACAATGCATGATGACCGACGGCACCTACCCGAGGTGCGGATGATGACGGACCGGATCGTACACGTGATTGAGCAGTATCGTGGGCGGTGATGGGGGATGATGAGAGGAAAACAAACGCAGAAAAGCGGCGCCAGTTGGCGTTGATTTATTTTGCTTTTCGAGGGAAGTAATGGCGGAGAGACAGGGAATGTCTCCATGACACCTCTTAACCCTTTAAATTCAACCAGTTACGCCGATTGCGATTTAGGTGAAAGTAACAAGTCTCTGTAACAAGATCAAGCGGTTGGATCCTTTCTGTGATGTCACCTTTACAAGACACAAGCAGTTAGAGCTGCAACGGAAAATGCGTCAGGACTGAAATTACACTTCTGGTATCAAAAACAATAAATCCGAAAGCTAAAATGAAGCGTGGGGATTGGATGTTGCTTTGTTCCGCCTTAATCGCCCCTTCACTACCCCCAGCCAGCCGCAGCTTCATGATGTCCCGCTCAAACTGTGCAACAGCACCTAACATATCGAACAAGGCGAGCACGGGGAGTAAGGCAAAAGCGTATTCGGGGTGATTTCTTAGAGGCAGCTGAGCTACATAGCGAGTGAACTCTGAATCTCCCTATGGTCTCTCATATTCTCTACCAACAAATGTTAGGCAAAAAGGCTTTAGAGACTTGAAGACCCAATATATGCCTCACTCCTTGAAGACACTCTTCATAAGTCAGATGCGACCTTGAGCTTCCCAGTTCCCAACCTGAAAAGAATAGGGTCACTGCAAGAAACTTCTGCCTCTTAGCTTAAGTTTCTTAGCTTTAGTTCTCTCTACTTCTCTTAGTGAGAAGGTAGTTCTTAAGTTCGAAGCTTTAGCTATGGTGTCCATCAAATACCATCAGGACATACTCAACATCTAAAACAATAAGTTAGCTCACGGCATTGCTAACCCAGACCTAAAGGGCGCTATGGTAATCGTAGAACATGCTTTGATGTTAACTTGAGTATAGAAGTTAGTGGGTCTGTGAAGCTACTGTCACTCACTATTGCTAAGCAAAAGTTGGAAGCCTAAGCCTATCATCCTACTCACTTACAGACAGCATGGACCATGTATAGCTATGTATATAACTATAGCTAACAGCATAGGCCCTTCTAATGGTGTCCATTAAATAAAGTACTCAGGCTATCTTGAAAGATTCTGACGATACAGAAGCTATTTTAAGAGTTGCTGAGTCGCTTCCTGTCTCTCTGGCTGGCCTAATGGCAGGTCATTGTGAGCGCTACTCTGCGAGCTTGCCTGACACTTGAAGGTGCATTGAGCATGTAGAGAGAGGCGGTGAGATTACTTGCCTACATCTATTGAGGATGGGGCACTTCACACGGTCATATCTGAGCAAGAAAAAAATAGCCCCACCAATTAAGGCAGGGCATGGGCTTATTAAGAAAGGTCGTTGGGCTGAGCTTGTGCATCTAAGACCTCTCCACCAATCAAGATGAAAGAGCCTGAAGCCTATAACTTAAGCTATTTAACTTAAGTTCACATCCACTCTCTGGAGAGTGGGTGAGGAGAATAGCATTAGCTATATAGCCTAAGGGGGCCTTCCCTAATGGTGGAACTCAATTAGTTGGTCCCATCAGTTTGCTGCCTTCTCCAACTCTTTCGTAATACGAATAATGCTGGTGCGATCTACCTTAAGCATCCGTGCAATGGCACTCTTGTTCATGCCTTGTTTAAGCAACACAGCCACTCTCTTGCGATCAATCGTAGGCTTGCCGCCTTTGTAGACCCCACGCTCCTTCGCTGCTTCAATGCCTTCAGACTGCCGCTGCTTGATGATGTCACGCTCAAACTGTGCAACTGCACCCAGAACGCCAAGCATGAGGGTAGCCATTGGGTCTTGTTTGTCGCCAGAGAAATACTGCCCTTCTTTCAGGAAGCGGATAGCAGCACCCTTATCTGTGATCTCCTTCACCAGTGCTTGTAGATCGATCAGGGAGCGGGCAAGGCGATCCATTGAGACTACAGCCACCTCATCCCCTTCACGCAGCTTGGTCATAAGCTCGCTCAGCGCTGGGCGGTCGCGGGTCACACCTGAAGCTTTATCAACGAGAATAGCATCCGCTTTGATGCCATACTCTCTCAGCGCCTCAACCTGCCGTGCTTCATTCTGCTCCATAGTGGAGATGCGAGCATACCCAAACTGCATGGCGTGACCTCTCAAACTGTGTAACAACAGGGTGTTGCATTTAATGAAGTGAGGTAATTAAACCAAACCCCACCCTCTTGCAACATATTTTCCTGCTATTCTTCA
>NZ_DS996819.1:0-72500 GCF_000156235.1 Pseudovibrio sp. JE062
TGCCGTATCTTTGCGGTGTTGGGAGAGCATTTGCAGGCGCTGGGCATTGAGGTGGACCGGATCTCCACTGGTATCTCCATTCTGGATCCGAATTATCACGGTGAGGGCTTGATCTGGGAACGTGGGGTTGGCCCGCGGGTGCGTTACTTTGAGCGCACGCCTGATACAAGCGAGTCTTATAATCAAAGCCTTTGGAAGCGATCCATTGAGACCGGGCAAACGATCCGACATAAGTTTGGTCATCATGATGAATTTGATCAGCTGATGATCATTCAGGAGCTGAAGGATCAGGGGTACACGGACTATGTGGCCGTGCCCATGACGTTCTCAGATGGAGAAGTGCATGGGTTGGCGTTTGCTTCGCGTGCACCGGATGGCTTTAAAGATGAAGATGTGGCGCTGTTTGATCAGATCTCCGCTCCGCTGTCGCTGATTTGTGAGCTGTTCAACTCGCGGCAGGCTTCCGAGAGCATTCTGAATACCTATCTTGGTACACGTGCCGGACGGCGTGTGATGAATGGCGAGATCCGTCGGGGGGATGGTGAGCATATCAATGCGGTGGTGGCATTCAGCGATATCCGCAACTTCACCGGCTTTTCCAATTACCTGCCAGACACAGCACTGCTGCAATTGCTGAATGAGTACTTTGGCATTGTCACCTCACGGGTGGAGCAGCATGGCGGTGAGATTCTGAAGTTTATTGGTGATGAGGTTCTGGCGGTGTTTCCTTATACAGATGCACAAAGCGCCAGAATTGCTGCGTTTGAAGCCATGACAGCACTGCGTGAGAGTATGTCTGATCTGGCAGCCGCCAATGCGCGTGGGTTTCCTGATCTGCCGGCTATCCATGTGGGCATGGGCGTGCATTCAGGGCGTGTGTTCTTTGGTAATGTGGGTGGTCAGCGACGGCTGGACTTTACGGTTGTTGGTCCGGTGGTGAATGAGGCTGCGCGTATTGCAGACCTGTCCAAGCGCCTTAATCAGGAAATGCTGGTGTCGCAGTCCGTGGCGGAAATTCTGAACTGCTGTGAGGATACCTATGTGGGGACATACCCGCTCAAGGGCTTCCCCACACCGGTGAAGGTTTATCAGGCGCCGGAGTTGACCAGATCCTGTGCATTTGGACCTGGCAATACGGCTTTCCTTGCCTTTGAGAAGAACTGACGGCGCAGCAGCACCAGCGTGACCATCAGGGTCGTTCCGATGAAGATGAGCGGCCCTGCATACCATCCCAGGTATCCGACAGCGAAGAAGAGAGCCTGCTGGCCGCTGCTGAAGTGGCGTCCAGCCAGCGTTGCCAGTCGTGCTGCGCGCAGGGAGGCGTCCACGGCTTCCTCATTGTCTTCATGGCAATCGTCTGGAATAGAGCCCATGACGATGGTGGTGTAGTTGAACAGGCGATAGGCCCAGCCGAACTTGAAGAAGGCGTAGGCGAGGATCACCATCAGGCCAAACGTCTTGGCTTCGTTCTGAAGTGGGTCTTCCAAAAATGGCAGGTTGAGCGTTTGGGCGAGGGCGGTGACCTCATCCATGGCGCTTAGAAGCGTGACCGTTCCACCGATGGCGAGCAGGGAGGCAGAGGCGAAGAATGCCGTGCCCTGCTGCAGGCCGGAGGCGATGTTGGTGTCTGCGATGCGGACTTCCCGTCTCAGCATGGCGCGCATCCAGCGGTAACGGTGCGCGTCCATGGCATGGGAGAGGGTGTGTTTGGACCACGGGCTGCGATAGGCCAGCCAACTGTACAAGCCCCATGAGAAGACGAAAAAGAGGATGGCTATGAGGTTGGAAAGCTGGATCTGAAGCATTGATCTTTCTGTTTTTAAGCCTGTGTCCGGAAAACAGCCTGCGTTTTGAGCGCGGGTTTTTTATATGTTTGGCATGATTTGGGGGAAGGGGCTAGAGGCGGAGCGCCACATGCAGCTGTGTGAGCCCAGCTATTTTCGAGCGAAAACAGACTCAAGGTACGCAAAAAACACAATTGGAGTTGTCCTATACGGCACCCGGTTCTCAATAAAGTCGAGTTTTGAACGAATTTTTCTCGAAAAAATTTGGCTGAATTTTTTTATGGTTATCGATAATTTTAGCAGTTCTAAAGAGCTCTAACTTGTTGGGGCTATGGGTTTTTATTGGGTAGGTATATCTGACTGGGTAATAGGTAGATAATTTTACGTAGCAAGGTGTGACAGTGCGGCCAGCCAAATTTTGCCGTTTTACTGTTGCGCTTTCATTGGAAAAGGAATATTCCGTGCGCCCTGTGCTGACGAGGTTTCCTCGGCGCGCATCTATCAACCATTAAACGGTGTTTTATGGATCACGAAATTCAGAAGTCCTGCTGGGGGTTCACTATGTGGACTGTAGCAACCCTCGGCGGCGTTATGGCGCTGCTTTACGTATTTGCAGGTGCCGGCAGTTAATCCCAAGACAACTGCCTGAAACGCGGATTTTGACGGGGATGCAGATGTGACGTCTGCATCCCTTTTTCTTTGAGTGCTTCTAACTGATATCCAAAATCGATACTGTGCTGCTGATCACGCTCTGTACGTTGGGGCAGTTTTGCTTGGCTCGCTTTTGCGGCTTAACTGGCAACTTGCAGTACGATCTTCCCAAGATGCTTCTTTTGCTCAAACACCTCCTGCGCCTCTTTGATGTGAGAGAGAGGGAAGGTTTGTGAGACAAGCGGTTTGATGCGGCCTGCTTCAATATGGCTGACGAGATTGCCGAACACTTGCGGCTCCAGCACTGTGCAGCCGAAGAAGCTCAGATCCTTCAGATAGAGCGTGCGAACGTCGAGCTCCACCAGCGGGCCTCCGATAGCGCCTGCAACGGCATAGCGGCCTTTGTGCTTGAGAACCTCCATGAAAGACGGCCATTGCTCTCCGGCCACCAGATCAATCACCACATCAACGCTGTTGGTGCCGAGGCTGTCTGTGAGGTCGTCCTTTCGATCCAGAACGCGGTCTGCGCCCAGCTCCAGCAGCAATGGGGCTTTGGAGGCGGAGGAGACGGCAATGACGTTGGCACCGCGTGCTTTGGCCAGTTGGACTGCTGCTGAGCCGACACCGCCTGAGGCGCCTGTGATGAGCAGTTGCTCACCGGATTGCACATTGGCGCGGGTGAGCATGTTTTCTGCTGTTGAGTAGGAGCAGGGGAACGAGGCGAGCTCCTGATCGCTCAGAGTGCTTTGGATTGGGTAGACGTGGTGGTGATCGACTGAAACATATTCAGCAAAGCCGCCATCGCATTCGGAGCCCAGGAACCATGGTGTTTCCAGTTGTCCGCCGTTTGCGTAGTGCAGGCAGGGCTCAATCAGCACTCGTTTGCCGATCAGATCCTGTTTGACGTTTTTGCCTGTTGCGACGACCTGTCCGCACACATCAATGCCTTGTATGCGGGGAAATTGGAGAGGCTGTCCGGCCCAGCTGGCATCTTCTGCATTGCTCTCTGCTTTGAGTACCATGCCTGCGGGTGTTGATGTCGGTGTTGTTCACGCTGCTGCCAGAACTGCACGAGCACGTCTTCAGGTCCGATCTTAGGGAGAGGGCGGCCTGTCCGCAGCTCGAGCATCTCTGGTCCGCCGTGGCCGTTGAGTGTGACTGCGGTCATGGTGGTGGGGAGCTGGCTCATGATGCGGTCTCCTGTGTGAGTGATAGAATTGCGGACTTGGCCCAATTGAAGGCCTCAGAGCCGTTGAGGGGATAGATGGAGATGGCGCCTTCGTGGATGAGGAAAAGCTCTCCTGCTTTGTTCTGAAGCCCCAGTAAGGTTGCCAGTTGATCCTGTGTCTCTTGCTTGTGTCTGGTGACGCATTGAGAGACTTGCTCGCTCTCCGGGTAGGCTGAGAGCGCAGCTCGGTCCATGCAGCCGTGTGGGGCGTTGGTTTGCATCCAGTGTTCAATGGTGTCGAGGATGGCCGTGAGGCGGTCCTGTGGTTCAGCCTCTGCAGCTTCCTTCAGCAGAGACAGGTATCGGCGATGGCGGACTTCCAGCGCGCCGATGATCATGTCTTCTTTGGAGGGGAAGTATTTGTAGAGCGTGCGTAGGCTCACATCAGCGCCTTTGCGCAGCTCGGCTACGCCGGGTGCGGTGAAGCCTCGAGCCGCGAAAACGCCTTCCAGCTTCGTGCAGATTGTGTGTTCCAGATCAGTCATGTTAAATTGGTAGAGCGATCGTTCTACTGAGTCAATCGCGAATGTGCAGGTGGTGATCACCGATATGTTTGTGCAATGCGTTAGGTATGCGCTGTGCTATCTCTGGCAATCGACAGAGCGACCTGCTATTTGAGCGCTATGACGTTACATCTGGTGAAACTCTGTGTTGGCGTGGAAAGCGTTGACCAGCTGCGGAATTACATTGAACAGCGACAGATTCTGGCGCTGTCCCACGGTTTGAGTGATGAGCAGATCCATACGACCCGTATGGTGCCGACTCGTATTGATGAACTGCTGGATGGTGGTTCGCTGTACTGGGTGATCAAAGGCAATGTTCAGGTTCGCCAGAAACTGATCGACATCCGTGTTCATAAGGATGATTCCGGCAAGAAGCGTTGTGATCTTGTGATGGAGCCGTATCTTCATCAGACACAGCTCCAGCCACGCCGCGCGTTTCAGGGCTGGCGCTATCTGAAAGCGTCAGATGCTCCGCCGGATGTGACCGGACCTCTACTCGACAGTGATCAACTTGCCGAAATGCCAGAGGCCATGCGCCGCGAGCTGCAGGAACTCTGCTTGATCTAAGGTGTTGATCTTTTATTAGAATTCAATTCAAAATATGAGCCTAGCATCTATTCGATGTTAAGCGTGCGTGCCCATAACTCTGGATTGCGAAACTGCAATTTATAAGCTTTGGGTAGCGTCGGGAATGAAATATATAAAACTGTTGGCTGTTCTGCCTCTTTTAAGCGCTTGTCAGACTGTTGGGGCTGATAACGTTGTTGAACTGCCATTTTTCAAAACGTCGAAAGGCGATTGTTATCGCCTCAATACAACGAATGCCAACTATAAGTACAATGGGAAGTGCTTGGTCTCTAAGGTTGGGGTGATGGTTGCCTTTGGAAAGAATCTGGGCGTGAAGAACCTAGATGGCTTGAAATGTGAGGCAGTTGGTGCGGCTACGCGGGGTACATTCAAACCACCAGCGATGCTTAGAATTCCGCAGCCTAAGGATTCTTCGGAGCCTCTGACGATTACTTGCTCGATTGGAAAGTACAAAGGCTCAACGCGCTTGTATCCTAAGAAGGTTGAGCCAGCTGTCATGGGCCATCTGTTCTTAGATGACCGTGCCGTAGTTATCGTCAAATAATGCTGAGATGATTGGTTCGCACCATGCAAAGGTGCACTGATTGAAATACAAGGCCTGCGAAAAACACGCAGGCCTTGTGATTTTAAACTTCGATATTATCGATCAGGCGGGTTTCGCCGACTTTGGCGGCGACTAGGATGCGGGAGCCTTTGGCGTCGACCGGGGTACCCAGATGTTTTGCGTGGCGCAGTTCGAAGTAGTCTGTGGCAAAGCCTGAGAGCTTCAAAACAGCCAGAGCCTTCTTGCGCACTTCAATCCAGTTTTCACCGTTGTGAAGCGCGTTGCGTGCAGTGTTCAGCGTCTGGGAGATGGTGATCGCGGTTTCGCGTTCCTTGTCATCCAGATACTCGTTGCGCGAGGACATGGCGAGGCCGTCGTCTTCACGTACGGTAGGAGCGCCAACGATCTGAGTCGGCAGGTGCAGATCCCTTGCCAGCTGCTTGATGACCCGCAGCTGCTGGTAATCCTTTTCACCGAAGACAGCCACATCCGGCAGGACAGCCAGCAGAAGCTTGGCGACCACGGTTGCTACGCCGTTGAAAAAGTGCGGACGGTGATCTGTTTCCAGTCCCAGAGCCGGACCTTCAATCTGAATGGATGTGGCAAAGCCGTTTGGATACATTTCCTTTGCGTTTGGAGCGAAGACGCCAAACACATCATGTTCCGCCAGTTTCTGAAGATCGGAGGCTTCCGTTCTTGGATAGCTTTCGAAATCTTCGCCCGGCGCGAACTGTTTAGGATTCACAAAGATTGAAACAATCACGATGTCTGCAAGTTCCCGGGCCTTTTCGACCAGTGACAGGTGACCTGCGTGCAGAGCCCCCATGGTTGGAACTAGAGCGATTGTTTTGCCTTCTCGTCTCAGAGGTAATAGTGCAGCCCGCAGGTCGTCTACACCGCGGTATACGTCTGGGAGATTTCTCATAGGCGTCTCCATGTGGGAACACATCCCGTTATTTCTTGGCTTTGCAGCTGTTCTTATCTGTTGTTGGTAATGGGTTTGCCCAGAAACTGTTGAACCCAATTGCAAGCAGAAACTGATATAACCAGTTTTAGCAGATTTTGTGATTATTCTCACTGCACCAATAGTGGGTATTGGTCTTTAGCGAGCGAATTAAATAATCTGTCCCAAGATTTGTTAAGTTGTTGGAATAATATGCCTTCATAACCTTATGTGAAGCGAACACAGGTGTGCCTATGCCAGACAAGCTTTCCAAAAAGACCGGATTTCTGAATAAGCATGCGGAAGACAAAAGCGAACTTTCCAGTTTTCTTGCGGCTGCCAAAGGTGCCGTTGCGGCGCCTGAAGGGAGTGAAAGAGGGCGTTTGATCTTTGCTTTGGATGCCACGATGAGTCGTCAGCCGACCTGGGATCAGGCCTGTCATCTGCAGGAGGAGATGTTCATTGAAGCGGGGCGTGTTGGCTCGCTGGATGTGCAGCTGGTGTTTTTCCGGGGCTATGGAGAGTGCAAGTCTTCGCGCTGGGTGAGTAACTCCAAAGAGCTTGGCCGAATGATGCGCAAGATCCGGGTGCAGGCTGGTCGGACGCAGATTCGCAAAGTGCTGGATCATGCTTTGAGTGAAACGCGTAGGAAGCGGGTTCAGGCGGTGGTTTATATCGGCGACTGCATGGAGGAAAATCCGGATCTGATTTGCGACAAGGCCGGAGAGCTTGGAATGCTTGGGGTGCCGGTGTTCGTCTTTCAGGAAGGGCAGGACATTGTGGCGGAACGGACCTATCGGGAGATCGCTCGGTTGAGCAATGGTGTCTATCTGAATTTTGACGAAGGATCGGCTGCGAGCCTGCGCGGATTGCTGGCTGCGATTGCCACGTTTTCCGCAGGGGGCAGGGAGGCCCTTGAGCGGCTTGAGCAATCGGGGCATAAAGGTGCTCAATTCTTGATAGAACACCTCAGGTAGTACATGGGCTATTTGGTCTTAGGAGGATTGGTGCTCGCCATCCTCTATTTCTTCGCAAAGTGGCTGACACAGTCCAACCCTGCGAAGCTTGCAGATACTTTGAAAAAACTGATTGGCGGTCTTTTGCTGCTGGTCTGTGCGTTTCTCGCGGTGACCGGCAAATACGTGGTGGCCGCGCCACTTGCCGTTTTTGCGCTCTCCCTTCTGGGATGGGGATCTGCGCAGAACCTCCGGTTTCCCGGGGGCTTTTCCCTTGGTGGGCTGGGAGGTGCCTCAAAGAGCGCCGGTCAGACTTCCACCATCTCTTCCAAGTTTCTCCAAATGGAGCTGGATCATGACAGCAAGAAGCTGGAGGGCAAAGTGCTCGCCGGTACATTTGCTGGCCATGCCTTGAGTTCTCTGCAGGTTGCGGATCTCAGGCAGCTTTGGCGTGAAGTGCAGCCGGATGGGGACAGCGTTGCCCTACTCGAAGCTTACCTCGACAGCAGGCTCTCCAACTGGCGTGTAGACTTCCAGGCGGATTCCACAGCGGGGCAGAGAGACGCGTCGGGCTCGAGCGCTCTGACTGAGAAGGAGGCCTACGAGGTTCTTGGACTTGCGCCGGGAGCCTCCGTGGACGACATCCGCGCCGCTCACCGCCGACTGATTAAACGATTGCACCCCGATAGTGGAGGTTCTGCTTTCCTGGCTTCCAAACTCAACGAGGCGAAGGATAGGCTTCTCAACAGACATTAGACTCACCGTGACTGATACTAGTTACTGATAGACGGCATAGCAGGAGTACTTGGCCTTCTTGAGTTTGGCGCAAGCGTCCCAGGCTGCTGTTTTGGTTTCAAACCCGATGAACCGCGCACGGTACAGGGTCTGTTTCTTGGATTTGACCGGTTCAGTGTAAATGCGCTTGTTGCTCAGGGTAGAGCCTGCAGCAGCGCGCGCACTTTCCAGGATGCGGATTGCCTTATCCTGGCTGTCGGTCGCAGAAATCTGAATGTGCCAGCCTGATGTGTCGATGTCCTCTGGCTTCAGGCTTGCGATCTTGCTCGCGATTGGAGCGGAAGATGGCGCAGGCGCTGTGGCTGGCTGCTGCAGCTTTGCAGAAGCGGAAACTGCAGGGGCGGCCAGAGAGTTGGCAACCAGTTCCTTACGCGGTGCCGGAGCTGGGCTTGAGGCCTGGCTTTCCAGCATTCTTGCGATCGGATCGGTTGGTTTTGAATTTGGTGTTGCGCCATTTGCATTGGCATACGCCAGCAAAGTTGGCTGCTGTGCAGGGCGACCAGTCGCTTTTGCAACAGGAATTGCCGGTGCCACCTTCGGGAACTGATAGCGTGTTGTTGTGCCTGCGTAGAGCATTGGCGCGGTGCGACGACCACGGGATGCTTTTGGCAGGTACTGGTTGATCAGCTTTACCATCTGCGCATCACGGCTTTTGCCGGTGCGGCCACCCAGAACCACAGCAACGATCTGACGATTGTCGCGCTTTACGTTGGTGACAAGGTTGAAGCCGGAGGCATTGGTGTAGCCGGTTTTGATGCCGTCCACGCCGCGCACACGACCCAGCAGCTTGTTGTGGTTGCCCATGCGGCGGCCAGCGTAGGTGTAGGAGCGGGTGTTGAAGTACTTATAATACTTCGGGAAGCGATCCTGAATGGCGCGGCCCAGCAGAGCAAGGTCAGCTGCTGTGGTGACCTGTTTGGAATTTGGCAGGCCATGCGGGTTTCTGAAGGTGGTGTTCCGCATGCCAATGGCGCGCGCAGTCTGCGTCATGCGGCGGCCAAAGGCTTTCTCGGAACCAGAGATGTGCTCTGCAATCACAGTCGACGCATCGTTTGCGGACTTGGTGATGAGGGCGTAGATCGCATCCTTCACGCGCAAAGAACCGCCAACTCTCAAGCCAAGCTTGGTTGGTGGGCGGCCTGCAGCGTAGCGGGACACTTTCATTTTGGTGTTGAGCGAAACGCGGCCTGCTTCCAACTCTTCAAAGAGCACGTAAAGTGTCATGATCTTTGTGGTGGATGCTGGATAGCGCCGTGCATTGGCGTTGTTGGCGTACAAAACCTTTCCGGTTTTCGCATCAACGACAATACCAGCATATTTGGAATTAGCCTCGGCAACGGATGGAGCTGTAGCGATTGCTACTGAAACGGCGATGATGCCGACAGCTTGTCCAAATGCCTTTTTTAGGCGCCCAAATGGCCCAAATTTACGCAGACCCATGTTCTTTTCGCCCCGTGAGCAATAATGGCGGTTACGCGCTCTGTACTAAAAAAATTCGCTGAGTGCTAGCGGAGGTGTGTTCTGAAAGCCTCAGCCGCTAAAAATGCAGCAGAGGTGGCTCCCCCCGTTCGCGTCATGCCCAGAATGATGCGATTACGGTTACAATTCTGTAAATGCGCAAAGGCAGATTGCAAAAATCTTGTTTTTATCCGTTTTTTGTTTGTGGCTACGCCCCTGTCTTTTCATAATATTGCAGTGCAAAATAAGAGTTGACAAATTTTGTGCAGCGCATAATATCCGTTGCGTAAGTTTTGGAATGTGGCGTTTGCTCCCCAAGAGACAAAAACCTAATCATCGAATTACCGGCGCCGCCCAATTGATGAGGGAATTTTCATGGTCACAGGATTTGAGAATATTCAGAAGCTTGGAAAAGATAACATGGACGTAGCTATGCAGAGCTTCGGTGCCTTTTCCAAGGGAATGCAGGCGATCTCTGCTGAGGTTGCGGACTACTCCAAGAAGTCTATGGAAGATAGCAGTGCTGCGATTGAAAAAATGGTCAGCGCGAAATCTCTCGATAAGGCTATGGAAGCTCAGGCGGATTTTGCCAAGGTGAGCTACGAAAGCATGGTTGGTCAGGCGACCAAGATCGGCGAAATGTACGCTGAAGTCGCTAAAGACGCTTATAAGCCATATGAGAACATGCTCTCTAAAGCTGCCAAGTAATCTTCTGGCATAACCGAATATGAAGCCCGGGGCGGATCATCGCTTCGGGCTTTTTGGTTTTTGGGGCGCCTTTAATTTATTGCTCCGGTTGTTTTCATTTTCAGAAAACCTATCTCTCTTCTTCAAGGCCCTCTCAAAACATTGTGATTCAGCTTTGCTCAGTGCTGCGGAATGAATGCCGGTACCCTCAAGGGGCCGGAGATGTTCATCTTACGTTGGGAGCAGGGTTTAACCCTTCGGATAGTCTGGTCATTTTCTCAGCTTAATGGTTTGCTTTTTGCAGTTTGCTCAGGGAATAATCAGTACTAAAATCAATGAGAGACACGCGCTGCTTCTAAATACCCGCAATCCCTTGGATTAGCGGTAGAAATAGGAGAGGGCGCAGACAGGTATGAGGCTGGCCTTTGCGTGGGTCGCCTCATACTCTAGAGACAACAGACAGCGATGATGCTGCGGTGAGTGTGTGAATGAAAGACCAGCGACAGGCAATGAGTGTTCTCAGGGGAGATAAACTTATGCTTCCAGTATATAATGAAACAGAAAATGAAACACTGTTTGATTTTTCTGGAGTTGTTGGTGTGCCCTATGAAAATGCATATCCCTTGAATTCGCAGGGGGTACGTTTAAATACTATAAAGTCCTCTGCGTTATACATGGAGGGACAAAGAGAACGAATGAGCAGCGATTTCGACCTGGATAATGATGATGATGGCGGGACGATAACCGTTACCAAGCCGAAGCCAAAAACAAAAAGGCCGAGTTTGTATCGAGTTTTGCTGCTGAACGATGATTATACGCCGATGGAGTTTGTGATCCACGTGGTGGAACGGTTCTTTCATTTGGACCGTGAGAGCGCAACGCAGATCATGCTCCATGTCCATCATCATGGCGTAGGGGAGTGTGGAGTCTTCACCTATGAAGTGGCCGAAACAAAGGTCACACAAGTAATGGATTTCGCCCGAAAACACCAACATCCGTTGCAATGTGTAATGGAGAAAAAGTAATAGGGGGCGCCTGTGCCGTCATTTTCTCGCAGTCTGGAGAAAGCTCTCCATCAAGCTTTGGCGTTTGCTAATGAGCGCCATCAGGAATATGCGACCCTGGAGCATCTGCTGCTCTCATTGATTGATGATCAGGATGCTGCTGCGGTGATGCGTGCATGCAATGTGGACCTCGATCAACTGCGAAAAAGCATTGTCGAATATATTGATACTGAACTAGAGAACCTCGTTGTTGACGGGGATGATGATTCAAAACCAACGGCCGGTTTCCAGCGTGTCATTCAACGCGCTGTCATTCATGTCCAGTCTTCTGGACGTGAAGAAGTGACTGGTGCCAACGTTCTTGTTGCCATTTTTGCCGAGCGCGAAAGCCATGCTGCTTACTTCCTGCAAGAGCAGGAAATGACACGGTACGACGCTGTCAATTATATCTCCCACGGTATTGCCAAGCGGGCTGGCTTATCTGAACCACGTCGGGTGCGTGGTGTTGAAGAAGAATCCGATAGTGGTGCTGATCCGAATGTGAGCATGCCACAACCTCCATCCGGAGGTTCTTCTGAACAAACCAAACGGAAAACAGAAGCTCTTGAAGCTTATTGTCAAAACCTCAATGACAAGGCGTTTTCCGGTAAGATCGATCCGCTGATCGGTCGTGAAAAAGAAATTTCGCGGACCATTCAGATCCTGTGCCGCCGCGCCAAGAACAATCCGCTTTATGTGGGTGATCCGGGCGTTGGTAAGACAGCGATTGCTGAAGGTCTCGCACGCCGCATTGTTGTCGGTGATGTGCCTGAAGTGTTGAAGAGTGCAACAATCTTCGCACTGGATATGGGCTCATTGCTTGCAGGTACCCGTTACCGCGGTGATTTTGAGGAACGTCTGAAGCAGGTCGTGAAGGAAATCGAAGATTATCCGGGCGCGATCATGTTTATCGACGAGATCCACACCGTGATTGGTGCGGGTGCGACCTCTGGTGGTGCGATGGATGCATCGAACCTGCTGAAGCCTGCACTGGCTTCCGGAACGATCCGTTGTATCGGTTCCACCACATATAAAGAATACCGCCAGTTCTTCGAGAAGGACCGTGCGCTGGTGCGTCGCTTCCAGAAAGTGGATGTGAACGAGCCTACCATTCCGGATGCTATTGAAATCCTTAAGGGGCTGAAGCCTTACTTTGAGGACTTCCATAACATCAAGTACACCAATGATGCGATTAAGGCGGCTGTTGAGCTGTCCTCCCGCTATCTTGCTGACCGGAAGCTTCCGGATAAGGCAATTGATGTGATTGATGAGTCCGGTGCATCGCAGATGTTGCTGCCAGAAGGTAAGCGTCGCAAGACAATTGGTCTGAAGGAAATTGAAGCAACCATCGCGACCATGGCCCGCATCCCGCCGAAGTCCGTTTCCAAGGATGATGCGGAAGTGCTGTCCAACCTGAAGGATAGTCTGAAGCGCGTTGTTTATGGTCAGGACCCTGCGATTGAAGCGTTGTCTGCGTCCATCAAGCTGGCCCGTGCTGGTTTGCGTGAGCCTGATAAGCCAATCGGCTCTTACCTGTTCTCCGGTCCGACCGGTGTTGGTAAGACTGAAGTCGCCCGTCAGCTGGCGTCTACACTGGGTGTTGAACTGGTTCGCTTCGATATGTCTGAGTACATGGAGCGGCATACGGTTTCCCGCCTGATTGGTGCGCCTCCGGGTTACGTGGGCTTCGATCAGGGTGGCTTGCTGACGGACGCTGTTGATCAGCATCCTCATTGCGTGCTGCTGCTGGATGAGATCGAGAAAGCCCATCCGGATCTGTTCAACATTCTGTTGCAGGTGATGGACCACGGTAAGCTGACTGACCACAATGGTAAGTCTGTCGACTTCCGTAATGTGATCCTGATTATGACCACCAATGCTGGTGCGGCTGATCTGGCGAAAGCTCCTATGGGCTTCAACCGCATTGACCGCGATGGCGATGACATGGAAGCGATCAACAAGATGTTTACTCCGGAGTTCCGGAACCGTCTTGATGCGATCATTCCATTCGCGAACCTAGACAACGACGTTATCCATCGTGTGGTTGAGAAGTTTGTTATGCAGCTGGAAGCTCAGCTTGCAGAACGTAACGTGACCTTTGAACTGACACCTGAAGCTGTGGCCTGGCTCTCTGAGAAGGGCTATGACAGGTTGATGGGTGCGCGTCCGCTGGGCCGTGTCATTCAGGAACACATCAAGAAGCCATTGGCTGATGAGGTTCTGTTTGGCAAACTTCAGAAGGGCGGTACTGTGAAGGTTTCCGTTTCTGAGGATCTTGAAGGTCTGCTTCTGGAAAGCGTTGAGGATCGTCCAACACCTAAGGCGAAGGCTGCCAAGAGGAAGCCTGCTGCCAAGGGTAAAGGCAAGTCCGTTGTTCCGAAAACGGGCCGGGGTGCTGATGCCACCAAGCGTGGTGATGTACCGGGTATTCCGATTGCGGATTGAGACAAAGATACTTGAGAAAAAGCCGGAGCACTTGCTCCGGCTTTTTTGTATGGTGGGTCTACGTAGTCTTGTGTAGGCTCTTACCTGCTGCTGATAAGGCTGCGGTTCTGCTTCCCCCAAGCTCTCCTGTTTTTGAGAGTCTTCGAGTTCTTAAATGACCAGTTCAGAGATGAATGTTGATGAAGGAGAGGATCCTTCTGAATTTGAGGGAGGTGCCTACTGGTTCCGCCAAGGGGCTAAAGGTGCGTTTTGCCTCCCGACACTTATTTTGATGATGGCCTTTGTCGGCTTCACATCGCTGGCCCGCGAAGTTGGACTAACGCTTGTTGAAGTGTTGCTGATGAGCCTGCTGATGTGGGCTTTGCCGAGTATTGTTGTTTTGACCGGCGCCATGAGTGCCGGGGCGGGTTTGATCCCCGCTGCGATTGCTGTGGCTCTGTCTGCTGTGCGTTTGATGCCGATGACGGTGGCTCTGATGCCTGTGTTGCGGGATGAGAAGCGTACCAAGACGTGGCAGATGCTGGTTGTCTCTCACTTTGTGGCGGTGACGGCCTGGGTGTTTGCTATGCGCAATCTGCCAAGCTTGCCGCGTGCGGCGCGTCTGCCGTTCTTTGCAGGCTTTGGGTCGACGGTGCATTTTGTGGTGCTGTGCTCAACTGCGCTGTCTTACATGGTGCTTCCCGCTCTTGAAGGGCCGATTGCGGCTGGGCTGGTTTTGCTGACACCGATCTACTTCATGTTTTCCATGTATCAAGCGTCGCGCACCAGTGGTGATAAGGCGGCGTTGATCCTTGGGCTTATTCTCGGGCCGATCTTCTATCACTTCTTTCCCGGTGCAGATTTGCTGCTGACGGGCTTTGTAGGTGGGACGGTTGCCTTTGTGGGGTGGTTGTTTGCAACGCGGAGGGCTGAGCTGTGAGTGAGATTTACGGCAGCTGGTGGTGGCCCTATGTGATGATCCTCGTTGCGGGCTTTCTGGCAACAGAATGCTGGCGTTGGATTGGTGTTTTCGCCTCCGGCAAGCTGCGAGAAGATAGCCTGCTGTTTGCGTGGGTGCGGGCCGTGGCGACGGCGCTGATTGCGGGAATCATTGCGCGGTTGGTTTTGTTTCCCGAAGGTGTGCTGGGTGATGTGCCGATCTGGCTTCGTCTTGCAGCTGTTGCTGGCGGGGTGGTTGGCTACAAGCTGCTCAATGACCGGCTGATGGCAGGGATTGTCTCGGCTGAATTTGTTCTGATCGGTGGCTGGGCGTTTTTGATTTAGCCATTCTTGCTAAGCTTGATCGCACGCATTGCTGGGTCTCGTTTCCCTCTCTAATCTACAGAGGAGAGTTGGGGGCTTGCTATGACCTATATTGCGCTGGGTGAACACAATCTTTGTGACGAACATATCTGCTGTGCGATTTCGGATAAGAAGTGCGCGCAAGGCTATCAGTTGAAGAAGGATTGGCTGGGCCAGCAGTTCGCCTCGGGCTATCAGTTCATCAAGCTCGATGAACGGGCAAAGGTGTTTATCGAGTTTGGTCCTGCAGAGGCTGGCTGGGCGCCTGTGGTGGCTCCGCGCCACTTGCTGGTGAACTGCTTCTGGGTTTCCGGCAGGTACAAAGGGCAGGGGCATGGCAAAGCGTTGCTTGCTAGGGCAGTGGAGGCTGCTGAGCAAGCCGGTGCTGACGGATTGGTGACGATCGCCGGTGCCAAGAAGATGCCTTTCCTCTCAGACGGTAAATGGTTCAAGCAGCAAGGTTTTGAGATTTGTGACAGCTCTCCTGATGGGATTGAGCTGCTGCGACTTGGCGTTGGTAGCGCAGGTGGTTCCGCTTCGTTCTCGGAGAGTGTCCAGAAGGGCGCTGGACTGAGCGACGAGGGGCTTGTTGCTTACTACTCCAACCGCTGTCCGTTTACAGATCATCATGTGACACAGAACCTGAAAGAGGCGGCTCAGCGACGTGGATTGCCGCTCAAGATCGTTCATCTGGATACGCTTGAGAAGGCGCAGTCTGCACCAACGCCCGCCACGATTTTCTCGCTTTATTGGAGTGGAAGATTTGTCACCACGGACCTGAGTGTGTGTATGGATTCACGCTTCGACAAGATCATGCAAAAGGCATTGAATGAGAAAGTAGCTATCGAAGTGGTTTGATTGTTTCAGGTGAATCGAATTTTGGTGAGGCATGAGGATCTGATTCAAGTGCGCGGGCTAGTGCGTTGAAATCAGATTCGAATTTGCTGGTCGGGGAAGGTGGTCATTTCAGATGAATCGAATTTTCCTCGCGCAATCTGGTGAGAATGCGCGAGGTCGTTTCAGGTGAAATGATTAGGAATGAGCTGCAACAGCTGCGCGGATTTTTTCTGCGTTTGCTTTGAGCTTTTCGCTGTCTTCCATCTCGCCGGTGTGTGGGCGCAGGGAGATGCCTTCGGTGCGCGGGATGACATGGAAGTGGGTGTGGAACACCATCTGTCCGCCAGCGCCTTCATTGAACTGGTGAATGGTGATGCCATCTGCATCGAATGCCTGCTTGAGCACGCGCGCCATCTTCTGCGCTGTTTTAGCAACGGCAGTCAGTTCGGCTTCTTCGATATCGAGGATGTTGCGGGAACCCTTCTTAGGAAGTACTAGCACGTGGCCATCTGCGCGCGGCATGATATCCATGATAACAATGGTGTTTTCGTTTTCGTAGACCTTCTCGGAAGGCAGTTCGCCGCGCAAGATCTTGGCGAAGATGTTCTGGTCATCGTAGGACGGGCTGGTCATCTTGATATCCTCTGAACTGGAACATGCTTGCGTTCATTTGCATTCACGCGCCATGTTCCTAATTTTGCTTTAGCGCGTATTCTTATCCGCAAACCGGAGCCACTTTTCGGGAATACGCTCTATCATTTTTACCGGTGTATCCGTTGTGAGCGAAATGGCTCACCGGTCTTTGCCGGTAGTTAATCCGATTCATTGACCAAGATCACTGGAGAATCAATGTGTGGTTTGGGTGGAGTTGTTGAGAACCCGATCGTACTTAAGAAGCTGATTCAAGTTTGGAGGGATTTGTGAGTCTCTTCAGAGTCTTGAATCGATGTCTTAATGTGGGTTCTAGGTGTCCTGTTGGCGGAACGGGCCGTGTTCCGACAGGATTTTTTGCTCGTGCAGAACGGCTTGGCGTTCCTGTTCCAAATAGTCTGCGACTGCATTCCTTAAAGAAGGGTGTGCAATCCAGTGTGCGGAATAGGTGAGGCTCGGCATGTAGCCGCGCGCCAGTTTGTGGCTGCCTTGCGCGCCAGCCTCAACCCGCTGTAAACCGCGAGACAAGGCGAACTCGATGGCCTGATAATAGCAGATCTCAAAGTGCAGGCAGGGGTGGTTTTCGATACAGCCCCAGTTGCGACCATAGAGCGTGTTGCCGCCGATCATGTTGAGCGCGCCGGCAATATAACGGCCTTCGCGCTTGGCCATGATCAACAGGGTATGGTCGGAGAGCCTTTCCCCAAGTAGCGAGAAGAACTCGCGGTTGAGGTAGGGAGATCCCCATTTGCGGCTACCGGTGTCCAGATAGAACTCATAGAGCGCGTCCCAGTGGCTTTCAGTCAGATCCGGGCCGGTGATCCATTCGACCTCTATGTCGTTCTCCAGCGCGGTTTTACGCTCCTTACGGATGCTTTTGCGTTTGCGGGAGGAGAGTGCCTCCAGAAACTGCGCAAAGTCGCTGTAGCCGTTGTTCTCCCAATGGAACTGTTGGTCTGTGCGCAGCAGGAAGCCTTCTTTGCCGAGCTCGGTCCATTCCTGCTCTGTGAGGAACGTGAGATGGGCTGAGGAGCCTTCAATGCGGACGGTCAGTTCTTTCAGGCCTTGTGTGAGGATCTTGATGGTTTCCTGGCGATTGGCCTCCGGTGATATCAGGAGGCGGCGACCCGGAACGGGCGTGAACGGGATAGAGCACTGGAGTTTGGGGTAGTAGTTTCCGCCTGCACGATGGAAGGCGTCAGCCCATGCATAATCGAAGACGTACTCGCCCTGACTGTGGCTTTTGGCATAGGTCGGGATCGCGGCGATGGGTTTGCCATCTTGTTCCCACCAGATGTGCTGGGGGATCCAGCCTGCTTCCCACCCAACGCATTTGCTTTCTTCCAGTGCCTGTAAAAAAGCATGTGAAAGCATGGGGTTAAACTCAGAATCTTGAGAGTTTGATTCAGTTTCTGAGTTTGGGTTGGATTGGATCGTTTCAGGTGAATCGATCCAATCCTGCTGATCATAAAGGATCGGCGGTGTGCCGGGATTTGCCAGTGCGTCCCAGTCCATACTGGGGATCTCATCCAGAGAGGAGAGGACTTTCAGAACGGGTGATGGTGGTACTGGCAAATCGATAGATCCTAGAGGGGCTCTTTGTCCGGATTGAAGCCTTCGAAAACAATCTGGTCCGCATGCTTGGCCGCATTGAGACGGTCTTCTTTGGTTCTGACAGTCCATGTCATCACCGGCAGGCCATAAAACTCACGCAGGAAGCTTGGGCCGTCTGCTGGCAAATCCTTTACGAAGAACGAAACGAAATGCGGGTCAGTGCCAGCCATGTGTACCATCCAGGAAATCTTCTCGATTTCGTGCTCTGTCAGGTTCAGATGATCGTTTTCGCTCAGCGTGGTCATAGAGATGCAGCCGCGTGGGATTTGCGGTGCAACGTCCTTCATGGTCCGAAGCATTTTCGGGTCGAAGGATTTTATTGCTGCCGGGCCTTTATAATCGCTGAGGATTTTGGCGATGGTTTTAATGAACTCATCCTGACCTTCTGGAAGGTTCAGGGTTTTGATTTCAATAACCAGTGGCACTTTGCCGTCAACCAGCTCCAGCAGTTCCTGCAGGGTCCAGATTGGGTCGTCAGAGCCGCGCATGGACAGCTTGCGCAGGTCAGCCAGATCGAAGTCGATCACGTTGCCTTCACCGTGGGTGAGGCGCTCAAGGTTTGGATCGTGGAACACGATGACCTGACCGTCCTTGGTCTCCTGCAGGTCAACCTCAATGGCGAAGTTGTTCTCTACAGCAGCTTTGACCGCGGACGGGGTGTTTTCAAGAATGCCTGCTTCTTTGTTATGGAAGCCGCGGTGAGCGATCGGACGGGCGGTGAGCCAGGAAAGATCTTGCATGGATTTTCGAAACTGCTTCTTCAATAAAAGGAGATGTGTTCTGCGGACAGAGCGGGATTAGTCGGCAATTTCGAAAATTGCTTCGATCTCAACAGCAGCGTTGAATGGCAAGGAGCCTGCGCTGACAGCGGAGCGTGCATGACGGCCAGCATCACCCATGGCTGCAACCATGAAGTCAGATGCGCCGTTGATGACTTTAGGCTGGTCACCGAAGTCGCCGTTGGAGTTGACGAAGCCAACAATTTTGACGAGGCGGACGATTTTGGACAGGTCGCCAGTTGCCGCTTTTGCCTGTGCCAGCAGATTGATTGCGCAAAGGCGTGCAGCTTCCACACCATCTTCGATGCTCAGATCCGCGCCAACCTTGCCAACTTTTGCGATCTTGCCGTCCTGCATTGGCAGCTGGCCAGAGATGAAAAGCTGGTTTCCGGTTTTTACGAAAGGCACGTAATTGGCAGCAGGTGCAGCAGCTTCCGGCAGTGCGACGCCAAGCTTTTCTAGGTTTTGCTGGATTGTGTCAGACATTCGGCTTTCCCTCCGGTTCGGAATGTTCTTTTGCAATAAGTGATGCAATTCCACGAAAACTCAAGAGTTTATCTCTTCACGAAGCCGTGGTTTGCAAAGTGATGCGCAGACTCACATTAGAATCACCAGAGTTGCAAGGGTGCATGGAGCGTTGTCTACGTGGGAAACGTGTATCCAATTTGAATGATTTACCCTAGCTCTGATTTCCTTGGCGGAATGTTTGCGTTGGTACCGGCGTTTATGCACTCTTTGGGAATGGAAGAGAGGCATGCCCACGTGTCTTTTGTTCCGACATGATCGGAGGTTTTATGCTGAAACTACGCTTCGGACACGGATTGGGGAGGCTTGCTCTTCCCGCAATTGCTGGGTCTTCTCTCTCCCTCTGTTTCCTTCTTACTCCCTCCATTGGCAATGCTGCCGACCTCCAACCTCACCGCGCCGTTTATGACATGAGGCTCTCTAGCGCTCAGAGTGGTGCGGATATTGCTGATGTGAACGGGCGTATGGTCTATGAGCTTTCCGGCTCGGTCTGTGATGGCTTTAATGTGGATCTGCGGTTTGTGGTGATGAGTATTGATGAGGAGGGAGAGGAAACGGTCACCGACCTTCGCAGTTCCTACTTTGAAGCGCCGGATAACTCTCAGCTCTCCTTTGCTTATCAGACGTTCATTGGTGATTTTCTGGCGGAGCAGGCACAGGGTAAAGCAGAGCATCAAAGCTCTAAGGTGGATGTGGATCTGGGTGGCCCGGACGGTAAGTCGCTGAGCTTTGATGGGTCTATCATGTTCCCTCTGCAACACCTCCACAGTGTGATTGATGGTGCTACTCTCGGAAAGCACTTCATGGTTTCCAAGCTGTATGACGGCAGCGTGACCGGGGAGCAGTTGTTTGAGGCGACCACTGTCGTGGGGCGTAAGCTGGCTGATCCACTGGATCAGCGGTCTGATCAGATTTCACTGCCCAAAGCGTTAGGCACCGCTGATGCGTGGCCGGTTTCCATTGCTTATTTCAACCTGAGTGATGGTGTGCGTGGTGAGCGGGCGCCTGACTATCAAATGCATACGGTTTTGCACGAGAACGGCGTCTCCAGAAGCATGAACCTGAACTACGGGGTGTTTGAGTTGGAAGGGGCTCTGGTTGAACTTGAGCTGAAGCCGATGATACCTGCAAGCACTTGCGGTAGTTCTGTTGCTTTGGAAGAAGAGGTGAGTGTGCCGTTTGATGGCAGGCTCAAAAAAGAGCAGCTGCGCTGAGGCTACCTTTTGTCCGGTGTTTTGATAGACCTGCCGAGAGAGACGACTGAGCTGTCTTTGAACTTTCCGCGTAAAGCATCCATGGCGCGTTCAGCTTTGGCGCGTTTTCCTGCCTGTTCATCCAGCAGATCTTCCGGGTCGGCCTGATCGGCAGGGCCCAGATCTCCAATCCCGACACCAATGAGACGGAAACGCAACTTACCATCGGCAACGTTGTGGAGCAGGTCGTCTGCTGTGCGGAAGATCTTGTCGGCCAGCTGTGTTGGGTCATGCAGCATGCGGGAGCGGGTGATGGTTTTGAAGTCCGCTGTCTTGAGTTTGAGTGTGACTGATCTGCCGGACTTTTCTGCTTTTTTGGTGCGGTAAGAGACTTTCTCAGTCAGGGCCCACAGACTCTTGGAGAGCTGGGTGACGTCTGAGATGTCTGTGTTGAACGTGGTCTCACCGCTGATGCTTTTGGCGCCGCGGTTGGAGGAGACGTTGCGATCGTCCTCTCCCTGGCACAGCTTAGCCAGACGCAAACCCATAGCACCGTACTTGCGGGCTAGGTCGGTCGGGTCTTTTTGCTGAAGCTGGCCGATGGTTCTGATGCCATCACGTTCCAGTTTGGCCTGAAACACCTTGCCAACGCCCCAAATGACGCTGGTTGGTTGTTTGGCGAGGAAGTCTTTCTTCTCCTCGTCTCCAATCACTGAGAAGCCGCGGGGCTTGTCGAGGTCTGAAGCGATCTTGGCGAGGAACTTGTTGGGCGCAAGGCCCACAGAGACGGATAGTCTCAGCTCTTTCTGGATCTTGATCGCGAACTGTACGAGCAATTCTGCCGGTGTTGCGCCGTGGAGTTTTTGTGTGCCGGACAGGTCAAGGAAAGCTTCGTCGATGGAAAGCGGCTCTACCAAGGGGGTGAGCTTTTCCATCTCTTCGCGGATTTGCCTGCCGACCTGTGAGTAGAGATCCATGCGCGGTTTGATGACCACTGCGTCCGGACAGAGTTCTCGTGCCTTGAACATGGGCATAGCGGAGCGGACGCCGTAGATGCGGGCGATGTAGCAGGCTGCGGAGACAACGCCGCGCTGGCCGCCGCCTACGATGACGGGCCGATCTGCCAGTTCAGGGTTCTCGCGCTTTTCGACGGAGGCGTAGAATGCATCACAATCGATGTGGGCGATTTCGAGGGTGTCCAGTTCTGCATGGGCGAGGATGCGCGGGCTGCCGCATTTGGGGCATCGCGTCAGGTCTGCGCGGAATCTGTGTGAGCAGTCCCGGCAGAGTGCTTTGAGAGGTGTGGTGGCCTCAGTCGCCATGAAGTCAGAGCTCCGATCAATTGCAGCTTTCTCGTGGACAGGGCTTTAGCATGAACTACTCCTCAGTCTCCCATGAAATCCGTGCACCGGCCACATAAAACACAGAGCTGCGCATCTGGTCTCTGTCCCATTCCTCAATGGTCCAGTCCTTTGAGTTCACCGGATCGAAATTGAGGAAGAACTTGTCCTGCATAAACATGCCGACAATGGGGTGCTTGATGACGGTGTTGGAGCTATCGCTTGGTTCCTTCAGATTAAACTCGACGCTCTCTTCCACCTTGATCCGCAATGTGCTCAGGGAGTCTTGAGGAGCTGCAGCCGGGCGCTGGCAGTCGTGGGCGGCAAACTCCAGCGTCACAGCGCCGGGGCCATCTGCTTTTCCTGAAGTGAACAGGGCGCTGCGCAATACGGCCCCGTTTAAATGTCCAAAACGCTCCAGAAAATACTGGAGCGACGTGTTTGAAAGGTGTTCCACGCTTGGGTTCTCTGGGTTGGTGAAAGGTACACTTGCAGCCTGAGACCTTACTTTACAGCAGCGACCAACAAATTTTCAATAAAGTCGCCGGTTTCTTTCCAGCAATTGCTTTTGAGTGCCACGTTGGGCAGGTCGCTGGATGTTGCGTAGAAGCGTGGATCGGCAATGAAATGCACTAGTTGGACGTGCGGCGTGCTTTTGCCGACCGAGAGGATGTTGGTTGGGCTGTCATCTATAAAGATAACCGGATGATGAGCGCGCTCTGCGCACAGAGCTGCAACAGCACCGCCTTTTGGGCCATCATTGGTCACAAGTGGGTAACCCATGCCAAGGCTTTTTAAGAGGTTCTCACGGGCAGGCTTGTTGTGGGTGCCGGGCAGGTTGGTCAGGATGATGATGTCGCAGAGTTTCGACAGGCGCTCCAGCTGTTCAGCCGCATGAGGCACTGCTTCCTGTCTGCCGACTTCGCTCTCAAAGAAGTCGTGAATGATGGCCATGCAGGCGTCATCAGAAAGGTTTTCGCCGGACTGGGTGTAGACCATGTTGGCTTTCAGGCGATAGGCAGTTTCCTTGAAGGAGATACCATGATCAGCCATGAAGCGTTCAAGGTGTGGGATGAATTGCAGGAGCACCTCATCCACGTCGCAAATGAGGAGAGGGTGGGCTCGTTTCTCGATCAGGCTGATCTGCTGCAATGTGCTCGCGCTTGCTGTGCTAATGGTGGGCAAAGTAATCAACGCCTCCGGCAAGTTTCAGGTGAGCAGCTGCAATCATCGTTGGGCGAATGCCTGCGCTTTCGGTGTAAGCCAGCAAAAGCTGCTCGTCCTGCATTAAAAATTCCAGAACCCCTGCGAGGAAGCCCGGCTCGGCTGCCGCATCGCGAATCTCCTGAGGTCCAATCCCGGCCAAAGACAGGAAGCGGCCGAGCTGTTCCGGGTCGCTGCTGAGAAATGATAGGGCACCAATTGCAATTTCCTGTGCAGTATCTTCGGTCAAACTGCCGGTTTTGCCTAAATTCATTGGTGTTTGCCTTTCTGAAACGAATCCGAATTAACTATGTAGCAGGAAATTTAGTGTGGGACTTGTTCCAATGCCAGTCGCAGGGCGGCTGCACCACACCTTTATTTATGGCTAAACCATTTTTGGGGCAGCATTCTGTGCAGGACTGAACTGATGCAAAAGACCGTGCTGATTGTTGAAGACAACGAACTCAACATGAAGCTGTTTAACGATCTGCTTGAGGCTCATGGCTACGCGACCTTGCAATCTCGCAATGGGATGGAGGCGCTTGAGCTTGCTCGTGCACATAAACCGGATCTGATCCTGATGGATATTCAGTTGCCTGAAGTTTCGGGGCTTGAAGTGACCAAATGGATCAAAGAGGATGACGAACTGAAGATCATTCCTGTGATCGCGGTAACGGCTTTTGCCATGAAGGGCGATGAGGAGCGCATCCGTCAGGGTGGGTGTGAGGCTTATATCTCCAAGCCAATCTCCGTGGGTAATTTCCTTGAGACCGTTTCAGGCTTCTTGCAGGACACATAAAACAACCGTGATTATTTTTGATTGTGGTTAATTGGTAAATTGTGTTCAGCTAGAAGTTGCAGGTTCGCAAATCATCAGGAAGCAACGCTTTAGTATTCTGCTTGAGATTGTCAGTTTTCACTGGATGAAAGACTCACATCAAAAGTCGTAGGTCTTTGAAACTAGATGAAATCACCGAGTGAGTCTTGCGGGAACTGCAGGGTTTCTGTGTGGTTGCCTCTTGAAAAACGGCGGTTTCTTTCCTTTTGTTGTGTATAGGTCAAGAATCCCCTCCATTTTCAGGAGCGCAATTACCTTAAAGCTTTACTAAAGTCGTAAATGTTGCGATGGTGATATACGATATCATCTGCATCATGAAATTAATGACTGCAAGATCGCAGTATTGGCTCTTGGTTGATTGAATAAATCCCAGCAATACTGCCAGATAGACTCCCTACGGAGCGCTCAGGTCCGCCGCATCTCCTGGGTCCGTGGGGTTGGCCGGCGAGTAAACGGGTTCTGAGTGGCCTCCTCGTGTCATCCGGTTCTCGCCGGCCACCAATTCTCTTCCCTATCAACAAAATGAGACATTGCTGTACAAGCGCATGCTGTGCGCTGGGCAGTGTTCGCCTGCGCGGATGAGATGGTGTGTGGTGAGAGCAAGATGGGTTTTAAGGTGGTGTGATCCGTCATTCAGTCTGGGGCAGTTCGTTATGTGTCAAAGTTTTTGGTAAGGCCAATTCCCTTTGAAATTGAAGCGGAAATGACCGTGTTGACGGGACTATACTCAGTCAAAATCCTCTTGTGTAAGGAAATGTTGTCTACCCCTGACAATTGAGTGAGGAGGCGCAGGAGAGCACGAGCGGGTGGGGTGCTTTTACTCCTGAAAACCATTGCTTTAAGAAGGGTGTTTCGCCTGATTATTGGTGCTGCGCATACAAAAAAGGCGCTTGCAAAATGCAAACGCCTTTTTTGAAAATTCAGCTGAAGCCAAGACTTACTTGATCTTGGTTTCTTTGAACTCAACGTGTTTCTTTACGACTGGGTCGTACTTACGCTTCACCATTTTTTCGGTCATGGTGCGGGAGTTCTTTTTGGTCACGTAGAAGTAGCCGGTGTCCGCAGTGGACTGCAGCTTGATCTTAATGGTGGTCGCCTTGGCCATCGCTAAGGATCCTGTCTGTTTTCGGCCTTTTGAAAGTGGCCGGTTGTTTTGTTTGTCCCGGTGGCACCCTCACACCTTCGCTTCGGGGTAGGGTGCGCTTCCGGTGAAACTTTGGGAATTCAGCGCGCACATTACTAATCACAGGGCTAAAGTCAAGATGCATTAGCGGGCTGCGCCCAGTCTTGTCCCCCTTATCAGGCATATAATTACGTATGCGCCCAAGAATCCTGCAAATACCAGTGGTAGTCCATTGGCTCCCCACGTGGAAAGAGCAAGACCCGTAGAGGCAGGTCCGACTAATTGTCCAATGGAGTACATGAGGACAAAGGCCGCATTTGCGGATGCCAGATTAGCGCCGTCAAAGCGTGCACCCAGATGTGTGAGGCCAACGGTGTAGAGGCCTGCAACCACGCCGCCCCAGACGAAGAGAAGGGCGCAAATGCCATAGAAACTGCCGGATATCGGGATCATGAGCAGCGCGCCGATAACGCCAAATGCACCGCAATAGATGAGCAGGTGGCGGCGGTTCATACGGTCCGACAGCATGCCTAAAGGGATCTGCAGCACCATGTTGCCAGCGGCCATTGCGGAGACGAGCAGGGTGGCTGTTTCTGCTGTCAGGCCGATTTTGAGGCCGAACAGAGGCAGCAGGGAGATGCCGGATTGTTCCACAGCTCCAAAGACAAATCCCGCTAAGGTGGCAGCCGGAGCTATCCACAAAAAGGCGTAGAGCTTTGAAGTTGCTTTGCTTTCGATTCTCGGCGCTGCGTTGAAGCCGACGAGGACAGGCAGGGCAGCAATGATGATGCCAGCGCCAGCCAGAAGGAATGGAAGCGCGCCTGTTGTGCCAGCATAGGCAAGTACCAGTGGGCCTGATGCAAATCCGAGCGCAAGCACTGTCGCATAGACGCCCATCAGGAAGCCTCTGTGTTTGGACGGTGCTAGTGCGTTGATCCAGAATTCTGAGAGAATGAAGGCGGAGGTGGTTGCGCCATGGAACAGCAGGCGCAGCGGAAACCATGCCCAGAAGTTTTCAAGCACAAAGAAGAAGGGCAGTGAGAAGCCGGCAACCAACAAGCTGATCAGGAGAGCCTGAGGTGTGCCCAGCTTACGGGCAAGATACGGACCGACTGGTGTGGCGACAATAGAGGCGACGCCGGAGAAGGCGGTGTTGATGCCGATCCAGGTGTCACTGATGCCGCGATACTCAAGCGTGAGTGCCAGAAGAGGAAGGCTTGCGGACAGGGAAAGACCAACAGCGGTAATCGCTGCGATGGCGGCAATGATGCCACGGACTTGTCTGGGGGAGAGGGAGCTGGCTAGCGTGCCCGATAACTGAACCATTTACACAACTGCATTCTGAGCTCGATACGAGCAAGTGATTTGCAGCATAATGAGCTCATATGCACTCGCACATCATGCATCAAATCATTTTCATGCGCATATTCTTATCCGAAAACCTAAATCTCTTTTCGGGAATATGCTGTAAATGCTTCTATCAGGAAAAGTGCAAGGCGCAACACATAGTATCGCAGTGATATATGTTTGTTGCGCCTTGGGTATTCTGAATTAGATTTCTTCGCGCGCGAAGCCGTCGTTCTTCCAGTAGTAGTATGGAACCGGACCATTCGGGGAAAGCTCAGGGTCTTTCGCCAGTCGGTTCTCCAAGTCTGTCAGAACAGCCAGAGTGATGCGTGGCAAGTCCAGCTCTTTGCATTGCTCGATTGGCAGCCACTGGAGTTCTTCCAGCTCTTCTGTCGGACCGATGCCGGTTTCCAGCTTGTGCGCGATCTGGTCAGCCCAGACAGCAAAGAAGCGCGCGTCAAAGCGACGTGTTCTGCCTGGAGGAGTGATTGCACGTGCTACGAAGCGCAGTGGCTCAAGATCTGGCTGGATGCCCAGTTCGTCAAATGCTTCAAAACCCGGACCAACAGGTTCGCTGTTGCTCTCAGTTTTGGTGCCAACGAAAAGGCCTGCTTCCTCATAGGTTTCGCGGATGGCGGCAATTGCCAGTGCGCGCAGGCGGCTTTCCGTTTTGATCTGCTTTTTGTCGTAGTTCAGTTTGGCCAGTACGTCCGGATGATAGTCGCGAACATATTTTACGCGGCTGTCTTCGGAATCAACGCGGCCGCCTGGGAACACGAACTTACCCGGCATGAACTTGTGCGCCATATGGCGTTTGCCCATGAGCAGGTGCAGGGAACCATCTTCCTTGCGATCCAGAATAAGCAGTGTGGAGGCGTCTTTCGGCCTCAATGGTTGAGCGCTCGGATCGTTGTTTTCTTCCGCTCGCTCAACTTTGACTTCTTTCGTCAGGTCTTCCGTGGACATTCCTTACCTCTGATTGGCGCGTGTCGGGCCAAAACTAGGTGCTTTGCCTGCAGTTGCAAAGCCATCCATACGTAGCGCCCATTGCAAACCAACCAGAGCGCCCTTGATGGGGCGTAAGAAGGCGAGAGACATGATGAGGGTCAAAGGCAGCCAGACAGCCATGTGAAGCCACATTGGCGGCACGTAGGCCATCTCTACCCACATGGCCAGCGCAACAACGACGTGGCCAACGATAAAGATTGTGAAATAGGGCGGGGCATCATCCGCGCGGTGGTGGTGAAGCTCTTCACCACAGTTGTCGCAGGATTGCTTCACGCTCAGGTAGCCGTTGAAGATGGAGCCAACGCCGCAAGAAGGGCATTTGCAGCGCATACCGCGCAGCACCGCTTCTCCGGTATTCCGATCTTGATGGGTATTCATTTATACCTGCCTTTCCCGTCCCGTAAATGCAGGGGAGCGCACGTAAGTTACCTACGCTTCCGCTTATTTCCGTCTTTTGACCGGCGTAAACCTTTTGGCTTGCTTTTGTTTCTTGCTTGCCAACCCTTGTGCTTAGCAACCCGTCCCGCTGCCTCGCCCTTGGATTTGCCTTTCGACAACATTTCAAACCGCAAAGCCCCCGCAAATGGGGCGGCTTCTACCAGTTTGACCTGCACAGCATCACCAAGTTGGTAGGTTTCACCAGTTGCTCTGCCCACAAGGGCATGAGCTGATTCTACATATTCGTAGTAATCCATACCAATGGTAGATGCAGGAATGAACCCGTCTGCGCCATTTTGTAGCAGCTTGACGAACATGCCTGATTTGGTCACTCCGGCAATTCGCCCGGAGAATTCCGCACCAATCCGTTCGCACAGATAGAGAGCAATCAGGCGATCTATAGTCTCGCGTTCGGCCAGCATTGCCCGGCGTTCTGCGGCAGAAATCTCAGCTGCGATGGCTGGGAGCTTCTCTTCGATACCGTAGGGCAGGCCGTCATCTCCAAGGCCGAGGGCGCGGATGAGAGCGCGGTGCACTATCAAATCTGCATAACGACGAATTGGAGATGTGAAGTGTGCATAACGTCGAAGGTTCAGGCCGAAGTGGCCGATGTTGTCGGCGTTGTACTCTGCCTGTGCCTGTGAACGTAGCACGACCTCGGACACCATGGTCGCGCTGGCCGTGTCCTTGAACTTGTCGAGGATGTTGTTGAACACGGATGCGCGCAGGCCGCCAATGTGGGGTAGCTTGACGTCCAAGGTGGAGAGGAAGTCCCGCAGGTTCTCCAGTTTTTCCGGCGTTGACGCGTCATGCACACGGTAGAGCAGGGCAGATTTGCGCTTCTCCAGTTCTTCAGCGGCCGCCACGTTGGCTTGAATCATGCACTCTTCGATGAGTTTGTGCGCATCCAGACGATCCGGGACGACGATCTGGTCCACGGTGCCGTCCTCTTTGAGCAGAATGCGGCGTTCCGGGATGTCCAGTTCCAGCGGCTGGCGCTTGTCACGACCACGCTTCAGGATCTCATAAGCTGCCCAGAGCGGTTGGAGAACCGGTTCCAGAAGCGGTCCGGTGACATCGTCTGTGACGCCATCAATGGCTTTTTGAGCCTGCTGATAGGACAGCTTGGCTGCGCTGCGCATGATGACGCGGTGGAACGAGTGAGAGATCTTCTTACCGTTCTTGTCGAAGACCATCCGTGTCGCCATGGATGGGCGGTCTTCTTTTTCGCGCAGGGAGCACAGGTTGTTGGAGATGCGCTCTGGCAGCATCGGGATAACGCGGTCCGGGAAATAGACTGAGTTGCCACGCAGCAGTGCTTCCTTGTCCATCGGGGAACCGGGCGTCACGTAAGCTGCCACGTCTGCAATGGCGACGTAGACGATACAGCCGCCTTCGTTCTCTGGATTGTCGTCCAGCTGCGCGTAGACCGCATCGTCGTGGTCTTTTGCTGTTGCCGGGTCGATGGTGATCAGAGGGATCGCGCGCCAGTCTTCACGACCTTTGCTGCCGACAGGCTTGATGTTCTCAGATTCTGCGATCACCGCACCCGGGAACTCATTGCGAATGCCGTGGGTGTGGAGCGCGATTTCGGAGACAGCCATTTCTGAGGTGGTGGAGCCAAAGCGTTTGACGATGCGGCCACGCGGTGTGCCGTATCTGCCAACTTTGTGGACCTCCACTTTGACGAGGTCACCGTCTTCAGAATCCAGCAATTCACGCGGATCCACGTCGATCTCGCGCTGCTTACGGTCGACTGGTTCCAGCGTTGCGGCTTTGGTTGCCTTGTTGATGCGCAGGATGCCGAGGATGTCGGTGTCGTGGTTTTCAAGGCGCTTCATCACGCGCACGACGTGCTCGGCTTCTGGTGATCCATCCAGATCATCCATCAGCTTTACGAGGGCGCGGTCACCAATACCCGGAACCGGGTTGAATTTATTTTTGTTCTTTTGCGGCAAGACGAGGACGTTCGGCGGCTCACCATGCTCTTCATCCCAGTTCATCGGAATGCCGAGGAGCTCACCGTCGCCAGTTCTGCCAGTTACTTTTACTACGAAGACAGGAGGAAGGTCGCCCGGACGCAGCATGCGCTTCCGGCGTTTCTCGATGTGGCCGCTTTCGGCCAGATCTTTCAGCATTCGCTTGAGGGGGATGCGCGCTGCGCCGACGATGCCAAAATGGCGGGCGATTTCGCGTTTGCCAGCTTTGCCGGGGTTGTCGGCAATAAACTTCAGAATGTCTTCGCGGGATGGCATCTCTGCCGGTCCCTTGTGTCTTTTTTCAGCGGCCTTTTTTCGGCTCAATGTATCTCATCCAGTGCAGCTTATTGGCTGCGAAAAGGGGCTCCCGATGATCGGAAGCCCTCGTGTTTCGTTATCCGGAGAGTAACGGGGGGATCTTAACCCTTCTTCGCGTTGATCAGCTCAATTGCCTGTTCGCGGGTTACCGTCTCCGGGTCTGTTCCTTTTGGCAGGGAGACGAACTCCTTGCCCCATTTGATCCGGACACCGAGGCGGCCACTGTCACGCAGCTCCATCGCTCCACCATCCGGATGGTCGCCAAATTCTTTCAGTGCCCCTTTAGGCGCTGCTTTCTTGGCAGTTGTTTTCTTTGCAGCTGCCTTCTTAGCAGGTGCTTTTTTCTTTCCTTTGGTTGCTGCTTTTGTGTTCACAAGCTCAATGGCCTGTTCCAGCGTGACAGCTTCCGGTGCAACGTCCTTTGGCAGGGTTGCGTTGATCTTCTCCCACTTCACGTATGGGCCGTAACGACCGCTGTATACGTTGATGGCGCCGCCATCCGGGTGGTCGCCCAGCTCTTTGAGTGGTTTTGCAGCAGCTCCGCGGCCTCCACCCTTCGCGCGCTTTTCAGCAAGCAGGGTTACGGCGCGGTTGATGCCGACAGAGAAGACTTCGTCCGGGCTATCCAGGTTGGCGTAGGTGCCATCGTGCAGGACGAACGGACCGAAACGGCCCAGACCTGCGGAAATGGTCTTGCCATCTTCCGGGTGTGTGCCGACTTCGCGTGGCAGGGAAAGAAGCTGAAGAGCTTTTTCCAGATCCAGATCGGCAACGCTCCAGCCGCGTGGCAGGGAAGAGCGCTTTGGTTTTGCTTCTTCGCCCAACTGTACATATGGACCAAAACGGCCAGTACGCAAGGAGACTTCCAAACCAGTTTCCGGATCGATACCCAGAACCTGTGGTCCATCCGCTGCTGCACCTGCATCAGAATCTCCACCAGAGGTGAGCTGACGGGTGTAATCGCAGTGTGGTGGGTTCTCGTTTGGCTCTTTGCCGTCTTTTTTGTCTTTGTTGTAGTTGGAGCAGCCAACAAACGCGCCGAAGCGGGAGACTTTCAAAGACAGGCGACCGGTATCACACTTCGGACACTTGCGTGGATCCGAACCATCTTCCTTATCCGGGAAGACGTGTGCTTTGAGGGTTTCGTTCAGAGCATCCAGCACTTCTGTGTTAGAGCGCTTGATCACCTCATCACAAATTTCGTGGAACGGGTTCCAGAAGTCACGCAAAACGGCTTTCCACTCCAGATCACCGGCTGAAATCTTGTCGAGCTGGTCTTCAAGGCTCGCTGTGAAGTCGTACTCCACATAGCGGTTGAAGAAGTCCTCAAGGAATGCCGTTACCAGACGGCCTTTGTCCTGTGGGATCAGGCGCTTTTTGTCTAGTTCTACATAACCGCGATCACGCAGGGTCTGCAGTGTTGCAGCATATGTGGACGGACGGCCAATGCCGAGCTCTTCCATCTTCTTCACCAATGTTGCTTCGGTGAAGCGTGGTGGAGGTTCAGTGAAGTGCTGGTTGGCTTCAATGCCTTTGCGACCAAGGCTGTCGCCTCGTGTCATTGGTGGTAGGCGCTTGCTTTCCTCGTCTTCCTCATCATCTTTACCTTCCTGATAAAGGGTGAGGAAGCCGTCGAAGCGAACAACAGAGCCAGATGCGCGCAGGGCAGCTTTCTTAGCGCCGTTTACAGCATCAATGTCTACTGTGGTGCGTTCCAGAACGGCAGATTCCATCTGGGAGGCGATGGTACGCTTCCAGATCAGCTCGTAAAGGCGTGCGCCGTCTTCGTCGAGGAACTTTGCCATGTCACGTGGGTGACGGGTCAGATCAGTCGGGCGGATCGCTTCGTGCGCTTCCTGAGCGTTTTTCGCTTTGGAAGAGTACATACGCGGCTTTTCAGGCACGTACTCATCGCCATAACGGGATGCGATAACACCACGGGCGCTTGTAATAGCTTCCTGAGCGATCTGCACACCATCTGTACGCATATAGGTGATCAAGCCGGTTGTTTCACCGCCAATGTTGGCACCTTCATAAAGCTTCTGCGCAACCTGCATGGTGCGCGCTGCTGCAAAGCCGAGCTTACGGGAAGCTTCCTGCTGAAGGGTGGAGGTGGTGAACGGCGCGTATGGATTGCGGCGCTGTGGCTTGCTCTCAACGTTAGAAACCTGGAAGCTTGCTCCATCAAGCATCTGCTTGATTGTAGTGGCTTCCTGCTCGTTCTTAATGTCGAGACGTGTGATCTTCTGGCCGTCAAAGCCTGTCAGGCGTGCCTGTACCGGAGCGTTTTCCGGTGTGTTCAGGTTTGCCAGAATGGACCAGTATTCCTGTGACTGGAATGTTTCAATCTCGTTCTCGCGCTGGCACACAAGGCGCAGTGCAACAGATTGCACGCGACCTGCGGAGCGAGCGCCCGGTAGCTTGCGCCACAGAACAGGAGAGAGGGTGAAACCTACCAGATAATCCAGTGCGCGGCGGGCCAAATAAGCATCGACAAGCGGCTCATCCAGTTCGCGCGGATTTTTCATCGCTTCCAGAATGGAACTTTTGGTGATCGCATTGAAGACCACGCGCTCAATCTTCTTGTCCTTCAGGACGCGTTTCTTTTTCAGAACTTCCAAGACGTGCCAGGAAATGGCTTCCCCTTCGCGATCGGGGTCAGTTGCGAGAATAAGGCGGTCAGCCTCCTTCACCGCGCTGGCGATTTCCGACAGGCGCTTTTGAGATTTGGAATCCACAGACCAGGACATGGCAAAGTCGTCGTCCGGCAATACGGAGCCGTCCTTCGGAGGCAGGTCGCGCACATGGCCGTAGGACGCCAGAACTGTATAGTCCTTGCCCAGATATTTGTTGATGGTCTTGGCTTTCGCCGGTGATTCCACAATGACTACGTTCATTGATTTCCTGGCTTTCGCGTAAATCTCGTCTTGGAATTGATAAATCAAAAACCGTTTTATGAGTCGAACCGACACAATCTCGGATGACTTCGCGGCTGTCAAATGGCCTTTTCAGATCAATTGGTCAAGAGCGGAAAAGCCACTCCCTTAATTTTCCTTGGGTCATATTTTGGTTGTGCTTGATAAAATATACAACCTAAGGTAATTGCATTAGTTGCTATAACCCTCAGATTGCAAAGCGCTTTTTGCCATGTGAGGCTTGTGTCATGGTTGCATAAGAAGGTTAAAAAGCTTGCGTAAATACCCGTTGCCGAAAAATGACAGAACAATCGAAACTCACGATGTGGCCGAGTACTGCGCCAAAATGTGTCGTGAATTGAGTGACATGGCGCGAACACACAGGTTGGATCTGCTTGGGTACTTATTGCTGCTTGCGCAGAAGGAAGCGGAAGCGCGGTCTGGCAAAGCTTCAGAGGAAGAAGAGCCCCCCGAGCTGGCCGATGCAGCTTTAGAAGCGGAGTGATCACCCACATTATTATGTGGTGCCTGTGTGGATCATGGAAAGCTTGTTGGGCTTGTGCCGTTCTAGTCGCCCAGCTAGTTCTATTTCCAACAGGATGAGCTGAAGCGTTTGCAAGGAAACGCCTGTGAAACGCAGCAGTTCGTCCTGATCTATGGGTGTTTCGCTTAAGGCATCGATGACTGCTAGCCTGTCCTGTTCGTTGGCGTTGAGCGGGGGAGACGGGCTGTTGGTGTCAGGGCTGTCCAGCTTGGGCCAGTTGCTTGTGGGCTCTTCAATGCCCTGATGTAAGGGCAGAGACATGGAGATCTTTGGCTCCATGATATCCAGTACATCATCAACAGACTGAACTAGGGCGGCGCCTTGCTGGATCAGTTTATTTGCGCCTACAGAGCGCGGATCCAAAGGTGAACCGGGGACTGCCAGGATTTCGCGGTTTTGCTCCAAGGCGTAGCGGGCGGTGTAGAGAGAGCCGGATTTTTCTGCGGCTTCAATTAAGATGACACCCAATGACATTCCCGAGATAAGGCGATTGCGGCGGGGGAAATCCCGTGCTCGCGGCTGCCAGCTGATGGGCATTTCGGAAATTGCGGCACCATTGGTGGCAATCATGGATGAAAAAAGTTCCAGATTTTCTTTGGGATAGACTGTGTCGATGCCGCCAGCGAAGGCTGCGATGGTGCCGGATGACAATGCGGCATGGTGTGCGGCGCTGTCTATGCCTCGGGCGAGGCCGGAGATGATCGTGAAGCCTTGAGTTGATAGTTCACCTGCCAGCTGGGTAGCAAACTTGGCTCCAGCCGCGGAGCAGTTGCGGGCGCCGATGATGGCCAGAGTTTTCTGCGTACCGGTGAGCTCCTGCTGGAGCGGGTCTCTGGCCCGAACAGCCAACAAAGGCGGCGGCGCGTCTATATGTCTGAGGAGAGGTGGGTAGGCTGGCTCGCCTAAAGCAATGAGGCGAGCGCCTATCTTATAAAGAGCAGCCAGTTCTGCTTCGGCTTTGTCCTGTGAAAAAAGGCGATAAGATTTCTTACCGCCTCTTCTTGAGAGTTCTGGCAGGGCATCGAGTGCTGCCTGTGCTGAGCCGAAATGATTGAGGAGCTCACGAAAGGTTCTTGGACCTACATTTTCGGAGCGTATGAGACGAAGCCACGCGAGCCGTTGGGTGTCACTTAGGTGTGGTGCCCGGCTTTTGGTGGCTGTCTCCATTCAACTCATCCCTTGGAACCGATCTTGCTTTCCTTGCCTTTCAGCAGGCGGGCAATGTTCTCGTGATGTTTTGCCCATAGCAATATGCTGAGTATTCCCATCATTTGCGCAATTTGCCATTGATCGAAAGCCAGCAGAATAAAGGGAGTGACAAGGCTTGCCACCAGTGCTGACAGGGATGAGAACTTGGTGATGTAGGCGGTGGCGATCCAAATGGCGATGAAGATGACGCCCACCGGCCAGAAAATGCCAAGCAGAATGCCGATATACGTTGCAACGCCTTTGCCGCCTTTGAACTTCAGCCAGACCGGGAAGAGATGGCCGAGAAAAGCACCGAGACCTGCGATCAGGGCTGCGTCATTGCCCATGTAGAGGCTGATGAGAATAACGGCGACCGTGCCTTTGAGGGCGTCGCAAAGCAGGGTGAGGGCAGCAAGTTTTTTGCTGCCAGTGCGCAGTACGTTGGTGGTGCCGATGTTGCCAGAACCGATGTTCCGGATATCGCCGTGACCTGCCATTTTTGTGAAGAGCAGGCCAAACGGAATGGAGCCAAGTAAATAGCCAAAGGCCAATGCAGCCAGATAGTAGGGTAAATCAAGGGACCAGCTGATTGGATCAGGCACGGGTGTTCTCCAGTTGTTGCATTAAAGCAGTGTGCCTTGCCGTTGGGCTGAGCACACTGCTTTAAACTTTCTTGCGTAACGCGGGATCTGTTCTGAGCTTTTGAGGCTGTTCAGAAGAGTGCGTTAAATTGCGTCATGATCTAGGATGCCGCCTGCAACAATGGTTGTCAAAACCCGGCCTGTTAAAGTTTCATCCTCGAAAGGCGTGTTCTTTGAACGGGACCGAATTTTCTCTTTTTCTACAATCCATGGCTTTTGCGGATCGAAGATGATCAGGTCCGCTGGTGCGCCTTTGGAAAGGCGACCGGCAGGAAGACCAAGACGGTCCGCTGGATTGCAGGTCATTGTTGCAAGCAGTTTGGAAAGTGAGATGTCCTCATTCAGAACGAGGCGCATTCCAGCTCCAAGCATTGTTTCCAGCCCTAAAGCACCATCTTCGGCTTCTGCAAAGGGGTGACGCTTAGTTTCCACATCTTGTGGGTTGTGATCGGACATAATGATGTCGATTGTGCCATCTGCCAGTGCCTTGACCATAGCCTGACGATCATCTTCCGTGCGCAGCGGCGGCGACATTTTATGGAAAGTCCGGTATGGCCCGATGTCGTTTTCATTAAGCGTCAGGTGGTTGATGGAGATGCCTGACGTCACGTTCAGGCCTTCGTTCTTGGCTTTCTGTATAGCTTCTGCACTTTGTGGACAGGAGATCAGGCGGGCGTGATACTTGCCCTTTGCCATGGCAACGAGGCGCATGTCGCGCTCGATTGCGACGAACTCGGCCTCGCGTGGGATACCTCCGAGACCCAGCCATGAAGCGCGCAAGCCTGCGTTCATGACACCAGAGCCTGCCAGATCCTTGTCCTGCGCCTGATGCACCACCAGCGCGTCGAAGTCGCGGGCGTAGGTCAACAGGCGGACCAGAACAGAGGAGTTGGTGATTGGCAGTCTGTCGTTGGAAAAGGCGATAGCCCCAGCTTCCTTGAGCAGGCCGATCTCACTCATGTCCTTGCCAGCCAGTCCCTTTGTGAGGGCGGCCATTGGGTGGACGTTGACGATGGCTGTGTCGCGGGCGCGGCGGAGCATGAAGTCCACCAGAGCCGGGTCATCGATCACCGGGTCCGTGTTTGGGCTGGTGAGGATGGTGGTTACGCCGCCGATGGCTGCTGCACGGCTGGCGCTTTCCAGCGTTTCGCGGTGTTCTGCGCCGGGTTCGCCAACACTAACGCCCATGTCGATGAGGCCTGGAGCGACGACGGCGCCGTTGCAGTCAATGGTTTTTGTGCCTTCTGGAGCGCCCTGATTGAGGGCATCTGCGCCGGCGGCGACGATGTTTCCGTCCTGAACGAACACTGCACCGGCTTCGTCAACACCGTTGGCGGGGTCAATGATGCGGGCGTTTGTCAGGACCAGCGGGTTCACATTCTTGATCATGCGCTTGTCCTTCTTACACGTTGTCAGGGAGGTTTTGAGCGAGCGCTTCAAGCACTGCCATGCGAATTGCAACACCCATCTCCACCTGCTCGCGGATCAGGCTTTGTGGGCCATCTGCGATTTCTGCGGCGATCTCCACCCCGCGGTTCATTGGACCGGGGTGCATGACCAGAGCATCAGGTTTTGCATAGGAGAGTTTTTCTGCGTCCAGACCGTGGTAGCGGAAATACTCACGAACGGATGGTACAAAGGCGCCGCTCATACGTTCGCGTTGCAAACGCAGCATCATGACGATGTCGCAGCCCTTAAGTCCTTCGCGCATGTCTGTGAATACTTCTACGCCCATACTATGAATACCAGAGGGCAGTAGTGTAGAGGGAGCTATGACACGCACGCGGGCTCCCATATTGGAGAGAAGGATGATGTTGGAGCGCGCGACGCGGGAATGGCGGATGTCGCCGCAAATGGCTACTGTCAGACCACCGAGGGTTCCTTTGTGGCGGCGGATGGTCAAGGCATCCAGCAGAGCCTGAGTTGGGTGTTCGTGAGGGCCGTCACCGGCGTTGACGACCGCGCAACCGACTTTGCGAGCCAGCAGGTGAACTGCACCTGCGGCGTGGTGGCGAACAACCAGCAAGTCAGGACGCATTGCGTTCAGGGTTGCAGCTGTGTCGATCAGGGTTTCCCCTTTCTTCACCGATGAGGTGGAGACCGACATGTTCATCACATCCGCGCCCAGACGCTTGCCTGCAAGCTCAAAAGAAGATTGGGTGCGGGTGGAAGCCTCAAAGAAGAGGTTGATTTGCGTTCGCCCACGCAGAACAGCTTTCTGCTTTTCTACCTGTCTGGAGACTTCGACGGCTTCGTCGGCAAGGTCCAACAGGTAATTAATGTGGGGAGGCTGCAATCCCTCGATACCGAGGAGATGGCGATGCGGGAACGCTGAGGATCGATGTGTGATATTCTTGCTCATCGAAGACCCTTCTATAGGCAGAAACACCGAGTTCGTAAAGAGCTCAACGGATGTATAGTTTTTATTGTGCAAATCGCAGTTGCAACGTGCGCGGTAACCTATCAAAATCGCTGGGGCAACTCGCGGGAGGAAAAATGGATAAAGTTTCACAAGCCACTATGACGACAGGGGTGATCAATCAGGCCCCGCCATATTGTGGGTACAACCTTGCCGAGAGTGATCCAATTCTCCTTGCTGATTTGGGTGGTACAGGGTCCAACGATTCTGCACGCGAAGAGCTTATCAAGTTTGGTGAGCAGTGTGGAGCCGCAGATGCACTGGATCTGGGCAGATTGGCAAATGTTAATGAACCGGTGCTTAAAACCCACGATCCATATGGTCGCCGCCTAGATGTTGTCGAGTTCCACCCATCCTACCATGCGCTGATGCGCCGCTCGTTTGAAGCTGGCCTGCACAGTGCGTCCGTCGAGTCCATGGAGCCGGGTGGAGACCGTGCGTTTTATAACCGCGCCCGCAAGTATTTCGTGATGAGCCAGGTGGAAGGCGGGCATCTTTGTCCGGTGACCATGACCAATGCGTCTGCCATGGCTCTGACACAGGCTCCTGAGCTTGCCAAAGTCTGGAACGAACGCATTTTAAGCCGCAAGTATGACCAGCGCTTCCGTCCTGCGAGCCAAAAGATGGGCGTCAGCCTTGGTATGGGTATGACCGAGAAGCAGGGTGGTTCTGACCTGCGCCAGATCATCACCCGTGCGGAAAAAGTTTCCGACGATACTTACGTGATCAACGGCCACAAATGGTTCTTCTCTGCACCGATGTGTGATGCGTTCCTCGTGCTGGCGAAGCTGGAAGAAGGGCCGACCTGTTTCCTCGTACCGCGTATTCTTGAAAGCGGTGAAGTGAATGGGCTGGACTTCCAGCGTCTGAAGAACAAGCTGGGTAACAAGTCCAATGCGTCTTCTGAGGTTGAGTTCAATAATGCTGTTGGCTTCCTTGTTGGTGAAGCGGGTAAGGGCATCAAGACCATTTTGAAGATGGTTACGCCGACTCGTGTTGACTGCTGCATTGGTTCAGCTGCGCTTATGCGTGCGGCGATTTCCAGAGCGGTTCATCACACCTCCAATCGCAGTGCATTTGGTGCTCGTCTGATCGAGAAGCCTTTGATGCAGCGTGTTCTGGCAGACATGTCTCTGGATATGGCGGCCAGTGAAGCACTTGCGCTTAAGCTGGCGCATTGCATGGATCAGGAAGGTGAGGACAGTCAGGCAGCTGACTTCCTGCGGATCATCACACCAGCGGCCAAGTACTGGATCTGTAAGAGTGCAGAGAACGTAGCGGCTGAAGCGATGGAATGTCTGGGTGGTAATGGCTACGTGGAAGACCACGATATGGCCCGTATCTACCGTGAAGCTCCTGTGAACAGCATCTGGGAAGGCTCCGGCAACATCATGGCGCTGGATCTGCTGCGGGCCATGCACCGTACACCCGACAGCTTCATGAACGTTCTTGGTATGCTGGAAGCGGATCTCGGACCTGCTGGTAAGGTTTCGGTTGAAGTGCTGCAGGCTGCTGCGCGTACTTGTCTGGAAGACGAGGGCGGTGCACGTTTGCTGACTGAACAGCTGGCGATTACGGCTGCTGCTGCAGCGCTGAAGGAAGTTGCTCCTGCGGCGATTGCCAATGCGTTTATCGAAACCCGTATGGCTGGCCAGTGGCGTTCAAGCTATGGCATGCTGGATGCGCGTTATGATGCGATGGGCATTCTGGAGTGGCTTTACCCAATCAAGTAAGCCACGACCAATAACCACGCTGGAATAGTGATTGCGGCGGCGACTGTCTGAAGGGTCAGAATTTCGGCCATCAGTTTAGCGTCGCCGCCCATTTTTTTTGCCAGAACATAACTCGCACCAGCCGCTGGAACCGAGAAGACCAGTGTAACGATGGTTGCTGAGATTTCGTCCAGTCCAAGTGTGAGCGCAAAGCTTAAGGCAATGCCGGGGGCAAGTACGTTGCGCAGCAAGAGCGCAGATGTGAGCGCTGGGCCGGGACGACGCAGAGCGCCTAGATCCAACGCAGCGCCGACACATAGCACTGCAATCGGTAGAGCAGCACTTCCCAGAAATGTCAGGTAGTTGGCGATCACTTCAGGGATCTGGCCGCCCGAGGCGTTGATCAATCCACCCGCTGCCACGCTGATGATGAAGGGATTCTTGATCAGCTCTCTTGCCAGCAATTTGGGGGAGGGTGCAGAGCCACCTGCATAGATGGATAGGATCAGCACGCAAAGTAGGTTTGCAGCCGGGATCATAATCGCCATGATCACAGCGACCAGTGCCACACCTTCATCCCCAAAGCTGTTGGCCGCAATCGCCATAGCGACGAACCCGTTCCAGCGCACGACACCCTGAAAGATTGAGGTGAAGCGAGGGCCAGAGATCTCGAACTTCTGTTTGAGGACTGGTTGAAGCACGAGGCAGAGCACTGCCAGTATTGAGAAGGTTCCCAGTACCGAGATGGTGATCTCGATGACCGGCATCGCTGAAAAGTCAGAGGTTCCCACGTTGATCAGGATGATGGCGGGGAACAGAACCCAGTAAGCCAGATCTTCCATACCGCTCCAGCGTTCTCTCGGAATGAGATTGCGGTGGCGGAGGAACCATCCCGTGGCTGTGAGGAGCAGGACAGAGATGATGGCTGACAGGGCAGAAAACATGCGTGTGCTTTTCAGGCTGTTGCTCGGACGAAAACAGTCCTTGCAAGTGGATGGAGGAAGAGCGCGTTGACGCGCGTATCCGTCTATTCACGTAGCCTGAAAAAAGCAGAGTGGTAAAGCGCAGGGTGCCTTAAATTTTCTCAAGTGTTGTTGGCACGGGTGTTTACTCTTCGTCGAAGAGCGAGGTGCCGCCGTAGTTTACGCGGTCGAGGAAGCCTTGCAGGATATATGTGGCAGCCATCTTGTCGACGAGCTCGGCGCGACGGGCACGGGAGCGGTCGGCTTCGATGAGTGTGCGAGTCACGGCTGCTGTTGAGAGGCGTTCGTCCCAGTATGTGATTGGGATTTCCGTCTTCTGGGCGAGGTTGCGAACGAAGGCACGGGTTGCCTGACAGCGTGGGCCTTCGGTGCCATCCATGTTGAGGGGGAGGCCGATGACAAGGCCGAATACACCGTGCTCATGACAAAGATCGAGCAGACGCTCCACGTCTTGCGTGAACTTCTTGCGCTTGATGGTTTCCAGCGGTGATGCGATCTGACGGCCGGAATCGGTGAGAGCAAGACCAATGGTTTTGGTGCCAAGGTCAATACCGATCAGGCGATCATCGTCGTAAAGCGCGTCGCAGAAATCTTCGAGAGATAGTGAAGGATCATTTGCCATGGCGGCGGGTTAGCACGGCTTGCGAGCAACGCCAAGCGGGTAATCCATATTTTTCTCGGGGACATGCTGTTTCCAGAAGAACTGATGGGCAGCTGTTCTGGTAAAGGTATGGACATAAGAACATAGAGCAGGTGGAGACAGGTGTGACACAGATGCAGTTTGAAGCGGGATGGCAGGGTATTTTGGCTCCTGAGATGGAGAAGCCATACTTTCAGAAGCTTCAGGCCTTTCTGGATGCGGAAGCTGCCGCAGGCAAAACGATCTATCCTCCTGCTGCGGACTGTTATGCAGCCTTTGAGGCGGCTGCGCTGCGTGATGTGCGCGTCGTTATCCTTGGGCAAGATCCTTATCACGGAGAAGGGCAGGCGCATGGGCTTTCCTTTTCGGTTCGCAAAGGTGTCAAGCTGCCTCCATCTCTTCGCAACATCTACAAAGAGCTGGAGAGTGATCTTGGATTTGCTCCGGCCTCTCATGGCTGTCTGACCCATTGGGCAGAGCAAGGTGTGTTGTTGTTGAACACGTCTTTGAGCGTGGAGGAGGCGAAGGCTGGATCTCATGCCAAGAAAGGATGGGCGCCGTTCACAGATGCTGCGATCAAGGGCCTTTCAGATATACGGGAGCATCTGGTGTTTATCCTGTGGGGCGCACATGCGCAGAAGAAGCTGGAGCTGATTGACGAGAGCAAGCATCTGGTTTTGATGAGTGCGCATCCGTCTCCACTTTCTGCCCGGCGCGGCTTCTTTGGTTCAGCACCTTTCTCTAAAACCAACGCATATTTGCGAGAGCATGGTCTTAAAGAGATCGACTGGCAGATCTCTTAGAGGCATTGGTCGGTGTTTTGCCTTTGATCAGTTACATTTAAGGGTTGTGTAACCAAATCCCTACTAGTCTAGATAATATTTTAGGTATGATGGAGGACGCCGGTTTTTGGCGTGCCGCATTGGGGGGATTGGTAGTATGGATTTACAGTTTCTGGGCCATTCTGCTTTCAAGGTTCACATTCCCGGGGCAACATTGCTGATTGACCCGTTCTTGTCTGGTAATCCGAGCTTTCCTGAAGGGATGAGCGTTGAGCAGGCAAGTGAAGGTGTAGACCACGTTCTTTTGACCCACGGCCATGATGACCATGTGGGCGATACCATCGATATTCTGAAAGCCACCGGTGCGACGCTGACTGCAAACTGGGAAATTTGCATGTGGGCGCAGGATAAGGGGATTGAGAAGATCAATCCCATGAACCACGGCGGCTGCGTGAATATGGGGCCTTTTGGTGTTGCGCTGACCAATGCGGTGCACAGTTCGGCTTGTTCTTTCGACACTGAAGGCAGCGTTGCGGATGTGTATCTGGGCAATCCGGCAGGTGTGGTGGTGATGGCTGAGGATGAGCCAACACTGTTACATATGGGGGATACGGATATCTTCTCCGATATGGAGCTGATCAACGAGATTTACCGGCCTCAAATCGGTATCGTGCCGATTGGCGATCGCTTCACGATGGGAGGGCGGACAGCTTCTATGGCCTGTCAGCGTTACTTTGAGTTCCAGACTATTATTCCTTGCCACTATGGTACTTTCCCAATCCTAGATCAGAGTGCGGATCAGTTTACCGAATGCATGGGAGATGATGCGTTTCGTGTGGCTGAGCTGAAGCCGGGTGAAACAGTAACGGTGAACAACAATGTGGCAGCGTCCTGACCGGATACGCACTGCTTAAACAAGAAAAGGCCTCAGCATGAACTGAGGCCTTTTGAGTTTGAAAGGGACACATTCCGCGTTTTTTTGCTTTCACCGCGGGGTCACGCTTTGTTGGGGGCACGCGTGACTGGAATGGGCCTTCAAGGGAGCTTGGGTTGGGTTCGCTTAAAGGTCAGCTTCTGGCGTGTGAATGATCGTTGGCCAGTTTTCATTTGCCCGGGCGATGGAAGCGTTCGGGTCTTTGAGGAAGTGACGCTGGGCACCTGCATGGGCATTCAGGTAAAGTTTGCCGTCAACGATCTTCCACTGCTCTGGCTGGATCGGAATTTTCACGCCGAAGCTCACACCAGTTGCACACCAGCCACCGTACTGAGGCGCGTACTTAGCCGGATCCTTTTTAAACTTGTCGAGGTTTTCTGCAGATGAGAACAGCCAGGTCACATCCTGGTACTGTGTGGAGTACTCTTTTTTGCCTGCAACTGGCTTGCCTTCAGTGAAGTAAGCAACAGGGTCTGTTCCCTTGATTGCATAACCTTCTTCGACGAAGTTGGTAATTTCATCGGCCATTGCCGTCATCGGAACAGTTACAATTGCTGACAGGGCAAGTCCAACTGCAAGAACTGAAGATTTGATCGGCATGGGCAACTCCTTCGGGCTGATATGTAAAGCCAAGTCTGGCCTGTTTGGTTTACCAGGTGCTTATGGGGAGGCACCTGTTTTTATCTATGTCTTGAATTCAATATGCGGGAATGGCGGGAGGAAGGCCAATAACGCTTCATCACCGTTTTGCGAACTGGTTGTGAGACCGTGGATTACTCGCTGTAAGGCATGTGCGGAACGGGGTAACTTGCTGAAGGTGCTGAGCAATTTTGTGAGGCTGGTTTCTTCGAGGAACAGCTCCCCAAACAAAAGAAAGCCACAGAAGATCTGCGGCTTTCTCTAGGGCTCAACGCATATGCTGCCATGAGAATTGGGGAGATATCGGAATAGGCGCTAGGCATCGCCTACCTGCAGCATATGCGCTGATGGAAACTTAGAGTTTGTCTGCAGGAACGTCGCGGATATCAACCCAGTTCGCATCTGCATTGGTGATGGTTTCGATTGTGCGGGACTGCATGCGCTTTACTGCACCATCGTGAGCGTTGAGGTAGAGCTTGCCGTCAACGATGTCCCAGAGCTCTGGCTTGGTTTCGAGCTTGCTGCCGAAGGACGCGCCAACTGCACACCAGCCACCGTACTGAGGAGCGAATTTGACTGGGTCTGCAACGAACTTGTCGCGGTTTTCAGCACTGGAGAATTTCCAGGTTACGCCGTCGTACTGCGCGGTGAATTCTGCTTTACCCTGAACAGGCTTGTTTTCAGTGAAATATGCAACTGGATCGGTGCCGCCAATTGCGTAGCCACCAGAGGTGTAAGTGGAGATTTCATCAGCGAATGCGCCGAATGTACTTGCGGACAGGGCTGCACCTGCAATGGCTGCTGCAACAGCGATGGATTTGATTTTCATTATATTACCCTCAATGAAACAATGAATTTCGCCGCACAAACAAAGCTAGGTCAGGAAGAATGCTGTGTTTGCTCGACAACCTCGGCCCGCGGAAATTGCCCGTTCTTGCGAGGTGCAATCTTATTGCCTCAGGAGGGTGTACAAGTGCCAATCAAGTGTCTTCACCAAGAGGAGAGCGGCTTTTACTTTTTATGATCAGCTTGTAACGCTCTGAATTAACTCTGTAATTTCACCTAGTGACGGTTTTCTTCCACGGACGAGGCTGGTGAAAAACACAAAACCGAGAAGTTGGTCGATGCTTGTCTCCATGGTTGCAGTGGTGTTCCAGTAGACAAATATCTGTCTGAAGTGGGTACGTTGTTCGCCTTCAATCAGGGTAAGTTCCTCCGATAACGAAGGTTCTGCCAGCAAGGTGAGCCATGCGGTACCCAAAGGTGTGTCGTGAAGGGCTGTCAGATTGCTAGTGACTGCTTCCAGTAGATCGTTCTGAAACGAAGACATGCCCGGATAGACTGGTGGCACCTGCCGAAACCCGTAGCGCAAGGCTTCAAGCGCCAGTGCTGCCTTGTTGGGCCAGCGGCGGTAGAGGGCCTGCTTGGATGTGCCAGTCAGCTCTGCAATCTGCTGGGTAGAGGTGCCGTGATAGCCGTTTTTTGCCAGAGTGTTGAGGGTTGTGCTGAGGATCTGGCGTGTGAGCTCTGTGTTTTGCGGCCGACCTCGCTTGGTGGTTTGCTCTGGCATCAGGAGAACCTTTCCACGTACTCAGAGGGCGTGATGCCGAAGTTGCGTTGGAAGGCGCGGCGAAGGTTTTGAATGTGACCGAAACCAGAAAGATGAGCTGCCTGTTTGATAGAGCTGCGTTTGAGTAAGGCGGTTCTGGCAAGGTCCAGTCGCAAGCGTTCCACGAACTGGGCTGGTGTGGCGCCAATATCTTCTTTCAGACGGCGATGCAGTGTGCGGGTTGAAACACCGGCGGATTGTGCCATTTTCTCGATGGTCCAATCTGCTTCCGGCTCGGACAGGATGATTTCTGAGAGTTTGGCGATGTTGGACTGTCCGGCGGCTTGCAGGGAGAGAGCGGAGGAGAACTGAGCTTGTCCACCATTGCGGCGCAGATAGACCACCAGTTCTTGCGCCGTTTTCAGTGAGATGGCTGAGCCTAGGTCTTTCTCTATAAGGTGCAGAGTCAGGTCGATGCCTGCTGTGACACCTGCTGAGGTATAGATGTTGCCGGAGTTGACGAAGAGCTGATTGAGCTGCCAGTCCACATCAGGAAACTCAGATTGTGCCGTGGATGCGCGGCTCCAATGGGTGCTGGCTTGCTTGCCTTCCAGAATGCCGGAGTCTGCCAGTATAAGTGCGCCCGAACAGATAGAGATGATGCGCTCTCCATTTGTTCTTGCTGCAGCTTCTTTAAGCAGTGGGCGGAGGGTGCCGCTGCCCAGCTCTTTATCAATGCGGCCACCGGGGATGAGGAGGTCTGCGTCTGGGTTCCAATCGGCAAACGTTCCATCAACTGCAATCTTGATCCCGGGCTGTGTTTCTATAGGCTGTCCGTCAGCGGAAAGAATCCTGAGTTTATAATTGGGTCGATAACTGTCCGCCGTCCAGAAAGCCTGCATAGGGCCCGCCAGATCCAGAAGGTTGATACCGTGATACACGAGTGCATCAATGTGACGATGTTGCTCAAGTTGCGTGTTTGGCATGATTTGAAGCTTGAATGTCCTAACTGCCAATTGTTGTAGGCGGTATTTTCAAGGCCGTCAAAGTTTCTTCGAGGAATTACTATGGGACTTTCAGAGGTGGCGGAGCAGGGGGCAACGTATAGAGCCCGCAACTTTCCGCTCATTTTGATTGCAACGGCAATCCTTTCCATGCAGATGCCAATTCTGATTGCGATCAGCGCGCTTGCTGGGTCGTATCTTGCTCCGCATCCTACCATGGCGACTGTGCCACTGGCGCTGCAGATGTTTGGCAACTTCCTGTTTGCCACACCGATCTCGCTGTTTATGGGGCGCTATGGTCGGCAGAAAGGCATCTTACTGGGCGTAGGCTTAAGCATTGTTGGATCGTTGCTGTGTGTTTATGCGCTCTATACCAATCAGTTCGTTGTTTTGCTGGCTGGGCATGTTCTGCTGGGTATTGCTACCGCGGCTTATACCTTCATGCGTTTTGCTGCGTCTGACAGCGCGAGCGAAAAGTGGAAGCCCATGGCGATTTCCCTGAGCATGTCCATGGGGCTGCTTTCTGCTTTGCTGGGGCCAAGCCTTGTTGGTGTTGTGAAGGATGTCGGCGGTGTTATTCCGTTTGTTGGCAGCTATCTGGCCTTGGCAGGTGTTGCCGTGATTGGTGCTCTGCCCGTTTTGGGTTTGCGTTTGCCGCCGGTCTTGAAGAACCCCGGGCAAAGCAAAGGGTTTGTGGAGTCCCTGAAAGTGTTGCGGAGGCCTGCAGTTTGGAGTGCTACGGCCTGCGCTGGGCTATCCTTTGGCTTTATGACCATGCAGATGTCTCCTACACCGCTTGCCATGGAGTACTGCGGTTTCTCCGTTGGGCAATCCAGTGATGTGATCCGCTGGCATCTGGTGGCCATGTTCGGGCCGAGCTTTGTGACTGGCTATATCATCCGCCGGATCGGAACGACCTCCGTGATGGTGCTGGGTCTGCTGATGTTGGCGGCAGCTGGCGTGATTGGGGCGCTGAGTGTTGAACTGTGGGCGTTCTATGTGGCCTTGATCTTGCTCGGTATTGGCTGGAACTTCGGGTTTATTGGGGCAACGTCCCGCTTGGTTGAAGTTGTGGCCCCGGAAGATGCGCCTCTTGCGCAAGGCGCCAATGACTCTGTGGTGGCTTTGGTTTCCGCGATCTCTGCTCTTTCAACGGGTATCTTGTACAGCACGGTTGGCTGGGCAGGGCTTTCACTCTCAGCCCTTCCGCTGTTGTTGGCACTGGCGTTGTGGCTGGTGGTGGCTGGTGTTCGTGGTAGGCAACCGGAGTATGCCTCCTGATAATCGGTACCATATGGTTCCGTAATAATGAGAATATGAGGGATGAACAGCAGGGCAGTGATTGTTCTGCTGTTTTTTTGTGTTTATAGCTCTTCCTCAAGAGTTCGAGGAGGGCAGTCTTTTGCCCCCATAATTTCGGAGTGAAACATGTCGGTTGATCTGAACACCGTAAAACGTGTTGCCGGGCTGGCTCGCATCAAGGTTGATGACGAGCAGGCAGAGAAAATGACTGGTGAGCTGAACGCGATCCTTGGTTTTGTTGAGCAGCTGGACGAAGTGAACATTGAGGGCGTTGAGCCAATGACCTCTGTTGTTGAGCAGTCCATGAAAAAGCGCGCAGATGGCCAGACCGATGGCGGTTATGCGGACAAGGTTGTTTCCAACGCTCCGGTACATGAAGACAACTTCTTCACCGTGCCTAAAGTTGTTGAATAAGCGCCCGATTTCACAAGGATAATGACTGTGACTGATCTTACCAAACTGACCATCGCAGAGGCGCGCGACAAGCTTGCTGCCCGCGATTTTACCGCAACTGAACTGACTGAGAGCTATCTCGGCGCTATCGAATCCGGCAATGAGGCGCTCAATGCGTATGTTGCTGTGACTGGCGATATTGCCCGTGAGCAGGCCAAAGCGTCTGACGCGAAAATCGCTGCTGGCGAAGCGCGTCCGCTGGAAGGTATTCCTCTCGGCATTAAAGACCTTTACGCGACCAAAGGTGTTCACACTCAGGCGTGTTCTCATATCCTTGATGGCTTCAAGCCTGAGTATGAGTCCACTGTTACGCAGAACCTGTTTGACGACGGTGCTGTGATGCTGGGTAAGCTGAACATGGATGAGTTCGCGATGGGCTCTTCCAACGAGACTTCCTTTTACGGCAATGTTGTGAACCCTTGGCGTCGCAATGGCACTGAGACTGCTCTGGTTCCTGGTGGTTCTTCTGGTGGTTCCGCTTCTGCGGTTGCTGCGCACCTTTGTGCAGCGGCAACAGCTTCTGACACTGGTGGTTCCATTCGTCAGCCTGCAGCGCTGACCGGTACTGTTGGCATCAAGCCAACCTATGGCCGTTGTTCTCGCTGGGGTATGGTTGCGTTTGCGTCTTCTCTGGATCAGGCTGGTCCGATTGGCCGTACTGTGCGCGACAACGCGATCCTGCTGAAGTCCATGGCTTCTGTTGATGCAAAAGACACCACCTCTGTTGATGCACCTGTGCCGAACTACGAAGAGTTCGTTGGCAAGTCCATTAAGGGCATGAAGATCGGTATCCCTAAAGAGTACCACATGGATGGTATTCCAGCGGAGATTGAGGCGCTCTGGCAGCAGGGCATTGCATGGCTGAAGGAAGCTGGCGCTGAGATCGTTGAGATTTCTCTGCCGCACACCAAGTACGCTCTGCCTGCTTACTACATCGTGGCTCCAGCGGAAGCTTCTTCCAACCTGGCGCGTTACGATGGTGTTCGCTACGGTCTGCGTGTGCCGGGCAACGACATTGTAGAGATGTATGAGAACACTCGTGCAGCTGGCTTCGGTGATGAAGTGAAGCGCCGCGTGATGATCGGCACCTACGTTCTGTCCGCAGGTTACTACGATGCGTACTACCTGAAAGCGCAGAAGGTTCGTACTCTGATCAAGCAGGACTTTGACAATGCATGGGCAGACGGTGTGGATGCAATCCTGACACCAACCACCCCAGATGCAGCGTTTGCGCCGGGTGAGATCACTGATCCAGTGACCATGTACATGAATGACGTGTTCACCGTGACTGCGAACATGGCTGGTGTTCCAGGCATGTCCATCCCAGCTGGCCTCAACAAAGATGGCCTGCCACTGGGCCTGCAGCTGATTGGTAAACCATTCGACGAAGGCACCCTGTTCCAGGTTGGTGAAGTCATCGAACAGGCCGCCGGCCGCTTCGAGCCTTCCGCCAACTGGTGGAGCAAATAAGCCTCAGCGCACGCTGCTAAGAAATGACGAAGGCCTCGGAGCGAGATCCGGGGCCTTTTTGTTGATGATATGACTAGTTAAAGGTTGCCCGGTTTTGTAGCTCTGCTGAATTTATGACGGGTGCTCAGCTGCTTTGGGCAAACGGTGTTTGAACGTTGTTGAATTTAGTCTAGTTCGTTTTTTGCGTTGCTGAGCAGTTGGCAATTAAAGCGAGGACATTAGGATTGCGCTCAACTGTGAGACCGATGTTATTTATGGAACAAGAGTTCTGTTGACTGGTTTTTGCTCGTCTTTGGGTCTCAATCCTTTTGAGTGCTATTTCAACTGCTGAGCGGGCTTTTTTCCTATCGTCTTCTGACTTTATTGGACGTGCAGATATTAGAAAGTTTCCGTTCTTTGTCGGTCGCGAGTACACAACTGTGAATCCATTTATTCTCTCTTTTCCGTCAATTATCTTCGGTCCATTCACAATATCTGCCAGTGCGGATTTAGATGTGCCTGTTGTTGAGTTACAGCTCGCCAGCAAAATGCATGAGCATAGGAGAGATAGGGCATAAACATAACGTTTCATTGATGTTTCTTTCTCTGGTAACTAATTTATTAGCGATATGATTTTTGCTAGATAAATAGATAATTGGAGATGCTTATTTCTGACTGGCGAGCTCTTAATTGCTCATCAATGCGTTGTACTGCATCTGTAGCCTCATATTTAGAATGTTGGCCTCACAATCATGAGCCAGACAATCCCAAGAATTGCTATGAAAGCGGGAAAACCACAGGCGAACCAGATGCGGTAGAGGGTGTGATAGCGGGGTGGTAAGGGTGTGTTGGTCTCGACTGCTGTTGCGGCGAGGTTTCGGAGTTGGATTTGTATCCAGACCACTGGCAGCCAGAATGCGCCAATAAGCACGTAAAGTGCCAGTGAGAGCAGGATCCAGCCCTCGGTTAGTGGCCAGCCAACGTCTTTTGCCAGCAGATATCCGGTGATGGGTTGAACGATCACAGCTGTGGCCGTGAAGAGCGTGTCGGCAATAACGACAGTTCCTGCCGTGTGGGCGATTGCGGTGGCGTCTAGCGTTCTGGCGGCGATTACCATGAAGAACGCAATGCCTGCCCCAGTTCCAATGAGGACACACGCGCCGATGATGTGCAGGAATTTGAGGAACTCGTAGGTCATCTTTCCTCCAGCAGCAGAATGGGAAAGAGGGCAAGGATCATGGCGGGGATCGTTTTGACATAGGGGCCAAGCGGATCAGCCCAGAGGTCAGTTGCCCATATTGTTCCGGCCCCCAGATAGCTGAGCGTTACAGCGATCATACCCAGGCAGGCGAGGCGGGTGTGCTTGCGAAACAGGATCAAGGTGCCGAGGGTGATATCAGCCAGACTGCCGCCTAAGACAAAGAGTAGGCTGAGCGCTGGTGGGAAACTTCTTTCAAGCAGGACGCTTTGTGCCTCATTGAGTTGGATGGCTCCGATGATGCCGGAGGCTAGCCAGAACAAAGAGAGGCAAGTGATGGTCAGAGGGAGCAGGAGATAGAGTCTTGCGAACCAACGCTCCTGTGTAGAGCCGGGTAGATTGGCAAGTGTTTCCTGAAGTGTTTTACAGGTGAAGCCGCCAGCATTTTTCCAGTTTGACGTGTCGGCGAGAATGCCTTCTCGTAGTGTTTCAATGGAGGTACTGCGCAGTGGAGAGCGCCAGCCGAGATGGCCGAGCATGTCTGCCAGTTTGCTTGTCGCTGTCAAAAGCCAGTTTGGCGTTGTTATGGCGTAGCGCCATTCTGGCAAACCTTGCCAGCTTCTTATTGCTTTTGTGAGGTGCCAGAAGCTTTGCGGTATTTCTTCTGCGAGATCTGCGGTTGTGCCTTCGGGTATGTTGCCAAGGGCACACTGGGTGACGGCATTGGCCAGGTCATCCAATGACATGCATTGGATCTGGCTATCGGGAAACACTTTAAAGCCAATCAGTGGCATTGCACTTGCTGCTCGCAGGAGAGCCGTGCCGCCATAAGCTTGTGGGCCGATGACGAGGGCAGGGCGCAGAATGAATGCGTGGGGGAGATGCTTCTGGATCAGAGTATCTCCTTTTGCTTTGGTGCGAAAGAAATGGGTAGAGGCCTCAAGACTTACACCCGCAGCGGAGATTTGGATGAAGCGTTTATCCGTGTCTTTTAACGCCTCGCAGATCCGTTCGATCGCCTGCACATGGATTGCCTCCAGATTGTCTTTCGCAGAATCCTGAAGAGCGCCGGAGGCGTTTATGATGACATCTGCGCTCCGGAAAATCCCTTGCCACTGTTCGGTGGTGGCTTTGGCGATGTCGAGGATATGCCAAGGGATCTCCGGGAAAGTTTGGTGTGCTGCAGATTGTGAACGGCCAACGCCAGTGACGTGAAATCCCGCTGCTTGAAGGTGTTTGACGCAGGCTGCGCCGATGAAGCCGTATGCGCCGAGGACGACTGCTGATTTTCGGGTGGTCATGAAAGAACTTTAAGTAAACGAAAAAGAGACTCACACACTACATGGTCAACCTAGCACGAGCATTTGCAGCGCGCTTACATCTAATTTGTCAACTGAGTTGACAGAATCAGTGTTGGGTGGTTTGGTGAGGATATGGATGAGCGAGAGTTGAAGAAGCGTTCTGGGCTGGCTCAAACGTAACTTGGAGGCGTGAATGAGTGTTTGGAGTGCGGTTGGGCTTGTGGTTTTGATGCTTGTGGTGGGGCTTGGCTACACTGCGCAGCGTTTGATGCGTCTGCAGGGGCCGATCCAGGGTGAGGTGATTGATAAGGTGCAGCGGGATCAGGCAGCCTTGTTGGTGCTGGATATGCAGGAAGACTTCACTCAGAACACCAAGGCGCGGCAGTGGCCGATGTCGTTTGTTGATGAACGGATTGAGCGGATTAACAGGTTGGCGGCAGAGGCGCAGGCACGGGGTGAGGCTGTGATCACCACGCGGCTTATTTATGATGGGAGCTACACCAACTTCCTGATTGGTTTGCTTGGCGAAGGGTTAGGCACTAAAGGCTCTGATGGATTGGCATTGGATAAGCGACTTAGTTTTCAGCCGGATGCGAATATTGTGAAGAGTGTGGGAGATGCGTTTGCCAGTGAGGAGCTGGTGGTGTTTCTAAAGCAGCACAATGTGGGGAGACTGAAGATTGCCGGGCTTGATGGGTGTTACTGCGTGAAGAGCACAGCACTTGGGGCATTGGGACGAGGTTATGAGGTGGAGCTGGTGGAAGATGCTGTGCTCTCCATTGATCCGAAGGCCTGGGAAGGTTGCCGGACAGAGCTGGCTGAGAAGGGGGTACAGCTGGTGAAGCCTGCGGAGCTTGCCGAGATCCACTGATGCAGTTTTCCTAGATATGCTGTAGGTCTCTGATTTATCTTTAGTGTGCCTGTTGCACATTATTAACATGCGCACTACATGTGCTCTGGAAAAGTCTGCGTCCTGCGCAGGCTTTTTTGTTTGCCTGTCCAAGCGGTAAGTCCGGTTGTGGATGAATGCGGATGGGCAGAATGCTGGTATATTATGCTGCCTACTAGATATTGGGTGTTTTGCCGTTTCAAGACATAGTGCCTCAAAATATACACATTTGCCTTGGGGATTAATGCGGGAAAGGCTGTGGGTATATTGTTTAGATTGCTGCGTAATGTGCTATGGGTCTGTCTCCCAACAATAAAAGAGCAAACAGGAATAGCATGGCAGACGTTGAGTGCATCGTAATCGGTGCAGGAGTTGTAGGCTTGAGCGCGGCATATGAACTGGCGCGCAGGGGACGAGAAGTTATTGTGCTGGAACAGCATGAGATCATCGGCTCCGAAATCAGTGCCCGTAACTCCGAGGTTGTCCATGCCGGGATTTACTATCCAAAAGATTCATTGAAATCAAAGGCTTGTGTGCAAGGTAAGGAGATGCTCTATTCCTTCTGTGAGGAATATGGTGTGCCTTATAAGCGTGTTGGCAAGCTGATTGTGGCGACTGATGAAAGTCAGGTTTCCATGTTGGATGGCATTCGCGCACGCGCTGCTGCCAACGGTGTTGAAGATCTTTTGATGCTCAATGAAGCGCAGGCGCGGGGCTTTGAGCCGCATCTTGCGTGTAAGGGCGCCCTGTTTTCTCCTTCCACAGGCATTGTGGATAGTCATGCGTACATGATGGCCCTTCAGGGTGGATTAGAAGCGCATGGCGGGCTTGTTGTTGTTGGGACAGAAGTCACTCAGATTGAAACCGGAATGCGTCCAAGTGAGTTGATGGGCGCCGACATTCTGGTGGAAGAAGATCTGGAAGCGGCTGATGAGCATATGGATGATGAAGAGCACGAGGAGTTTGCGGCCAAGAACTTCAAAGGCGACGGCTTTACCGTTGTCATGAAGGATGGCTATGCGATCACCTGCCACGAGCTGGTTATTGCGGCGGGCCTGCATTCTAACAAGATGCTCTCCAAGCTGGCGGGGCACATGCGCCGTGAAGTGCCGAAGCTCTACTACGCCAAAGGCAATTACTTCAGTCTTCCGGGTGATGCGCCGTTCTCTCATCTAATCTACCCAGTGCCTGAACCGGGCGGACTTGGAGTTCACTTAACGCTCGATATGGGTAATCAGGCACGGTTTGGCCCTGATGTGGAGTGGATCGACGAGATCGACTACGAAGTGAACGAAGCGCGCAGTGAGCGGTTCTACTCTGAAATCCGCAAGTACTATCCGGATCTGGCAGATGGCAGTTTGCAGGCAGATTATTCCGGCATTCGCCCGAAGCTGGTGCCTGCGGGTGTGGAAGCGGCTGACTTTGCGATCTGGGGTGAAGAGACCCACGGTATTCCGGGTCTGCTGGCCTATATGGGCATTGAAAGTCCGGGCCTGACCAGTTCTCTGGCTCTGGGTTCCATGGGCGCTGATCGTCTGATCGGCGCGTAATCCATTCCTTATAATCCTCTCGAAAATGCTAGGGAAATGTAGGCGTTCTCTATCTTAAGCTGCTCTTTTGGTGTGTGGAAGAGCAGGTGCCCCATGAAGCTGAGCCGTCGAGACTTTGTGAAAACCAGCGCGAGCGGCGGGCTCGCGGCAGGAGCGGCGACATTCATTGCGGGAAAAGCCGGGGCTCAGCAAACGCAGCCCGTTCTCCCTCCAGCTTCAGTTCCTCCAGAAACCGGTTGTGCTCAATCCCTGCTCGGCGCGGGTGTTGCCAAGCCAGATTATACGCTGGTCGTGGATGAGAAGCCCTATTCGCAATATGGGGTTGATTTGCAGGGCCTGCTGGTTGGTGGTACATGGCCGGGAACTCCTATCCGTTATACGGAAGGGGATATGTTCCGGGTGCTCATCAATAACAGATTGACCCAGCCAACCTGCATTCATTGGCACGGGATTTTGTTGCCATCCCTTCAGGATGGTGTGCCGGAGATTGCTCAGTTGCCGATTGAGGCTGGGACTTCTCAGTACTATGAGTTCCCGTTGGTTCAGCAAGGCAGCTACTACTATCACTCTCACCTTGGTGTGCAGGAGCAGTATGGGCTTTTGGGTCCGCTTATCATTGATCCCAAGGACAATCCATATTCCTATGATTATGATGAAGCATTGATGTTCAGCGATATCCCTCCGGCAGAAGGGAAGGAGATCATTGAAAAGCTCAGAAGCGGACGACATCGACCTGAGATCAAGGATGCGTATGAGCCGCCGAACAGCAAAGACTTTGATATTGATGTTGTAAATGTTGGCTACACCTTGAATGGGCAGCCAAATTCCAAGCCGTGGACGCTCACTGTCAAAAAAGGCTCGCGGTTGCGGCTGCGATTGATCAACTCTTCCGGCAGCACGTTCTTCCGCATTTCCATTGATGGTTTGAAGTTTTCTGTCATCGAGGTGGATGGTAACCGGGTAAAGCCGGTTGAAGGGCAGAATGTGATTGTGCCGACTTCTGCGCGCTACGATGTGCTGGTTGATGTGCCAGAGAGTGGCAGCTACACGATCCACGCTGCAGCCTTAGGTGATGATAAGCAGTGCCTTGGCGTCATTCACACTGATGATGTGCAGGTAACTGTGAATGACAAACGCCCTACATTCGATGGGGTGACGGTTGATTTCAGGAGTTTGCAATCGCTCAATCCATCCGGTTTCGGGCGTAAGGTGGACCGGGTTTATGATGTGCTTCTTTCCGGTGAGATGAAGAAATACGAGTGGATGATGAACAATCACTACTGGCCGGAGCCTTTTGCTGGTCCTCATCCTGAAAAGACATATCTGGACATTCAGCAGGGAGAGGTGGTGCAGTTGCGCATGATCAACCGCTCGCCAATGTCTCACCCTATGCATTTGCATGGCCATACCTTCCGTGTGCTTGGCAGCGCAGATGATGATTTTGCGCCGATTATGGATACGGTCTGGGTGCCGAAGGGCGAAACGGTAACCATTGAGTTTCTGGCCAATAATCCCGGCATGTGGGCGTACCACTGCCACAACATCTGGCACCTTGCCGTCGGCATGATGCAGCCGGTACGCTACGTGGTGGATGAGCGTGAGTTGCTGAGGCAATAGCCTGTGGTGCTTGTGAAAAGGTTTGCCGAAAACCCGATTTGACAGGGTGATAAAGCTTAAAGGGCGTACCTTGCCGCTGGTGGATGAAAACAAATCCTAGGTGGGTTCATAGAGGGCAATGCTGCTCTGACTGGTCGATGCTGGACCGCAATTTTGAAAGCAGGCAATCAAGGCTCGGAACGACAGAAACACCCAAATCTCGGATTTCCTCAGTTGGTTCTAATAAATCTGGCACCATGACCGTGACCATGCCTGCGGCGGTGGCCGCACGGATACCGGTATGGGAATCTTCCAAAGCAAGACATTGTGAAGGACGACCGCCCACTGCAGCAGCAGCCTTTAAGAATGTCTCAGGATGCGGCTTGCCGAACTCGACATCTGTTCGAGTTACGACAGCATCAACTCGATCAATGACCCCTGCTTTGTCCAGATGATCCAGAGCCAGCATTCTAGGGGTAGAGGTGGCTACGGCCCTTGGAATGTTAAGCTCCTTCAACCAATCAAGTATTTCGCTCGCACCCGGACGCAATGGAATACTCGTCGCGCACAAGGCGCGAAACCGATCTCGACATCTTTCATGGTACTTATCAATCGCGAAGCCATCGCCGAAGTGTGCCTTCAGTTTCGCATCTCCTATTTCTTTAGGAGTGCCGATCAAGCTGAGATGAAGAAGATCATGCATGGTATGACCAAGGTCCTTGCATGCTCCGAAGATTGCCGCCCGATAAAGTCTTTCTGTGTCAAGCAGTAGCCCATCCATATCAAAAATTACAGCGTCCAGCGGAACAGGAAACATCCACGGCTCCTTCATCGTTTAGGCATTTTAGGTTGGAACTTCATTTCACAGTGGAGCGGTAATCTAACTCGGTACAATTGCCAGGGGAAGCCGCCACAGAATGTTTAAGAACTCACAGGCATGGAGGATTTCTTTGTTACATCACTGGTAATGGTGGGACTGCGGCCCGGATGAAATGCCGAGTCTTTGAACTCTCGCACCTGCTCTAGGCAGGCGAGATTTCATCTCCCAGCCACTGCAGGAAGTCTTTTATCGCTGCTTCATCGCGTTTGCAGTAGGACCATTTCAGGTGCTTCTGGGCTGTGATGAAACCAGCTTGTTTAAGGATATCCAGATGCCTGCTGGCTGTGGGTTGGGCAACGCCTAGAGCTTCGGCAATCAATGTCATGCACACGCCAAACTCAACCGGATCAGCGGATTGCTGATGGCTGAAGTGTTTTTGCGGCTCTGTGAGGAGGCGCAGAACTTTCAGTCTCGGCTCGCTGGAGATGGCCTTTATTTGTATTGCTCTTTCCATTTGAATATTCATATAGTCATTTAGCCAAATGTCAATGTGAGTCGTGTTATGCTTGAACTTCCATATACCTCCAACATTCATGGGAATGCGGTGCGCTGGGGCAAGGTGGGCGACGGGCCGCCGTTGGTGGCTGTTCACGGAACACCATTTTCTTCTCAGGTCTGGCGCAGGATTGTGCCCCATATCATGGACCGCAGAACGGTCTACTATTTTGATCTGGTCGGTTATGGTCTTTCTGAAATGCGCGAAGGGCAGGATGTTTCGCTGGGTGTGCAGAACAAGGTGTTGGCAGCCCTGTTTGACGAGTGGGGGCTGACGCGTCCTGATGTGCTGGCACACGATTTTGGCGGTGCAACGGTTTTGCGAGCCTATTATCTGGAGGGCTTGCGTTATGGGTCTTTGACAATTTTCGATGCTGTTGCGCTGGCTCCCTGGGGCTCGCCATTGGTTCAGCATGTTCGCAAGCACACAGCTGCCTTCGCCGAGATGCCGGAGTATATGCATAAGGCGATGTTGCGCGCTTACTTGCAAACTGCCGCACATAATGAGCTTTCTGAAGAGGCGTTGGAGATTTATAGCGCGCCGTGGATTGGTCCGGTTGGTCAGCCCGCGTTTTACCGGCAGATTGCGCAGATGGATCAGGCCTATACGGATGAGATTGAGCCGCTTTACGGGCCGTTGGATTGTCCGGTTTCAGTTCTCTGGGGTGCGTGTGATGAGTGGATTCCTCCTGAGAAAGGGGAGGCGCTTGCGCAGTCCTTATCTGGCCAAGCGTGTCAGTTGATATCTGAGGCAGGGCATCTGGTTCAGGAAGATCGGCCTGAAGCTATTGTTGCTGCGGTTATGAAGCAAATCTCTGATCATGCCAGATAGCGAGATGTGAAAGTTTACCCCGCAGCCTGATGCTGCGGGGTGGTTTTGTCAGCGATTGTCGAGCTGGCTGCGGACGCGGGAGAGGCCCAGTTTGGTGATCCGGTACGGACGGCCTCCTTTGGAGGAGATCAGGCGCCGGTACTTCAGCTTTCTGAAGATGTGTTCAGAAAGGCCAGCGTAATACCATCCGTCACGGGTGATGCAGTTCATTTCTTCCAGAGTGCCGTCGTCGTCACGGCGCAATTCAATGCAGCCGCCTTGTGCCAGCACATGCAAAATGCGCTGTTCAGATTTCGAAATATCCATTGATGTCTTTGAGTTTTGAAGATGCACTTATCTCGTCTGCCCGCTCATGCGGTCAGTGAGGTTGGTTTCTTTGTGCATGCCCTGTCTAACTTCGACAGGGCTTTACCGGGACTCTTGTCGAGCTCGCATCAAAACTCCATTTATTGATGGCTGCCTTATAGGCAAGGGTGTGCAGCGATGCAAGAGAGGCTGCAGGGTGTGCTGCGCAGAGCTGAGAGAGTGTTGCAGATTTGCGCATGTGTGGGTGTTGACGTGTGATTTTGCCGGTATAAGGCGGTGAAAAGGTGCATTTTCGGGGATGCGCTCTAAGTCTATTGAGTAGTTCCCTGCAGAATGTGCTAGGGGAACTACGTAGCGCATATGTGGCGGTTCACAGATACCGCCGTTCTGATCTGAATGAGACTTAGATGACTGATGATATCTCCGTAATCCTGCTCTGGCCGGGGCTTTTGAATCCGTTTGCGATCCTGATCGCCGCTTATATGGGTTACTATTCCAATCAGAGAGCAAAGATCTTCATTGCCGGATTTGCTGCTGCTGCGCTGAGCCTGTTTCTAGAAGGTGCGATCAAACTTGTCGGGATTCCGATGCCGTGGAACCCGGAGGTTGGTCCGCTGGCGCTGTTTCCGTTCCGCTTTGCAACAGGCCTTATTGTAAGTGCTATTGCTATGAAAATCGGGGCACGCCGTCGCCGTGCAAAGTGATGGGCGAGGGCGCTGACTTCATCGTGGGTCAAGCTTGGTGCGCCTGAAGATGCCTTTCTAAAGGCTTCTCCCCGAAATTTAGGCACTCTGCGCAAAAAACGGGCGAAGATTCACTTGCCATTGCGGGGTTGATGGCCTACCCAACACCATTGAGAAATTAGGTGGTCTTCGTGGCTGTGCATTTGCGTGGCCGATTTTTTACGCGAAGACTTTAACGAACACAGGATATTGATCGCATGACGCTTGTCGATACGCGGACGCCAGACCCGAAGAAATTCATTAAGGGTGCAACAGGCGACTGGGAAATCGTAATCGGCATGGAGGTTCACGCTCAGGTGACCTCTGAGGCCAAGCTTTTCTCGGGCGCTTCCACCAGCTTTGGCAGCGATCCGAATAATAATGTGAGCTTGGTTGATGCAGCGATGCCAGGCATGCTGCCAGTGATCAACGAAGAGTGTGTGCGTCAGGCGATCCGTACTGGTCTTGGCCTGAAGGCAGAGATCAACCTGAAGTCCGTTTTTGACCGCAAAAACTACTTCTATCCGGATCTGCCGCAGGGCTACCAGATCTCCCAGTTCAAACAGCCGATCGTTGGTGAAGGCACCATCCATCTGGACATGAAGGACGGGGAACAGGTTGAAGTGGGCGTTGAGCGTCTGCACCTAGAGCAGGATGCAGGCAAATCCTTGCATGATCAGCACCCAACCATGTCTTTCGTGGACCTGAACCGTTCTGGCGTTGCGCTGATGGAAATTGTTTCCAAGCCGGACATTCGCTCTGCTGACGAAGCAAAAGCGTACCTGACCAAGCTGCGCACCATTCTGCGTTACCTCGGCACTTGTGATGGCAACATGGACCAGGGTTCCATGCGTGCGGACGTGAACGTTTCTGTTCGCAAGCCGGGCGGTGAGTTCGGTACGCGCTGTGAGATCAAGAACGTGAACTCCATCCGTTTTGTTGGTCAGGCGATTGAATATGAAGCCCGTCGTCAGATCGGCATTCTGGAAGATGGTGGCGAGATCGATCAGGAAACACGCCTGTTTGATAGCGTGAAGGGTGAGACCCGTTCCATGCGCTCTAAAGAAGAAGCGCATGATTATCGCTACTTCCCAGATCCAGATCTGCTGCCGCTTGAGTTCTCTCAGGAACTGGTTGATGAAATGGCTGCGAACCTGCCAGAGCTGCCGGATGAGAAGAAGGCACGTTACATCAACGAGTTTGGCCTGACACCATACGACGCTGATATTCTGGTTGCTGAGCGCGTTTCCTGTGACTTCTTTGAGGAAGTTGCGAAGGGCCGTGATGCGAAGCTGGCTGCGAACTGGGTGATCAACGACACCTTTGGCCGCCTGAACAAAGAAGGTCTGGATGTGACCTCCAGCCCGATCTCTTCTGAGCAGCTCGGTAAGATCATCGACCTGATTAAAGCAGGCACCATTTCCGGTAAGATCGCGAAAGACCTCTTCGAGATCGTTTGGACTGAGGGTGGTGACCCGGCACAGATCGTTGAAGATCGCGGCATGAAGCAGGTGACTGACCTTGGTGCAATTGAAGGCATCGTAGATGAGATCCTTGCAGCGAACACTGACAAAGCAGAGCAGGCGAAAGAAAAGCCAGGCATGCTGGGTTGGTTCGTTGGTCAGGTGATGAAAGCCTCTAAGGGTAAAGCAAACCCACAGGCTGTATCTGACATGCTGAAAGTGAAGATCGGTCTGGAATAAGCCGGTTTTCCAGCTCTAAAGAATTCAAAGGCCCGCCTATTTGGTGGGCCTTTTTTGTTGCGAAAAGCTAATTCACATCGACCCAGCTGCCGGATTTGTGGGAGCGGCGGGCGGCATCGACCACTTTGGAGACTTCAAGGCCGTCCTTGAAGGTTGGCCATTTGGTTTCGCCTGTTGCGATGGCCTCCAGAAAATCACGGGCTTCGATGATCAGCTGATCCTGATAGCCGGTGCCATGTCCGGGGCCGAGGCAGAAGGCGGCGTAATCCGGGTGGTGCGGGTTGGTGAGGATCTTGCGGAAGCCGGATTGCTCCGGGCCGTCTTTCATGCGGTAAAGCCAGAGTGCGTTCTGGTCTTCCTGATCAAACCGCAGCGCGCCTTTGGTTCCCGTGATCTCATAGATAATGCCCATCTTCTTGCCCAGAGCCACGCGGCTGAAGAGCAGGTGGCCGGTGACACCATTTTCAAAGGTGCACATAAACTGAGCGACATCATCATTGGTAACTTGCTCGACGATGTTGGGTGCACATTGGGAAGGGCGGGATTTGAAGACGGTTTCGATCTGGGCATTCACGCTTTTGATTGCACCAACCAAAACATGAGCACAGTTGATCATGTGAGGGGAGAGGTCTCCCATGGTGCCGTTGGCATCTCCGCTGGAACGCCATGTTGCCGGGGCATTCGGGTCTGCGAAGAAGTCTTCTGTATGTTCCCCGCGAAAGAAGGTGATGTCTCCTATGATCCCATCTTTGATGAGTTTGAGGGCCAGTTGGGTTGCCGGGGTGCGGATGTAGTTGAAACCGACCATGTTGATCTGGCCGGATTCTTCTGCCGCCTGTGCCATGACAGTAGCATCCGACAGGCTGGCGCCGAGAGGTTTTTCGCAAAGGACCGGTTTTCCGAGCCGGAATGCTTCAAGGGCAATTTCTCTATGGGTGGTCTGAGGGCTTGCGATGACGATTGCTTCTACACGAGGGTCGTTGACCAGTGTGCGCCAATTGCTGGTGGCGCGTGCAAAACCAAATTGTCTGGCTTTGTCCTCCGCCCCGTCTTCGGTGGTGGTGCAGATCATCTCCAGACGGGTGCGTAGCTTGGTGTCGAATACAGCACCGGCTGCGTTTAATGCCACCGCATGCAGCTTTCCCATATATCCGCCGCCGATCAGACCGATGCCAATTTCCATAGGGCCTCCTTCAGAACCGATGAAAAGGGTAGGGGGAGTGCCTTAAAAACTGCTCAGAGAAACTGATAAGAATGCGTGTTGTTCTGTGTAAGCATTACTGCCGCGGCGGCAGGAGATAGCGCTGCGCCCAAGAAAAGTTGACTGGATATCATCTGAATTTGAGTGTCTGGGGTTTGCCAAGAATAGTCAGATCACAGCCTATGCAGGCAAAGAAGTTGACGAAGAGACGCGATTGCTTTTGGTGGGTTTGGGGTTAGAGCGTGGTGAAAACGTGTCGCCTGAATAAGTTGCCCCTAATATCTCAGTAATTCTAATGGTTTAGAGATGTTTCACAGGGTTAATTTTCGCTGTGAATCATCACCTCTCCGCCTAGCCACGACCACATCTCCGCCTTATTACGCTACGATAAACTTCAGGTGATCGGGCGTTATGGAGACTTGTCTGGTCTGAGATCTAGGCTCTGCTAGAACTTATAGTTGCGCAGTGTATGCGAACACTGCACTTTGTTGTATTTGAAACCTTGGGGGCGTCTCGTTGCTTAATCAACGAAGTAGTTTTCTTTCCAATATCGCTGTATTAGGCGTCATTTGCTCCAGTGTTGGGTTTGGGGCTTTCGCTTCTTCTGCAGCTGCTGGTGCAAGCGAAAGCTCTCAGTCTCAGATGCCATTTACCTTTGGCGCACTCGTGGCAAAGATGAAGGCACAGGCGCAGGAAGCCTATACAGAACCATCCGGAGAATTGCCGGAAGCGCTGGCTGCATTGAAGTACGATGGTTATCGGAAAATTGCCTATAAGCGTGACCGCAGCAAGTGGAAGGACACCGAGAACTTCCGTGTTCATGCTTTCCATCCGGGCTGGTTGTTCAAAAATCCTCTGAAAATTCATGAGGTAAAAGAGGGCGCAGCTCAGCCATTTGTGTTTGAAGCTGCTGACTTTGACTATCAGGATGCAGAACTGACCGCATCTCTGAGCGATGTTTCTTTTCCCGGCGTGGCTGGATTCCGCCTGCTGAACCCACTGAACGTGGAAGGGCGGATGGATGAACTGGTGGCGTTTTTGGGCGCCAGCTACTTCCGTGCTTTGGGTGCTGGCAATGTTTATGGCTTGTCTGCGCGTGCGCTTGCTATTGATACAGCCAGCGGCAAGCCGGAGGAGTTTCCGAACTTCACCGCATTTTACCTTGGCAAGCCTGTTGAGGGTTCCGACAAGGTGACCGTTTGGGCGGAACTTGATAGCCCGAGTGTTACAGGAGCGTATCAGTTTGTTTTTGAACCAGGCCAGCAGACAGAAGTGGATGTGACTGCACATCTGTTCTTCCGCAGTGATGTGGAGCGGCTTGGGATTGCACCACTAACCTCCATGTATCTTTACGGTGAAAACGACCGTGTCGGGTTTGATGATTTCAGACCTGAGGTGCATGACAGTGATGGCCTGAAGCTGCGTTTTGCCAATGGCAAGACCTCTTGGCGGCCACTTTCCAACCCGGATAATCTGCAGCTTTCCTTCATTGGAGCACGTTCTCCAGCAGGGTTTGGCTTGATGCAGCGCGATAAAAATCTTGAGAATTATCAAGATCTTGAAGCTCGCTATGACAAGCGTCCAAGCCTTTGGATTGAGCCTCTTGGTGACTGGGGTTCCGGTGCTGTGATGCTTGCAGAAATTCCAACTGATCAGGAAATCAACGACAACATCGTTGCCTTCTGGTCGCCCAATGAAGCGGTGAAAGCCGGTGACGAACTCTCGTTCCACTACAAGATGTACTGGGGTGATGAAGTTGGTCGTTCTGAGCAGATGCTGATGCCGATTACCCAGACCCGTTCTGGTAAAGCAGGCCATTCAGCATCTGAAGAGAACTCGCTGACCCGCAAGTTTGTGGTGGACTTTGATGCCTCTTTGTTTGCTGAAAGCGGATTGAATGGGGAGCAGCTTGTACGCGCTAAACCATTTATCGAAAACGCTGCTTTAAACGGCACAGTAGACTTTGCGGACGTTCGCTACATTGAAGAACTGGGTGTTTATCGTGTGTTTCTTGATGTTTCCCGCGATGACCTTGAAATCCCGGTTGAGTTACGCCTTCAGCTGACTGACGGCGAAAAAGCAGTTTCCGAAGAGTGGCTTTACCAGTGGGGGTGGAGCTCATGAGACCTATGAAATCTGAACTATTTTCTACACACGTTAACCTGAGCAGCGGCCCTGTTGCACCGCTTGCCATGCCAGTGCAGGACCTTTCTGCCGGTGACAGCTGGTTTGTTCTGATCTGGCGCCGCCTGCGGTTTGGGCGCAGCTACTCAGCTTTGCCAGGCAAGGGGACGAGTTTGCGAAAAGCCATTTCCACCTTCTCGGAGCGGTAATCCATGGATAAGCCGTTTCGCGACGGGGTAGGGCACCGCCGGGCTGCGGCTTTTGTCTTCTGTCTTGCATTGTCCCTCAGCTTTACAGGGTTGTTTTATGCAGCCCTGAGCGCTGACCACCTCAACATCTATGAGGTGGTTCGGATCGCGCTGCTGTTCATCAGCACGCTCTGGCTTTCCTGGGGTGGGGCAACTGTTTTGCTGGGCCTTCTTTATGGCCGCTCTGTTAAGCCTCTTGATGCTGATCCGCGCGCCCTGCCAGCTTCTGCCACAGCAATTCTGATGCCGATCTATCATGAGGATGCGCCTGAAGTTGCTGCGCGCCTTGCTGCTATGATGGATGATTTGCGGGTAAAGAATGCAACACACCTGTTTCACTGGCACGTGCTTTCTGACAGCCGCAATGATGAGATTGCAGTGCAGGAAGAACAGGTTGTTCGTCAACTGGTTGCGCGTTATCCGGAGCAAAAGATCTTCTATCGCCGCCGGACTGACAACCATGGCCGTAAAGCCGGGAATGTAGCCGAGTTTGTGCAGCGTTGCGGTGGTGCCTACCGTTACATGGTGGTGCTGGATGCGGACAGCCTGATGCGTGCCGACACATTGGTGCATATGGTTGGTCGTATGGAAGCGGAGCCAAACCTTGGCCTGCTGCAGACCGTGCCGATGCTGGTTGGTTTGAAAAGCTATTTTGGCCGTAGCCTGATGTTTGCCTCTGGCATGTTTGGCCGTGCCTATGCCTTTGGCCTTGCTGCCATGCAGGGAGAGTGCGGACCTTTCTGGGGCCACAACGCCATCATCCGTACTCGTGCGTTTGCCTCCAGCTGTGGTTTGCCGGAGCTGGATGATACAGCGGCGTTTGGTGGACACATCCTGAGCCATGACAGTGTGGAAGCGGTGCTTTTGGCCCGTGCCGGCTGGCAGGTGGAGTGTGATCCGCGGATCACCGGTTCTTATGAGGCCGCGCCTGAGAATATTCTTGGCTACGCGGCGCGTGACCGGCGCTGGTGTCAGGGCAACCTGCAGCACTCCCGCGTGATTGGTGCGCGTGCGCTCAAACCTTGGGGCCGGTTCTCTCTGATGCTTGGCATCATGTCTTATCTGAGCTCCCCGGTCTGGGCTGCGTTTTTGCTGGCCAGCCTGTTTGCTCCGCTGGATCTGCCTGTGCTGGAAGCTTACACCTTCAAGAACCATCTGCCGGTTTTGGGTCACATACCTATGAGTGCGGCGTATGAAGGTGCTGCTCTGTTGTTTGGTGTTGTTGCTCTGCTGGTGCTGCCCAAAACGCTTGTTGTTTTGAAAGAAGTGTTTTTGGGTGATCAGACGACCTCTCGCAAAGGTATTTTGGGCGGTTTTGTTGAGCTGATCAGCTCTGCGGTTTTCGCTCCGGTTCTGATGGCGTTCCAGTGTCGCTCTGTGTTTGAGGTTCTGATGGGCCGTGACAGCGGATGGACCAATGCTCACCGTGATGCTGCGCGCCTTCCGCTACTGGAATGTTTGCGGTCTGTTTGGTGGGTGAGCGTGATTGGTGCGCTGGCCATGGGCCTGAGCTGGATTGGTGAAGCCGCGCTGTGGCTGTGGGTGATGCCGGTTGCGCTGCCGATGCTGCTGGCACCGTTCATCATCTGGGCAAGCTCATACAATGTGGGCAGTCGTGCTGCCGAGCGTTTGGGGTTTGTGCTTTCCTCTGATCAGAAGGGCGCGGCCCAACTGCTCGCCCATGTGGAAAAATACTCCGCAGATCTTAGGGTATAACCCGTTCATTTGTGCTTTGAGGGCCACATCCACCAGCTGAGCAGCTGGGATGTGGCCCTCTTTGTATCTGGCGTTTTGTCCAGTGTTTAAACTTCCGGTCTGGGTCTCCATGGGGGATGAGTGAATGCCGGAAGAGACAGTTTCAACCCGCTTGTGGTGGCGACCGGCGGGCGTTGTTGTTCTGATTGCAGGCTACTTGCTACTGCATTTGCTTTTGCGCGGCTATTTTTCTCCCACACTCAGCACAGATGACATGTTTGAGAACGTGTTTGTGCAGGAGCTGAAGCTTGGCTATCAGGTGCGCCAGCCTCCCGTTTACCAGTGGCTGCTTTATGGCGTGCAGAGGATTTTTGGCCCGACCATCTGGAGCTTTCTGGTTCTCAAGTATTCGCTGGTGTTGTGTTTCGCGCTGTTTCTTTATGGCGTGGCGCGGCAGGCCATTGCTAATGAGAAACTGGCGGCTTTGGCGGTGTTTTCCTGGGTGGCGTTCTACCAGATCGGCTTCAACCTGCATGAGGGGGTGACCCACACAGCGGTGCTGATGGCCGCCTCCGCCGCCACCGTTTACTGCTTCCTTTGGATGCTGCGGGACAAGATGGTTGGAGCGGCGGTGTGTCTGGGGCTTGCTGTTGGTTTGGGGATGCTCTCAAAGCACTCTTACGTTCTGGTGCCTGCTGCGATGTTTTTGGCCGTCTTAAGTGATCGTTACTGGCGCAGGCAGATACGGCTGCCGTTGCTGGTGGCCTCCGGCGTGATCGCGGTGCTCATGTACAGCCCCTACCTCTATTGGGTTGTCAGCAGCGAGCAAGCTTTGGTCGGTTCTGCGCTCAACGTGATGCGGGAGGGAGAGCAGGGGAGTGATGTGACCCGCATCCTGACCGGTGAACTGCGCCTGTTCACCAGCCTGCTTGGCTTCTCCGCCCCGTTTCTGCCCTTAGTCCTGCTGCTGTTCTTCCCAGCGCTGTTTGGTAAGGGGAAGGTGAGGGAGCGTACCGCTCCTGATCCAGAGGTGTATCGCGTCGGCCAACTGCTGCAACGCGCTCTGCTGATCTCTTTGGCTTTGGCGTTCACAGGCGTTCTGCTCAGCGGCGCGCAATACATCAAAGAGCGCCACATGCATCCGGTTCTACTGTTGCTGCCGCTGGTGATCTTCTTCCAGATCTCGCGCAGGACGTATGCGGCGCGATCGGTGAAAATCTACAGCAGCGTTCTGGCGGTTCTAGTTCTCGTCGTCCTCGGAATCCGCATCTCCGGTTTTCTGGCCCCCGACAAAAAAATGTGCGGCGGCTACTGCCGACATATGAAGCCCTACGAGGATCTCGGCGAGCAGCTCAAGGCACAGTTCCCGGAGGCCGCACAAGCGACCATCGTTTCTCTGGATGAATACACCGGTGGTAACCTGCGCGTCACCTTGCCAGACGCTCGCCATATCATCCAAAGCTTCCAGCCCAGCACTGACCAACGCTCAGACTGCTTTATCGTCTGGGATATGGGCGACGATGGTACCAATCGCGGCATGCAAACCGCACTCAGCAGTGGCGGGTTTGCGTCCAGCAAAGCTCCGACAGATGGCAAAACATTGCGTTCCCACCAGATCGATGTGAGCTGGCCTCATTTGTGGAAGAAGGAGAACTTCCGTAAAACCACATTCGGGATCGCCAAAGTGGATAGCGATTCTGAAATTTGTCGCTAGTTCCTACGTGGTGTTTTGATGTTGAAGATACGTGTTGCCGGTCCTGAAGATCTTGAAGCTGTTGTGCAAATGATGAACGGAGGGGCCTCCTCCCAGCGTGTTCATCTGGAAAGCGATGAGATTGACACGTACCGACCAGCGTTCCTCGCCATCCAGCAAGCGGCAGATACCGATATTTATGTTGGCGAGCTGGACGAGGGCGAGCCAGTGGCTACGTTTCAGCTATCCTTTCTGATCGGGTTGGCCTTTAACGGCAAACCGCGCGGTCAGATTGAAAGCATGCATACCCGCTCTGATATGCGCGGTAAGGGGCTTGGCAAGGCGATGCTTTCACATGCAGTTGAGTTGGCGCGTGAAAAGGGCTGCTGTATGGTGCAGCTCACATCCAATAAGGAGCGTGCCGATGCGCACCGCTTTTATGAGAGCAACGGATTTGTGCCGACCCACGAAGGCTTCAAGCTGGTTTTCTAACTGTTAACTGGCAGCGACATCGAGTGTTTCATGCTGGCCAGTTCTGAAATAAGTTTCGTACCTGACCGGCAGTGCCAATCCCTTACTCCCGATTTTCTTCTACATTTGTTTTCAGGTGACCCATGGCCGCAACACAGACCAAACCCATTGAGCTTTATTACTGGCCAACGCCAAATGGCTGGAAAATTTCAATCATGCTGGAAGAGCTGGGCGTTCCCTATGATCTGAAACTGGTGAACATTGGGCGCGGGGAACAGTTTGATCCTGAGTTTTTGAAGATTGCCCCAAACAATCGCATGCCTGCCATTGTTGACCCTGAAGGGCCGGGCGGTGAACCCATTTCCATTTTTGAGTCCGGGGCTATCATGCAGTATCTGGGGCGCAAGTTTGATCGGTTCTACCCGTCTGATGAGCGCGGCCGTGTGGAAACTGAGGAATGGCTGATGTGGCAAATGGGCGGGTTTGGTCCCATGCTTGGTCAGAACCACCATTTCCGCATTTATGCGCCCGAGAAAATTGAATACGCCATGACCCGCTATTTCAATGAAACGCACCGGCTTTATGGGGTGCTCAACAAGCGGCTTGCAGATCGCTCCTATGTGGCCGCCGGAGAATACACGATTGCCGATATGGCGATTTTCGGCTGGTCTCATCGTTGGGAGCGTCAGGGCATGGATCTGGAGGAGTTTTCGCATGTGAAAGCCTGGCGTGAGCGGTTGCTGGCGCGATCAGCTGTGGTGAAAGGGCTTGAAGTTGGTAAGGCAGAGGCTGATAGTTCCAATATTGTGGAGGATAAACAGGCACAGTCTGTGTTGTTCAACCAGCGCTGATACCTGTAACGATCAGCAGTTTTAAGCTTCAATCACGACACCGGCACTTTAAGTTGATTTGAACCGGCGTGCCGCCAAAATTAGGCTCTCGCAGAATGATAAATTGAAATCACTTGCGAATGGACCTTGATATGATGCGGGCTCAAAAAATACTGCTGACTTCCCTTTTTCTGGCTGTTTGGGCGCTGATCTCTCCCGTTTCAGCGGCCTCCTTTGAAGATCCAAAGTTCAGCCTTGAACTGAGAGATGCCAATGGCACGAAAACACTCGGTGAAGCTTTCACCAAAGGGCCAGCTATTTTGCATTTCTGGGCAACTTGGTGTCCAAACTGCCGCGTTGAACTTCCAGCGATGGAGCGCTTCGAAGATGAGTTGAAAGCGCAAGGGCTCGATGGCCAGTTTGTCGTGGTTGCGCTGGAAGATGTTCCTTATGGCCGCATTCAAAGCTTCCTACAGGATCGTTTGGGCCTTGAGCGCTTTACCAGTTATCAGGCTGTCGATATGCAGGCGATGGGCACTGCGTTTCAGGTTGCGGCCATGCCCTACACAATCTTTCTGGATGAAAACGGCGGTGTTCTTGGCGGAATTCCAGGGTCGTTGGAGTGGGATGCACCACAGATCCGAGAGACCTTTATCGGCCACCTTCAGGGCAAAGGCACCATTGCCTCAGGTAACTGAGTGTACATATGAGGTGATTTCACTTCAGACTGACAATGCGTTTATTTGGAGCCCGGCATGTTCGGGCTCTTTTTCATGCGGCTGGTGAGAGCTTCCATTGTGATGTCGATAGCGGGGAAGATTTGATCCAGCGGAGTTTCAAACTTTACCATCTGAATAATGCCTTCAAACGCCATCATGAAATAGTCCACCAGATGATCAATGTCTTCCGGCGTTTGCAGATCACTTTCAAATTTAACCAAACGCCTACGAATTTCAGCGGCCCATTCAAGGCGCAGGGCGAGATATTCTTTTCCCAAAACAGGATCAAACCGGCCAATTTCTCCAATAGTTGACCAGTAAAGACTGCCTTCGATGCGGTTCTGCTCTTCGCAAAGCTCTGCAAAATCAGTCAACATCAGATACATGCAGGAATAGATATCGGCGTACATGGCTGAACTGGAGCTAACCTGCTGGCTGAACCGCATGAAGTACCAACGCATGGCCGGGGCGACGAGATCATGCTCTCCTTCGAACCTTTGCCTCAGCAGATCAGCATCAATATCAGCAGCTTCAGCGACTGCGTCCATACTCGCGGCTTCGCGTCCCTTTCGCAGCAGCAGCTGAAAGGCAATCTTGAAAATCTCTTCCAGCCTGTGCGGCGGGATTAAATCATCGGGATTCGTGTTGCTGGCCATGAACCGCTGAACCATCCTTAGATTTCTGCTCACGCAAACCAAAAGCAGATGCCATGCCTTTCTGGCATAATCTCGAAAAGTTCGTGCTCAGATGCCAGTCAGCAAGGTGTTCAAGGGCTTGTCCTTAGCATATAGCGGGAAAAGAACAGGAAACGAATGCTGCGAGATATGTTTCAATTTGTTGAGTTTTCGACGCTCAAGAGGGGAAGGCTAGCGGCGTTGCCAATTGACGTTTTCGCAGAAGTTGAGGACGACTTTTCTGCAGCCTGTCATTCTTAAAAGACCGCTGGGCAGAAGGTGCAGATCTATGCTGACTTCGTATCCCCGCCGTGGGTCATATCCTTCTGCTTGCCATTTGTTTTCACCAGCCGCTTTTATGTTCCAAAGAACTCGGAGGCCAAGAACTTTGCGTGCGCGTTTTGCGGTGTCGTGGTTTCGCAGATCCAATACGTCTTGTTGTCGTTGCCCATCAGGTGGCCTGAAGGACTGCAACCGTGCGCACATGGCTGTGCCGCACTGGGAAATGTTGATGATTGCTCCTTTTGCCGTTTGCCAGAGGCCGTGCAAATCGGAGCTATGGGCAGGAGCGGCCACCGGAGCCATGAAAAGAAAGAAGTAAAAGATGATGCCTGGACGGGTCATTTCCAACCTGTTTGCCTAATCACCTGCCTCAATCAAGGAGCAGGTGATTAGCTAACATAACAGGCCTGTCTCGGCTTGAGCCCTTTGAGCCTAAGGTAAATTTACTTTGTACGGGTCCAGGTGTCGCCTTTACAGAAGATCAGAACGCAGCCTTCAAGTTTTAGCTTGTTGTCAGAAACCAGTTCCATCTTACCAGAGTAGGTTTTGCCGTCTTCCGCGTTGTAAACTTTCCCTTTCCAGCTGTTTTTGCCATTTGGCTTCATACCAAGAATGGTTTTTGTACCGATCAGCGACCGATCACGCAGTTTCGGATCAGGGTTTTCGGTATCTTTGCGTGGCTTCTTCAACCAGACAATGTTGCCGCACAGATTGCCCCCACATTTGGAGATCTTGATTTTTGCAGTCCCATTAGCCCGCATCCAGGTGCCTGTTGCATCTGCAGCCAGAGCCGATGTGGTGAGGCCAAGCGAGAGCAGGGCGGCCAGAGATGTCTTCAAAAAGGGTGCTTTCATGGTTCCTCCCAAAACACTGAAGCTTTTAAGAATGACTTTACCTTATCGTAAGCTCAGGAATGTGCAAGGCAATCAATCAGTGGACTAGACATGTTCTCCCCGGACTTGATTCGCACAACCCATCAAATCATTCAGTGCAATATCCCTTGGTTTACACCGTGACAGAACTACTTAAATTTTGTTTTTGAGACCGCTTTTTTCGTTTCAATCATGGTTTTTAACCGCCTTTTTAGAGTGTCAAAATCTAATAGTCCGCGACGTCAATTAGATTTCGGGGAGGTCATGAGCCTCCTCTTATCTCATCAAAAATTACGAGCAATACCAAACGAGTTCACTGTGTTTTAGGAGAGAGATTTAATGACTGTGTTGCAGTTTGATGGCGTAATTCATCGGCATGTGAAGCAAAATGCGTGCGAAGTGGAATCTCTGTTACGGCGTGGTCTTGATGCAGCCTCCGGCAAAGCTGGTGCTTGCGATCTGATTGAAGCGCACAAATGGTTTAATCTGGCTGCCATGCGCGGTAGCACTCAAGCGGTGCGATATCGCCGCGAGGTATCTCAGGAAATGTCCTCTATGGAAATTGCAGAAGCGCAGCGCGCGGCCCGGGACTGGCTTTCTGTGCATTGATGTGAGTTTTGTAGCTTGTCGCGGCTCACATGCGACAAGCTTTTGATTTGGGTGGGGCGATGCCTGCTACATTGTCTGTGATGCTGTGATGCTGTGATGGTTTTCGGCTTTTGTTAGACCCTTGTCGTTTTAGTGAGTAACCTTTGGGTTTATACAGCTGCGTTTCCCTCCGTACTGATATTATATAATGCGAGCGATTTATGCTTGTGCATGAGATGGCTGTTTATGGTTTGTGACAGCTTCTCCCTCCTTTCCTCAAAAGCATAGCGAGACACGCTGTATTGTCTGCGTGTATTTACCTCTCCCGCTCGGTTGTGAGGTGGTACTTTTCTTTCTTCATTTGTCAAAGAACCCGGA
>NZ_DS996819.1:77500-80254 GCF_000156235.1 Pseudovibrio sp. JE062
TGCGACTGTTTATCAAAAACACAGGGCTCTGCGAAGCCGCAAGGCGACGTATAGGGTCTGACGCCTGCCCGGTGCTGGAAGGTTAAGAGGAGGTGTGCAAGCACCGAATTGAAGCCCCAGTAAACGGCGGCCGTAACTATAACGGTCCTAAGGTAGCGAAATTCCTTGTCGGGTAAGTTCCGACCTGCACGAATGGCGTAACGACTTCCCCGCTGTCTCCAGCACAGACTCAGTGAAATTGAATTCCCCGTGAAGATGCGGGGTTCCTGCGGTCAGACGGAAAGACCCCGTGCACCTTTACTACAGCTTCACACTGGTATTCGTGATGACATGTGTAGGATAGGTGGTAGGCGTTGAACCCCGGGCGCCAGCTCGGGTGGAGCCATCCTTGAAATACCACCCTTGTCCTCATGGATATCTAACCGCGGTACTACAATATCCGGGACCGTGTGTGGCGGGTAGTTTGACTGGGGCGGTCGCCTCCCAAATGGTAACGGAGGCGCGCGAAGGTAGGCTCAGAGCGGTCGGAAATCGCTCGTTGAGTGCAATGGCATAAGCCTGCCTGACTGCGAGACTGACAAGTCGAGCAGAGACGAAAGTCGGTCATAGTGATCCGGTGGTCCCTCGTGGAAGGGCCATCGCTCAACGGATAAAAGGTACGCCGGGGATAACAGGCTGATGATGCCCAAGAGTCCATATCGACGGCATTGTTTGGCACCTCGATGTCGGCTCATCGCATCCTGGGGCTGGAGCAGGTCCCAAGGGTTTGGCTGTTCGCCAATTAAAGCGGTACGTGAGCTGGGTTCAGAACGTCGCGAGACAGTTCGGTCCCTATCTGCCGTGGGTGTAGGAAATTTGAGAGGATCTGTCCCTAGTACGAGAGGACCGGGATGGACGTACCTCTGGTGGACCTGTTGTGGCGCCAGCCGCATTGCAGGGTAGCTATGTACGGAATGGATAACCGCTGAAGGCATCTAAGCGGGAAACCAACCTCAAAACAAGATATCCCTTGAGAGCCGTGGAAGACCACCACGTCGATAGGAGGCATGTGGAAGGGTGGTAACATCCGAAGCTGAGCCTTACTAATAGCTCGATCGATCTTGATCACTCCCATTAAGCTATAATCATAAAGCTTAAATCCAAAAACAAAGCTTCAACTAAACAAAACAGACCAGTTCATAATGTGACTTATTCCTGCCCGGTGGCTATGGCGGGGCGCCCCCACCCGATCCCATCCCGAACTCGGAAGTGAAACGCCCCTGCGCCAATGGTACTTCGTCTTAAGACGCGGGAGAGTAGGGCGCCGCCGGGCATGAATAAAGCACAAAACTCCTCAAAACACACAGAACACAAAATCACACAAAAGCCCCCGATGCATAACGCTCGGGGGCTTTTCTGCGTTTGGAACCAGCGGCAAAAGCCTAAATATACCTCTCAGAACTGCCAATAATCCCTCAACCAAACAGAGCAACTGAAACTTCAATGAGTTGATCACACATGCCTGACACTCAGCGGTTGATATCGAAGAAGCAGCGTCATCCGTAATGAAATCGAGCTGTCTGCTAAGGCTGGAATAATTTTGCGTTCTTATGCGCGTTGGTTTGAAAGATTTACGTTCAGATGGCGTTGCTAGGTTGAAACCGGGGCTAAGCGGGGGTCTTTGGGAGTGTTGGCGGAGCTTATAGGTTACGAGGACAACTCAGAAGGTGGCGCCATAAGAAATGGTTCTCGGTGAGGACCGCTGCAACGAGATATCACCGCACCACGGAGATCTCTGGGAGATAGCCTTCTGTAGGTCCTCGGGGATATGGAGGGAATATCTCTTAATCGCAGTGAATGCAGCTGCTGATCACGCAAGCTTGGCTGAAGCTGGCTCAAACACCATAGCGGACCAACTTATCCCCCTTGCAATCCACGCACTCACGGCACTGCTTACTCAGAGTTATTCCCTTTGTCCAGGCAACCAGTGCGCGCTCGTCTGTGATGTACTCCTAGTAATCCTCTATCGTAATTGCGGAGGCCAGCTTTGGCATGGCGGCTCTCTAAATAAGTCCGCTTTGCTCCAGTTGGGACTTCAGTAGAACCCGGTCACGGTCAAGGTCCGGGGCGATGCCGTGGAGCAGGGTGGGGATGGCATTGTCGTAGGTGATCGACAGGTTATGGTCCCGGCCGATGGCACCCATATAGGTGCTCGTACCGCTGCTCTGAGTAACCCACCACTAGCATCAGTGGATCCGGTTGAGCCAACTCCGGAGTTGATAGGCGCTCACTGCAAGCTGGGTCCAGAGATAAGCCTTGAGAGAGGCAGAGGGTTCTGAAGGGCAAGTTCGATGTATTTGAACAGGCTGATGTTGTTGCGGGTGTAGGTGTGGTTCTTGTACCAGCCAATGTCGTTCATGATCTCTTCCTGTGGCCTGTCGGTAATCAGGGTGACTTGCTGTTTGAGTAGGCTGCCAGCTCGTGGAAATTGGTTTGCTGAATAGCTGATGCTTCAATATGTGCCAGATGCCAGATGCCAGATGCCAGATGCCAGATGCCAGATGCCAGATGTCAGATGCCTGTATCAAGCCTGAGCTATCGTTCTTCATCTCAATTGGCACCGTAAGTCAGATCATGTTCGCCGTGAGGAAAATACCTCCGGAAATGATGGTGACCAGCAGCAGCTTGTCTGTGAGGAGGAGGCGTGTGTGTCGGAAGGTCAGGTAGGCGGTGGGGGCCATGGTGGCTGGGAGGAGGAGGAGTTTGTAGTGGGTT
>NZ_DS996818.1:0-95000 GCF_000156235.1 Pseudovibrio sp. JE062
GCGGTCGCTTGTACTCAGCAGAAGAACTTCACGAAATGGGCATTGTCCATGAGGTGGTTGAAGAAGGCCAGGCACCGTTCGCAGTTCAGCAGTACATCACCAAGAACTCACGTAAGCACACCGCTCATTCTGCAATCTACCGCGCAGGCCGCACCGTACAACCGGTGAGCTATGAAGAGCTGATTGACGTGGTTGAAATCTGGGTAGATGCCGCTCTGTCTTTGTCCGATCAGGACCTGAAAAAGATGGAACGCCTGACAAAAGCTCAGGACCGTCTCGGCGCTCCATCCGTTCGCAAACAAGCTTTCTAGAGCTTAGCTCTAAGAAAAATCCAAAGTGCTCAAGCGGTTGACAGGGTTATGCCCTTCCTGCTTGAGCTGCTGCAGGTAGCGACTAAGATTATCGTGATCTCGCTTCACCTTGCCGGACAGCTTTCGCACCATGTCTTCACCCAGAACATGCATCTGGTGTGGAGGCATGTTCTCCATATCATCACTCAGTTTGGCAACTTCAGTCGCCCCAAGATTGACTGAAGCAGATCGCAGCGCGTGTGCACTTGCACGGAATAGCTCAGTATCTCCAGCCTCATAAGCAGCTTTGATATCGCGATGCAGCTGCGTGGTGTCTTTCAGATAATCCTCGATCACCCCAATCACAAAGTCCAGACCACCAAGCGTTCTCAGCTGAGACAGGCTTCCATAGTCAATCCCTGAAGACACATCAGAAGAGAAACGCGGATGCTCCGCAATAGAAGTCACCTGACTGTTGGCGATTTGCCTGCGCGTGATGTTCTCATAAACACCACTTTCGGCAATCACGTCATCAATCAGTGTCAGGAGTTTCTGAGGTTCAATCGGCTTTGTTGCACAAGCGTCAGCACCAGCTTCCTGGGCATTGCGAGCTGCAGCACGGCTTGCGTCTGCCGTCAATGCAATGATAGGCAGACGATCCTGACCAAGCTCTGTAATTCGGTGCAGCTTGATGGTCTCAATGCCATTCAGAACCGGCATATTGATATCCATAATCGCAAGATCGTAGGAGTTCTCTTCAAGCTCATCCAGAGCCAGCTCACCATTGCTGACGAGCGTGCAGGTGTGCCCGCCCTTCTGCAGGATTTTCTCAATCACACGCTGATTGGTCTTGTTGTCTTCAGCGACAAGAATATTAAGGCCGATGTAGCGGCTGAAGTAGGCCTGAAGCTCTTCTTTCAGTTCCATGCCAGACTTAGCGTCTTCAGCACCCGCCGCTCTCAACGCCCACGCAACGGATTGAGTAGTAACAGGAACTTTGATGGAAGACACAATGCTCGGCTGGAACACATCCTCACACTCTTTTTCCGAAGCAGAAGAGTACATCGGAATAAGATTGACGTTGTGATGCTGACCCGTTGACTTCAACGCATAATGCAGGCTGTCAGAGGTCGCAGCCAAAACATCTTCACCAACAAACAGAACAATCTTGCCACCATCAGTAGACGTCTGCTGTCGCAACGAACTAAAAGCACTACCGACCGTTTCAAAACACTCAGGCTCAATACCACACGCGACCAGAGACTCAGCGCAAACATCACGCAGATCTTTGCGTTTGGAGACAATTGCAACAGCACCATCAGCCACTTCAAGAAGTGCAGTCTCATCACCAACGGCACGACCGACTTCAAGCTCAATGGTGAACATACTTCCTTGCCCAGGCTGGCTGCTGACCTTGACTTCACCACCCATCGCTCGCACAACTTCACGCACAATGGAAAGACCAAGACCAGTACCACCAAAGCGATCAACGATGCTTTCATCGGCCTGAGTAAAGCGCTCAAAAATACGGCCTTGAGCATCCTCAGAGATACCAATGCCGGTATCTTTCACTTCCAGCAGCAAACTGACTTTACCGCCGTTCATTTCCTTGCAGGTTGCACTAATGGAAACGGAGCCCTCTTCGGTAAACTTGACCGCATTACCGGCGATATTCAGCAGCACTTCGCGGATATGACGCGCGTCCCCCACCAGGAACGGAGGTAACTTGCTATCCACGTAGCGCGAAATAATCAGGCCTTTACCGCGGGCTTGCCCTTGAACAATCTGAGTCACTTCACGCAGGATCGAGTTCATGTCAAAGACAGTCCGATTGACGATCATGCGTCCGCTTTCGATCCGGCTGAAGTCAAGAATGCCGTTGATCATGGAAAGCAATGAACTGCCAGAGTACTGGATGGTCTTAGCCATATCTCGCTGCTCAGGATCCAACTTGGTATCCTGAATAAGATCCCCCATACCGATGATCGCATTAAGCGGCGTACGCAGTTCGTGGCTCACAGCAGTCAGGAACTGAGTTTTTGCTTTATTGGCAGCTTCAGCTGCTTGCTGCGCAGCTGTCATCGAGCGAATGAGCTTACTGGCGTAAAGCGGCACGACGACCAGACAACCCAGCAAACCAAGTCCAAGGATAAACTCACCTTGCCAATATGGCGTTGTCAGCACCACCGCAAACCCACTCACAGAAGCGATCGTTGCCAACGCCAGATAATCCAATCCAAACCGGAAGCCATTGCCGAAGATCACCCAAAGATAGATTGGGAACAAAATGGAGAGATACTCACCACCTGCATAAAGGCCTGCAGAAACGGCTCCCACATCCAGAAAAATTGCCAGAACCCGCCGCAATGAGCTGACCTGCTTCGAGTATAGTAAATGCGCGAGCAGTGCTACGGAGCCCAAAGCAAAGGTGGTCATGATAACGTTGGTCTGGAAGTTCTCAGCAGTGCCAAAGGTGATGTTCGATGCCAGATACGGGGTTATCAGCAGTGTGAACATAAACCGGTTCAGAGACATCTCACCTTCACCACCACCCAGCTGAGTGATGCGGGAGTACAGCTCTTTCAGTTTGCCCAATGGAAGCATTTGCAGCTTTACTTTTCTGTTATCGTTCATAGCTCAAACTCCGCCCCTGCCAGAGCTCGTTGCTGGCTATGTCCTTGCAAGTTCGAGGATTGCTCCTCCAACAGACGAGCAAAATCTTCAGCAGGTACAGGCTTGCCAAACAGATAGCCCTGCGCCATCTCACAACCGGCATCCTTCAGATACTCCGCCTGTTCGCGCGTCTCGACACCTTCTGCAATGATAGAGAGATCAAGGCTCTTACCCAGACCAACAATCGCTTTGATAATTACGGTGTTATTCGGATCTGTCATCATATCGCGCGTGAAGCAGCGATCGATTTTCAGACAGTCAACCGAGTATCTGCTCAAATACGCAAGCGACGAGTAACCAGTTCCAAAGTCATCAATGGAGATCGCGATCCCCATCTCACGGATCTCACGTAAATCGCGCACTGTGGCGTCTGAGCCATGCAGCACGATATTCTCAGTGATCTCGATTTCAAGCTTATCAGCTGGCAAGCTGCAGGAAACCAGCGCGTCCTTCAAAAGCTGCGGCACATTCTGCTTGCGGAACTGCGTCGGTGAGATGTTGACGGCAATACGCGGCGTCTCAAGCCCCATATCCATCCACTTTTTCGCCTGCTGACACGCAGCGAAAATCACCCATTCTCCAATTGGCAAAATAAGCCCAACCTCCTCAGCCGTACCAAGGAAAACATTCGGTGCAACCACACCATAGTCAGGACGGTTCCAGCGCAGCAGAGCTTCAGCCCCAACAATCTCGTTAGTCCGCAAATCAATCTGTGGCTGATAGAACAGCTCCAACTGATCATGCTCAATCGCATTCCGCAGTTCAGCTTCCAGTGCGACAGTTTCTTTAACGTGATGGTCCATCTTGGTTGAGAACAGGTGGAACGTGTTCCCACCATCAGCTTTGGACTGATACATGGCCATATCCGCACAGCGCAGCAGTTCTTCACTGTTCAAGCCATCTTCAGGATACTTCGTAATCCCAACACTGGCGCTGGTTTGAAGCTCTTTACCGCTGATGTGGAACGGCTCTTCTACCACACTCACCAGATGCTGAGCAAAGCGCATGGCTTCTTCAGAGCTCTTCAAATCAGTCTGAAGAATAGCAAACTCATCACCACCCAGTCGCGCGACCAGGTCAGAACCATCTACACAGCGCAGCAAACGCTCTGCGAGTACCTCCAGCAAGCGATCACCCGTACGGTGGCCTAAGGCATCATTGATGGATTTGAAGCGGTCCAGATCGATGAAATGCAGCGCAAAGCTACGTCCGCTGTTGCGACACTGAAAGATCTCTTCATCAATCCGCTCACCAAGCATGGTCCTGTTTGGCAAACCAGTCAGCGCATCATGGTGCGCAATATGCAGCAAATGAGCTTCAGCACGCTTGCGATCAGAAATGTTGGTCGCAGTCGTCACCACATGCGTCGTGTTTCCTTCCGCATCCAGCAAAGGGCTCTTTGTGACGATGAAGTGGAAGATGTCACCTGCGTGGTTACGCTGCTCGATCTCATAGGGTGGCAGCGCCCTGCCCGTAATAAACACCTTGCGATCCAGCCGGCGATTCCTCTCACGGGTAAACTTATCGAACTTCCCGTAGGTGTCTTCACCAACAAGCTCAGCAGTCGTTGAGTTCAGGAATCGGGCCCATGCTGCATTGGAGAAAGCGCAAAGGCCATCACGCGTACTAGTGGTGATCATCGCAGGAACGCTATCGATAACCTGCGCCAGCTGCTCACGAGAATCTCGCAGCGCTTCTTTGCTCTGCTGTTCTACGTTGACCAGTTCTTGCTCAAGAAACCGTGCATGGCGTTTAACTGCATTTTGCTCTTCCCGCAGAGCAAGCAGATTTCGCGCTCGGCTTACAAACTCATTATGATCAACCGGACTCTGCAGGAAATCAGTTGCACCTGCTTCCAAAGCACGGATGCGGAACGAGCGGTCTGTGAAGACCGTAATGACGACGATCGGCACATCGCTGCAATGCTCCAGCGCGCGTACCTTCTGCGTCAGGTCAGCCCCATCCATCTCTGGCATGCTGTAATCGGTAATGATCAAGTCGGGGACGTTGCTCTCCATATATTCGAGAGCATCAATCGGCGAGGCAAAACACTGTACTTTGACAGATGCATCTACAGCGAGTGCGAGCTTCTCAAAGATACTTCTATTAATTGCTCTGTCATCGACAATAACGATTGTTGTCATGCAGCTACCACCACGAGCCTAACTGCCGAAGGTATCAAATACCCGCAGCAGTTGAACAAATTCACCCCATGGTTATCTTCGCTTAAGGAGACAGTGTTAAGAAATGCCAAATAGTTATCATTAAATGCCTAGTATCAAACTCATGGTTCTATTTACCTATAGGCATACACGGTTCGTCCACCGTCAGTGCACAGACCCTTTAATTTCCTTCATCAACGGAATAAAGCTAACGTAAGCGGTAGTTTGCGAGGTTTTGCACCACAAAGCAGTTGGGTCTTCAATTAGTTACTGAAACATTGAAAACACAATAAAAAATTTTCTTCAAATTACACTAAACAGTTGTGAATATAGATCCACACACACTCGCCTAAAGCTTGCACCTCAGCACAACCGAGCAAATAAGATTCCAGTAACAAGACTGAGTCTGACTAAAAAAGTCACTCAAACTCTTTTATTTTCCTTTGAACCATTCTTAGAAGAGACTTTCGCACATTAAACTTTCTGCCAAGAAGTATAACCCGGCAGAAAGCGCCAATCATTAAATCGACTTAACGAACTGGCCTGTACCACTTCAGGTTTTACGGCTCCCTGAAGGCTCTGGCCATACTGTCTCGCACAGGCTCCATGAGATAATCAAAGAAGGTTCGGTCTCTCGTCGTGATGTACACTTCAGCAGGCATGCCGGGAGTTGCCTTGAAGTTCAGATGCCCAGGAATCTTCTCACGATCCAACTGTACCCGCGCTTTGTAAACGTCCCCCATACTGCTCATAGGATCTTCATTTCGTAAGGCATCTGCTGAGACATAGATGACTTTGGCATCCAGCATTGGCGTAATGCGCTGGTTCAAGGCTGTCAGCCGCACCATAGCCTTCTGCCCCTCCTTCACATTGTCGATCTCCGTGGTCTGGATGGAAGCCTCGATGATCAACTCGTCTTGCAGAGGTAGGATCTCCATCAGGTCTTTGCCACTCTCAACAACACCACCAGCAGTGTGATAACGCATCCGAACGACAATGCCCCGTACAGGAGCAACAATCTCAACACGCTGCAAGACATCTTGTGCCGCCCGTATCTGCTCACTTACATCATCAAGATCCGCATTGACCACCTGCAGTTCACCCACTGCCGTTTGGGATGCTTCATTCTCCACTTTAACAATCTGAGCCCGCGCTCGTGCAATCCGCTCAGTCGCATCTCCGATCTCAGCGAGGATACGTCCTTCTTCCCCCTTCAGGTTTGCAAGTGAACGCTCTATGCGCAGCACATCAGACTTTCGGATCAGCCCCTTACCCAAAATCTTCTTCTTGGCGTCCAGCTCTTCCTGGAACAACTCCATCTGCTGCTTCACGGCAACCAACTGAGATTGACCACCCTGTATGCGTTCCTTTAGAGCATCGATACCCTGTGCTAGAATATCAATCTCACTCTGCAGCTTTCTGGTTCTGGCTTTGAATGTTAGTGACTGGTTCAAGATGATGCTTTTAATTTTCGGATCATGTGCCGTGCTTGTTAGCATCTCCGGAAGAACCAGCGTCTTATGCCCTTTGGCTTCTTGTGTTAGGCGCGCCTGAATAGCTTGCAAGCGTGCTTGCCGGATCACCAACCGTTCCAGATTTGCTTCAGCAGCGGTTTCATCCAGTTTCACCAGAACATCACCGGCAGAAACCACATCCCCTTCTTTCACGAGGATCTCTTTGATGATCCCACCTTCAAAGTGCTGGACAATCTTGTTCTGACCTGTAGCAACAAAGGAACCGGAAGCAACCACAGCACCTGCCATAGGAGCACTGGAGGCCCAATAACCAAATCCGGCAAAAGTAAGCGCAATAATGATTAAACTAGCCAATATAGGAGAGCGAGTTGTGCGAGGCACATCCTCATACCAGCTCCCATCAAGTATAAGTGCTCTAGTAGACATTAAAATCACCAAATATCAAAAGCTTAAACTATTCAGCTGGTTGCGCCGCCGGCAAGTTATGCCCCGGGGCATTTTGATGCTGTGAAATGCCCGGCCGTTTTCCGGTAATCAAAGGCATCACTTCATCACGGCTTCCAAACGCCGCCACAGTCCCATCTTTGAGCATCATGATCTTATCGACACAGCGCAGCAGTGCAGGCCTCTGTGTGATCGCAATAACGGTCATTCCGTCCTGCTTGGCGCGTCCAAGAGCTTCTGCCAAAGCATGTTCCCCGATAGTGTCCAGATTGGAGTTTGGCTCATCCAATACCAACAGACGAGGGTTGTTATAGAATGCCCGAGCCAACCCAATCCGCTGCCTCTGCCCGCCAGATAGAGGCGCTCCATCCATGGCAACCTGTGTCTCATAGCCCTGAGAAAACTGAGAGACCATCTCATGAATATCTGCCATTTGAGCGGCCTTGAAGACATCCTCATCTTTGGCTTCTCTGTTCATTCGGGCAATATTCTCTTTGATCGTACCCGGAAAGAGCTGAACATCCTGCGGCAAGTAACCGATATTCTCACCGAGCTGCCGACTATCCCAGTTCCTCAAATCCATCATATCAAGGCGAACATTGCCTGCTGTTGGGATGAGAGATCCAACCAACATTTTTCCCAGCGTACTCTTCCCAGAACCAGACGCGCCAACAACAGCCAGAGAATCTCCTGGAGAGAGCTGGAACGAAATACCATTCAGGATCACACGCTTGTTTGGAGGCGGCACGAATAGCAGCCGCTCAACACTCAGTCGGCCAGCAGGATTCGGCAGTCGAAGCCGATGTACATTAAGCGGAGAGGTATGCAGCAGTTTCTGGATGCGCCCATATGCGTTTTTCGCCCCCACATAGCTCTTCCAGCCATCAATAATGCCTTCAACAGGAGCTAGAGCACGACCACCAATAATGGACGCCGCAATAATCATCCCGCCAGTAATTTCATTGGAAAGCGCAAGCCACGCGCCCCAACCAAGCATCGTGATCTGAGTAGACAAGCGGATGAACTTGGATACAGCTGAAATCAGGACATTTCGATCCTGCCCCAGTATCTGAGCCTTCAACGATTCAGCAGTTTCCTTACCCCAGATAATCACGCCTTCAGGGATCATTCCCATTGCGTTCATAACCTGAGCATTTCGAGCCATCGCTTCTGCCTGCAGGTTTGCACGGGAAGAAAATGCATTGGCCTTTCCAAATGGAACAGCAGTTAGTCGCTGGTTGATCCGTGCAAGAACGAGCAGCAGCAAAATGGTCGTTGTCACGATCATGCCAAGTTGCGGGTGCACCATGTAAACGACAAGCAGATAGATCGGAGCCACAGGTGCATCCATCATGGTCAGAAGCACGGAACCTGTCAAAAAGCTCCGCAACTGCTGCAAGTCAGAAAGAGCCTGAAACTCCTGACTACTACCGTTATGAGACGCCCTTGCTGCTGCACTGAGCACAGGCCCACCGAGCCGCGTCTCAACATCCACAGCAACCCTCATGAGCATAAAGCGGCGGAACATATCCAGCAGCACATGCGCAAGAACAAGGCCGATAACAATAACAGTCAGCATAACAAGTGTATCGACACTTCGGCTGGTCAACACACGGTCAGAAATCTGGAACAAATAAATAGGAACAGAAAGGATCAGAAGGCTGGCACAGAAGGAGAAGAACCCAACATACAGCAGGTTGATCTTTGCCCGTGCCAGACCATTTTGCATCAACTTCCGAAAATCAATATCTTCATAAGGGCCGCCATTTTTTCTGGAGGCAAAATTGCCTTTTTGGCCTGCGAGCTTTTCTCCATGTGCAGGTTGCTGCGAAATACCATCCACCTGCAATGTTTTGCTCGCCTGCCCTCCACGCTGTCGGCTATTATTCTTAGTCTCTCGAGCTTTAAACATACATTCTCTCTATAAAAATCTATTAAAATCAAACGATTATATCTGAGACCATGTCACTCTCACCCGCGTAAGGAACAAATGCGGGAGACGATCCGGCTTCGCTACCAACATCATTGCCAGTAAACGCAACAACCTCCGAAACCAGATCAGTATTTCCATTCAATGCTGTTTCGAGATCTTCCTCTTCAGAGACTACGATATTGACTTTTATGACAATGTCTTCCTCTGAGTATTCGCCATCCAAATATTGAAAACCTGACTGACTGTCGTAATCAATGATGGTTGCTTTGTTGCTTGTCTTGTTGCTCGACGTGTCCAGATAACCATCCTCATCAGCCTCAACAACTTCACCATTGATCGTCTGCGTCAGCACTCCGCTGTCTTCAGTTTCCTTATGGATCTTCACGTAATCAGCGTCTGAAAGAACATTGATCTGTTCAATCGCATTGATCTGATAGTAATCGCCTGTGATATAAAGGACTTTCAGATCAGTACTGGGCAGGATTGGCAAACCGCCTGTCGCCGAAGAAGCGGTGTACTCATACTCTCCAGCCCGGCCATCCATCGCGTCGACCAAACCATGAACCTCAGAAGTCATGGGTTTCATCAGCGACCCACCACCAATGTTCTTAATGGTGCCTTCGTTCGTCAGGACATTGTGCCGCCCCGTACCGTTAATCGAAGTACCCGTTGTATCGACATAATCAGTATCAAGAAGGATGTTTTTCTGGCTGATGTAGTTGACGTCGTAATAGTTCCCGAGCACGACAATGACGTCATAATTTTGAATGCTATCAATCAACTGCGCCGCATTCACCTGGGTGTTGTCACCAGTTTGAACATAGTAGCCGTTGTTGTTCAGCTGATAGGACACGCAATCATCATCTGACAGATAGTTTTTCTGACTAACAATGTTCAGATCGTAAAAGTTGCCACTCACCACATCGACGGTGAAGGAGTAGTCTGGATTATCGTAGGTCACGTGCGAGGAGATCAGATACTCCCCTTCTGAGGTCACATTGGCATCGTTGTAGACAACCGTGTCCGAGAGGCCTTGCCCATTGACGACATCGGTGGGCTGCTCAGTTGGCCCATAATAGAGGTTGCTCTGAATGATCGAGTTTGTAGCGTAGTAATCTCCCATTACAACAGTCGAACACTTCAGCTCACTCAGATCCACGATTGAAGCCACGTTCACGGCCTCATTATCGCCAGTCGTCACATAGCTGCTATCATTTTCGTCATCATCAGAGCTCTCATCACTAACTTGCTCTTCTTCAGGCAGTTCACCGATGTTGTCACCGCTGGTGAATGATGGGTTCGGAGCATCATTTTCAGCACGTTGAACCAGTGCTTCACCGATAGCATCAGCTGCACTTTGAGCATCCTCCTCCTCAAAAATCTGATCGAGAGTATCGAGCTCTATTTCATTGGCAGCATTCAGAAGCTGTTCTAACACCTCATCGGCATTGCTCTCTGGAATATCATCACCAAACTCGCTCTTGGACAGCAACAGATCGTCATCTGTCAGGGCATTCTCTTGAGCAAGGTTGATTTCGATGTCTGGAGCATAAATATCGCGATAGGTGAATGTGATTGTATAGGTGTAGTCGAGAGACTGACCGACATCACCATTTTGCGGCTGATCTGTTTCACCATCATCTTCAAAAAACACACCTTCAGAAGGCAGCGTAAAGTCCGAAGCATTTACAAGCGTCTCAACCGAATATGGGAGACGAGCCTGAGAGACTGCGCCAACCTCTGGCAGCAATGACGGAAGATTATAGAATTTCTCATAGGGAAGCTCAGCGGTATCTCCGCGAGAATAAACAACTTCCACTGGGGTAATAACAATAGTGTCTTGAGCAAACCAGGCTTCGTCAAAGCTCTGTTCGGCTGTAGCGATACTATCAAAGATCTTCATATAGCCGATAAAGTGCCAGCTTAATTCATTTATAGCCTGCGACAGCATAAAATATCCTAACAATTTCATATGGATATATAAAATGACCTGCGCGAATTGCTCCGCGCAGGTCTTGTTTAGATCTGTTTATGCAAGGTCGTCTTCGCCAACAACGTTCACGGTTGAAGAACCGCCAACAACGTTGACATCAACAGCATTGGCCTGAACGTTCGCACCCATGACGATCGTCTGGTTAAAGGCATTCGCCACACCCAGAGCATCAGCAGTCGCAGCCGTAGAAGCCGTCACGCTGTAGTCATCACCTGTACCGAAGTCGAAGAGGCTTTCTGCATCATGGATACCATCTGCAGAGATCGCCTCACCACCATCAGCAGTCACCGTCTGATTAAGTGTGCCATGATTGTGAACTTCGACATTGGTGATCACATCCTGATCATACAATGCATTTGCCTGCTCAGCACCGAAGATGGTGTCAGTACCGTTGGAGTCCAGCGTACCGAAGAAGCCACCGCCAACATCTGGGCTACCAGATGGAGTGATGTCCAAAGCACCCAGACCGTCATCTTCACCAGTAAAGAGCAGAGTGTCGTTCTGACCAGTAACATCCAGCTCAGTTGAGTTGACCTGCTTGTTACCACCTGAATACAGGCTCTGGTTGAAGGCAGATGTCTTCGCAGTAGCGTCGGCAGAAGCAACAGCTTCCGCAGTTACGGTGTAATCATCACCAACGGAACCATTGGCAACAAAGGTGCTCACAGGATCAGTAATGCCGTCACCAGATTGAGCATCGCCACCAACCGCAGTCACAGTCTGGTTAACGTCTTCCCAGTTCTTAACATCCATCTCATCTATGAGATCATTGTCACCCGCTGTGTTGTTTTGTGAGAACAAAGCAAGACTATCAGCGTTTCCAGCAATGGTGCCGGAGCGAACTGAGTTGTCAGCTCCACCTTCACTGTCATCCCCAACAGAGATGACATTCTTGTTGTCTCCAACAATGTCAACATCAGCAGAGTTAACCTGAGCATTGCCACCTGTAGAGACTACCTGATTGAAGGCAGAAGCTTCTGCAACAGCATCAGCTGATGACAACGCTTTACCGGTGAGAGATGCGTTATCTCCAACATTCAATGCACCTTTCACATCGGTGCCATCAATCCCACCAGAGCCAACACCAGCACTCGCAGAACCACCAGTGGCGGTTACATCCTGATAAACTTCATGATGGTTCTCAACATCTGCATAAGAAACTTCATCACCATCATAAAGAGTATTGCTCTGATATCCGCCTAGGAGAGAGTCAGTAGAATCCACTCCACCATTATCAGCCGGACCAGTACCAGCCACAGATGCAAACGTTACGTTTGAATCTTCACCTGCAGACTGCACATTGCTACTTCCACCGGTCACACTCAGATCAAGATCATTACCCTGCGAGTTACCACCAGAAAACAGTTTCTGGTTCATGGAAGACGCAGATGCTGATGCATCCGCTGTCGCTTGGGTGACACCAGTGATAGATGAGTCGTCACCAACACGCGCTGCTCCAACGTCGCCACCAAACCCAGCAACACTAATGCCAGCACCACTTGTGGCTGTACCACCAGTAGCGGAAACATCCTGATCAACTAGGTCATGGTTCTCAACGTCCGGGCCAAGCAACTCATCGTTGTCACCGAGCGTGTTTTCCTGCCAGGCACCAGCAGCAGTATCAGTATCAGCTTGACCTGCCGCAGCAGCCTGGCCGAACTGGCCAAGAGTTGCATTGTCTTCACCAGATGCAGCAACGCCTGAGTTCGCACCTACGATGCTTGCATCGTAAGAGTTACCCTGCCCATTACCACCAGTGCTCAGAACCTGTTCAAACGAGGCAGCTGCAGCAGTCGCATCAGCACCAGCACTTGAAAGGCCACTAATGGTGCTATCTTCTTCAACGCCAGGAGCACCCTGAGCACCAATCTGACCACCGCCAGTAGATTCAATGCCATCACCTGCGGTTGCTGTGCCACCAGTAGCAGTTACGTCCTGAACGGAATCGTGGTGGTTGCGAACATCACTATCCCAGATGGTGTCACCATCGTATGCAGTGTTACCCTGGAGGCCACCTGAGAAGCTATCCGTGTTCGTGGTTCCAGCCCAAGAACCATTCACTTCTGCATTGTCTTGACCTGCTGAAGCAACGTTCACATCAGCACCAGTTACAGAGACGGATGCGGAGTTGCTTTGAGCATTACCACCTGTCACTTGTGTCTGAGTGAAGGACTGAGCAACACCGGTCGCATCTGCAGAAGCCGAACTAGAGCCCGAGATGCTTTCATTGCCATCGATGTTGGTAGAACTTCCACCAGTCTGAACAATGCCAGCTCCAGAAGACGCAGTTCCACCGTCTACATCAACGGTTTGAGTGCTATGGCCCCAGTTAGCTACGTCAGCACGACTAATATTATCTACATCACCAAGCTGATTGCTTTGCTCACTCCATGAGGTAGTTGTGGTGTCGTGATCAACAGGGGTATCTGTTTCTGATCCAGCAACAGCTCCACTTTCACCCGCAGATGCAAGTGCTTTATTGCCGCCAACAACATCCACATCAACAGAGTTAGATTGAGCATTGCCACCAGTTTTGAGCGTCTGCCCAAAGTTGATTGCAGCACCCGTACCGTTTGCATTCGCAGATGTGCTACCGGAGATGGAGCTATCATCACCAACAGTGTCCGGACCAAGATTCCCGCCAAGAGCTTCAATACCATTACCAGCAGTCGCATTGCCACCATCAACCGTGACAGTCTGTGCCGCGTCTGCCCCACCAGTATTGATAACATCTGGGCTGAATAGGGAATCTCCATCATACATCTCATTGTCTTGAGACTGATTGGAGTTGGTATTTGTATTGGTGTTACCACTGCCAGCAAGAAGTGAAACTGGCCCCGTGTCATCACCAGCACCGTCTTCACCCGCAACAGATGCAGTCATTTCAGCGCCTGTCACGGAGACTTCAGCGGAGTTGCTTTGTGCATTACCGCCAGATGTCAGGGACTGTGTGAAGGACTGAGCAACACCTTGAGCATTAGCAGAGGCCGCAGCCGAACCGCTCATATCAAAGTTGCTGTGAACCGCAGCAGAAGTACCGGAATCAAACGAGATACCGTTACCAGCACTTGAGGTACCACCATCTACATCAACAGTCTGCGTGCTGTCATGCTCATTCCAGACATTCGCATCATCAATATCGTCTTGATCACCAAGAGCATTAGTCTGATCGCTTGATGTACGTGTGCCTGTCTGATGATCACCGTAAACAGATGGCTCATCTGCATTCAAAGAAGCGGCAGCACCATCTTCACCAGCAGAAGCAGTAACTTGGTTCGCCCCAGTTACATCCAGGTCAGATGCGTTGCTTTGCGCATTGCCACCCGTACTAACCTTCTGCTCAAAGCTTGCAGCAACACCCAAAGCATCGGATTTAGCGAGCGTAGAACCAGTGATAGAACCGTCATCAACAACATGTGTCGCACCAAGACGGCCACCGTTCATGTCAATGCCGTCACCAGCAGTTGCATCGTTGCCGTAAGCTTCGATCTTCTGATTGGCATGACCATCGTTATGAAGGCTCGGCTCAATTATCGCGTCACCATCATAGGCATCATTCGACTGGTTGAATCGTGCGTTTGTACCTGTCTCGGATTCCATGAGCGTAGAATCTAAGTCAGCTGAAACCTTAATGCCTGCAGTCGCACCATCTTCACCAGAAGTCGCCTGACCAACACCAGTGCCAGTGATACCAAGGCTAGCAGAGTTGGCCTGTGCATTGCTGCCAGCAGAGATATCTTGCTGGAAACCAACGCCGACAGCACTTGCAGATGCTGAAGCAGCGGCACTACCATTTACACTGCCATCACCACCAACAGAAGCGGAAGTGCCGATCTGGTCTATGGAGTTAATGCCATCTTTACTGGTTGCTTCACCAGCTTTAGACTTAACAACCTGATGAGAGTCATCAAGGTTCGCAACCTCAGGATTTGCAATGGCACCATCAATGTTGCCACCACCAAAACCACCGCCAACGCCGTCATTCAGCTCATTTGACTGTGTGACCCGAGCGCGAGTGTTTGTGTCTGAGTTACCAGAGGTGACGTCCGCACCACCAACAATAGCTTCTGCACCGGAACCACCAGCACCTGATACATCTACGTCAGAACCGGTGATCGAGAGGTCGACATTGTTACCCTGCTCGTTGTTGCCAGTTTGCAGTGTCTGGTTGAAACTACGTGCAAGACCAGAAGCATCTGCCTGAGCAGCAGTAGAGCCAGTGATACTTTCATCATCGCCTACGCCAACATTAGAACCAGCAATGTCTGTTGGACCAGCACCAATAATCCCGTTTCCGGAATCTGCATCACCACCTTTAACTTTGACACGCTGTTCAAGATTACCGTCATTCGTGACGGTTACATTGTCCAGTGTATCAAGATCGTTTGCGTAGTTTGATTGGTTGGCACGAAGAAAAGTATCGGTGTCATTATCTTCTGCTACTGCGCCAGCTTGGTGTGCATTCACACCAGTTCCATCACCACCAACTGAAGAAGCATCAAAGTTACCACCAGTTACGCTGCCAGAAACATCGTTGCTCTGTTGGTTCGCACCAGTTGCAATACCCTGATCAAAGGCAAGCGCAACACCTTTACCATTAGCAGATGCAGCCGAACTAGCATCAATGGTTAAGTCGTCGCCGATCTTAAGAGCAGCATTGATATCCTGAATACCATCGCCGGCCTGAGCATAGGTCCGAACATCATCAGTACGGTTCACTTCAATGCTTTGATCTAACGAACCGTCATTAAGGACCTCAGCACTACTATCACCGTTGTGCTCGACAACGTCCTTATCACCGAGCGTGTTATCCTGCTCCGCGCGGATACGTGTATCGGTGCCATCACTAAATGGATTATAACCAGACATATCGTCTCCAAATATTCGGAGAACTGCCCTGCAAAAAGCCGATCATTTACGTCAGCTGGTTGCCACAGGTTCTCCTGAGGATTGAAAAAATGTTTCATTCCATGATTTGAAGGCTGTCTTTTCGGTTCAGCGTTTCGGTCTGGGACCAAAGAGAGCAAATGGCTCGCGCACCCGGATAACTCCGAATTTTAGGCGCAAGGGTCCAGCCCGCACAAACAAAGTATCTGCACGATAAACATGATTTCGGCTTCAGAAAGCGAAGGAACCGATAAAATGCTTTGGTTCTGGGTTTCCGCTCTAAATACTAACTAAATGCTCTTGCTAAAACGAATTGACTCCATTCCTTCAAACAAAGCTCCAGCAAAGACAAGAAAGAAAATTCCTCACGGAAGCGGCGGAAGCTATAACACGGCCTAAAAAACAGACAAACCAAGAGTAATACTGGGTCAAAACAAACAATACATTCAATTGAACTAGATATAAATTACTATGATTATCTAGGATATTAATAGCTAGTTAACGTTAGTATTTGCAAATTAATGTTTTAAATATCACTGAAAACTAATTGGGCACCCCTCACAAGGGTATGTTTATTGGTCTCAATAATGCCAGTCTCATCTAAATCGCCTAGCAAGCTGATCGGGAAACAGGTTTTCAAGAACTCATGCAATATGCAGTAAAATTACAGTACGCCCCAAACACTGTTTCAGTGTAAAAGTTATGGATCCATAACCATACTTCGCCGACTAATAAAAGAACGTAATACTCCAATTTAAGGACACAATACGGTACTTAATTTATATTTCTGATCGCATAAATTTCTTCACAGGTAATTCAAGATTATTTGGCTCCATTGAGATTTATAGCCCTTAAGATTTAAGCATTTCTGCTTTTGATGCTTCATATACTTCACGAAAGCATGCATCACACCCATCCTAGGAGTCGCTGGCGAAAATCAATCTGACAGCCCCTGTCAATGAACCCACGGCTTTGCTACCCTTACGTCAGAATATAGAGACCATGCACATCAACGTATATTCTTAGACGGGTAAGCTCCATGGATGATGATCAGATCCCTCATTCGCCTGACTTTGACGAACTGGATCGCTTGGCCCCCAACAAAGCAGGCAGGCGCAACCTGCTGTTCGCCTTGATTGGCAACATCAACTACAGTTGGTCAAACAATGAGAGCACGTTCATCTACATCCTCCAGCACCTGATGGAGACAGATGAACTCACCGCGACACTGGTCTTTGGCACGCTCAATACAACAAGGGCCCGCGTAGACCTGATCGAGCGCCTAGCCGACGCAAAGCTCAAAGACGATACCCTCAAAAAGAAACTTCGCCGTATCCTGCGCATCTTCAACGAAAGCACGCGCCTGAGAAACGAGTTTAGCCACGCAACCTTCAGGCAAAACCAGCAGGGTGAGATAACGCACACCCATTCAATGCGCATTCAGCGTAAAAACGGGCAAATCCAACTCGGAGAAATCAAAGCACTGGATGATGCCCGCATCGCTCAAATGGGGAAAGCGATCGAAAAACTGGTCAAACTGAACCGTGAGATCTGGGCATTCATACCTGAGCTGCAACACACCATGTCACAGGCAGCAGATAAGCCTCAACCTCAAAGCTCACCGCAACTTCAGCCATCTTGAAAGCAGATCAGCTTCGCCCTTTTTTGCCTGCAGACAAACCAACTAGTCGGAAGTAAGCCCAGTAGGGCATAAATCGGAGCAGTTTCAGCGCAGCCACCAGCGGGAATGGAAATGCGATCTCAAACTTCTTTCGATCAAGGCCTTTCTTGATCCGTCGCGCAGCACCTTCAGCCCCAATGATAAACGGCATAGGCAACCTGCTATTCTCCGTCATTGCGGTTTTAACAAAGCCCGGGTTGATCACCGACAGAGAAAGGTTTGCCCGATCAAAGCTCGGCTTCAGCGCCTCACAGAGATTGATCAAGGCGGCCTTTGTTGGGCCGTAACTAGCCGCATAAGGCAGACCGCCATATCCACTCAATGAGGAGATGATTGCTATCTGGCCTGAGCCCCGCTCTTTCAGTCGTGGATATAGATTATGGATAGTGCGAACAGCGCCAAAGTAGTTGGTATCCATTGCATTGACACATACATCCTCCGTCAAAGTGGATAGTCCGCCGACATGGAACACGCCAGAGCAGTACAAAGTGAGGTCCGGCAGCAAATCTTCGGCTTCAAGTCTTTGAACCGCATGTTCAATCTGCTCTTTATCGGTTACATCAACTGGCAAAGCTTTCACTGAGCTGTGCGCCTTCGTCAGTGTTTCAAGGCGCTCAACACGTCGGCCACTCGCCACAACTTTCCAACCTTCTGCAACATAGAGCTTGCACAGCTCCTCACCTATTCCTGAAGTCGCTCCAATAATCCAGACAATCTTGGTATGTGATGACATGCGTGCTCCCCCCAAAAGCAAAAGTCCCTAGGGAGAGCAAAGCATAGTTCACTTTGTTACGGCAATAACTTCTGCGTGCTGGTGGCGCACCAGCTGTCAGAACCCTCTAGCTGAGCTTCACAGAGAGAAAGGCTTTCAGCTTGAGAAACCAAGAGTTTTCCATCTTGAAGCGCATTCAGATACACAAACCGCTCAGCTTGCTCTCCTTCGTCTTCAGCCCCCGGATGCTCAAACTCTGAGATATTTGCAGTACTTTCATGACATCCAGCATAGTGGATCTTGAAACGTGGCTCAGTCAGAATTTCTTTAAGAGCAACAATGCCTTCCTGGCATTCTTCGTGGCTGTCTTTCTCAACATAGGAGGCACTAACCTCCCCGTCAGCCCCTACTGAACTCAGCAGAAACATGAGAAGCACAGTTTTCATTCTATTATTTCCTTATAGAAAAGCCCTGCCGCAATCACGGCAGAGCTCAAAAAACTTAAAAGATCACACTTGCAGAAAGCTTGAAGGTCCGCCCTGGAGCAGTCAATTCATCCAGAGAAGGCTTATACTCAAGATCAAAAATGTTCTCGACCGCAGCATTCACCTTCAACTTACGCTCATCATCAAAGTCATAAGAGAACCCACCTGCTAAGTTGAGAGTTGCGAAGCCTGCTTCGCTCTCATCTTCTCTTGAAGTAACCAAGCGGCGCTCACTAGCAAATCGTGAATAGAGATCTGCATACGCATTTACGCCGCTATCAAAGTCCCATTCCTTTGTCACACCCACACGTCCCGAAAAGAGTGGAGTATCTGTGTGGAATGTACTTGTCGAACTTGTGTTGAACTGACGACGCATCAAAGCAAGATTGGCATAAGGTGTAAGCCCCCAATTATCGATTTGATAGGATGCGGCTAATTCAAGGCCCCAAGTTTTTGCACTATCAATGTTCTCATAAATCAATGAACCAGCAGTACATTTTGAACCGTGAGACGCAGGATCACATCTTACTGTATCGATGTAGTCTTTGGCATCAGTATAGTAAGCACTAACATCGATAACGAGTAATCCATCATCGTAACGCCCACCTATCTCAGCAGTTACAGATGTTTCAGGATCTAGATCAGAATTGCCGAAGATTTGTCCTGCTGGTGAAAAAATCGAACCGGTCGTACTATGAAGTAAAGTCGGATAAACATAGCCTTGCGAGAGATGAGCTCTAAAAGCAAGATTCTCGAACCCAACATAGTTCAGCCCAAAAGCCCCAACAAAGGCTTGATCATTCTCATCTTTGTCACCTGCGCTACCATCATTTTCAAGCTGAACGAAGTAATAGCGTCCGCCGCCTGTCAGTGTTAATTCTTCAGTAATATCCCATTCATCTTGCAGGAAAGCCGAGAGTGTCGTGAGTTTTGCTTCATCTTCATCCCGGTCGCTGAAAGGGGTCTCAGGAGCAGGTCCAAATGGATCATCGGATCCGATGCTGGTACTAACTTTATCCAACCGATCTTGAACAGCTTGAAAACCAGCAGTCGTCAGATGCTGGTCAGCAAGGGTCAAATCTACTTGACCATTCAAACCAAGCGAATAAAGCTCACTCTCAATTTTGTTTTCTCTTACAGAAACTGTATCGAATGTGCCAAAGGGAGTTTGCGCAGTATAATTATTGGTAGCAATGCGATCAATCTGCTGGAAGTATCCATCGAGATGAATATTGGCGATACTCTCACTGACCTCTTTAAAATCATAGAAGAAAGCTATCTTTGATCTATCTCTTTTAGGCAGTTGCAGATCAATCGCAGTAATCGGAAACTCTGGCTCAGAGTAGGTTTCGCCTTCTTTTTCATAGCGCTCCGCCTTTATGCTGAATTTATGCTGGTCACCATTGTAACCAACATAAGCGGAGACACTCTGACTTTCATGACTAGATCCTTCCAACGTGCCACCGGTAGTCTCTCGATCTCCATGCTTGTCCTTGCTTAATGAAAAGCGATAGTCCCAGCGATCAACAGTTCCCGAAGCAGCGCTAAAGCCTGAAATGCCATTTGTAGATGTGTCAAAGGAAGTGCCTACTTCAACCTGCAGAGCTCGATCCGCGCCTTTCTTTGTGATGATGTTTACAACACCACCGATTGCCTTCGAGCCATGCAATACAGAACCAGGGCCTTTTACAACTTCAATTCGCTCGATATCCGATGGCGAAATTAAAAAAACAGCTCCGTAAGATGTGTGGTCTGTAATCTCTTGACCATCCACGAGAACAACATTTCGAGAAGACTCTTCCCCTCTAATGCTGATGCGCTGCAGTCCTGCTACGCTTGAGTCAACGATCTTAACACCCGGCACATCACGCAAGATCTCAGCCACACTGTTCGTGGAGGCACGCTCGATCTGTTCGCTAACGACGACAGCGACGGAGCGTGTGACTTCGTCGAGGCTTTGCTCACCGCGGGCAGCGGTTACGACGATCGGACCGAGCTCTTCTGGTTCTTTCTGTTCTTGAGAATATGCACCGGATTGCAGTGCGAGATAGCAGATTCCGGTCATCAAGCCGGAGACAAAACCCTTGGACATCCCTACACCCTTTTAATATGAGTTAAGGACTCATATTATTGAGTAGAGAGATTTATCAATGTAAAAATGACCATTCAAAAATAAATATGAATATAATACTCATATTTGTGTCATTTTGATCACAACCAATATAACTGCTCCCTTCCTTATTTGACTTGGATCAAGCAAACTCATTAATGCTGCGCTCTCTTCCTGCATTTCTGCAGCCACTCACAAAAGCTGATTCGCTCTTCGTACTGCGCTTGAGACAAAGAAAACCCACCTTCAAAGTTGCTTGAAGGTGGGTTCTGCCAATTGTCTTGTCTGACGTCAGCAAATGCGATGTTTAGTCGTAAACAGCTGAAACCTTCTCTTTGTAAGCTTCCAGAGCGTTTGCTGGCAGGCTGTGTGCGATGCCCTGGTGACAATCGATACAAGTCTTGCCTTCTTTGAATGCATCAGAGTGAGCTGCGGATGCACGGCCTTCCTGAAGAACAAAGTCCATAGAGTCGAACTCATGACAGTTCCGGCATTCGCGGCTGTCTGTCTTCTTCATTGCTGTCCAAACGTTGGTTGCTAGCTCAAGACGTTTCTCTTCAAACTTCGCAGGGGTATCAATGGAACCCAAAGCTTTATGATAAAGCTCTCTGGTTGCCTGCACCTTCCGAACCACCTTATGCACCCACTCTTTAGGCACATGGCAGTCTGGACAGGTTGCCCGTACGCCTGAAGCATTGTTGTAGTGCGCTGTCTCAGTGTATTCCGCGTAGACGTTTGCCTCCATCTCATGGCAGCCAATGCAGAACTCTTCTGTATTGGTCATTTCCATAGACCAGTTGAAGCTACCCCAAAAAGCCACACCAACAACGACACCAATCAGCAACAGAGCACCTGCAGAAATCGTCGCAGCAGGATGTCTCAGAAAACGCCAGATCCGTTTGATCAGGCCAGGCCCCTGATCTTTATTGGGAATTGCGCCTTGATTGCTCATATTTAGTTCCTCCAGTCAGAGTGCCATCTAGCGTTTGCTTGACGGAGTAAATTCATTCTCCACGAGCGGCTCAGCTTCGACCTGAGGAACATGGCATTGCGTGCAGAACCAGCGTGTACCAGCAACCTGATCCAGCTGACGCCCTTCACGGTCCGCATAGTGTGTCATGGAAAGGGTTGGTGCTTTTTTCTCACCTGCATTTGCCCAGTCATGGCAAGTCAGGCACTGGTTCACCTTCAGGTCCACCTGATAGGCTTCAGTCTTGTGCGGCACCAACGGTGGCTGCTGACGAAACTCGCGGTTCACCCGGGTGTTTTGAGGACGAGCGATCGGTTCTACGAACACGGGCTCATCGACCTGTACACCCCGCAAGGACTTTACCCCCTCGGCATGTGCGTTCAAGGCAGCAAAGCCGGTAAGGTTCAAAACCGCCATAATGGTGATAGCCTTCCAAGGCACTCCCGTTTTCATTTGTGACCTCCCATAGCTTTGGTCGCGACCGGATCGCGGGGGCCCGGTTCGATTGAAGTAGGTTGAATAAGTTGAGTATCGAAACGATGGGTGAAACTGAAAACGTCCAGATCGCATACGTCGATACAGCGACCACAAGACGTACAGTCCCGATGTTGAATGAGCGGGGTATCATCCCCTTTGCCTCGCAGAGCCGGCGAGATCACATGGTTCTCAGGACAAACCTCAAAGCAGTCCATGCAGTCATCACAAGCTTCGCGGTTCTTGGCAGAGATCCGCAGCAAGCTCTTGGTGTTGAGCAGTCCATACACCGCACCCATAGGGCACAGATGTCCGCACCAGCCATGCCGGGAGACGAAAGTGTCAAACAGGAACACCATCAAAACCGCAGCCCAGGCGAAGCCCATGCCAAACACCAGCCCACGGTGTAGCAAGGTGACTGGATTGACCAGCTCATAAGCCAGAGAACCAGATCCGGCAGCGATAAGCAGCGTCATCGCCAGAACCCAGTAGCGGGTGTGCTTCTTCGGTTGCCACCCCTTTTTCAGATCAAGCTTGCGATGCAACCAGTTTGCACTGTCAGTCACCACATTCATGGGACAAACCCATGAGCAGTAAAGCCGGCCACCAAACACGGCGTAGGAAACAACCACAATGGCCAGACCAATCAAACCGGTCAGCTCAGGCCAGTGTCCCGTCACCATTGTCTGCAACAGCAAAAACGGATCTGACAGCGGAAGGATGTTCAGCGTCATGCTGGACGTCAGCGTTCCTTTGACAATCCAGATCCCGGCCCAGGGACCAGCAAGGAAAAGAGCCAGAACCAGCAACTGAGTGCTTCGTCTAAGCAGCAGAAAGCGGTTACGCAGAACCCAACTCCGCTTCTTTTCCTTAAGGCTTTGGGCGTCTAATGCATGTGTAGTCATCACTGCCCCTTCCCTGGCTGGAACACGGGCTTGAAGGCACCTGCATCCGGCACACGATCCGGCAGATCGATCACACCTGGCACCAACGCATTTCCTGCCTTGGCTTTTTCCTCCCAACCAAGCCTGTAGTGCTCAGCACTCTCAGCTCTGGCGATACGGCGAGGAAGAACCTTGATCGCAGACTCTGGCAGAACACACGCCTTCTCACATTTACCGCAGCCTGTGCAGGCATCTGCATAGACAGTTGGCGAGAAGACAGCATGGCTGCCCGTTCGCGTGTTTGGCGTCATCTCAAGTTTGATCGCTTCATCAATCAGCGGACAAACCCGATAGCAAACGTCACAACGCAAACCGAGGAAGTTGAGGCAGTTCTCCTGATCGATCAGGACAGCCACACCCATATCAGCATCATCAATGTCGGTGAGAGAATGATCCAATGCCCCTGTTGGACAGGCAGCAACACAAGGAATGTCCTCACACATCTCACAAGGCACATCGCGAGCTGTAAAGTATGGCGTTCCGGTTGCCGGGCCGGTTTCACCAAGCTCAGCGAGTTTCAAAGTGTCATAAGGGCAGTCACGAACACACAGTCCGCACCGCACACATGCACTCAAAAACTCCTCTTCAGAAAGAGCTCCGGGCGGTCTGATGGCGTCGGCAGGCAAAGCCTTGGCCTGCGCCTGATAGACCGTCAGGAACGTCGCAGCAACAGCACAGCCACACGCCGTGCGGGCTGCGTCGCCAAGAAACTGACGACGCTTTGCACTGCTGAGGCCTGTCTTTTTGAGATCAGACATGGTTCTTATCCATTGCTGCTCAGAGGGTTGCTCTAAGCGCTTTCGACTTTACAAGCGCACTTCTTGAAATCCGTCTCTTTGGAAATCGGACAAGTGGCATCAAGGGTGAGTTTGTTGGTCAGCTGACTTGCATCGAAGAAAGCCATGTAGACCAAGCCCTTAGGCACCTTGTTACGACCACGGGTTTCAACGCGTGTCTGCACTTCACCACGACGGGTTGATACAGTGACTTCTTGCCCTCTGCGCAGACCACGCTCACGTGCATCTTGCGGATGCATGAACACGACACCGGCAGGGAATGCTCTGTGCAGCTCAGGAACACGACGTGTCATAGAACCTGTGTGCCAATGCTCAAGAACACGACCGGTGCACAGCCAGAGATCAAAGTCTTTGTCAGGCATTTCTGCAGGCGGCTCGTAAGGAGCAAAGATGATGTTCGCACGACCATCTGGCTTACCGTAGAAGCGGACGCCCTCTCCTTTTGGAACATAAGGATCGTAGCCTTCACGGAAGCGATAGAGTGTTTCCTTGCCATCAACCACAGGCCAACGCAGACCGCGAGCCTTGTGATAGGTGTCAAAGTCAGCCAGATCGTGCGCATGACCGCGACCGAACTGAGCATACTCTTCAAACAGACCCTTCTGTACGTAGAAGCCAAAGTCTTCAGACTCGTGGTTGTTGAAACCTTCTTTCACTTCAGAGACTGGGAACTTGTCGACCACACCATTGGCGAAAAGAACTTCAAACAGTGTCTTACCGCGTAGTTCAGGCTTCTTGGCAAGCAGCTCTTCAGTCCAGACTTCTTCTGTCTTGAAGTATTTGGAGAACTCCATAACCTGCCAGACATCTGACATAGCTTCACCCGGAGCTTTCACCTGCTGACGCCAGAACTGAGTACGGCGTTCTGCGTTGCCGTAAGCACCTTCTTTTTCTGCCCACATAGCGGTTGGCAGAATAAGATCAGCAGCCATTGCAGTAACGGTTGGATACGGATCAGACACCACGATAAAGTTGTCTGGGTTCCGATAACCCGGCCAGCCTTCCTCGTTCATATTTGGAGCAGCTTGCAGGTTGTTGGTGCACTGAACCCAATAGGCATTCAGCTTGCCATCTTTAAGCATCCGGTGATGCAGAACAGCGTGGTAACCAGGCTTACCAGGGATCGTACCTTCAGGAATGCCCCAAGCTTTTTCACAGATCTCGCGGTGCTTAGGATTCTTAACCACCATGTCCGCAGGCAGACGGTGCGCAAAGGTACCAACCTCACGAGCAGTACCACAAGCAGATGGCTGACCAGTCAGAGAGAACGGACCATTACCTGGCTCAGAGATCTTACCTGTCAGCAGGTGCACATTATAGCAAAGGCTGTTGACCCATGTACCACGTGAGTGCTGATTGAAGCCCATAGTCCAGAGAGACATAACCTTCCGGTTTGGATCAGCATATGCCTGTGCCAGTTTCAGAAGTTTCTCTGCAGGTACACCGGACATTTCCTCTGCATACTCAAGCGTATACTTGGAAACGAGCTTCTTATACTCTTCAAAGTCGATCTTGGAGATCTTGCCGGAACCAGCATTCTCGGCATCTTTTTCACGTTCGTCAGTTGGACGCAGACCGTAGCCGATATCTGTAGCAGTCTTGGTGATGTTGACGTGCTTGTTCACGAAGTCCCAGTTCACCGCATCATTCTCAATGATGTAGTTCGCGATGAAGTTGAGGATCACCAGGTCGGTCTGTGGTGTGAACACCATACCGTTGTCAGCAAGTTCAAAGCTGCGATGCTCAAAGGTAGAAAGAACATGCACTTCACAGCCAGGCTTTGTCAGGCGTGTATCTGTCAGGCGTGACCAGAGGATTGGGTGCATCTCTGCCATGTTCGCGCCCCACAGCACGAATGTGTCAGCCAGCTCCAGATCATCGTAGCAGCCCATTGGCTCATCAATACCGAATGTGCGGATAAACGCAGCCACAGCAGACGCCATACAGTGGCGTGCATTTGGATCGATGTTGTTGGAACGCAGACCTGCCTTCATGAACTTAGAGGCTGCATAACCTTCCCAGATGGTCCACTGACCAGAGCCAAACATACCAACCGCAGACGGACCAGTCTTCTTGATCGCATCCTTGAATTTGCCGGACATAACGGTGAAGGCTTCATCCCAGGAAACAGGCTCAAACTCACCATTCTTGTCGTAAACGCCACCGGTCTTACGCAGCAGTGGTGTTCTCAGGCGATCCTGACCATACATGATCTTGGAGAGGAAATAGCCTTTGATGCAGTTCAGGCCGCGGTTCACAGGCGCATCAGGATCGCCCTGAGTTGCCACAACGCGATCATCCTTCACACCAACAAGGAGTGAACAGCCTGTACCGCAGAAGCGGCAGACAGCCTTATCCCAGCGGATGTCGGAGGCTTTTCCCTGAGCCTCGGCGGACTTTGGTAGAGCGATGCCAGCTGCAGAAGCAGTTGCTGCAACCGCTGCTGACTTAATTAAATCTCTGCGAGATGCCGTGATTGACATGGTTTGCCTCCCGTTAGGCCGCCTTCAAGTCAGGGTCGGTGTTTGGTTCGAATTGATGGTAAGTAAGTGCTGCAGAAACAACGCCCGGTGTCCGGTGGAGCTCGACCACTTGCTGATCAGCAAAGGTCTCATCCGTGTCTTCCACCGTGACGATGAGCTGCCTTGTTTCTTCATTGGTGATATGAACTTCCACGCCCGGAAGGGCTGTGATTGCTTCGGAAACCTCTTGGGTCTTGCCCGGCTCGCAGGTCACAAGAACGCCGCAAATGTTCATAGAACCTCCTCTTGGAGTTTAATTTCACGCATTTCGATGGATCCATTGGGACAGGCAACAAGGCAGGCACCGCAGCCGGTACAGGCTTCACTGTCCAAATCAGGAATTTGCTGGCCACCAAGGCCAAGATGAAACCGGATTGCCCTCATCTCACAAAAGTCTGCGCAGGCCCGGCACGCGATCTTTTGAAAAGAGAGGCAGTTGGAGCCGATGGTCGCTTTCATCGCCCAGGGAGCCTCATCAGTCTTGACCAACGCTCCCTCCTTGCAGGCGTCAACACATTCCTCACAAAACGTGCAGGATCCCATGCCGAAATCGACAACAGCCAATCTGCTCCGTTCAGAAATAAGAAGGATCTTTTCAGGGCACGCGGAAACACAATCGCCGCAACCGGTGCAAGCATCCGAAAATTTATCTATGATAATACTGTAGGGCGGGCACGGCTTATCCTCCGCATACTTGGATATACCAAGAAAACGCCGCCTCTCCATCTGCGTTTGCATGATAGAATCAACTTCTCAACTGAACTGAGAAAAATATATCAACGAGATTACTTTTGCATTTTGATTGCAATCAATTTGAAAGCTTGAGAAATACTAGTACAGAAAACTCAAGATTTAAAATTAACTTGAGTTTACATCTCACATTTCCGTGATGATTTAGCTTTCGTCCATATTTCAAATTACATCAAACCAAACTAATTTAGAGAATTCTGATGTAGAGTCAGTACGTTCCACTCAACAGGACAAAATCAGCGCTTGAATACCTTTGTTTTAAAGCTGAAATTTTGTACTGCTTCACTGCAGAGCACTCCCCCTCGCAGAACAGCTATCCGAGCCGCAAAAACTCTAAGTTTACAGTGGATTTCCGCGTATTTTTTCTTCCGTAAACCTACATGCTTTATGCAATTGATTTGCACTATCAGATACGGTCAAAACGCGCTCAAAATCAGAGGGAAACTACTTAGAAATCGACGGACATTTCGAGGCCGACAACCCACGCATCAGAGATGTTTGTCTGCCCATTTGGGTTCACAACGTATTGGCCATCCACCGTCGTATAGAACCACTGATTAAACTGAAAACGATGGTTCAGTTCGAAAACGAGTTCGAAGGTCTGACCGGGCAGATCCTCGCTATAGATGCCTAAGTAAAATGCACCTGCCGTGATGTCGTTATCACGGCTGTCAAACAGCCCTTTGTAATAAGCACCACCGCTCACACCATAAGGGAAACTATTGATGCTTTGGCGCGGGGCCAACGTGAAAACACCCCAGATGTTAAGTCCCTGATCTTCTTGCTCTTCATAAACCATTTGGTTGGCGATGAAGTAGAGCCCCCAGTTCCCCTCAATGATGTCATTTGGATCCACAAAACTGGTGTAATCGCTGGTATCATAGTACCCGCCAATCATGTAACGCCCGGGTAGATATGGACCATTGCTTTCCTGCCCAACAAGCAGCCCACCTTCAGCAATAGCCAGCACACCATCTTCGGGATTGAACTTGAAGTTCAGCCCTTGCGTATCATTGTCTTGAGCATTCACATCAGCATTATAAGCGGCAACCGAAAGATACAGGAACTCCTCCGGCTTAACCGTTCCTCGCACACCCCATTGGCTGAAGGGCGGCGTCGTAAAAGATGGTACGTTTTCAAGCAGCTGAGCCGGGTTACCGTTAACCGCCGTGTTCACATAAAGCGGGAATGCTTCACTGAAGGCAAAGTCGGTACCAGCCGACAATCTGCCGAGCGCAATCTCAATCCGATCATTGGCCAATGTCTGCAGAAAGTTCATCTGCGAAATGCCAAACACATCACCAATGAAGATTTGCGCCACATCGAAGAAGTTATTGATGTCTTCGCCGGAGAGATCACGCCCGAGACCTTGGTACAAGCCCAAGCTGAAACTGGTTCCGTTCAATCCCAGCAATGTCTCAAGATCAAAGTCGACACTGGCATCAAGCGCCCCTGCATAAGCCAAAGATTGCCGCTCGCCACCAACCGGGTTTGCCATGATGTCATGCGTATAATTCAGCTCTGGATCAATGCCCATATTATTGAGCTTGGTGCGATATCCGCCCCAGTCTCCAGTCGCGGTTTCCCAGCTGTTCCAGTCCAAAGGCCAGCGGCCTGATTGAGCAAAGGCCTCTCCCCCAAAACCCACGCAAAACCCAAAGCATGCTGCCGTCAGCCAGCAACACAATCTCAGTTCCTGCAAAAATATACGGGCAGAAAACGCTCGCAACTGCTGCCTCTCTCGATCAGAAGTCTAGGCCAGAAGGAACGCAAAACAACTCCAGCAAATCAGCACTATGCTGGCACAATAATCAGCAGTCCTGAATTGACAGAATTGTCAATCAGATCAACGCAGTGACCACTTCTCACAAAAAAAGCGCGACCTGAAGAGGCCGCGCTGAGATTCAACCTTCACTGAACTGTTCGATCAGTCCAGCAATCCGTCCGATTTATCCATCAGGTATCGGATATGCTTCGCGAAGGGATATGCAAATGGATAGCCGAACACAACACCTCCAGCCATCGCGAGATAGGGCGACATAACTGGCAACCCAACCCATGAGAAGATCAGCGACAAAAAGAAGAGGTTGATGCCAACCGCTCCAATACCCAACGGGTAAAGATAGAGCGCCAGCCTTCTTACGCTGATGCGATTGCGGAGTTCGTCTTCAGTCATCTGCCTTTAACGACCCTGTGAACGACATAAAGTGAAACAACAAGCATAACTGTTGCCAGCAAAAACCAGAGTTCAGCGGTCGCACTTTGCGGCTGAGGCACAGGGCGCTGATACCCGGAAACCGCCGACATTGCGGACAAAGGCAGTAGACCCGCCATAAAGCCCATAACCATATAGAAAAGCTTCATAATCTAATACTCCCTTGTCAGGCTTCTGTAGATATCAGGTAGCGCGCGAGTAAGACGCTCCGGATTTGGGAACAATGTGTAACCACCCTTGCCGAAGATCCGGGCAAACCAGTCCTGCCCATCCTCATCAACAATCACACCATGAACCGCCATGCCTTGGCGACGCGCTTCACGAACAGCCATGTGGCTGTCTTCAATGCCGTGAATGCCCTCATAGTGATCCAGGTCGTTTGGCTTTCCATCTGTTAGTACAAGCAAAAGCTTCCGCTGTGTTTGCTGCAAGGCAAGCTGCGCGGTTGTATGCCGGATCGCAGCACCCAGACGGGTGTAATAACAAGGCTTGAGACCACCAATCTTCGCGATCACCTCATCAGTCATCGGCTCATCGAAGCCTTTGGCTTTGTTCATGAAAACGCGGTCTCGTTTCAAGGATGAGAAGCCCCAGACGCCAAGATGATCACCACTTGCATCGATACCGCCAGACAGTGCAGCCAAAGCAGCACCAGCAATTTCGATTACGCTGGAATCGCCAACCGCACTCTCTGTGGAGCGGGATGTATCAAGCAACATCGCAACGGAAAGATCACGCTCAACCGCGCGGGCATCCTGGAAGATCCGATCGGACGCATACCCGGATGCCTTCAGATCCACTTGCGCTGTAACCAACGCATCCAGATCCAGCTCAGAACCTTCCGCCTGACGCATCTGCATAATCCGCTTCGGACGCAAAGCTTCAAACTGGCGTTTCACCTGCCGGATACGGCGTCTGTGATAGGCATCTGTCAGCAGCACGCTTTCGTAATCAGGCTCGGCGTCTTTCTCAAGAACGCGGCAGTGATCCTCTAGGAACTTGCGCTGACGATGATCCCATTCAGGATAAGTGTATTTGTCGGAAAGGCGCTCGTGGTCCGCATCTTCCGGAGACAAATCTAGATGCAAACGCAAACGCGTCGCGGCTTTCCGCTGATTTTTGGAAAGGCTGATGTAGTCCTGATCATCAGCTGCTTTCTGCGCATTTTCCTCTTCGTCATCGTCAGTACTACGATTGAGGTTCATGCTTTCTACCCAGGAGAGGATCGCCTCAAACCGGTGCAGAATAAAACTGTCTTTTCGATCCGCCTGCTCACGCTTCTCGCGCTTCGCTTTGCGTTTCGATGTCGCGTTGGCACCTTGCGGTGTTGGCGGAGCTTGCTCATCTGAGCGCTCTTCTCCCCGTTCACCGTTGACCAACTCACTGGAAACCCAGATCGGCACAGGCGCAAAGGTGCAATATCCACGTGGAGCCTGCAGCTTCCAACGCTCATCAACACATTCCATCGCCTTGCGAATAGTTGCACTTGTGCTGGTCACCGCACGCGGTCCACCAAGCAATTCCAGAACAATAGCTTCAACCGCAGCTTCCCATTCAGGAAGACTTGGACGCTTACGAGTTTGCAACAAAAACTCGCAGGATTCACGGAAGAACTTCTGCAGGCCGCTGCACTTTTCCCAAACACGCTCAATAGCTTGCTTGGCCAAAGCCAACGCCTGAACATCCGCCTGCAAAGGATCTTCCGGCATTTTCTGAACATCACAGTTGGCCGCAAAAGCAGCAAGCCAGATGTAATGCGCGCGATTCATCTCCGCACTTGGGAAAACACCAAGAACCGGCGGAAGTCTTAAACGCTCACCATCAAACTCGGAGAGAAAAATAGTCTCAGCCGCGTTACCCAGTTTGCGTTTGACGGGCATACGGTAGGTTGAAGCGGTCGCCGGAGCTTGACTGATCTCGACTTTCGCTTCACCACCTAACCCGCGAAACACCACTTGCACGGAGGTACGAAGCTTAGCCAGCTCGACCTCCATATCTTCGTAGTGCACTGGAGCACCCAGGCTTGAAGCATAATCATGCCACAGATTACCTACGGCTTCTTCAGGCTCTAAAAACTCCAGTATTTGCTCTTTCATCAGGCTCACCCGTAAACAACTGCGATCAAATCACGAAGCGCAACCTGAACATCAGGTTCATCACTCAGCGGTTCAACAACAGAGTATTGCAGTGCTTTGTCGACTGGCATACCACCAGCAATCAGGGATGCTGCATAGATCAGCAAGCGGGTTGAGACACCCTCTTCCAGATCCAGGCTGGAAAGACCACGGATATGGCCGGCAAGACGAACCAGGTTCTTGGTACGCTCAACATCAAGTCCGCTTTCTTTAGCAACAACCTGAATTTCAGTTTCCGCATCAGGGAAATCGAAGGTGGTTGAGAGGAAGCGCTGCCGTGTGGAAGGCTTCATCTGCTTCAGAACGTTCTGATAGCCGGGGTTATAGCTGGCAACGAGCATAAAGTTCGGAGGAGCTTGCAGCTCTTCGCCAGTTCTCTCAATGATGAGACGACGACGGTTATCGGTCAGCGGGTGCAGAACAACCGCAACGTCTTTCCGTGCTTCGATCACTTCATCAAGATAGCAGATCGCACCTTCACGAACAGCGCGGGTCAGCGGGCCATCAACCCACTCAGTCACGCCGCCTTTAAGCAGGTAACGACCAATCAGGTCTGCTGCGGAAAGATCATCGTGGCAAGCCACGGTGTAGATCGGGCGACCCAGCTTCGCGGCCATGTGTTCCACGAAGCGGGTTTTGCCGCAGCCCGTCGGCCCCTTCAAAAGAAGGGGCAGACCTTTGTTAAAAGCCGTTTCAAATAATGCACATTCATCGGCGATTGGCTGATAATAGGGCACATCAAAAACGTGGTTCTGTACAGTCATTAACGACCACCTTCCAGAACTGCTTGGGCTTCAGGGTTGCTTCCGGTTACTGGTTTGGAACCAGATGTCTCGGTGAACAGTTCCTTCCGTGGTACGAGCACGGAGTAGATGAACAGGATTGCACCGAGTACAACAGCTGCACCAGCACCGAAGCGCATGATGTAGAACACTGTCAGCTGATCCTGAACGGTCATGAAGTCTTCACCAACAACACGCTGCATGTGTGTCTGGATGGTACCAGCAAATGTCAGCACGAAGGTCATGAAGGACATACCACCGGTCATGAGCCAGAAGCTGCCCATATTGATAACCTGGTTGTATGGGTTACGACCCTTCAGCATTGGCATTGCGTAGGTGAATACTGCAAGGTTCAGAGCAACGTATGCGCCGAAGAAGGCAAGGTGACCATGCGCTGCAGTGATCTGAGTACCGTGTGAGTAGAAGTTCACACCGTGCAGAGTATGCAGGAAGCCCCATACGCCAGCGCCGAAGAACGCGACAGTTGCGGAACCGAGAGACCACAGCAGAGCTGCTTTGTTTGGATGGTTCTTACGACCCTTCCAGACCATGACGAAGGAGAAGGTCATCATCAGGAAGAATGGAATAACTTCCAGAGTTGAGAAGATGGAACCAATCCACTGCCAGTAGCCAGGCAAGCCAATCCAGTAGTAGTGGTGGCCTGTACCAAGAATACCGGAGAACAGAGCGGTTGCTACGATGATGTAGAGCCATTTCTCGATAACTTCGCGGTCAACACCGGTGAGCTTCAGCATCAGGAAGCCGAGGATGGAAGCCATCACGAGTTCCCAGGTACCTTCCACCCAAAGGTGAACAACATACCACCAGTACATTTTGTCCAGGCTGAGGTTTGCAGGGTTGTAGAATGCAAACAGCCACAGCAGGGAAAGAGCCCACAGACCGATCACCAGGATGTTGGTGATTGCAGTCTTACGACCTTTCAGCACAGTCATGGAGATGTTGAACAGGAAGATCAGTGCAGCAACAAGAATGCCGACTTTAACCCAGAGCGGCTGCTCAAGGAACTCACGACCTTCGTGAATGCCGAAGATATAGCTGACAACAGCACCCAGAGTACCAACAACCAGAATAAGCAACTGGATGTAAGCGAGCTTTACGGAATGGATTTCCCGCTCACTCTCTTCAGGAATGATGAAGTAAGCCGCACCGAAGAAGCCGAGCAGAAGCCAGACGACCAGCGCGTTGGTGTGCAACATGCGAACGATGTTGAACGGCAGCAACTCCGAAAGGAAGTTAGGTGAAACGTAAATCCAGCCGCCGATCAAACCGACGAGAACCTGGATTGCAAATAGTCCAAGCGCAGCTACGAAGTAAGCATACGCAACTTTTTGAGAACTGTATTTCATAATACCACCCCTTAACCAGCGTCGTTCGGTGGCCAGTCTTGCGTGTTGGTCTTGTCAGCCCAACGCAAGAATTCTGAGAGGCCGCGGACTTCTTCTTCTGTCAGCTTGAAGTATGGCATCTGACGACGCCCTTCGATGCCGCTAGGTTGAGATTCCATCCATGAGCCAAGAGTTTCAGCAGCATCATCTGGATCATCCAGAACACCCCAACGTGTCATCACGTTGCCGACTTCTGGTGCAAAGTAAGCACCTTCACCATGCAGTGTGTGACAGTTGATGCAGGAATGCTTTTCCCAAACGTGCTTACCAAGGACGACTTCGTCCGTAAGCGGAGCCTTAGCAGTCGATTCATTCACGACGTAAAGGTGGCTGTCGATTGAGAGCACGGCAAATATGCCTATGAAGAATAAGGATCCCCCATAAAAAATATTTCGTGCCCGCGATTTTGTAAGGAATTCTGACATCTACGGAATCCTATCGTGGTTACGGTCCCGAAGATGATAAAATTGACGCCAGTGGCGAAGTTTGTGCTAGAACAACCTATTCGGTAATTACCGGATATGTAAGAAATAATTCAAATAAAACAATGAGATACAAAATCGAGAATACTGGTACTTATGCCTAGTACCACACGCATGAGTACCCTGCCCTACTTAGGAGTCGCCCATAGGGTCCAAATCAGCCAGAGTCTTCAGCTTGCCGAGGTCTGTCACAACAACCTTTTTACGACCGCTGGTCACAATTCCCTGCTTCTCCCAAGCACTTAGCAAACGACTCACGGTGTAGAGAGTTGTGCCTGTCATCTCGGAGATATTCTGGCGGGTAAGCGGAAAATCGATTTCCATGCCCTCTTCCGTGTCACGATGGCTTTGAATAGCCAGACGCAGAAGCGCACGAGCAACACGCTGCTCAACCTGCTGGGTCGCCAGCTCCAGAATGTGGTTGTTAGCCTCTGAGATGCGCTCACCGACGGTTTTGTAGGTCTCCGTGGCAAAGCCATCATACTTCGCAACAAACGTCTGCCAGAGGTTTGTAGGCCAGAACAGCACAAGGCAATCATCAATCGCGACAGCACTTGCCGGATAAGTCGTGCGCCCGATTGCAGGCGCGATGCCCATCAGCTCGCCGCTGACGATGTGGCGTGCAATCACCTGATCACCAGCTGCGGTGGTGCGAATAACCCGCACATGGCCATCGAGAAGCAGAAAGAACCGCTCTGCTGGCTCATGTTCTTCAAAGATAGCTTGACCCGCACTGAAACGCTTTGGCGTTGCTGCGTCCAAAATCTCTCTAATATCAACGCGTTCCAGTTTGCGGAACGGAGGAATATGCGAAATAAGATTTTCGTCAAGACTTCTCAAAGAAGACACCGTAGATAAATTAGAAAACACCCAAGCTAATCTGCGAGTGTTTCAGCTCGTGTACTCGTAGGATTAAGCGGCTTGTTTATAGCAGAAAACATTAAGAAATTCACAGTGAACTCATTGGCGTAGTCTATTTTCTGCACATGAGTTCCAACTATCATATACGCGCTACGTTTTTTCCGCTAACCGCACCCGTTTTCGATGTTTTTTCAACGTGTAATTCCCGCAGCAGCAAGAACAATGGCAGGCCGAGTGACACACCAACGGTGAACACGGAAAGAATCGGTAGCCAAAGAAACTTCATTCCAAGTCGTTGCCCTTCGGCAAAGATGAAGCCGGTCAAAACCACAGCAGAAACCACAACATCCAGCCAGGCAAATGCAGAAATCTCACCTGAAAAGGCCTCCGTTAAAAGCCGTGGCAAATCCGGGCCATTTTCAAGCAGCCATGGCATAAATGCCCAGTAGGGCAGCAGAAATCCCAAAATACAAAGAAGGCCATAAAAATATTTCATCTGCGGCTCCGCAGCTCATAATCCCAAAAGCAATGACGCGATCCTAGTAAAGTTCTTGGCCCAAAACAACAAAAGCCCCACCAAGATGGCAGGGCTTTCGTAAATCGTCTAACTCATTGGCAAATCAGCTGTCTCCAAAGAACTCAGCGTCATATCCCATGGAGGCCTTTAGCAGTTCCTGCGTGTAGGCAGTCTCCGGTTTGGATTGGCGCATAGCCTCAACATCCATCACCTCAACCACTTCGCCATGCTGCATAACCGCGATCTCATCACACATATGAGCCACCACAGCCAGATCGTGCGTCACCATCACGTAGGTGAGGTTATGCTCTTTGCGTAGATCTGCGAACAGGTTCAGGATCTCCGCCTGCACGGACACATCCAACGCTGAGGTTGGTTCATCCAACAACAAGATCTCCGGCTCCAGCATCAAAGCTCGTGCAACCGCCACACGTTGCCGCTGACCACCAGAAAGCTGATGCGGATAACGGAAGCGGAAATCAGCGCCCAGCCCCACGTCATCCAACGCACGAAGCACACGACCATCAATATCGTCAAACCCGTGTAATTTCAGCGGTTCTGACAAAACTCGATCAACCGTATGGCGTGGATGCAGCGATGCGTAAGGATCTTGAAAGACCATCTGAATCTTACGCGCAAAGGCCTTGTCGCGCTTATGAGAGACAGGGGCTCCATCAATATCGATCTCACCGTCCCAGCTCTCAACCAGTCCGCACACAGCGCGCAGAACAGTTGATTTACCTGAGCCAGATTCACCAACAATACCGAAGCTGCCACCCTGCTGAACCTTGAGGCTCACATTCTTGACAGCCTGAAAGCGATCCGGACCATCACCGAAGTAAACATTGAGATTCTTGATTTCGAGACGCGCATCATTCGTTGCTTCCGCAACCCATGGCTTACGTTCCATCACAGCACTATCAGACCCTTGCATCGACACTGGCCTCCTGCTTCCAACTGTCCTGACGCTGCAGCGCTTCAAGACGTCCCTTAGGCTCCTCAATGCGCGGCAAAGCGTTCAGCAACCCGCGAGTATAAGGATGTGTGGCTTTGTGCAGCTCACTGGCCTTACAGGTCTCAACAATACGGCCTGCATACATGATGATGATGCGGTCACAGAAAGACGAGACAAGGTTCAGGTCGTGACTGATAAAGATCAGCCCCATACCACGTTCCTGTACCAGCTTGTCCATAATCGCCAGCACCTTCATCTGAACGGTCACGTCCAATGCAGAAGTCGGCTCATCAGCAATCAGCAGTTTGGGATCGGTGATCAGCATCATCGCGATCATCACACGCTGGCCCATACCGCCTGAAAGCTCATGTGGGTAGCTGTCAAACACACGCTCAGGATTACGGATCTGCACCGCTTCCAGCATCTCCAATGCGCCCTGACAAGCTTCGCGGCGAGACGCCTTGGTGTGAAGGCGCAAAGCTTCACAGATCTGCTTACCAACAGTGTGAACCGGGTTCAGCGAGAACTTCGGGTCCTGCATCACCATGGAAATCTGGTGCCCACGGATCTTGCGCATCTGTTTTTCAGAATAGTCCAGCAGATTCTCACCGTTGAACAGGATGGACTTGGCTTCCATCTGCCCCGGAGCACGGATCAACCGAAGGATACTGCGGCCAGTCATAGACTTACCAGAACCACTCTCACCCACGATTCCAACGCGCTCACGCCCGACGGAGAACGATATCCCCCGCACAGCATCAACGGTACCATTGCGGGTTGGGAAGCGAACCCAAAGGTCCTCAACGCTTAAAAGCGTATCACTCATGGTCCTCTCCCTCAGCTCTGGCTTTTCTTCGGATCAAGAATATCGCGCAGACCATCACCCAGCAGGTTGAAGCCCAAAGACACGATAAAGATCGCCATACCTGGCATGGCGGCAACCCACCACTGGTCCAGAACAAACTTACGGCCAGCAGAGATCATCGCGCCCCACTCTGGCTCTGGCGGCTGAGCACCAAGACCAAGGAAGCCAAGACCAGCAGCGGTCAGAATGATACCAGCCATGTCCAGCGTCACACGCACGATGATGGAGGACAAACACAGCGGCCACACATGGCCCACGATGATGTGCATGACACCCGCACCCTGCAAACGCACAGCACTGATGTAATCTGCATTACGAATGGTCAGAGTTTCAGCACGTGCAATACGCGCGTAAGGAGGCCAGGCTGTCAGGCTGATCGCGATAATGGCACTCTCAATACCTGCACCAATCGCAGCAACAAACGCCAGCGCCAAAACAAGGCGCGGGAAGGCAAGGAAGATGTCCACCAAGCGCATCAGCACCTGATCAACCCAACCACCCAGATAACCAGCCACTGTACCAATCAGCAAACCGAAGACCGGTGCGGTGAAGGCAACAATGCCGACAATCAAGAGAGTGATACGGGAGCCATAAACAAGCCGGCTGTAAATGTCGCGACCCAGCTCATCAGTACCCAGCAAATACCCATCTGTCCCCGGTGACAGCAGGCGTTTACTCAAGTCCTGCGCATTCGGTTCAGCGGTCGCCAGCAGCGGCGCAAAGACAGCCATCAACACCAGACCAAGAATGATCAGGAAGCCAAGGAAAGCCAGCTTGTTTTCGTAGAGTTTCAACCATCCAAGATACAGCTGAACCGCACGGGCATGCCCACGAGATTCAGGCGCATCCGAAGTTAACCATGCCTTCAAACCAGTCTTCTCAGGCACATTTGATTTTACAGGTGCTGTTGTCATCGTGCCCTCGGATCCACCACTTTGTACATAAAGTCAGAGAAGAGGTTGAGACCCACAAAGATCGCACCAACCACAACCGTTCCACCCAGAACCGCGTTCATATCCGCAGAAAGCAGAGCGTTGGTGATGTAGTTGCCCAGCCCCGGCCAGGAGAAGATGATCTCAGTCAGCACAGACCCTTCCAGCAGGTTCGCGTAGGAAAGCGCAATAACGGTAATCAGCGGTATCATCACGTTCGGCAAAGCATGACGCCAGATCACAGCAGTCTCAGAAACACCCTTCACGCGCGCAGTTGTAATGTACTCCTGAGAGAACTGCTCAAGCATGAAAGACCGAGTCATGCGTGAAATGTAGGCGATGGAATAATAGCCAAGAATGCTGGCAGGCAGGATGATGTGGCTCACCGCATTCCAGAAGATCTCGATCTCACCGGCAAGCAGGCTATCAATCAGGATCATCCCTGAAACGACAGGAACAATATCTTCATAGTAGATATCAATACGGCCTGGGCCACCAACCCAACCAAGAATGCCGTAGAAAATCAGCAGGCCCATCAGACCGAACCAGAAGATCGGCATGGAGTAGCCAAACAATCCAACAAGGCGGATCAGCTGGTCAGGCCACCGGCCTTCATTCACAGCTGCAATCACACCCATCGGCACACCTAGGCCCACACCGGCAATCGTCGCCAGGGTTGCAAGCTCAAGGGTTGCCGGGAATACACGGGCAACATCTTCAACTACGGGCCGCGCTGTCAGCGTCGACATCCCGAAGTCACCCATAGCCACCTGTTTCAGGAACAGCCAGAACTGCACAATCAGTGGCTGGTCGAGACCCATGGCCTTGTAGGCTGCCTCATAAATTTCTTGGGAAGCACGCTCACCGACAACCGCAAGAACCGGATCGACGGGCATAACGCGCGCAATGATAAAGGTTACGAAAAGCAGCCCCACCATGGTGAGGGTGATGGAGAAAAGGCCAGCGATCAAACCTTTCAAAATTTTGTAGAGCGGCGAGGAAGTCCCTCGCCGCGCCACAGTCGCTGTAGAGTCAGCGATGCTCATTTTGTATCAGCCAATCTTATTTTTTAACAGGCCAGTAGAATACGCTTGTGATCGCGCCACCCGGATTGAAGCCAGATACGTTTGCACGCATGGAGTTCTGTTCGATTTTCTGGAACATAACTGCAAATGGAGCTTCTTTCTGGAAGGTCTTCTGAGCTTCAACGTACATGCGAGCACGCTTCTCACGGTCACTTTCCTGCACAGCCAGATCAGTCAGAACAGTCAGGTCTTTTGCTGGATAAGCGTTACGCCATGCCAGTTTACCTGTCAGTTTTGCTTCATCGCGGTTGTCAGGGTTGTTCGCGAAGGTGTCAGCGTTTGTGTGTGGATCTGGATAGTCCGGACCCCATGCACCTACGTAGATCTGGAAGTCACGAGCACGGTAACGACCGAGGATCTGCTTACCAGTACCGGTAGAGATCTTCGCGTTGATGCCAGCCTGACCGAAGGTGTTCTGCAAGCTCTGAGCAATTTCGAGACGCTCTGTTGCATTACGAACGATGAACTCAACGTCGAAGCCATCAGCATAACCAGCTTCATCCAGCAGAGCTTTCGCTTTTTCAACGTTCAGGGAGTAAGGAGTGTCTTTTAACTCACCCATGTAGGTCTGTGGCAGGAACGCCTGCTGAATGGTGTACTGACCTTTCAGGAAGGATCCGGTCATACCTTTATAGTCAACCAGGTACTTCAGAGCTTCCGCAACCTTCGGATGGGACAGAGCCTTATCTTTCTGGTTGAAGGAGATGTACATCAGACGACCGCGAAGAGTGTCCTCAACCTTGAGGTCTTCGTTGGTGGAGATGGATGCAATGTCTTCTGGAGACAGGTGACGAGCAATATCAACGTCGCCTTTTTCCAGCATCAGACGCTGAGAAGCAGATTCCATCACGTGACGCACAATAACGCGCTTCATCGCAACTTCACCGCGCCAGTAACCTGGAACAGCTGTCAGAGAGTAAGACTCATTTGGCTTCCAGTTCTGCAGCTTGAATGCGCCAGAACCAGCAGAGTTGGTTTTCAGCCAGCCGTTACCCCAGTCACCATCGACTTCGTTGGACTTAACCAGCTCGGAGTCAACGATGGAAGCGATTGCAGCGGTGAAGCAGTTCAGCACGAAAGAAGGAGCGTACTTCTTGTCAGTGGTGATCTGGAAGGTGTTCGCATCAACAGCCTTGATGGTGTCATTCATATTCTCAGCGGTGAAACCGAACTGAGTAAGAATGAATGAAGGCGTCTTTTTCAGAGCAACTGCACGGCGGATACTGAACTCAGCGTCCTTTGCAGTTACAGGGTTGCCGGAATGGAACTTGATGCCTTCACGCATTTTGAAGGTAAAGGTCTTGCCATCCTCGGAGATCTCCCAGCTCTCAGCCAGACCTGGGCCATAACCTTTAGAAAGGTCGGATGGATCCAGCATAACCAGCTTGTCGTAGATGTTGTTCGCCATGTCTGTGCCGGAGAACTCAAACATCTCTTGCGGGTCAAGAGAGATGAGGTCGTCGATACGGCCAGCAATGATGAGCATGTTAGGTGGTGTTGCAGCACCTACCTCAGTGATGATAGCGCCGGAAATTGGCATCGCCACGCTTGCAGCAAGCGCGAGCGAGAGAAGACTACGCTTAAATTGCATTTAAAAATGCTCCCCTATTTATAAAAGGCCTTCGCATCGTTGGACTGGCAAAGGCAAAAAGAATTGTAATCGCGCATAAGTGCAATCACTGATTAAATTCTTTCATTTTTTAGGAAAGGGAACAAGTACCCTTGGTTGAGCTCAGCCAAAGAATACCATGCAGGAGCTCAATCTTCGCTTGATCCTGAAAGACTAACCTTGCGGTTTCTGCCAGTAATCCAACCTCCCCTAACGGAGTAGTCAATTGGTATGATCAGACCTGATTCAGCCTAAAAAAATCAGCTATTTAATCGTTTTAAGGATGCGTTGGCGACTCCCCAAACGACAAGTGCCGCACACAAGGTGCGGCACTGGAACAAAATGCCAAATTGGACTGAGCCTGTGAGAAATTTTATTTATCAAACACTCTCAAGAGTTGCGGCCTTTTCTTGCTGACCTAACGTCCCCAATTTGGAAATCGCGAATCCGTCACCACCAAACACGTGCGCATGGCCGCATTCCAGCTTCACCTGACAGCTCTCGCCAGCCTTCGCCTGCGCATCACCCTTGCCCTGAACAGTCACCAGAGAACCATCCGTCAGGCGCACATGCAGAAAGTGGCTTTCACCAAGCTCTTCGATGACTTCCACCTTGCCAGCCAGCTCACCTTCGCCGCCGCTCACCATATGCTCAGGACGAATGCCGAATTCCACCTTATCGCCAACAGCAACAGAGGACGGGTCAACAGCAACCTTCACCGGTGCGGAGCCAACAACAGACAGCTCAACACCATCTTCAGCAACACCTGTCACCTGAGCCTCAATGAAATTCATCTTTGGCGATCCAATGAAGCCAGCCACGAACTTGTTGCGTGGACGGTGATACAGCTCAAGCGGGCTACCAACCTGCTCAATACGGCCCGCATTCAGCACCACAATCCGGTCAGCAAGCGTCATTGCTTCCACCTGATCGTGGGTCACGTACACCATGGTGGCATCCATGTCCTGATGCAGCTTGGCAATCTCGATACGCATCTGCACACGCAGCGCCGCATCAAGGTTGGACAGCGGCTCATCAAACAGGAAGACCTTCGGATTACGAACAATCGCACGGCCAATCGCCACACGCTGACGCTGACCACCAGAGAGCTGCTTCGGCTTACGTTCCAGCAACGGAGTCAGCTCAAGAATTCGAGCCGCCTCCATCACCTTCTCTTTGATGTCCTCTTTAGAGTGCTTGGAGAGCTCAAGGCCAAACGCCATGTTCTCATAAACACTCATGTGCGGATAAAGAGCATAGCTCTGGAACACCATGGCAATCTTGCGTTCCTTAGGAGTGCGCTGGTTCACCAGGTCTCCATCAATGAACATGTCACCATCAGTGATATCTTCAAGCCCGGCGATCAGGCGCAGCAAAGTCGACTTACCGCAGCCGGAAGGTCCGACAAACACGATCAGTTCACGATCTTTGATCTGCAAATCAACGCCGTGGATGATGCGGGTTGACCCGAAGTCCTTGACGATACCCTTAAGTGTTACATCTGCCATGGTGTTGCCCTCAGCTTAGTTCTTTGAGATTTGCAAGTAAGCCACTTGCCATGCAGGCAGGTTGAGTGCCTCGCCGTCCATTTCCGCACTAAATCCATGCCCCTCCAGCAACGTAGCAGAGCTGTAAGCTCCCAGAGCAACACGCATATCATCATTTGTCAGGTTGAAGATGCACAGAACTTTCTCTCCATCATGCTCACGCTCAAACGCCAGCACATCTTCACCCAGATCAACAAAGTCCAGAGAGCCCTTCTGCAGAACCTTCTGGTCCTTGCGCCAATGCAGGTACTTCGCAGTCCGGCGCATTGGAGAAGCCTCATCGCCCACCTGAGCTTCAGCACTGTGATCCAGATGATCCTGCGCCATTGGCAGCCAAGGCTTGCCAGTGGTGAAACCACCATCCTTGGACCAGGCAATGGGCGTACGACAACCATCACGCCCCTTATACTCAGGCCAGAACTCAATGCCATACGGATCCTGAAGATCTTCAAAAGCAACATCAGCCTCTTTGAAGCCAAGCTCCTCACCCTGATAGATGCAAGGGCTACCACGCAGTGAAGCACTCAGAGCCAGCAGAGCCGGTGTTGCCACCTGAGGATCAACACCCTCTGGCAACCGAGAACCCATACGCTTCACATCGTGGTTGGACATCGCCCAGCTAGGCCAGCCCTCAGTCACGATGTTCTGCAGATTGGTCACACGCTCACGCACGTACTTCGCGGTTGGCGTATTGGAAAGCAGATCGAAGCTGTAAGCCATGTGCAGACGACCATCACCTGAGGTGTACTGCTTCATGATCTCGCTGGCTTCGTGCCCCGCACCGATCTCACCAACTGTGGTGGTGTTCGGGAACTCATTCATCACCTCACGCAGACGCTCAAGGAACTTCAGGTTCTCAGGCTGAGACTTATCGAACTTGTGATCCTGGAACGCATAAGGGTTCACGCCGGTCACATCCGCAAGGCTATCTGGATCCGGATAAGGAGGGTTGTCACGCAGTTGCTTGTCGTGAACGTAGAAGTTCACAGTATCAAGACGGAACCCGTCAACACCCAGCTTCAGCCAGAAGCGCGCTGCATCCAGAACAGCCTGCTGCACTTCTTCGCAATGGAAGTTTAGGTCCGGCTGGGAGCGCAGGAAGTTGTGCAGGTAGTACTGACAACGACGGCTATCCCACTGCCAAGCAGAACCACCAAAGATGGACAACCAGTTGTTTGGCGGAGACCCATCAGCCTTCGGATCAGCCCACACATACCAGTCAGACTTGCTGTTGGTCTTATTGCTCCGGCTTTCAACAAACCACTCATGCTGATCAGAGGTGTGCGAGATCACCAGATCGATCAGCACACGAATGCCCTTGCCATGCGCTTTGGCAATCAGCTCTTTAAAGTCGTCCAGAGAGCCGAACATTGGATCAACGTCTTCATAATCAGAAACGTCATAGCCAAAATCATCCATCGGCGACTTCATGAAAGGCGAAATCCAGATCGCAGCGGCACCAAGATCAGAGATGTAATCCAGCTTCTCGGTAATTCCTGGAAGGTCACCAATGCCATCACCGTTGCTATCAGCGAAGGAGCGCGGATAGATTTGATAAATGACTGCGCCCCGCCACCAATCCGGATCGTTCGCCAGAACTCGATGGCTTGTGTTTTCGTTTATTGGGGTAGAGAGGTTCATTCCAGTTATCCTTTAACCGCACCGGCAGTAAGACCAGCGACGATTTTTCGTTGAAACACCAGCACTAAGACCACGATCGGAACGGTCACTAGTACAGAAGCAGCCATGATGTTGCCCCATGGCAGCTCGTATTCAGTTGCGCCGGACATCAGGGCAATCGCCACTGGCACGGTGCGAACTTCGTTGGATAGAGTAAAGGTGAGCGCGAACAGGAACTCGTTCCACGCACCGATGAAAGCAAGCAGACCGGTGGTCACCATGGCTGGCCACATCAGCGGCAGGAAGATCCGGCGCACAATGGTCAGCGGAGAAGCACCATCAACAACAGCAGCCTCTTCCAGTTCCTTTGGCAGCTCCTTCATGAAGGTGGTCAGCACCCACACGGTAAACGGCAGCGTCAGCACGGTGTTTGGAATAATCAGACCCGGCAGGGAGTTATAAAGCCCCATGGAGCGGATCAGCTCGTACATGCCGGAAAGGATTGCCACCTGCGGGAACATGGAGACAGACAGAATAGTCATCAGCAGCAGGCCACGACCACGGAAGTGGATGCGTGCCAGCGCATAAGATGCTGTCACCGCAATGATCAGCGACAAGATCACAACGGATGTCGCCACGATCACCGAGTTCAGAATGTTCAAACCAAACGGCTGCTCTTTAAAGATCGAGAAGTAGTTGCCAATACTGAAGCTGGTCGGGAACACAGACGGATTGAACAGCTCCTGCCCGCTTCTGAAACTGGTTATGATCGCGTAGTAGAACGGAAAGACAGAGAAGAGAACAACTCCGACAACCAGCGCATAGAACACAAAGGTTTTGATTTGACGGTTCATGCCTGATCTCCTTCACCGGATTTCAATCCGCCTGCCACCACAGTAATGGTCGTCAACAAGGCAATCACAATGAACAGCAGCGTTGCAGCGGCAGAGCCGTAGCCAACTTCCTGGAAGTCCACCAGCTGCTGCCTTGCATAGACTGACATGGACATTGTTGAAGTGGAGTTGGATGTCAGCACGTAAATCAAATCAAACACGCGCAACGCATCAAGACTGCGGAAAATCACTGCAACAATGATCGCTGGACGGATCAGCGGCAAAGTCACTTTGAAGAACACGCGGATCGGATTGATGCCATCCACACGCGCCGCCTCATAGATATCGCCGGGCAACATCTGCAGCGCAGCAAGGGTCAGCAATGCCATGAATGGAGTGGTCTTCCACACATCCACCATGATCACAGCCCACATCGCGGTGGAAGGATCAGCGGTCCAGGCAACAGGCTCAGACAGAATGCCAACGCCGAGGAGAATTTCGTTGATCACGCCAAACTGGTCATGAAGCATCCAGCCCCACATCTTGGCGGAAACAATTGTCGGGATCGCCCATGGGATCAGAACAGCAGCACGCACAAGGCCGCGTCCCTTGAACTCCGCATTCAGGATCAGCGCAATGATGAGCCCGAACAGGGTTTCAAGACCAACAGAAATGACAGAGAACCAGAGTGTATTCCAAACCGCATTCCACCACTCGGCATCAACGAGAACGCCGTAAGCTTCCCCATCATAAAAGGCGAGATAGTTCTCAAAGCCGATGAACTGGGATTCACTGAGATCTATGAGGTTTGCGTCGGTAAAACCCAACCAGATGGTGCGGAGCAACGGCCAGCCTGCAACAGCGGCCAATGCGATCATCATGGGGGCGAGAAAAAGCCACGCGGCGCGTAATCTGGCAGAACTCAGATTAGAGCGTTTTGCCTTACGTGTGGCAGTACCATCCTGCTGCAGAGCAAGGGTCATCCTCTGATCCTTGGTTTCTTTATTTCAGGGAAACTCCAAGGAACCACCCCGGAGCTCGGTTCAGTGTTGCGGCCATCGGGAGGCCGCAACACAGATCGCAAGTCTAGGGAGGAGACTTACCAGCCTTTACGCTTGATGCGTTTCAGGTTCTTTTCAAGTTTCGCAAGGGATGCTTCTGCTTCGGTTTTACCGGAAAGCACATCATGCACTGCATTGTAGAATGCGTTGGAAACTTTGTTGTAGTTAGAGCCAGTTGCACGGGATGGACGTGCCACGGCGTTGGTGAAGGTGTCTTTTAGCTGACCCATGAATGGGCTTGCTGCCAGCACGTCTGCATCGGTGTACAGATCAGCAATGGTTGGGTTGTAAGAACCTTCGATAGCGCGCTGCTTCTGGCTCTTTTTGCTGGTCAGGTGCATAACAAGGCTTGCAGCTGCTTCAGGCGCTTTAGAGTATTTGGAAACAGCAAGCTGCCAGCCACCAAGAGTACCGGTCTGCTTTCCGTCTTCGCCACCTTTAGGCAGAGCCATCACACCGATTTTGTCTTTGATCGGGGAATCGTCAGCCTGACCAAGAGACCATGCATAAGGCCAGTTACGCATGAACACCGCATTACCAGACTGGAACACACCGCGTGCATCTTCTTCCTGATAGGAAAGAACACCAGCAGGTGCGATGGAACCGGTCCAGCTAGCTGCCAGTTTAAGAGCTTTCGCAGCTTTTTCGTTGTTGATGGTGATGTCGCCGTCTGCGTTCACAACATCGCCACCGCCGAAGCTGTCAACCCACTCAAGAGCGTCACAGGTCAGACCTTCGTAAGCCTTCGCCTGATAAACGAAGCCCCACATTTTGTCGTTGCCAGCTGCACGTTCAGCATCCTGGATTTTCTTCGCAGTCGCGGTCAGATCACCCCAGGTTTCAGGAGCTTTTTCGCCGTGCTTTTCAAGCAGGTCTTTGCGGTAGAACAGCAGGCCAGCGTCGGTGTACCAAGGCATCGCAACCAGTTTGCCTTTGTAGGTGTTGTTCGCAACGATTGGCTGGAAGTGCATGTCTTCTGCGCCATTAGAGTATGGCTTCAGATCGATCAGGTGACTTCCAAGAATACCAGGCCAGATAACGTCAATCTGGAAGACGTCGATATCAGAGGAACCAGAGCTCAGGATCTGCTGGTAAAGGGCCAGCTGCTCGGTAGAAGATGCAGGTGCAGCGAAGAACTTGACGGTGTTGCCGGTTTCTTTGGCCCACTCAGTTGCTGCGCCCTTACAAAGCTTAGCGCCCTGCCCAACACTGCCGCAAACAACAGTAACTTCAGCAGCCATTGCATAACCCGCAACGCCAGCCATACCAGCAAGTGCAACAGCAGAACCTAATAATGTACGACGGATACCCATAATGGGACGCCTCCCTGTTTCGTCCTTGGCCCTCATTCAACGAATTCCCAATCGTTGTCCGGCCAGTAATTAACCCTCCAGAGCGAAGGGCTCCCCAAACACTGGCAATCTATTGAAAGATTCCCAAAGCGCTTTGAGACCAGCAAAGTTTACTCACCGGTCTAAGTCAATAGTAAAAATCCGTAGAAACATTTGTGACCATGCCCGCCAAAGGCCCAATTTTGCGATGCAACACCTGCAAAATAGCTGAATTCTCCTAAGTTTAGAGCACCCCATATGTGGTATTTTACTGCATCTCTGAAAAATATCAGTTTTCCACTGACTCCGGTATCGGACCCAAAGCGCTTTGGAAAAGACAAAGGTCTCACTGGATTTTCCTGAAGTTTATGGTCTACATTTCTCACAAGCATGCGGGAGAAAAAGGGGCTATAAACGCGGCGCATAGCAAGTTTGAGCCATTGAATAATTATGAATCTTAAGACGTTAGCCAATCATCTCGGTCTTTCACAAACCACAGTCAGCAGAGCCCTCAACGGGTATTCTGATGTGTCGCTCGCCACCCGAAACCGGGTCGCTGAAGCCGCGAAGACCTATGGCTATCGTCCCAATGTCAACGCACGTCGCCTGGCAACAGGCCGTTCCAGCGTCATCGGCATCGCCTTCCCAACAGACATGAACATGTTCCTCGATCCGCACTTCATCGAGTTTCTGACAGGTCTCTCGGAAAAGGCATCCGAGCTGGACTACGACATCATGATTTCCTCGTCTCAGAGCGAGGAAGTGGACGTCTACCGCCGCTTTGCAGAAAAAGGCACCGTTGATCTGGTGATCCTGTCCAACGTGGACCTCAGCGAAGAGCGGATCCGTCTTCTGCAAGACCTCAACATGCCATTCATCGTGCATGGCCGAACCGCCACTTGCGACAGCTACTCGTATATCGACATCGATAACTATGGCGTCTTCCATGAGCCAGCAAAGATGCTGCTGGAGATGGGGCACGATAAGATCGCAATCCTCAACGGTCATCCAAACCGCGTCTACGCCATTGACCGCTTCAATGGCTGGCAAGATGCGTTGAAAGAACGAGGCGTTACGCCAAACCCGGATTACGTGCGCGCTGGCGCCATGTCTGAGGAGAATGGCTACACCTTCGCCATGGAGATCCTGCAACTGGAAGATCGTCCGACCGCCCTGCTCTGCTCAAGCGTGGTCATGGCAAAAGGCGCCTACAGAGCCTGCAACGAACTGGGCATCAAGATCGGCTCAGAAGTCTCCATTGTTGCCCACGATGATAATGTACCACTTGCACAAGCAGCGGATATGGACCCGCCATTGACGGTCACCCGCTCCCCACTGCGCGATGCAGGTCGTGAGATCGCAATCATGGCGATGAACTACCTCAAAGGCGCAGACATCAAAGAGTTGCAATGCCTCTGGCACCCTGAGCTGATTTTCCGCAAATCTGTAGGCGCTCCGCCACGTAGCGGCAGCTGACCTAGGGAATTTACTCAATTCCTTGAGTGGGATCATTGCCATACAACTTGAGTTTGAGGCTATAGTGTAATGTAGCTGCACATTCAGGTTGGGGCCCCAATGCCAACGCCAGTATTCATCGCTGAAAACACCACCAAAACCTATGTCACCAACGAGGTTGAGGTGCACGCACTTCGCGGTGTCTCCATGACACTTTTTGAAGGCGAAATGGTTGTGCTGCTCGGACCATCCGGCTCCGGAAAGTCTACCTTCCTGAACATTCTCGGTGGGCTGGACAATGCCACCTCCGGCACAGTCTCCTTCATGGGCAAGAACCTCACCGATTTCAGCGAAAGCGAGTTGACCCGCTACCGGCGCGACTACGTTGGCTTCGTCTTCCAGTTCTACAACCTCATTCCCAGCCTCAACGCGTGGGAAAACGTAGCGCTGACAACCGAGATCGCCAAGAACCCAATGGACCCGCAGGAGGCGTTGGAACTGGTCGGTCTCGGCAAACGCTCCTCCCACTTCCCGGCGGAAATGTCTGGCGGTGAACAGCAGCGTGTCGCCATCGCCCGCGCCATCGCCAAGCGACCGGAAGTCCTGCTCTGTGATGAGCCCACGGGCGCCCTCGACACTAAGACCGGCACATTGGTGCTGGAAGCCTTGCAGCGCATCAACAAAGAGCTGGGCACCACAACAGCCATCATCACGCACAACACAGCCATCCAGCAAATGGCAAACCGTGTCTACGTCTTCAAAGACGGCGCCATTGAAAGCACGCATGAAAACGAGACACCCAAGCAGCCGTCGGAGGTTGCATGGTAGCTCTGCCCGTCCTTGACCGGAAAGTAATCCGCGACTTGAAACGCCTTTGGGCGCAAGTCCTCGCGATTGCTTTGGTCATGGCCTGCGGAGTGATGACGTTGATCCTCGCCCAGGGAGCCTATCGCTCTCTGAGCGAAACGCAGAAAACCTATTACGATCAATACCGCTTCGGCCACATCTTCGCGCAGGCCGTCCGCGCACCTGATCACCTGAAAGACCGCATCGCCGCCATTGATGGCGTAGCAGCCGTCGAAATGCGCATCGTTCGTTCTGCCATTCTCGACATCCCACAGATGGCCGAGCCCGCCGCCGGTATCGCCCTTTCCCTGCCCTCCGGCAGAAAACCAGCCGTCAACCGCCTCTACCTGAGAGCTGGCCGGTTGCCCGAAGGCTCCCGCACCAACGAGGTTGCCCTCGACTCGCGCTTTGCCAAAGCACATGGACTAAACCCCGGAGACACCTTCAGCGCCACCCTGAACGGCAAAAAGCTGAATCTCGAAATCACCGGGATCATCCTCTCCCCTGAGTTCATCTATGCCCTCGGCCCCGGAGATCTGGTCCCCGATGACCGCCGCTTCGCCGTCTTCTTCATGGCCCAATCCGCCATGGAAGGCCTGTTTGATATGAAGAACGCGGCCAACGACATCTCCCTGAGACTGCTCAGAGGGGCCTGCACACCTTGCGTGCTGGAGAAACTCGATCGCTTGCTGAAGCCCTATGGCGGCACCGGCGCATACAAACGCAAAGACCAGCAATCCCACGCGTTTCTGGATGCAGAACTCACCCAGCTCTCTGCCATGGCGAAGGTTCTCCCTCCCATATTCCTGCTGGTCTCAGCTTTTCTGGTCAACATGATCCTGTCCCGACTGATTGCTCTGGAGCGCGAGCAAATCGGCCTGCTGAAAGCCTGCGGATACTCTTCATGGTCCGTCGCCGGTCACTACGCCAAACTGGTTTCCATCGTTGCGTTCCTAGGCGTTGGCATCGGTTCCATCGCAGGCAATTACATGGGCCGCCTGATGACGCAGATGTATGCGCAGTACTTCTCGTTCCCCTTCCTCGTCTTCGATGAAAGCCCAGATCTGTACTTCATCGCAGCCGTCATCTCACTGGCCGCAGCTCTGGGTGGCGCATTCTCCTCCATCATGAAAGCCGCCCGCCTGCCACCTGCTGTGGCTATGCGCCCACCAGCCCCGCCACGGTTCCGCAGCTTCCTCTCGCCCAAATCCAGACGTGTGCGCATCCTGTCCCAGCTCAGCACCATGGGCCTGCGCCATCTCATGCACAATCCAGTGCGCAGCTTGCTCACCAGCCTTGGCGTCTCCTTCTCACTGGCCCTGCTCGTCTCTGCATTGTTCCTGACCAACTCCATGGACCACATGATTAACGTGGCCTTCAACAAAGCAGAAACCGCAGATGCCCGCCTGACACTGGCAGATGACAAAGCCCCCAGCGTGCTTGATGACATCCTGCGCCTGCCCGGCGTGCTCACCGCTGAAGCCTACAGACAAGAACCCGTCATCCTGCGCTTTGGCCCAAAGGAAAAGCGCGTCGCCATCACAGGCCGCCCAACCAACGCCAATCTCTCCCGCATTCTGGACCTTGATGAACGCGCCATCCAGATGCCCCAAACCGGCCTCATGCTCCCAACCCATCTCGCCAACCAGTTGGGCGTAAAGCCGGGTGAGATGGTCACCGTAGAGCTCACCAAGCACAACTCTGTTGAGCGGCAGGTTCGCGTGTCCGGCACCGTCACCAGTTACATGGGCATCTCCGCCTCCATGCACATCGACGCGCTGAACGCCCTCGTCCCAACAGGCCCGCGCATCTCTGATCTGGCAATCAACATCGATCGCACACGGCTTGATGATCTTTACGACGCTGTGAAGGAAACGCCGGGCCTTGGTGGCATCGCCATGCAGATGCTCTCACGCGAGAAATTCCGCGAGCTCATGGACCAAAGCTTCACCTCCATGCTGGTGGCCTACATCACCATCGCCGTCATCGTGGCCTTTGGCGTGGTCTACAACGCCGCCCGCATCCAGCTGTCAGAGCGGGGCCGCGAGCTCGCCAGTCTGCGCGTCATTGGCTTCTCCAAACAAGAAGTCTTCCATGTCATTCTGGTAGAGATGGCGATGATCGTCCTGCTGGCACAGCCCATGGGCTGGCTCATCGGCTACGGCATGGCAGCGGGCATGATACAGGGCTTCGCCAGCGATCTCTTCCGCGTACCGCTTGTGGTACTGCCAAGCACCTACGCCATCGCCAGTTTTGTCATTCTCACAGCCGCACTGGCCTGTGCGCTGATCGTGCGCCGCCGTGTGGGCAAACTTGATCTCATCAAAACCTTAAAAACGAGGGAATAGGAATGAACGGTAAATACGTCAAACGAGGCGCTTACATCGCTATCGCTCTGGTCGTTCTCCTCCTCTTCGGCTGGGCCTTGAAGGAAAAGCCAATCTCCGTTGAAACCGCTAAGGTCACGCGCGGCGATCTGGTCGTCACCGTGGAAGAAGACGGCAAAACCCGCGTGAAGGAGATCTACAAGATCTCCGCTCCAATCGCTGGAAGAGTAGATCGTTCCCTGCTGGAGGTTGGCGATAAGGTATCTCGCGGCGAAACCACAGTTGCCACCATCAACCCGCTCACCACCCCGTTCATGAACGCCCGCACCAAGGCAGAGGCACTGGCAGGCGTTGAAACCGCCAAAGCCGCCATCACTCTGGCAGAAGCTGAACTCGCCTCCGCCAAGGCAGAGCACAAACTGGCCAAGTCAGAGCTCATCCGCGCCCAGCGCCTCAACCGCTCCAAAACCATCTCTGATGCGCAGCTGGAGCGCGTGGAAATCGACGTCACCCTGAAAGCCGCCAAAGTCCAAAGCGCAGAAGCTCAAATCGCCCAGCGGAGCAGCGACCTGCAAAGCGCCAAAGCCCGCCTCATCGAGCCGCACATCGCACAAGACCCTGAACGTTCAGAAGAACTGGCCGTCCGCATGATCTCCCCGATCAATGGTGTCGTCCTCAATCTGGCCGTCGAAAGTGAGCAAACCATCCAGTCTGGCGCCCTGCTAATGGAACTAGGCGATCCGGCGGACATCGAGGTGGTTGTCGACCTGCTCTCAACGGAAGCAGTAAAAATCGCTGAAGGCGCAAAAGCAACGCTGGTCGATTGGGGCGGCAACACCTTGAAGGCAACCGTCCGCCGCATTGACCCGGCTGGCTTCACCAAGGTCTCAGCCCTCGGCATCGAAGAGCAACGCGTCAACGCCATTCTGGATCTGGACACCCCAGCTCTGGAACTCGGCCACGGCTTCCACCTGCGCGCCGCCATCGAAACCTGGCACGGCCAAAACGTCCTGCGTATTCCCATGACTGCACTATTCAGAGAGGGCAATGACTGGGCCACCTTCAAAGTCATCGACGGCAAAGCCCACCTCCAACTCCTCACAATCGGCGCCTTCAACCAGGATATGGCCGAAGTCCGCTCTGGTCTGACCCAGAACGACACTGTGATCCAGTTTCCGGGAGATACGGTCTCACATGGCACTGCAGTGGTAGCGGAGTAAAGATGACCGAACAGACGGATTGCTCCTTTTGCAAAATAGCCCAGAAGCACTATCGCGTTTTTGAGGTCTACCGCGATGACAAGGTCATGGCCTTTCTCGACAATGGCCCAATCCGTCCCGGTCATATTCAGATCATCCCACTGGAGCATTACGACTACTTTGATGACCTGCCGCTCGAACTTGCGACCAACATCATGGAACTCGGCCAACGCCTTGCCAAAGCGCTCAAGCAAATCACGGGTGTCGAAAGAGTAGCGTTCCTCTTCACCGGCGGAGACATCCCCCACGCCCACGCTCATCTGGTCCCGATGTATGAGAAAACCGACATCACCTCCCGCCGCTACATCCTCAATGAGGACCTTACTTTTCAGGATAGACCCCATCCACCCCACGACGAGCAGCTGGCGATACTCAAAAAAATTAAGGAAGCAATGAGTGCTGAGCACCTCAGATAAGTCGCTGCTTAGTTGAAGATATCTTCGACAAACTTATAGATCAGATAGAGCGCCAGATACGAGAGAAACGAGCTGGAAACAACTGCAACAAATGCCATGTATCCATTCGCCCTATACATAACTGGATCAGCGAAGCCATAACCGAGTAGCACCCAAAGCGTCGTCGCAAACGATACGGCCATCGCACCAGCAAACAACAGCACGCGCGCCAGTTTATTAAACCGGAAGTATCCTTCAGCATTACGCCCGATAATAAGCAGCTCAGCAAACCCCGTGAAAGCGAAGGTGATAACGAGCAAAAAAAGACTGTCCCAGATCATATAATGCAAAGCGAGTCTCACACGCGTTCAAAAAAGCAATTTCAAAACGCAATCATTCTCACTTACAAACCAGCCAATCACAACCTTAAGGTGCATATTGCGGCACGTATTCACGCTCCTCTCACATACCGGAAGAACTCGTAGAACAGGTTGCAAACGGCATACGCCAAAATGCCGGTAGGTAGACTGACGATGTACCCTAGGTATTGGAAAGCTCGTGGCTCATCAGCAGCAGCCTGATGGTAATCCCATAACGTATAATACATCGCAACAAATCCAGCTAGCATCGCAACTAGAAAATGAAAGATGTGTGCGGATTGCCTATTTTCAAAGTAGTCGTCAGCTTTGAACCGAAGAAAAATTCCCTCTGAAATTCCGGCTGAAATCAAGGATACGACGAGTAGAGTGAGAATGAAGAAATACATTTAGTATTGATAGGGCTCGCACTAACTCGTTGCAACAGGCAAGCCGTCTTTCGCAGCCTTCTCCGCCGCCTCTTTCTCCCGTCGTGCCAATTCCAGCTTCCACCAGCGATTGCGCAGGGTGACGCGGTTTTCGCGGTAGCGTTCTTCCAGCACCTCCATGTGGGTAACACGGTCTGTCCGGAAGGCCCGGAAGTCCTTGCGCAGTTCACACCACGCCACAATCATCCGGGACTGCGCAAAAAAAGTCAGACTCAGTGGCCAAATGAGGCGTTCACTCATCTCACCCTGCGCATCTTCATAGGTAAGCCGCAGCTTGTGCTGCCCGCGAATAGCCTGCCGCACATCCTTCAGCTCGATACGCGCTGTCGGAATAGGCTCCACCCCAAAGTCCGGCGCATACAATGGTGCCTCAATAAACTCATCCCGCGCTTCGGGAGAAAGCACCGCCGCTATCTTGGCAATCACATCACTGGCTGTGCGGATGAGCTGCTCATCCCCGCGCACCTGCACATGGCGCAAGCCCATCATCACCGCTTCCAGCTCATCACTGTTGAACATCAGCGGCGGCAGATCATAACCCTCATCCAGCACGTAGCCGACACCCGCCTCCCCGCGGATCGGCACTCCGGTTGATTGAAGGCTGACAATATCGCGATAAAGCGTGCGCACAGAAACCTCCAGTTCCTCTGCCATCACATCTCCAGTCACCGGCCCCCGATGACGCCGCAGCAACTGCACGATCTGCAGCAACCGATCTGCCCTGCGCATGAAATCCTCCAGAAATTTGTCAGAAGCCGAACACTCCTGACACCATGCTGTCAGGAGCACCTTGCTACCAATCCCCCAGCAAACACAAGCGGAGAAAGCAAATGCTCACACATCACAAATTCAGCGCCAAACTCGACGGTGTCAGTGCAAGCCCATTTTGCCTGAAGATCGACATCTTGCTCGCCATGGCAGGCCTGTCCTATGACGTTCTGGAAGGCCCGGCAGCATTGCAAACCGCCCCCAAAGGCAAGCTGCCAGTGATGAAGGATCAAGAGGAACTGATTGCGGATTCCGAGTTCATCAGACGGCATTTGGTGATCAACTATAACGCTGATTTCTCAGGCGGTTATTCTGAGGCAGAGCTGGCTGTCGCCCACGCTTTCATGCGCATGGCAGAGCATTCCCTTTACTTCGTAACCGTCTGCACCCGCTGGCTGCCAGATGAAAACTTCGCTGTCATCGAAGATCAGTTCTTCGGTATTCTGCCACCAGAAATGCGCAGTTCCCTCGCAAACGAGTCCCGCAAAAGCGTCATCACCAAAGTCAACAACCACGGTTACGGCCAGCACACATGGGAAGAGCGTCTCGCACTGGGCCGCGCGGATTTGCAGGCCATCTCCACCCAGTTAGGCGACAAGCCATACCTGCTCGGCGATCGCCCGTGCTTTGCTGACGCCGCCGTTGGTGCCCAGATCCTCTGTGCTCTCTCCGATCTGCCATTCTCCGGCTGGAGAAAAACCGTCGAGCAGTTCCCCAACCTTGTCGCCTACGCCAACCGCATCAAAGAAGCCTACCCGGAGGACGCAACCGAAGCCGCATAAACAAAACACCCCGCCGGATTGGTGCGTCCGGCGGGGTTTGTCACTGAGCCTGCTTCAGATAGGCAATCACGTCTTCAGCATTTTTCGCCGGATCGCTCACCGGATACATAACGTGCTCAACCACACCATCTTTAAGGATCATGGTCAGCCGTTTAAGCAGAACCATGCCCCCCGCTTCAAAGACCGGCAGCTCCATTGCCTTGGTCAGGGCCAGATCTTCATCCGAAAGAAGAGCAAACGGCAGATGTAACCGCTCAGCCGCTTCTCTCTGAAACGCAGTTGATTGGGTGGAAAGCCCGAACACCGCCTGAGCGCCAGAAACCTTCAACTCACTGAAGTGATCGCGAAACGAACAGGATTGAGGCGTACACCCGCGCGCACCCGGTATCAGATCCCATCCTTCAATCGGCCCTTCATCAGGAGGACTTGTTCTCGGATAAGCGTAGATTACAGTAATGCCCGGCAACGCTGAAACATCCACTATCTCACCACTCGTCGCCCGCAACGCCAGTCCAGGAAGGGTCACCCCAAGCAAACTTTTCGTGCCACACTCAGTCACTCAAACCGTTCCTCAATACCACCCCGCCGAACCTACTCATCCGGCAGAGTTATTCTCACAAATCCGACACCCGCACTAAGCGTCTTGCATCACCAGCTGTTGGTTCTTGCGGGCGAGCATTTGCCGCACGATAACCGGAAGCATCAGCACCCCACCAATCGCCATGGTCTGTATTCCCGGAGCCACGAAGAACATGGCTGCAAAAGCTGTCCAGTATCGCTCCAGCTTGTTCAGCCCGGCCAGCATATAGCCAGAGAACGCAACACCCAGCAGACCAATGCCAACCATGGCACCGGAAAGGGTGATCAGGAAGTCGTACCAGGTGAACTCAGGCGTCACCAACAGCAAGGCTGGTGAGTAGACAAACACAAACGGCACCAGGGCCTTCGCAATGCCAAGCCGGAACGCGGTGTTACCAGTCTTGAACGGGTTCGCCCCCGCAATGCCAGCCCCTGCATACGCCGCCAATGCTACAGGTGGCGTCACATCCGCCAGCACACCGTAATAGAACACGAAGAAGTGCGCCACGAGCGGCTGAACGCCCAGCAGGCCAAGAGCCGGCGCAGCAATGGAAACCAGAATGATGTAGGTCGCCGTTGTCGGAATGCCTGCCCCCATAATGATACAGGCAATGGCCGTAAACAGCAGGGTGAAGAACAGCGTCAGAGCATTCTGCGTTACGTATTCTGCAAGCATACCAGACGCGATAAAGCCACCCAGATCAGACGCCGCCTGCGTCACCACAAACGACAGCCGGAAGCCGGTGCCTGTCAGCGTCACCACACCGACGATGATGCCCACCGCCGCCGCAGCAGCACCCACAGCCAGTGAGTACTTGGCACCCGTTGCCAGAGACTCAATCAGATCCTTGAGGCCCATCCGGTTATGCGGGTTCAGGAAGCCAACAACCACACAAGCCGTAATGCCCCAAACCGCAGCAAAGTCCGGCGTTTTGCCGGAGACAATCAGATAGACCAGAATGCCCAGCGGAATAACGGAGAGCCAATGCTGCTTCATCACCACCAGCGCTTTCGGCAGTTCATCCGCAGAAAGACCCCGCAGCCCAAGCCGCTTGGCTTCCAGATGCACCATCACGAAGATGCCGAAATAATGCAGCAATGCCGGGAACATCGCCGCCAGCAAGACTTCGCGATACGGGATCTCCAGAAACTCCACCATAATGAAGGCAGCCGCCCCCATGATCGGCGGCGTAATCTGTCCACCCGTTGATGCGGTCGCCTCAACAGCCCCAGCAAAGTGCGGCGGATAGCCGACCTTCTTCATGGCCGGAATGGTCAGAGAGCCCGTGGTCACCGTGTTCGCAATGGAACTGCCGGAGATCGTGCCCAGCATGGCTGAGGAGAAGATCGCAACCTTGGCCGGCCCGCCTGCATACCGCCCGGCAATCACAGAAGCCAGATCAATAAACAGCTGCCCAAGCCCAATACGGGTTGCTAAAACCCCAAACAAAACAAAGAGGAACACATACTTGGCAACCACCCCGATGGCAATGCCGTAGATGCCCTGGTTTGTCATGTAAAGGTGGTTGATCAACCCGGTCCAGCTCGCACCCGGATGCTTCAACGCCCCCGGCGCAAACATGCCAAACACGGCATAACCAATAAAGATCAGCGCAATCAGCGGCAGTGTCGGCCCAACAGACCGCCGCGCAGCTTCCAGCACCAGCACCAGCAACACCGTGCCCATAAACACATCAATCGGCGCAGGCGCACCCACACGGGAGGCAACCGCCTCAGCTGGCAACAGCGGCAGGTACATCGCCGCAGCCACAGCCAGAACCGCCAGCACAACATCCCACAGATGCACTCCACTGGGGCGCCACCAGGCAGACGGCGCAGACTGGCTGCTCGTGCTCTTGATGAAACTGAAAAGAACAAACACCAGCCCCAGCACAAACGAGAGGTGAATGCCGCGATGGACAAGCTCCCGAATAAGCCCGAAGCCGGACGCATAATAATGATAGAGCGACATGGCAACGAGTGCCGCTGTAATAACAACAGCCAGCACCGGCCCTGCCGCTCTGAAAGTGAGGTCTGGATCGTATTTGCGTTCCAGATCCTCAAGGGTTTGATCTGTCGTATTGTGAGACATCAGCCCTGCGTTTCTTTTAGATTGAAAACAGCAGCGCCCGGCAGAGGTCTACCGGGCACCACAAAATTCTCAAAGAAGGTCTCGGCTTACTTCAGCAAGCCAGCTTCTTTGTAGAAACGCTCAGCACCCGGATGCAGCGGTACGCCAAGGCCGTCCATTGCAGTCTCCATGGTGATGGTTTTGCCCTTCGCATGGCCAACATCCAGCAGCTTGCGGGTCTTGTCGTTCCAAAGCGCCTTGGTGATGTTGTAGATCAGCTCATCATCTTCCTTCGCACTGGTGATCCACTGCGCACCAACAGTCAAAGTGGTTGTGGCATCAACACCCTGGTAAGCACCAGCCGGAATGTCAGAGCTTGCAAAGAAGCCGTACTTCTCAACCAGACCTTCCGCTTCAGGACCGGTGATTGGAACGATCTTGATATCCTCAGCAGACGCCAGCTCAACCACAGCACCCGTTGGGAAACCAGCAACCACGAAGAACGCATCCACCTTGCCGTTACGCAGAGCTTCCGCAGCCGCAGAACCCTTCAGCGCTTCAGCAGTGATGTCGGAAGTGGACAGTCCATAAGCAGCGAGGATCAGGTTCGCATCAGTGTACGTTCCTGAACCTGGCTCATCCAGAGACACGCGCTTGCCCTTCAGATCAGCAACAGAGTTGATGCCGCTGTCAGCTTTTGCAACAAGGTGGATATGCTCAGGGAACAGCGCCGCGATGGAACGCAGGTCCTTCATAGGCTCCTTGCCTTCCATGGTGCCAGTACCGGAAAACGCCCAGTACGCCACATCAGACTGCGCAAAACCGGAGTTACGCAGGCCCGAGTTGATCGCATTCACGTTATCTACGGAACCGCGAGAAGAAACAGCAGAAGCAATCAGACCCGGCACACCGCAGGAACCACCTGCATCACAGGCACGGGAACCCGGAGGATTGGAGATCGCATTGGCGATCATGCCGCCCACCGGATAGTAGGTGTAAGCCGTACCACCTGTGCCGATGGTGAAGAACTTGAGATCCTGCGCCAAAGCCTGACCAGAAAACAGCGCCGCGCTGCCAACAATGGCTGCAGCCGTCGCCAGTTTGGTAATGGAAGAAAGAAGCGTCATAAGCCCCCCGGAAAAATAAAAGAGAAGCAGGAAGCTCTACAACACGCACGCGCCATAAAATCGTCTGCCCCAAACACTAAGAAAAGCCGGTGCAGTCACTGAAAAAAGCTAAGCGGACGCGCGGCTGGTGTGATGAAGTGAACAAAAAATATTCACGCGAATTAGAAAACACTCTTCAACCTTAGATCGCAAGCGAAATACGAGATTTTTCGTAGGCAAGCGCAAGAAAATATAATTCTAAGTCATTCCAGACGCGCCTGACGCACAATTATGTCAGACAAGCCCGCTTTTCAGAACAAAAGCTACAAAACGCATTCATGAGCCAAATTCCGCAAGAAATGCGAAGCATGAAGAAATTCAGTTGAGTACAGTCCTGAAACGACATTTTTCACCGTGCACGTTGTCTCCGCTATAGACCGGATAGGTGCACATATGATTCATTGGGCTCCGCTGCAATGAAGGAGTGGTTTTATGAGGGTAAGCGGCAAAAAGATGCTTCTCTTTATCGTTATTCTGGTTGGCTTGCTGTTCGCCGGTGGTGGCGCCTTTGTCTGGTGGATGATGCAACAGCCGATGTTCAAACTCGGCACCGTTGCCCAGCGCACAGACCTGACCCCTGTCGGCATTTTTGATGATTTCTGGGAAGTCTCACCGGGTGTAAAGCTCAAGCACTTCTCAACCGGAGAAGGCCGCAACATCCTCTTCGTACACGGTGGCCCTGGCATTCCAACAATGGAGAGCGCTCCGGGCTTTGATCTGCTCTCAGATGAATACCGCGTCAACTACTACGACCAGCGCGGCGTAGGCCGCTCCACACGCCCCTTCGATCGTTTCCCGGCAGAAGACAGTTCATGGACAAAGATCCAGCTGCTGGAAAACACCCTCGGCATCAGCCAGCAACTGGCGGACATCGAACGCATCCGCAAACTGCTGGGCGATGACAAGCTCATCCTCATGGGCCACTCTTACGGCGCCCTACTCGCATCGCTCTATGCCGCGGAGTTTCCGGAGAACGTCGACAAGCTGATCCTGCTCAACCCGGCAGACCTGCTCGTCTTCCCATCTGGCAACAAAGGCCTGTTCGAGAATGTCCGCGAACGCCTGCCAGAGCGCGACCACAAAGCCTACGATAAATGGCAGCGTCGCTATCTCGACCTTGGCCAGATCTTCAAAGAAGACGAAGCCAGCCTGCAACAGCTGGATGCAGACTTCCTGCCGTTCTTCATCAAGGCAACTGGCGACACCATCGAAGGCGCTCCACCAGTCTCACCGGACCTCTTCGGCAGCTGGTACACCCGCGCCCAATTCTTCGGCCTTGGCAGACGTCATGACTGGAGCGCGCACATGGGCAACATCACCGCCGACACGCTGATCATCCACGGCAGCAAGGACTTCCAACCACTCGCCGTCTCAGAGCTCTACGAACAAGCCATCCCGAACGCACAGCTGGTAGAAATCGAAGAAGCCGCCCACTTCCCGCACTTCAACAACGCTGAAGCGCTGGAACAACAGCTACGTCCGTTCCTGAACAAGTAATCACCACACGATGCATGCTCCCGGTCAAACCGGGAGTGTGCTGCATTCTATTCAGCGCAGAACGCAACAAGACGCCTCCCACATACCGCTGCACCTCTCAAGCAATACGCTTTAATCTTCCGCCTCAATCAGCTTATGGCTGTCCTCAGCAGTCAGGTCGAGCCCATAGGCCTCACGCATGCTGGCGATGAAAGCCAGCGTATCCGGGCCAAACGGTGCCTTGCCTTCAAAGCTGTGCAGCACGATGCCCTCCAGCAGATCCCCCAGCCCCATCTCATGATGAGCAGCCACGGCTTTCAGCACCTTCAGCACCCGCTTTTCCAGCCGCACGCCGGTCTGCACCCGTTCAATCTTACGTCGTGCCATGACAGTTCCTCGCTCACAGGATAGTTTACGTCTCAAACGAATCTGGTAACATGGTACCAAGTTACCAATTTCATATCTTGGCGGTTCTCCCATGTCAAACAACATCAAAGGGGTCCTTTGGGGCCTTCTTTCTGCTGCGCTGTTCACGCTGGTGTCGGCCTTCGCCAAGATCGCGGTCATTGAGTATCACGTGCTGCAAATCCTGTTTGTCAGGCAATGGTTTGTGTTTGCCTCTGCCTTGCCAGTGCTGCTCAAAACCTTCCCCCATGGCTTCAAAACACAGCACCCACTGCCCCATGCACTGCGGTTAGGCGGTGCTTTTGTTGCTCTCTCCACCGGCATCTGGGCCGTTGCCCTGCTGCCTCTCACCACCGCAACCACGCTTGCCTTTGCCAAGGTCTTCTTTGTAGCTCTCCTCGCCTCTCTGTTTTTGGGGGAAGCCACCACAAAAACCCGCGTGCTCGGCATCACCCTCGGTTTCCTTGGTGTGCTCATCGTCATCCGCCCGGGCTTTGATGGCCTTGCCAGCCTCTATGCCCTTGTCCCCCTCGCCGGGGCCTTGGGCGCTGCCGTTGCTGTTGTCTGTGTCCGCAAACTCTCACAAACAGAAAGCACAGCCACATTGCTCGGCTATCAGGCCGTCTTTGTCGGTCTCATGGCGGGCCTGCCCATGTTCTGGCTCTGGAAGACACCGGACCTCTTCGGCTTCGTCCTCCTCATCTCCATGGCTCTCATCGCCACACTGGGCCAGTGGATCGGCATCAAAGCGCTCAGACTGGGCGAGGCCAGCCTTGTCAGCAGCACGGAGTACTTCTCCCTCATCTACGCCGCCCTGCTCGGACTTGTCCTCTTCTCAGAGCTGCCAGATGCCTTCACCCTCATTGGAGCAGTCACCATCATCTTCTCTGCCCTCTACATGATGCAGAAAGAACATCGCCGGAAAGCAGCGCTCAAACCAACCTAACCCGGCAAGGCGCGAGGGGAATAACTTTTGCTGGAAAGCAGATGAAGGGGCTTTGGAGGTACCACGAGACCATCAGCCCCGAGCAACGCAGGAAAAACGCTAAGAACGCAAACGAACGCACAAAACAACGCAAAAGCAGATATCCCCGCTCTGGCCGCTGAGCTTCAGAGGTACGGCACCAGAATATCTGAAAGCACAGAACCCTTCGGATAAGCATAGACGCTACCGCGCTCATAAACGTAAGGCCCAACTTCAAGTCCAGCCTCAGCGCAGATCAGCTGCCCTGCCAACACATCCCAACTGTTCACGCAGCCGTTGTAAGAGCCATCCACCTGCCCCGTCGCTGCCTGACACAGCGCCCAGGCAGCAGAACCACAAATCCGGATCTGATGCTGCTCAGCCACCAACTGATTGACCTTATTGAGGAAATCGAGATTATTCTCTTGCTTGTAATTGAAGCACAGGTTCACCACCAGCTCATGATCACAAGCCTGCCGGGGCCGTAATTTTTTGCCATTCTCAAACGCCCCTATCCCCCGCGCAGCATAGATCGTCCGCCGGTGAAAAGGCGCATGAACAATGCCAACAGCTGGGCCCTGCTCATCAACAAAAGCCATGGAAATACAAAAGTCTGGCCGGCCATAAAGGTAGTTGGTCGTGCCATCAATCGGGTCAATAACCCAGCAGGGAGGCTCCAGTACTCCGCCGGTTTCTTCCCCTTTGAACCCATGTTCCGGAAAGGCTTCAGATAGCGCTTGCTTGATGCGCCGCTCAACCTCACAGTCCGCTTCACTCACGTAATCCAACAAGCCCTTGCTGCCAATCTGCAGCTTGTCTCGATCATGAAACACCTCAAGAGCATAAGCACCAACCTCCTCTGCAATCAGTCTGGCTGTGGTGAGTATCTCTTGCTGCATGTCGGGCACCTTTGCTGGTTATGACCGTCTGGTTGTGCCCTTTCTGCGTATCTCCGAAAAGTGGGAACCGGTTTTCGGATTAAGATACGCAAAAACAAGGCCTAAAGCAGTTTTATCGCAAACTGCCTTTAGGTATTGAGCAGTTCATTCAAAAGAGCAACTTCGTATCAGGACTACCTTCAGCCTTAAACGCTAGCCTTTATCAGGAGTAGAAATGAGCTGGACCAAAAACCTGATGAACCGAGAACTCCCCGTGCTCTATGCCTGCCTCGCCCTGGCCGGAACCATTCCATTTATCGCTGGAGCTATAGGTTTATCAGTAGGTTACTCGTTTCTACCGGTGGTTGGCGCAACGGTCATCGCGGTCAGTCTCTATGCCCTTGTCATCCTCTCCTTCATGGCCGGAAGCCAGTGGGGCATGTTCTTCATCGCCCCTCATCCAAGACGCGCCTGGCTGCTGCTATGGAGCAACTTTGTCGCACTTTCCGGTTGGTGCCTGTTCCTGTTTACCGCCCCGATCATCTTCATTCTCGGACTTATCATCCTCTTTTCAGGCATGCTGTTTGTTGATTTCTATCTTCAGAACCTGGAAATCACATCGCGAAATTACCTCGGCGTACGCATCACAGCCACCATCATCACTCTGATCGCACTGGGCGTGATCGCTCTCAATGTCTGAGGCTTATCCCCCTCAGCCGCTTTCAATTCTACTCATTCAACAAAAAATGCCAGCAAGGTCTCCCTCACTGGCATCTTCAAATCTAACTGCTTGGCAACGCTTACATATTGATAGAGCGCCATAGCATGGTAGACCGGTTCCCACTCCGGCAATACGCCAGAACAGGTCTTGGAGCTTCCGCAAGAAAATCGATCAGCTCCTGACCAGCCTCTGCGAAATCTGTCCCCGGTCCAATCGGAATGTAAATGTGCTCCAGCCCCTGCTCCTCAGCAGCACCAGAAACCTCCAGATAAGTCGGCTGGTTCGGCGCTTCATCATCCGGACGGTTACAGACGATAGACCGGAAACCCTGCTCACGCGCCTTCTCCATGTCCTCCGGATAGAGCTGCCCAGCAACCCAGTAATCCTCGGCAAGTTGACGCGCACGCAGCTGACCACCGCCGCCGCCTGAAATTTTCTGAAGTAGACTAGAGAACATTGACTGGCACTTTCAAATAGGTTTGACCGGTTTCATTTTCCGCCTCTGGCAAACGACCGGCCCGCATATTCACCTGAATGCTCGGCACAATCAGGTTAGGCATATCAAGCGTTGCATCCCGAGCTTCGCGCATTTCGACGAACTTTTCACGACTAGTACTATTACCTACATGAATGTTCTCGTTTTTCTCAACAGCAACGGTTGATTCAAACAGAATATCACGCCCATTTGCGCCATAGTCGTGGCACATGAACAAACGCATTTCATCCGGCAAACTCAACACCTTATGGATGGAGTCATACAGTACGGAAGCGTCCCCACCGGGGAAGTCAGCACGCGCAGTGCCGCTGTCCGGCATAAACAAGGTATCCCCCACAAACGCCGCATCGCCAATCACATGCACCATACACGCTGGCGTATGACCCGGCGTATGCATCGCAAAGCACTTCAGATTCCCGATCTGATAGGTATCCCCGTCCTGGAAGAGCTTATCAAACTGGCTGCCATCACGAGCAAACTCGGTACCGGCATTAAACACCTTACCAAACACGCCCTGAACAACTGTCACCTGCTCACCAATACCAATCTTGCCGCCCAGCTTCTCCTGAATATACGGCGCCGCAGACAGGTGATCCGCATGCACATGAGTTTCAAGCAGCCATTCCAGCTTCAGGCCATTAGAGCGGATGTACTCAATGATTTCATCGGCATGCTCAAAGCTGATGCGGCCAGCGGGATAGTCGATATCCATCACACTGTCGACAACCGCACATGCCTTTGTTTCCGGATCTGTCACCACATAGGTGATCGTGTTTGACACCGGATCAAAGAAGTCCTTGATTTCCACCTTCTGGTCCATCTGCACAGGATAGCTGCTCATAACCTTCTCCACTTTAAATCTATGATTTATCTAAGAAATGCATGACAGATCAGGCCTGTTTGAGGGCTCTTCGCATCGAGAGATTGGCAACGAACTTCGCAAAGAGCATCCCTCCCGTCATACATAATACAAACACGATCGCCTGAGGCGACAACAACGAAACTGAAACCAGTGCAGGCCCTGGGCACAAACCGATTAATCCCCATCCCGCACCGAACGTGGCTGACCCGAAAATCAGCCGTTTATCGATCTGCTGAAACGTCGGGATCCGGAAATCATCTGCCACAAACGGGCGCGGCAGAAAGCGCGCCAGACGGAAGAACGGAGCCGCCACCAAAATGGCACCGCCCATCACAAAGGCGAGACTTGGGTCCCAGTTTCCAAACACATCAAGGAAGTTTTGCACCTTCAAAGGGTTGCTCATTCCCGCAATAACCAGCCCTGCCCCAAAGGTCAGACCAGCGAATAATCCAGCGATAATCCGTTGCATGTTATCCCCCCACCACGTGGCGAAGAATGAACACAACGGCAATGCCGACAGACATAAAGGTGATCGTCGCAGCCAATGAGCGAACAGACAGGCGCGACAATCCGCAAACCCCATGTCCACTCGTACATCCGCTACCGAACACCGAGCCAAAGCCCACAAGAGCCCCTGCAATCGCAATCAGCGTCAGGTCTCCTGTAAACACCTGCTCAATCTCAAAACCTGCTGCCATAAGCAGCAGAGGCGCAAGAACAATCCCGACAACAAACGACAGCTGCCAGCCCTTCTCACCATGCACCCAGGCCGACTTGCCATTGGCAAGCGTACCCGGCTCAAACAAGCGGCTATAAATACCGCTAATCCCTGCGATACGCCCATTGGCGAGCAGCAGGATGACCGTAGACAAGCCGATTAAAACGCCTCCGGCTAACGAGGCATATGGGGTAAACTCAGTCATGTTTTATACTCGTGCTTTCCCCTGCAGAGGAAAGTTCGGTTGATGGAGAATTTGACCGAAGGGTGCGCAACACCACGGTCAAAAATAATATATTTTTCTAATTTAGTTATTCCTAATATATAAGCCGAATTCTGAGTGTCAAGTCGCTACCAACAGCAATTATGCCAATCACCTAATACTCATCGCCAGTTGCGCAGAATGGTCCCCTCCCTTAGGCTTGCCGTATACGTAAAGAAACGACCCTGGATCGCTGTTGGGAGATGACGTGGGGATCCTGTCGTTTCACTTGGAAATACAAAGGGATGGATATGATTGACGAAGACCTGAAGGGTGAACTTGAGCTTTTTCGCGATAATGTAAAGCGGTTCATCGAAGCAGAGATTCTCCCGCACTACGACGAATGGGAGAAGGCAGATATCTTCCCGCGTGACATCTGGAACAAGATGGGTGAGCAAGGCCTGCTCTCCGTAGACACCCCGGAAGAATACGGCGGGTTCGGCACCAACTTCCTGTTCTCCATGGTCATCATTGAAGAATTCACCCGTGCCAACTGCTCCGGTCTGGGCGTGTCCCTGAGCGTGCACTCAGACATTGTTGCCCCTTATATCCTCAATCACGGCAGTGAAGAGCAGAAGAAAAAGTACCTGCCGAAAATGGTCAGCGGCGAATGCGTCGGCGCCATCGCGATGACTGAACCAGCAGCCGGTTCTGACCTCCAGGGCATCCGCACAATCGCTCGCAAAGATGGCGATGACTACATCATCAACGGCAGCAAAATCTTCATCACCAACGGCCAGCATGCAGATGTTGTGATCGTTGTGGCCCGCACAAATCTGGACGTCTCCGGCTCCAAGGGAACCAGCCTGTTCCTCGTCGATGCAGACAACCCGGGCTTCAAGCGCGGCCAGAACCTGGACAAGATCGGTCTGCATTCCTCAGACACATCTGAGCTGTTTTTCGAAGACCTCCGTGTCCCGGCTAGCGCCTGCCTCGGCAAGCTGGACACAGGCTTCCACATCATGATGAACGAGCTGCCACGCGAACGACTTACCCTCGCAGTTGGCGCAGTTGCAGGCGCTGAAGGTGTGCTGGCAATGACCGCTGATTACGTCAAAGAACGTCAGGCATTCGGTCGCCCGGTCGCAACCCTGCAGAACACCCGCTTCAAAATGGCAGAGATGGCCACCGACGTCCGCGTTCACCGTGCGTTCGTTGATGAATGCTGTCGCCTGTTCCTGGAAGGCAAGCTCGATAACACCACCGTCAGCATGGCGAAACTCGGTACAACGGAAATGCAGGGCCGCGTCGTCGACGGCTGCCTCCAGCTCCATGGCGGTTACGGCTACATGAGAGAATACGGCGTTTCCCGCGCCTTCGTAGACGCCCGCGTTCAGCGCATCTATGGCGGCACTTCAGAGATCATGAAGGAACTGATCAGCCGCGAAGTGTTAGCTTAAATTTCTTTAAGGGGAGGCTCTGGTCTCCCCTTTTGCTTATTGCACCAGCTTGTTGCGCACGATCCGCAACTCATCAAACTGCATGACACCATCTTCAGATGTCCAAAGATGCTGGCCTTCCCCTCTCAGGATGGTTCCCAGTTCCGGGCTGTAAGCATACTTGGTGACGATATCCTCACCCTCAGTGCCGACAGTTTCCAGTGTCACGTCGAGCACATCATATGCGCAGCTGCCAACCTGTAGTCTGCCTGGTTCGCCAACGGAAAACTTGTAGGGCACATCTCTGCGCACAAGGTCTTCATTTTCAAACACATCGACAGATGCCGTCCAGGTCTTACCCACTTCCAGCGGAAAGAACTCGGAAAACGGGATATCAGGCACGTAGGTGCGATTGATATGGGAACCGCGTTCATAAGAGAGAAACAATCCCCGCTCGTGAACATGGATCTGGTCTCGTACGACCACATACCGCTCGTTCAGATGCAGCTCTGTAATCTGCCCGTTATTATCAAGCCGAACAAACAGACGCGCAGGAATACTGCTGTTGATCAGGACCATCCCGGTTTTCATCGTGTCAGCGGTTGGGCACACTTGTGCAACAGCCGCGCCACCGATGAGTACGCTACCCAGAAGTCCCATAAATGTTTTGGTTATAACGCCGGATCTTTTCATCGATCTATCATGTAGATTTATTCTTCTATTTATGGTCGCCTATCTATCAGCATTCTGAAAAAATGGGATTGATATATGCGTTTTGCCCATTAGTCACTTTGAACTACGTATATCAACATAACACTTTGGTTAGTGCACTGATCTTGCTGTGTAATTACAGCTCCAGTAGCTCAGCAATCCTCACAGCGTCGGTGTTGCGCTTTGACGCATGCAGCTTCAGGTTGGCAAGAATGGCACTGATCCGGATACCTCGATTGGCAATCCACTTGTTGCGATGTGACGGGTGCGGAATGCTGCGATGGTGCAGCGCCACGGGCAGCCATTGGTCATTCAGCACCGGCGCACCTGACGATCCCGGCAACGTATCACTGGTATACGTGATGAACTGCTCATGTGCGCTCAGGATGCTGCTGTTACGAAGCGAAAGGCTCTTCAGCCCACCATTGGGATGGTGAATGATTGAAACCGGCTCACCCTTCACCGCCTTACCGGACTGAGGCAGCAGCCTCAGGAACCCAAAGTCCGCCAGAGCCACTTTCCCCTCATTATCCCCCTCAACAGAGACAAAGCTAAAGTCCAGTTGATTGCTGGGGCTGGTGAAGAAAAGCTCATCAGTGATCGAAAACTCTGCTGTCCTGTCCAGCGAGAAATCCTCGTTCATCTCATAGCGGAAAATGGCTTTGGCCAACGCAGCTGAGTTCCGGGACCGGATCACATGGTTATTGGTCAATAACAGGTTCGGGCCAACAAGAAAGCCAGATCCCGCCCCTGCCGGGATACGCCCTCCCCGATAAAGCTGAACCTTGCAAACCGCCCGTGCTGCCGCAACACCTCTGCTCAGGTAGTTGATCGGGAAGATATCTGAGACACCCATAATGCGCTCAAACGCGGTGTTATCCCCCTCCGGGATCAGATTTCTGCGCACATGTAAACGCTCCGGCTCATCCCAGACATCGCTCTCGTGGCTCTCCTCACCACGCCCACAATCACATCCACCAGTTCGCGCTTTCGCCATCTCAGAGCTCCAAGTCATAAAGACCACTTATTCCCTAAGAAGACCCGCTTTAAGCCGACCTGTGAGATTTCGGAGTTCATTTACCAAAACCACAGGTAGATCCTGACAATTTGGCCAATGTCATTCCCTGTCACTCGAAAAAATTTTAGCTTTACCTCTTGAACAATCACAAATTGCAATTACATTAGAATTACATTTGTAATGCAAAGGTGCAACATGCCATCCAGATCCATTTCGCTAAGCGTGCGATTAACGCAAGAGGAGTCGGAGCGCTTGGCCCGGTTGAACTTTCCGGACGCCAAAACGCCAAGCGACAAAATCAGAGCTCTCATAGCTGCCCCGGAAAGCAGCTTCGCATCCTTGGGGGATGGCACCCACACCTTCGCAGCGCGGAAACTGGTGAAGCCAGCAAGTGACATGCTGGACCAGAGCGATCGTCAGTCAGACGTACTACGACTACTGACAGATCGTCTTCCCCTTCTTCTGGGAGAACTGGCCGGTAAGGCTGGTGATACGGATCTAAAAGAAGCAGAAGCCGCCATTACAGAAGACTTTTTTGAGCTCATTGAACTGGTGCTTCAGGCAGGTTTGAGACGTAACCCACGCCTTCAAAACCCTGAGCTTTTCAAAGAGCTTGTCGATGATATGCGCAGCTCCACCGACCTTTTGCGCACCCGTTTAAACTCGAAGTAATCAGCGTATCTCCGAAAAATGGAACCCGATTTTCGGAGAAAGATACGCCATAGAATTGGAGGATTTTATGTCTGAATCTCTTTTATCTCGCGTAGGTCGTCTGGTCTCCGGAACTGCAAACTCAATCGTTGATGCTGTCGAAAGCACAGCGCCAGATCTAGTCATGAAGCAGGCTATTCGTGAACTCGACAGCGCCGTCGAAGATGTCCGCGACGCCCTTGGCAAAACCGCTGTCAAAAAGCACGTCGCAAGCCAGCGCCTTGCTGAGACTAACAAGTCTCACGAGGAACTCTCAGAAAAAATCGCCATTGCCCTGCGCGCTGGTGAGAAAGATTTGGCACGTGCGGCAGTCGCCCGCCAGATGGATCTGGAAGCCCAGATACCAGTGCTCGAAAAGACCATTGCGGACGCTGGCGATGAAGAGCTGGAGCTCAACAACTCCATTCTCGCGCTTCAGGGCCGTAAACGCGAAATGTCGGACCAATTAGATGCTTACATTGCGCAGAAAAATGCGGCAGCATCACAAAGCACAGCCACAGATGGTGGATCAGATCGCAAACTGAACAGCGCCGTCGACAACGCCAACTCCGCCTTTGAACGGGCAATGAAGGCAGCAACCGGCGTTCCGGGCGTAGCAAGCTCTGGTTCCATGGCAGACGATGCCAAACTGGCAAAACTGGACCAGATGGCGCGCGATCACCGTGTAGAAGAACGCCTCGCAGCCTTGGAAGCTGAACTGGAATAACAGCAACAAAAACTATTATGTTCATTGGGGGATGAATTGGCAGAACTTATTTTTTCGGGTGAGACCTATCTCTTCACACTCGCCATCTTCGTGATGCTTGCTCTGGCATTGCTCGAAGTTGTCGGCATGATCTTCGGACTGTCTTTGTCCGGTCTGGTAGATGACGCTCTGCCAGATCTGGAGGTCGACGCAGACCTCGATATAGATGCAGACATCGACGCCGATGTCTCAGTCGATACCGCAGGCCTTGGCCCTATCGAAGGGTTTCTGGCATGGCTGGCAGTGGGCAAGGTTCCGTTCATTGTTCTGCTGATCATCCTACTCACCAGCTTCGGAATCACAGGTATTCTTGTTCAATATGCTGCCGCATCTATCGCTGGTGCAACACTGCCATTCTGGATGGCACTGATCCCGACAGTCATTGTCAGCTTCTGGTTCACAGCAAAAACCGGTCACGCCGTTGGTCGCATCATGCCCAAGGAAGAGACGGATGCCCGCTCCAGAGACGCCTTGATTGGTGAAGTTGCAGTCCTGACACTTGGCAATGCGACCAAGGCACTGCAGGCAGAAGCCCGCGTCACGGACAGCTTCGGCACACGCCATTATGTGCAGGTCATTCCAGACCAGCCAGACACAACATTAATGCAGGGAGACGAAGTCTTGCTTGTCGGCTTAAAAGATTCCCTTTTTACAGCAATTCCTAACCCGCACGCAAATTTATCACCTCGCCAAGACACGCTTACAAACTAATCTCTCAGTTTGAGGTCAAATATGTTTTCAGATACTCAAAACGCGGTCGTAGCTACGTCTACCAGCTTTATGGAGCTGCTCGTACTCGCCGGTGTTATCCTCGTCGCACTTCTTGCAATCGGTATTGTCTTTTCACGCCTTTATACCCGTTCCTCAAAAGAGGTTGCCTTCGTACGGACTGGTTTTGGCGGCCAGAAAGTCATCATGAACGGTGGCGCAATCGTTCTGCCGGTGCTTCATGATATCATCAACGTCAACATGAACACCTTGCGTCTGGAAGTCCGCCGCGCTGACGAAGCAGCCCTCATCACCCGCGACCGCATGCGCGTCGACGTGGTGGCCGAGTTCTACCTGCGTGTTCAACCAACCATCGAGTCCATCGCAAACGCTGCTCAGACCCTCGGTGTGCGGACTATGCACCCGGAAGACCTGAAGCATCTCATCGAAGGTAAGTTCGTTGATGCCCTGCGTGCTGTGGCCGCAGAAATGGCAATGGAAGAACTCCACGAGCAACGCGTCTCCTTCGTACAGAAGGTACAGGCAGCCGTCTCCGAAGACCTGCTGAAAAACGGTCTGGAGTTGGAATCCGTTTCCCTGACCGGTCTCGATCAGACCCGTATGGAATACTTCAACCCGAACAACGCGTTCGATGCGGAAGGTCTGACCAAGCTCACGCAGGAAATCGAAGAGCGCCGTAGAAAGCGGAACGACATTGAGCAGGACACCGAAGTTCAGATCCAGCGCAAAAACCTGGATGCAGAACAGCAGAAGCTCGATATCTCCCGCGAGGAAGAATACGCCCGTCTGGAGCAGCAGCGCGATCTTGAAATCCGCCGCGCCAAACAGCAGGCCCTGATCGCCACCGAACAGGCAGAACGCCGCCGCGATGCGGAGCAGGCAGAGATCACATCCAATCTGGAGATCAAGCAGGCATCCATCGCTTCTGAACGTCAGGTGAAAGAGCAGGAAATCCTCAAGGACCGCGCTCTGGAAGAAACTCGCATTGAGAAGGAAAAGGTCATTGAGCTGACCCAGCAGGATCGCTCCATCGCGGTCTCTGAGAAGTCCAAGGCACTCTCAACAGCGGATGCTGCTGCAAACGAAGCCCGTGCTGTTGCCATCAAGGCAGAAGAACAGGTTGTTACCGCTCGTGAAATCGAAGTGGCAGAGCGTCAGAAGCAAGTTGAGCTGGTTGTTGCTGCTCAGGAAGCGGAACGTGCTGCAATCTCTGTCACCGTTGGTGCGGAAGCTGAAAAGCAGGCTGCAGAAGATCACGCAGAAGCCGTCCGCCTGAAAGCAAGCGGTAACGCGGACCAGATCCGTATCGCGGCAAACGCGGAAGCTGATGCTGTCACCACACGCGCAGAAGCAGATAAGCTCCGCCTCGCAGTGGAAGCAGAAGGTAAGCGCATCCTCAACGAAGCGGCAAACCTGCTGTCCCCTGAGCAGATCCAGATGCAGGTCAAACTCGCACTGATCGAAGCTCTGCCACAGGTCATCGGCGCAAGCGTGAAGCCAATGGAGAACATTGACGAGATCAAGATCCTTCAGGTCGATGGCTTAAACGGCGCAGCTCCGGTTGCGAATGGAGCACCGGCAGAAGGATCTTCCGCAGGCCTCTCCGATCAGTTGGTCAACTCAGCTCTGAGATACCGCTCTCAGGCCCCACTGGTCGACAGCCTCCTCGGAGAGCTGGGCATCTCCGGCGCAACGCCAAACGAGATTGCCAAATCGGTCGCGACCGAAGAAAAAGCCTAACCACAACAACAAAAGCCCCGCCAATGAGCGGGGCTTTTCATTGCAACAAAACTGCTCTTAGATACCCATCTGCCGGCTGGCCAGATCCTTCATAATTTCAGAAGACCCACCACCAATGGTCATCACCTTGGTCTCACGATATATGCGCTCAACCTTGGTTCCGCGCATGTAACCTGCACCGCCCAGGATCTGAAGGCACTCGTTGGCCACATATTCCAGTGTGCTCGTTGCTAGGTTCTTCGCCATACAGATCTCGGTGATCGGGCTTTCTCCAAGCTGCAACCGTTGCGCCAGCTCTTCCAACACAGCGCGAACAGCCTGCATCTTCATCGCCATATCAACGAACTTGTGCCGGATAACCTGCCGGTGAATGAGCGGTTTGCCAAACGTCTCACGCTGCTGCGCCCAGTCCAGCGCTTCCTCAAACACACCCAGCATGTGGCCGTAACAAGCAGATGCAAGGAACAGGCGCTCATTGTTGAAGTTCATCATGATGCCCATGAACCCGGCATTCTCACCGCCAATCAGGTTCTCAACTGGCACCTTCACATTATCAAAATACAGCGTTGCAGTGTCAGAAGCCCACCACCCCATTTTGTGCAAAGGTGTTTGAGTAAAACCTTCCATGCCCTTCTCAACCAGCATCAGCGAAATACCGCCCATGCCTGTATCACCTGTCCGCACAGCAACCGTATAGTAATCTGCCCGCATACCGGAGGTGATGAAGGTCTTCTCACCATTGAGGACGTAATGACCATTCTCACGGCGTGCCACGGTCTTCAGGTTCTGTACATCAGACCCACCGCCCGGTTCAGTAATCGCCAGAGCAGAAATCTTCTCACCTGCCAGCACAGAGGGGATCACCCGCGCCTTCAACTCATCAGAACCAAGATGCGCAATCGGAGGCGTGCCAATGGTGTGGCTCATCAAACCCGCATTGATGCCCCCACTTCCCGCACGCCCAAGCTCAACAGCAGAGAGATAAGACAGCGGATAGTCGATGCCCGTCCCGCCATATTCTTCCGGAAACATGATGCCGAGCAATCCAACATCCGCCGCCTTTTTATAAAGCTCACGCGGAAACTCATTGGCTTCATCCCATTGAGAAGCGTAAGGCGAAATTTCCTCAGCAATGAAGCGGGTAAGCACATCGCGAAACGCCTCATGCTCCTCGGTGAACATGGTGGACTTACGCTTCAATCCGAAGTCAGGAAGGTTCAAACTCATCATATTCTCCTCCGCTCTCAAAAGCGGATACCTTCAACTCAATCAGGCAGTCTCTTCTTCCAGACGAACCAGCACATCACGGCTGTTCACCTGCGCCCCTTCCTGCGTTCCAAGCTCGGCAACAACACCATCCCGCGGTGCTGTCAGCTCATGCTGCATCTTCATCGCTTCCAGAACCAGCAACACATCTCCCTTGGAAACCTGCGCACCTTGCTCTGTCTTCAACGCCACAACCGCACCCGGCATAGGCGCAATGATGGAGCTGGAAGCAGCCGAGCTGTCATCCTTCTTGGTGCTGAAGCTCTGCTCTTCATAGAACTGCGTCTGCCCTTCCAATGAGACCCAGAGACCACCCTCAGGAGCCTCACTCACAAAGGCCGTCCGGCGCACACCATCTGCTTCAAAAACTATGGCACCGCTGTCTTCACCGCTCAGAACCGTGAGATCCTCACGAACCGCAGCCTCTTCGCCATCCAGCTTGATCTTCACAGGCAACGGCGTCGCGGTGGTCCAGCGGCTCTGTCCTTTGCTGCGGGCAAACAGATGCACGGCAAGATCCCGCATCAGCTCACGCGTTGCATCAGCCGCAACTGATCCAAGCTCGCGATCATTCAGGAAAGCAGTTGTCGCGCTACCTGCTGCAAACACCTCATCTTGCAATACGCTTTTCAGGAAAGAGCCATTGTGCACCAATCCCTGCAACACCAGCTCATCCAATCCACGCAGCAACTTGCGGCGCGCTTCATCACGATCACTGCCATGAGCAATCAGCTTGGCAATCATCGGATCATAATAGGATGAAATCTCGCTGCCCTGCTCAATAGCACTATCAACGCGCAAAGAAAGCTCATTGCCATTCCACGCCAGCACGCTTCCCGTCTGTGGCAGAAAACCAGCATCCGCATCTTCAGCATAAAGGCGCAGCTCCATGGCATGACCGCTGAAGGAAATCTCGTCTTGCTCCAGCGGCAGAAGTTTCCCTGCAGCCACGTCCAGCTGCCATGCCACAAGATCCTGACCGGTAATCTCTTCCGTCACCGGATGCTCCACCTGCAAGCGGGTGTTCATCTCCATGAAGTAGAAACTGCCATCTTCAGCCAGCAGAAACTCAACCGTGCCTGCCCCGCGATAGCCAATGGCCCGCGCCGCATCCACAGCAGCCTGCCCCATCGCAGCCCGGATCTCCGGCGTCACAGACGGCCCCGGCGCTTCCTCAACCACCTTCTGGTGACGGCGCTGCACAGAACAGTCACGCTCACCCAAATGCACCACATGCCCGTGATTGTCGGCAAACACCTGTATCTCAACGTGACGCGGATTGATGACAGCCTTCTCAAGAATAAGCTCACCATTGCCAAAAGCATTTTCAGCTTCAGAGGCAGCAGCAGCCAGCTTGTCCTCAAGCCCACTCAGGTCCTCAACAAGACGCAAACCACGCCCACCGCCACCAGCAGACGCCTTGATCATCAACGGCACGCCAATACGTGCAGCTTCTGCTGCCAATGTGTCTGTCGACTGATCCGCACCAGAGTATCCCGGCACACACGGCACCCCTGCCTCAATCATCCGCAGTTTGGAAAGCCGCTTGGAGCCCATCAGCTCGATAGCTTCTGCTGGCGGACCAATAAACACCAGTCCAGCTTCCGCACAAGCGCGCGCAAATTCCGCGTTCTCCGCGAGGAACCCGTAGCCCGGATGCACAGCCTGTGCGCCGGTTTTACGGGCCGCTTCCAAAATAGCTTCAATCTTGAGGTAGGAGTCAGCTGGTGTCGCGCCGCCAATACACGCTGCAATATCAGCGTCTTTGACATGCGGTGCGGTTGCATCAGCCTCGGAATAAACAGCAATACTCCGATAGCCCTTTTGCCGCGCAGTGCGGAACACCCGGCGAGCAATCTCCCCCCGATTGGCGACCAGGACGCTATCAAACATCGAAAATTCCCTTCACAGTGCCAAGATATAGAGCGTATCCCCGAAAAGTGGAAACCGGTTTTCGGAAAAGGATACGCCCTCAAAAAGTGACTGAGAAAGCAGCTTATTCAGCGGCTTCCTTCTGCATTGCACGGTTCTTCTTTGGGTTAGGCAAAGTGCCATCCAGCTTGGAGATGATGGAGAGCATCACTTCATCCGCACCGCCACCAATGGAGGTCAGGCGGCTATCCCGTAGGAACTGGCTCACTGGGCTGTCCCACATGTACCCCATGCCACCCCAGAATTGCAGACAGGAGTCCGCCAGTTCGCGAGACAAACGGCCTGCCTTCAACTTCGCCATGGAAGCAAGACGGGTCACATTCTCACCACGCACCATGGATTCAACGCACTTCTCAGAGAGTGCACGCAGCAGCTCAACCTCAGTCCGCAGCTCTGACAGACGGAAGTGAACCACCTGAAAATCCAGAATGCTCTGGTTGAACGCAGCCCGCTCACGGCAATAGTCTTCCGTCAGCTGAATGATGCGGTCCATGCTGTCAATCAGAGACAGCGCGCACCATAAGCGCTCCTCCTGAAACTGCATCATCTGGTACATAAACCCGGCACCTTCATCTCCAATCAGATTGCGCTGTGGCACGCGCACATCATCAAAGAAAATCTGCGCCGTATCAGAGGATCGCTGACCCAGCTTGTTCAGGCGATCCGACTTGGTGATGCCTGCACTGTCCATCGGCACGATGATCAGGGATTTATTCTGGTGTTTGTGCCCATCACTGGTGTTCGCCAGCATGCACATATAGTCCGCCTGCGTGGAGTTGGTGATCCACATCTTGGAACCGGTGATCACATAGTCATCACCATCCTTGCGCGCTGTGGTCTTGATGTTCGCCACATCAGAACCTGCATGCGCTTCGGAAACACCAACACAAGCCACCATGTCGCCAGCAATCGCCGGGGCCAGAAACTCACGGCGCAACTCATCGGAACCAAACCGGGAGAGAGCCGGGGTTGCCATGTCGGTCTGCACGCCAATCGCCATTGGCACACCACCGCAGGCACATGCGCCCAGCGCTTCGATGGTCATGGCCTGATAAGAGTAATCAAGGCCCATTCCGCCGTACTCTTCCGGCTTGTTGACGCCAAGAAAACCGAGGGTACCCATTTTCTTGAAAAGCTCATGGGCCGGGAAGATTCCAGCCTCTTCCCATTCGGGAACATGCGGGTTGATTTCGGCCTCGACGAACTTGACCACCGCACTTTTCATTTTCCGATGTTCTTCAGTATATTCCATCGTGAAACCCTCATGTAAAACTGTGTTTCAGGAGCTGTGATGCGCTGCCCTGCCTAGCCACGTGCGACCCCGAATGCTGTTGGATTAAGCTGACGTTTCTTGGCATCTGCACAAACAGATAGGGCCATTGAGACAACGCGGCGCGTGTCTCTTGGATCAATGATCCCGTCATCCCAAAGCCGTGCTGTTGCATAAAGCGCCGTGGTCTCCGGTGACATCTGGTCAATGATCTTCTGTGCCATCTGATCGGTCATGCCATCAGGGACCTCTTGTCCCATCTTCGCAAACTTCTCTTCAGTGATGATCTTCATCACCGTCGCCGCCTGCTCCGGCCCCATCACACCAACCTTGGCAGTGGGCCATGAGAAGATGAAGTCCGGGTCAAATCCACGACCACACATGCCGTAGTTGCCAGCACCCCAGGCACCACCAACAACAATGGTCACTTTAGGAACCGTGGCATTGGCAACCGCCTGAATCATTTTGGACCCATGCTTGACGATACCGCCCGTCTCCGCATCCCGGCCCACCAGATAGCCAGTGGTGTTCATCAGGAAGAGAAGCGGCGTATTGCTCTGGCAGCACAGCTGAATGAACTGCGCTGCCTTCACCGCGCCTTGCGGATCAATCGGGCCGTTATTGCCAAGAATGCCAGTAGCCTGCCCATCAATGCGAGCATGACCACAAACGGTGGAGCCGCCAAACTCTTTCTTGAAATCGAGGAAGTAGGAACCATCCGTGATGCGTGCGATAATCTCTCGCACATCGTACGGCTTCTTTGTGTCTTCCGGCACGATGCCAAGCAGATCCTCAGCATCATAAAACGGCTGCTTTCCACCTTTTGCCTCTAACGGTGCATCCCACGGCAGATGGTCGACAATCTCACGCGCAGTCTCAACACCGTGCGCATCATCTTCAGCTATATATTCCGCCGTGCCAGCTGTGTTGTAGTGCAGCTCCGCCCCACCAAGCTCTTCATCTGAAGCAATCTCACCCGTTGCCGCTTTCAGCAGCGGAGGACCTGCCAGAAAGATCTTCGTCTTGCCACGCACCACAACCGTGTAATCCGAAAGCCCCGGCATATAGGCACCACCAGCGGTCGACGACCCATGCACCACCGTTACCTGCGGAATGCCTGCCGCAGACATACGCGCCTGATTGGCAAACGCCCGTCCGCCTTCAACAAACAACTCAGACTGGTACATGAGGTTCGCACCAGCACTTTCTGTTAGCGCAACAATCGGCAGCTTCTGCTTTTTGGCAATCTCCTGCAGGCGAAGCGTCTTCTTCAACCCCATCGGAGAGATCGAACCGCCCTTGATCGCAGAATCCGTCGCCACAATAAGACAGCGCTTGCCTGCCACATAGCCGATGCCAGCAATCGAGCCACCACCTGCGGCGTTCTTCTTGCCATCATCATCATGCATCTTCAGGCCAGCCAGCGTGGAGATTTCCATGAGTGGCGAACCACGATCCAGCAGCAAGCTCACCCGATCCCGCGGCAACAACTGCCCACGTTTCTCGAACTTCCCACGCTTGCTCTCTGAGTTCTCGCGAACCTTAGCCTCATACCCACGAAACTCCTCAATCAGAGCTTCCATGAAGGCCTTGTTCTGGGCAAACGCGGCACTACTGCTATCGACAGCCGAGGTTAACTTGGGCATTTGTCTTTCTCCCAAGCTTGAAGGGCCTTCGGCTTCTCATAGCGATGGAAGCCCTGGTATTCCTTCATGTTTGCATTATCGCCAACCGGCATCAGATTAGTCCAGAGCGGCGCACCACCATCAACGCCAATGCACTGACCGGTAATGAACGCAGCACCCGGAGACAACAGGAAGTTCACCAGAGATGCCACCTCAGCTTCCGTCCCAAGACGGCGCGCCAGATTGTTCTCCGACATACGGGCAAACATGTGCTTGATGAAGTTCTCATCATAGGTGTCAAAGCCGGAAGACGCGATCCAGCCCGGCGCCACCGCATTCACCCGCACACCAGCTTCAGCCCATTCAACGGCCAGTGTCATGGTCAGGTTCTGCATCCCGGCCCGCGCCACCCCAGAGTGCGCCATACCCGGCATGCCACGCCACATATCCGCAACAATATTGACGATGGCACCGCCTTTGCTCTTGCGCATGCTCTGATTGTAAACCTCACGCGCCATCAGAAACCCGCCGGTCACATTGGTCTCAACAACCGCGTCAAAGCCCTTCTTCTTGATTGAGGCCGCAGGGCTTGGATACTGCCCACCCGCGTTGTTCACCAGACCATGGATCACACCACGCTCCGCAACAATCTTGGCAACAGTTTCACCAACAGCCTCTTCATTGCGAATGTCCAGCGAGTGAGTTGAAACCTCGCTCCCATCCTCACGGATTTCATCAGCCACCGCATCAAGCTTTGCCTGCTTGCGGCCAAGGAGAACGGTATGGGCACCCAGCGCTGCGAGTTCGTGGGCGATGCAGCGACCAATGCCACTGCCTCCCCCAGTCACAATCATAGTCTGCCCATCAAACAACCCATCTCGCAGGACTGATGCGTAACGGGACGGTTCATTGCTCATTCCAAAAGTCTCCCTGCCACAAGCGCGGCTTAGTCAAACAGAGGTTCTCACCTCAGAATATCCCGGCCGGGGTGACCACGTCACCCCAAACCATCATCATCCTTTCAGGCCGGAGCAGTTGCCTCGGCTCCACATTCATCTTCCCAGACCACAGGCCGATCCGGCATGGAGTGCACCACGTCCTGATAGCGATCTTCCAGACGCGTCCGCTTGATCTTCATGGTTGGGGTCAGATAGCCATTCTCGATGGTCCACATGTCGTTGGCGACAATGATCGAACTCAGCTTCAAATGGCTTTCAACGGATCGATTGATGCTGTGATAGGTCTCTTCCAGACTGCTACGAACCTCTTCACGCGACAGACCATGAGTGATCTCGGAGGAGAGGAACACCACGGCTACAGGCTGAGCCAGCTCAGACCCCATCACGCAGGCCTGCTCCACATAGGTATTGTCAAACAGCATCGCCTCAATCGGCACCGGTGCGATGTACTTGCCTTTGGAGGACTTGAAGATCTCCTTCACTCGGCCTGTAATGCGCAAGAACCCGTCGGCATCCTGCTCCACTTTGTCTCCCGTATGGAACCAGCCACCTTCTTCAATGGTCTCTGCAGTCATCTCAGGGTCTTTGTAGTAACCCTTGGTGACTGAATCCCCACGAATAAGCAGCTCCCCCTCATCGGTGATCTTAATCTCCAGCCCGGCAAGCGGCGTACCGATGGTACCAACCTTGTCCGCACGGAACGGGAAGTGCGAGGACGCAAGACCAGCCGTCTCAGTCATGCCCCACCCTTCAGTGATATTGATGCCCAGCTTCTGATACCACTCCAGCACGGCCTTGGAGATCGGCGCAGATCCACTGCCGATCAGCTTCGCATTGGTCAAACCAAGCTGCGCACGGATCTTCCGCTTCACGTACCAGCTCAGGATCGGAATGCTCAAAAGCCGGTCCAGCTTCTTCTGTGGCACCTTGGCAAGAATTCCAGACTGGAACTTCATCCAGAGCCGCGGCACAGAAATAAACATGGTCACTTCAGCAGCCCGCAAATCTTCTGCAAAGGTATCCAGCGACTCCACAAAGCTCACCACCACACCGGCATAAAGGCTCACATGCTCGATGAGTGCGCGCTCGGTGATATGGGCCAGCGGCAGATAGGAAATCAGACGCTCTTCACGGCCCAGTTCAAGAGACTGGGTTGGAGACCACGCCCCATAAGCAATGTTGCGCCAGGAGACTTCCACCCCTTTCGGATTCCCGGTGGAACCAGAGGTGTAAACAATGGAAAACAGCTCATCCAGATCCGGCTTGGCAAGCTGGTCTTCTGGTAAAGGCTCATTCTGTTTAAGCAGCTCCGTCCAGCTGTACTCGCAATCTATCGTTTTATAAGGAAGTGCAATCTTCACCACACCGTCGCGGATACTCTGCTCACTCGGCGCAAAGTCATCCAGCTTGCCCATGAACACCGCTTTGATGTCCGCATGGTCAATGATGTAGCTGATCGTATCTCCAGAGGCGGTGTAGTAGATCGGCGTGGAGATGTAACCAGCAGCCTGAATTGCAAAGTCAGCAAGAAACCATTCAGCGCAGTTTTTGGAGAGAATGCCAATCCGGTCCCCCGGTTGGAAACCCATTGATTGGAGCGCAGCAGCCATTCGCCGGACCGTGTCGTAACACTCCTTCCAGGTGAACTCGATGAACTGCCGGTTCACAGGCTGTCGCAGATAAACCGAGTTTGGTTTCTCTGTGGCCCATTTTTGCAGCATTTCAATTGGCAGTGCGTACTGTGTACCCATGTTCCCTCCTCTGATGTGCTGGTTCAGCCTCCCCGCTGCTTCCAGCACTATCTTTTTTGCGCGATAGACTTCGGCATTATAATCAGCTCATACGCATATGAGCATACCCTGCATTTCTTCTTCCTTCACCGCATTCGAACATCTGTTATCGGGTAAACGCATACCCCTAAATTTGAGGGGCCAGTTATGGAGCCCAGGACGGTTTGCGTTTCTGCAAAAACGACTTCACACCTTCCTGTCCCTCGTCCCCAACAATTGCTCTCGCAAAATAGGCAGCTGCACTTTGGCGCAATTCCTCCTGTTCAAGGAAACGCGTCTCTTCAACCACCTTCTTCGTGGCAGCAACAGCACCCGGCGCACAGGCCAGAACCTGCTGTTTTATCTCAGCCTCTTCTGCTTCAAGCTCTGCCTGACTGGCAACAGCCTGATCAACCAGACCGACGTCAAAGGCCTCATCACCGGTCAGTTTGCTCCCCAACACGAGCATTTTCTTGGCTTTCTGGTAGCCCAGTCGCTTGGTCACGTACTGAGCAATCTGAGCCGGCGGCAAGCCAATCCGCGTCTCAGTAAAAGCAAACTTGGCATCTTGCGTGGCCACCACAAAATCACAGGCACACGCCATGCCCAGGCCACCAGCCATGGCTGCGCCCTCCACCAAAGCAATGGTCACTTGTGGCTGATGGGCGATCATTCCAAAAAACTCGGCAGCTTCCAGACTGATCTTCTGCGCAATAGCTTCAGCCTCATCGCCACCAGCCATAATCTGCTGGAAGGACTTGAGATCACCGCCTGCACAGAACACACCACCAGCACCGGTGAACGTAATGCCACGCACGCTGCGGTCATCCTGCACATCCCGCAGAACCTTGGAAATTTCAGCAATCACTTCGCCGGTCAGCGGGTTACGCTTTTCCGGCTGGTTCAGCGTGATGGTCATCCAGCCATCTTGCTGCGCAACCAGCACAGCATCCGTTGTTGGTGCATCAGTCATCACATCACCTCCTGCGCGATGGAGTGCGGAACGGAAACACTGTGCCTCAGCAGGATCTGGCTATAGGCCTTCGCCTGCGGGTCCAGCCGCAAGCTGGCAATGCCACCACCGCCCAGCACATCATCAATCAGGAAGTTGAGCGCATGACAGCCCGGCAGATAGAAACGGGAAACCTTCCCCGGATTGAAATGCGCAAAGGCCTTGGCAACCGCATCTTCACTCAAAGCCGCTGCAATCCAAGGCAGCCACTCTGCTTTTCGCGCGATAACGCCAATGTTTGCCTTGTCACCTTTGTCACCACTGCGGGCATAGGCAAGCTTGATAAGCGGCACCTCTGCCAACGCGTCGTCAACAGCAGGCGCACCCGGAACCTCAGTTGCTTCAACTGGAGCGACAGCCTCTGCTGCAACAACCTGCTCAAACGCCACTGCCTCACCTTCCAGCGAAACTTTGGGAGACACGGCAGACTGCTCAACAAGGAAAGAGAACAACCGTACTACAGGAGAAGGCTTAGGCCTTCCGCCATTAAAGGTCGTCATGCCCGGCGCAACAGAAAGGCCAAGGCCGGTCAGCTCCCGCAGCAACAAACCAGCAGCCCGCTGGTCCACATGCCGTGCGGCAATCTTCAAGACAACTTCTTCGTAAGTGCCCCGGCTGACAGGCGCTTCCCCTATCTGAGATCCTGCCCCCACGATCTCAACGGAAACTTCCTGATAGCCGGGCGCACCAAGTTTCTTCATAACTGTCTCAGCGCGGCCAAGGGCAAGGTCAGCAAAAACCTTCGCTTTCTCACCTGCATCAAAGCCTACATAAGGCACCATCAATCCAATGCGGAACCCATCCGCCCAGGTCGCAGAAACCTTCAGGCTCTCAGGCGCAGCACGCCCTTTCGCACCAGATACATGCACACTCTCAGAGGTCTTCGCCTCAATCGTTACCTTGGAGAAATCGCAGGTCACATCTGGCAGCAGGTAAGCTTGCGGATTACCGATCTCATAAACCAGCTGCTCTGCAACTGTGCCAACACTCACAAGGCCGCCGCTGCCTTCAGGCTTGCTCAGGTCGCAGCTGCCATCTTCATAGACAGTCGCAACCGGATAACCGATTTTCTTCACATCCGGCACATCCCGCCAGTCTGTAAAGTTGCCGCCAGTCACTTGCGTTCCGCACTCCAGCAAATGCCCAACAAGGCTACCTGCAGAGAGGCGATCATAATCCGTCCAGTCCCAGCCAAAGGCATGAGCACAAGCCGCAAGCGTCAACGCACTGTCAGCACATCGACCCGTAATCACAATATCTGCACCCGCCTCCAAAGCAGCAACAACTGGCTGCGCACCGAGATAGGCGTTGATGGAAGCAACCTTCTCCGCTTTAGGAAAGGCTTCACCGGAGAACATCTCAGTGACACCAGCCTCTTTAAAGGCAGAAGCTTCCGCCAGCAGGTCATCACCGGTCACAACAGCAACCTTCAGATCCAGCTTCTGTGCAGCAATCAACTCACGGATCTTGGCAGCACAACTCTCTGGATTCACGCCGCCTGCATTGCTTAAAATCTTCGTCTTGGAAGCAGCGATTGTTTTCAGATTGAGCCCAAGCACCTGCTCGGCAAAATCCGTCGCGTATCCAAGATCAGGGGACTTCTGACGCGCTCTTGCCATGATGGAAAGAGTGATCTCTGCCAGATAGTCATAGACGATGTAATCGAGCCCGCCAGCGCGCAACAATTGCCCCGTAGACGCGTTGGAGTCACCCCAAAACCCGCAAGCCCCCCCAATGCGAATGGGCTGCTTACGTTTACTAGAGCTTTGATTTTCCGTGTTTTTCATGGTCATTTTGACGGAAACCTCTTTTACATACCAAACGTACGGTATATACTCCTTCCCAATACGTCAAGTATTTCAGCAAAAACCCCGTCTTAAGGCTAAGGTTGATCATGGTAAGCAAGTTGGACATGAAGAAGCAGCGCGGTGAAAACACACGCAAGGCCCTCATTAAGTCGACCATCGATTGCCTCGACCGGCTTGGCTATGCAGAAACTTCCATCAACCGGGTGCTGGAAGGCGTTGATGTCAGCCGCGGCGCGCTGATGCACCACTTCCCCTCCAAGGAAGATCTGGTCATAGGCACGGTGGATTTTCTGCTTTCAAGAATTCTGCGCCACTACCAGCAGGAAAGCCCAAGCTCCTTCCCGTTCGCACAGATCACGCAAGCTGAGGGGGGCACACTGGCAGATGCCCTCGTGACTTACTGGCGCAACATCATCAACACACCGGAGGGCCGGGCGTTCTCTGAAATCATCATGGCAACGCGCACCGATAAAGCACTCTCGCAGCGCATCTCGCCAAAGCTGGAAGACTGGAACGACCAGCTCAACCAGTTCTTCCTACCTCCAGGCCTGGACAAAGCAGCGGAAGAGGACATGACCCTCACCCTCCTCATCTGGCGCTCCTTCATCCGCGGCATGATCTTCCAGCAAGAGTTCCACAGCGACCCAGCCTACGTCGAAAAAATCATCCGCAAATTCGCCAAGATCATGGAACCACACCTGAAGATGGTTCAGTCCCAAAACGGCTGATAGCGGCCTGTTCCAACCAATTGCGCTCAAATTCGCATTAAAACGAACTACCGTATTTCATTAGGCATTTTCGACGATTGCAAGCTGACATTGTTCAGCCCCTAAGCTGGCATTAAGTACCTCCCGCCTGTTCCAAGCCAACAACCACCTGCAGTAACGCCCATGCAACATAAGCACGGCAGCGCAGGAGGAGGACTTTATGAATCGCCCAAACTCCGCAAGCCTCATCAGCGCATCCATCTTTCATGCACTTCGCCAAGCAACACCTCACAAAGCCCCGTTTTTGCACTGGACCGCAGACAACCTGCTGCCCCAGCCCATTCTGACGGACTTTCAGAGCTTGCCCACCTGCATACGTGAGATGGACTACAGCGAAGGCCAACGGGCGACTAACAACAAGCTGCGCCAGTATCTGCACGGCGACAGCTTCATGAAGTTTGAAGCTGAGCAGGAGTTCGCCTCCGCCTTTCAGGCGCCGCAAATGATCGAGCTGTTCTATGAGAAATGCGGAGTGGATCTCACAGGTACCTATCTGCGCATCGAGTATACGTGCGATCAGGAAGGTTTCTGGCTGGAACCACACACCGATATCGGTGCCAAGAAGTTCACCCTGATGATCTACCTCTCAGAGGCCCACGGTGAAGAGTGGGGCACCTCTTTGTACTCCGATAAAGAGACCTTCCACTCCAACACACCATGGTCCCCCAACCGGGCCATGTTCTTCATCCCGTCAGACGACTCCTGGCACGGCTTTGAAAAGCGCGAGATCAGCGCTCCGCGCAAGAGCCTGATCATCAACTACGTCACCTCAGAATGGCGTGCACGGCATGAACTGGCCTTCCCGGAAGCCCTCACAGAGCGCCTCACAATCGCTGCCTGACAGGTACTTCCGGCAGTTTGAACCAAATACCTCCGTTCCCGTTAAGCCCTGTCTAGGGATACTGTCAGTTCCCCTTAGGCATTAATCCTTTCAGGCAGGGCAAAGGCTTATGATCTGCGCTGGTGAAACGCGAGCTTGTTGGATCAGGGAGCCTGTTGACCGATGGACGAGGCATCAAACACACCCACCTCCGGTACCACAGAACAAGACCCGGTCTGCGGTATGCAGGTCACCGTCACCTCTGAAACCCTTGCCGCTGACTTCGCTGGAAAGTCCTACCACTTCTGCTCCGAAAAATGCTCCCACACCTTCGAGGGCGATCCCTACTTCTACGCAAGCGGCAACAGCAGGAAGCAGCAGGACGCCAACGCGCAGGACATCGACTACACCTGCCCCATGCACCCGCAGATCATCCAGAAAGGCCCCGGCGAATGCCCGATCTGCGGCATGGCACTGGAGCCCATGACTGTCACCACCAATGACGAACCCAGCCACGAACTTGTTGACTTCACCCGCCGTTTCTGGCTCAGCGCAGTTCTCGCAATCCCACTCCTCGCCATCACCATGGGCCCGTTCATTGGCCTCCCCTTCCGCGAGTGGATCGGCGAACCCACCGCCATCTACGTCGAGTTCATCCTGGCCTCACCCGTTGTCCTGTGGGCAGGCGTTCCCTTATTCAAGCGCGGCATCAAATCCATCACCACATGGAACCTCAACATGTGGACCCTGATCACCCTCGGTGTCGGAGCTGCCTATCTCTATTCTCTCGTCGCCACGTTCCTGCCTGGCCTGTTTCCCCCTGGCATCCGTGCCGCCACCGGCCATCCTCCCGTCTACTATGAAGCCGCCGCTGTCATCGTCGCGCTGATCTTCATGGGGCAGGTGCTGGAACTGCGCGCCCGCGAACGCACCGGCGACGCCATCCGCGCCCTCCTGGACCTCGCCCCCAAAACCGCCCGCCGCGTGCTGGACGATGGCACCGAGTACGACGCCCCGCTTGAAAACATCATGACCGGCGACAAGCTCCGCGTCCGCCCCGGCGAGGCCATCCCCGTCGACTCCCGCGTCATCGACGGCCAGTCCTACGTGGACGAAAGCATGATCACCGGCGAACCCATCGCTCTTGAGAAGAACGTCGACGACACCGTCACCGGCGGCACGCTCAACAAAAACGGCACACTCATCATCGAGGCCATCAACGTCGGCGCCGACACCATGCTCTCCAAGATCGTCGCCATGGTCTCCTCCGCACAACGCTCCCGCGCGCCCATTCAGGGCATGGCAGACAAGGTTTCCGCGTACTTCGTCCCAACAGTCGTCGGCATCTCGATCCTGTCTTTCTTCATCTGGCTCATCGTCGGCCCGGCACCGTCCCTTTCCTATGCCATCATAGTCGCCGTCTCCGTGCTCATCATCGCCTGCCCGTGCGCACTGGGCCTCGCCACCCCCATGTCCATCATGACCGCCAGCGGCAGAGGTGCACAGGTCGGCGTGCTCATCAAAGACGCCACAGCACTAGAGCTCATGTCCAAAGTCGACACCCTCATCGTCGACAAGACCGGCACCATCACGGAAGGCAAACCGACCGTCACCTCAATCCATGCGTTCTCCGAAGAGTACACCGAAGACCAGCTGCTCCACGTGGCCGCCTCCATTGAAAAAGGCTCCGAGCACCCGCTAGCAGAAGCCATCGTCAACGCCGCCAATTACAGAGGTATGGCGCTCTCCAACTCAGAAGACTTTGAGGCCCACACCGGCAAAGGCGTCAGCGCCAAGGTAGACGATAACGTCTACGCCATCGGCAACCCGGCCATCTTCGGCCTGACCGACAAGATCTCCGAGGAGATGAAGCAAAAGCATCAATCTCTCAGCGAGACCGGCAACACCAGCATCTTCATCTCAAACAAAGAAAAAGTCATCGGCCTCATCGCCATCTCTGATCCGATCAAGGAAAACGCAAGCAAAGCCATCAAGCAGCTGCATGAGGCAGGCATCAAAGTCATCATGGCAACGGGAGACAACGCCCTCACAGCCAAAACCGTGGCTGCCACTGTGGGCATTGATGAGTTCAAAGCTGAAGCCCTGCCGGAAGACAAGAAGACCCTGATCGATCAGCTCCACACCTCCGGCGCCATGGTGGCCATGGCAGGTGATGGCGTCAACGACGCCCCGGCTCTGGCCTCTGCGGATGTGGGTCTGGCCATGGGAACCGGGGCCGACGTCGCCGTTGAAAGCGCAGGCATCACCCTGCTCAATGGCGACCTCACCGGCATCGTCCGCGCCCGCAAGCTCGCCATCGGCTCACTGCGTAACATCCGCCAGAACCTCTTTCTGGCGTTTGTCTACAACTCCGCAGGAGTTCCCATCGCAGCAGGCATTCTCTACCCCTTCACCGGAGCCCTGCTCTCACCCATGATCGCAGCACTGGCCATGAGCCTCTCATCCTTCTGCGTAGTCATGAACTCCCTGCGGCTGAAGAACCTGAAGCTCTAAAGCGCATTCCCGAAAAGTGGCTCCGGTTTTCGGATAAGAATACGCTCTAATCCGCCACAGTCAGGATTTCAGAGAGCGGCTTTTTCAGCTTAGCAACGGAAGGCACCTTTGCATCCTCCGCCGGGTGTCCCACCGCAATAATCATGATCGGCTTTTCAGAGTCCGGACGATCCAGCATGCCATTCAGAAACTTCATCGGGTTCGGCGTATGGGTCAGCGAAACCAATCCGGCATGGTGCAGCGCGGTCAGCAGAAAACCACAGGCAATACCGGTGCTTTCAGGCACGTAGTAATTCTTGTAGCGCGTACCATCTTCAAACTCACCCCAGCGCTGCGCAAACACCACGATCAGCCACGGCGCCTCCTCCAGATGAGGTTTATGGTCATTGGTGCCAATCGGCTCCAGCGCCTTGATCCATTCATCACCAGCTCCGCCGTCATAAAACCGACGCTCTTCTTCCTCAGCCGCATCACGTATGCGCTTCTTGAAGTCTGATTGAGAAATCGCCACGAAATGCCATGGCTGATGGTTTGCACCAGAAGGTGCAGTCCCGGCTGTGCGGATGCATTCCTCAATCACTTCACGGGCAACAGGGCGATCAGAAAAATCCCGCACCGTATGGCGTCGCTTCATCTTGTCATAAAAGGCTTTCACAGCCTCAAGCATCTGCTCATCAGAAAGGTCCATACGGTCCGGCAGATCCACCGGCTCATACTTGATATGTTCTTTGGCAAACATCCTGTTCCCCCGCTTTCCGGATATTCTTTTATGTGTGAGCCAGACAGATAAAGCCTCCCAGCATCCTGCCCTCACTTCAAATCTCAAAGCTAAAGCGTATCTCCGAAAAGTGGAAACCGGTTTTCAGATAAAGATACGCAGAAATAACGACTAAAACAGAATTGCGGCCAAATCTATTGAACTTGCCTCCAGAGAGCTGAGCTGATCACGATTTCCCATCCGGCACCCAGCGCCGGGAAACCTCCGAGCTGTTCTCATAACTGGCCTCAAAAATCGGTGCCGCCAAAGTCGCCCGCACATGCAGCGTGCCCTCACCAATATTCTTAAACCCATGCAAACACCCCGCAGGGATCAAAACACTCTGATTGGCTATGGCAACATGGGTTTCATTTCCGCAGGTGATCTCCGCAGTGCCCTCAATTACCTCCAACAGCTCTTCAACCGCATGCAAATGCCGCGGTGCCCCACTTTCCGGCTCGCACCACTGGTCAAAAATGCAAAGCTGACGAGACCCATTGACCGCTGAAACCCGCATCTGGGTCATCACCCCACCCCGCCACTCTTCCAGTGCCTGCTTGCTATGGTCAAACAGAGTCATCACAAACCTCCATCCAATGAACCTGACCTCCTTTGTAACTCTCAAAGGCAAAGAGTTTCGAAATCAGGTTCAGGTGCTCTTCAGTTTGACCGCGCAAACCAATGCTCAGAAAGGCTTGGAAGGCACGCTCATGACCACGATCGATCTCTCAATTGTCATCATCACCTTGAATGAGGAACACCACCTCCCGCGTCTGCTGGCAGATCTGAACCTGCAAACATGGCAGAACTTCGAGATCATCCATGTGGACAGTGCCAGCACAGACAACACGGTGCCACTGTCTCAGCGCCATGCAAAAAACTTCGGGCACTACCGCATCGTGCAGATGGAAAAGCGCGGTGTCAGCCTCGGTCGCAACACCGGTGCAGCGCAGGCCAAAGGCCGCCGCATCTTGTTTCTGGATGCAGATACCCGACTGCCACCAAACTTTCTGGCTGAATCCATGTGGGAGCTGGAGTATCGCAGCCTCGACATCGGCATCGTCCTCATGTCCAGCTATCGCCTGCCAGCCAAACAGGTGATCGGCTATGAACTGATGAACCTCGGCATAACCCTTAGCCGACGTTTCTTCCCAACCGCAGTCGGCGCATGCCTGTTCTCAACGCCGCAAACCCATGAAGCCATTGGTGGCTTTGATGAAAAGCTGAAGCTCTGCGAAGATTGCAACTACGTCCTCAAAGCCCAAAAGACAGGCCGGTTTTCAGGGCAAATCATCAAGCCCCGCTTCATGTTCAACCCACGACGCCTCAATCAGGATGGTATTCTGCGAACAGGCTGGACCTACCTCAAAGCCAACCTGCTGCGCTTCTTCAAAGGCGAACTTTACAAAAACGAAGTCCCCTACGAGTTCGGCCACTACAGCAACACTTAAGTCATGCAGGATCTCATTACCACCTTCAACGGGCCCCTCAGCTATGCCCTGTTGGCAGCCATTGCCTTCGGCGATGCTCTCATCGGCCCAAGTTTCTTTGTCTTTGGCGAAATCGCCTTCCTCGCAGCCGGAGCCCTCTATGCAGCCTCTGGCAATCCCTGGCCGATCATAGTGGTTATGGTCGCCGCATTGCTAGCAGACATCACAAGCTACCTCCTCGGCAGAGTGTACGGTACTCGAGCCATTCTGCGCTTTCTCAAACCCTTGAAGCGACGCCGGGCGTGGCACAAGGCCCGCACCGCCCTGCAAAAGCACGCAGTCCCGTTCATCATTTCAGCCCGCATCCTTGGACCACTGGCCTGGATCACACCTTTTCTCAGCGGCGCCAGCAACATCCCCGCCTCTCGCTTCCTGCCAGCAACAACAGGTGGCGTCCTCCTCGGCGTAGGCCAATTCTGCCTCTACGGCGCCCTGGGCACCAAAGGTCTCGAAGCCCTGCACCCTTACATGCAACCAATCACCACCTTCCTCCAAACCCACTACAAACTCCTCCTCCTCCCAGCCACCATGGCCCCCACCGCCTACCTGACCTTCCGACACACACGCCTCCTCCTCACAGACAAGCTGCTGCTGGTCACCATCATTTCCGGAGGTATTTTCCTCACGGCGAACATGATCTGACTTACGGTGCCAATTGAGATGAAGAACGATAGCTCAGGCTTGATACAGGCATCTGACATCTGGCATCTGGCATCTGGCATCTGGCATCTGGCATCTGGCATCTGGCACATATTGAAGCATCAGCTATTCAGCAAACCAATTTCCACGAGCTGGCAGCCTACTCAAACAGCAAGTCACCCTGATTACCGACAGGCCACAGGAAGAGATCATGAACGACATTGGCTGGTACAAGAACCACACCTACACCCGCAACAACATCAGCCTGTTCAAATACATCGAACTTGCCCTTCAGAACCCTCTGCCTCTCTCAAGGCTTATCTCTGGACCCAGCTTGCAGTGAGCGCCTATCAACTCCGGAGTTGGCTCAACCGGATCCACTGATGCTAGTGGTGGGTTACTCAGAGCAGCGGTACGAGCACCTATATGGGTGCCATCGGCCGGGACCATAACCTGTCGATCACCTACGACAATGCCATCCCCACCCTGCTCCACGGCATCGCCCCGGACCTTGACCGTGACCGGGTTCTACTGAAGTCCCAACTGGAGCAAAGCGGACTTATTTAGAGAGCCGCCATGCCAAAGCTGGCCTCCGCAATTACGATAGAGGATTACTAGGAGTACATCACAGACGAGCGCGCACTGGTTGCCTGGACAAAGGGAATAACTCTGAGTAAGCAGTGCCGTGAGTGCGTGGATTGCAAGGGGGATAAGTTGGTCCGCTATGGTGTTTGAGCCAGCTTCAGCCAAGCTTGCGTGATCAGCAGCTGCATTCACTGCGATTAAGAGATATTCCCTCCATATCCCCGAGGACCTACAGAAGGCTATCTCCCAGAGATCTCCGTGGTGCGGTGATATCTCGTTGCAGCGGTCCTCACCGAGAACCATTTCTTATGGCGCCACCTTCTGAGTTGTCCTCGTAACCTATAAGCTCCGCCAACACTCCCAAAGACCCCCGCTTAGCCCCGGTTTCAACCTAGCAACGCCATCTGAACGTAAATCTTTCAAACCAACGCGCATAAGAACGCAAAATTATTCCAGCCTTAGCAGACAGCTCGATTTCATTACGGATGACGCTGCTTCTTCGATATCAACCGCTGAGTGTCAGGCATGTGTGATCAACTCATTGAAGTTTCAGTTGCTCTGTTTGGTTGAGGGATTATTGGCAGTTCTGAGAGGTATATTTAGGCTTTTGCCGCTGGTTCCAAACGCAGAAAAGCCCCCGAGCGTTATGCATCGGGGGCTTTTGTGTGATTTTGTGTTCTGTGTATTTTGTCGAGATTTTTGTGTGTCTTATTCATGCCCGGCGGCGCCCTACTCTCCCGCGTCTTAAGACGAAGTACCATTGGCGCAGGGGCGTTTCACTTCCGAGTTCGGGATGGGATCGGGTGGGGGCGCCCCGCCATAGCCACCGGGCAGGAATAAGTCACATTATGAACTGGTCTGTTTTGTTTAGTTGAAGCTTTGTTTTTGGATTTAAGCTTTATGATTATAGCTTAATGGGAGTGATCAAGATCGATCGAGCTATTAGTAAGGCTCAGCTTCGGATGTTACCACCCTTCCACATGCCTCCTATCGACGTGGTGGTCTTCCACGGCTCTCAAGGGATATCTTGTTTTGAGGTTGGTTTCCCGCTTAGATGCCTTCAGCGGTTATCCATTCCGTACATAGCTACCCTGCAATGCGGCTGGCGCCACAACAGGTCCACCAGAGGTACGTCCATCCCGGTCCTCTCGTACTAGGGACAGATCCTCTCAAATTTCCTACACCCACGGCAGATAGGGACCGAACTGTCTCGCGACGTTCTGAACCCAGCTCACGTACCGCTTTAATTGGCGAACAGCCAAACCCTTGGGACCTGCTCCAGCCCCAGGATGCGATGAGCCGACATCGAGGTGCCAAACAATGCCGTCGATATGGACTCTTGGGCATCATCAGCCTGTTATCCCCGGCGTACCTTTTATCCGTTGAGCGATGGCCCTTCCACGAGGGACCACCGGATCACTATGACCGACTTTCGTCTCTGCTCGACTTGTCAGTCTCGCAGTCAGGCAGGCTTATGCCATTGCACTCAACGAGCGATTTCCGACCGCTCTGAGCCTACCTTCGCGCGCCTCCGTTACCATTTGGGAGGCGACCGCCCCAGTCAAACTACCCGCCACACACGGTCCCGGATATTGTAGTACCGCGGTTAGATATCCATGAGGACAAGGGTGGTATTTCAAGGATGGCTCCACCCGAGCTGGCGCCCGGGGTTCAACGCCTACCACCTATCCTACACATGTCATCACGAATACCAGTGTGAAGCTGTAGTAAAGGTGCACGGGGTCTTTCCGTCTGACCGCAGGAACCCCGCATCTTCACGGGGAATTCAATTTCACTGAGTCTGTGCTGGAGACAGCGGGGAAGTCGTTACGCCATTCGTGCAGGTCGGAACTTACCCGACAAGGAATTTCGCTACCTTAGGACCGTTATAGTTACGGCCGCCGTTTACTGGGGCTTCAATTCGGTGCTTGCACACCTCCTCTTAACCTTCCAGCACCGGGCAGGCGTCAGACCCTATACG
>NZ_DS996817.1:0-2500 GCF_000156235.1 Pseudovibrio sp. JE062
TCTGTGTATTTGTCGAGATTTTGTGTGTCTATCATGCCGGCGGCGCCTACTCTCCCGCGTCTAAGACGAAGTACCATTGGCGCAGGGGCGTTTCACTTCCGAGTTCGGGATGGGATCGGGTGGGGGCGCCCCGCCATAGCCACCGGGCAGGAATAAGTCACATTATGAACTGGTCTGTTTTGTTTAGTTGAAGCTTTGTTTTTGGATTTAAGCTTTATGATTATAGCTTAATGGGAGTGATCAAGATCGATCGAGCTATTAGTAAGGCTCAGCTTCGGATGTTACCACCCTTCCACATGCCTCCTATCGACGTGGTGGTCTTCCACGGCTCTCAAGGGATATCTTGTTTTGAGGTTGGTTTCCCGCTTAGATGCCTTCAGCGGTTATCCATTCCGTACATAGCTACCCTGCAATGCGGCTGGCGCCACAACAGGTCCACCAGAGGTACGTCCATCCCGGTCCTCTCGTACTAGGGACAGATCCTCTCAAATTTCCTACACCCACGGCAGATAGGGACCGAACTGTCTCGCGACGTTCTGAACCCAGCTCACGTACCGCTTTAATTGGCGAACAGCCAAACCCTTGGGACCTGCTCCAGCCCCAGGATGCGATGAGCCGACATCGAGGTGCCAAACAATGCCGTCGATATGGACTCTTGGGCATCATCAGCCTGTTATCCCCGGCGTACCTTTTATCCGTTGAGCGATGGCCCTTCCACGAGGGACCACCGGATCACTATGACCGACTTTCGTCTCTGCTCGACTTGTCAGTCTCGCAGTCAGGCAGGCTTATGCCATTGCACTCAACGAGCGATTTCCGACCGCTCTGAGCCTACCTTCGCGCGCCTCCGTTACCATTTGGGAGGCGACCGCCCCAGTCAAACTACCCGCCACACACGGTCCCGGATATTGTAGTACCGCGGTTAGATATCCATGAGGACAAAGGGTGGTATTTCAAGGATGGCTCCACCCGAGCTGGCGCCCGGGGTTCAACGCCTACCACCTATCCTACACATGTCATCACGAATACCAGTGTGAAGCTGTAGTAAAGGTGCACGGGGTCTTTCCGTCTGACCGCAGGAACCCCGCATCTTCACGGGGAATTCAATTTCACTGAGTCTGTGCTGGAGACAGCGGGGAAGTCGTTACGCCATTCGTGCAGGTCGGAACTTACCCGACAAGGAATTTCGCTACCTTAGGACCGTTATAGTTACGGCCGCCGTTTACTGGGGCTTCAATTCGGTGCTTGCACACCTCCTCTTAACCTTCCAGCACCGGGCAGGCGTCAGACCCTATACGTCGCCTTGCGGCTTCGCAGAGCCCTGTGTTTTTGATAAACAGTCGCAACCCCCTATTCTGTGCCCCCGATACAAAGTTGCCTTCGTACCGGGCTCCCTTCTCGCGAACTTACGGGAGCAATTTGCCGAGTTCCTTCAGCACAGTTCTCTCAAGCGCCTTGGTATACTCTACCTGTCCACCTGTGTCGGTTTCGGGTACGGTCTTAGCGTGGGAGCTATTTCCAGGAACACCTTCACCGCATCTCCAATCCAATAAGGAGATACGATACACGGCATCCGTCACTACCCACTGGCCGGGGAATATTAACCCCGTTCCCATCGACTACGCCTTTCGGCCTCGCCTTAGGGGCCGGCTAACCCTGCGCCGATTAGCGTTGCGCAGGAACCCTTGGACTTTCGGCGAGAGGGTCTCTCACCCTCTTTATCGTTACTCATGTCAGCATTCGCACTTCTGATACCTCCAGCAGCCCTCACGGGTCCACCTTCATCAGCTTACAGAACGCTCCGCTACCGCGCGTCATAAGACGCACCCGCAGTTTCGGTGTATGGCTTTAGCCCCGGTACATTTTCGGCGCGGAGACCCTTATTTAGACCAGTGAGCTGTTACGCTTTCTTTAAATGATGGCTGCTTCTAAGCCAACATCCTGGTTGTTTTGGGATCTCTACATCCTTTCCCACTTAGCCATAACTTAGGGACCTTAACTGGCGGTCAGGGTTGTTTCCCTCTCCACAATGGACGTTAGCACCCACTGTGTGTCTGCCCTGCAGTACTTCCTGGTATTCGGAGTTTGGTTAGGATCAGTAAGGCGGTGAGCCCCCATAGCCCATCCAGTGCTCTACCCCCAGGAGTATTCACAGGACGCTCTACCTAAATAGATTTCGCGGAGAACCAGCTATTTCCGAGTTTGATTGGCCTTTCACCCCTAGCCACAAGTCATCCCCGAATTTTTCAACATTCGTGGGTTCGGTCCTCCAGTGCGTGTTACCGCACCTTCAACCTGCTCATGGCTAGATCACTCGGTTTCGGGTCTAATCCAACGAACTAAAACGCCCTATTAAGACTCGCTTTCGCTACGCCTACACCTATCGGCTTAAGCTTGCTCGTTAAATTAAGTCGCTGACCCATTATACAAAAGGTACGCTGTCACCCTTACGGGCTCCAACTGTTTGTAAGCATTCGGTTTCAGGTACTATTTCACTCCC
>NZ_DS996817.1:7500-116892 GCF_000156235.1 Pseudovibrio sp. JE062
CTTTCTGCTCTCAGTAACAAAGGGTCTACCACTCTTTACATCAGACCATGTTCGACACCGTGAGGAATACGGTTTTGGAATAATGAGATTGCAACCTGAGAGATGTGGGATAGGAACCTTTTATATCTGGCGTTGCTTTTGCACGATCAGGCAAGGTTGAAAAAGCTATCCCCAGCCATACGTAGTTTTACGCTTGTGTGCAATGCATCTAAATTTGTAGGTTTCGCGCACATCAAGTGGTGCCTATCACTTCACCATCAGCGTCGGCCTTCTGACATGGCCTGATCACTTTCGCTGTTTGGCGCCACTATCCATCTGTGCTTCCGCCATGGGAGCAACCGCGTTGCCAGCTTCGCCCCTTTGTTTGGGCCCTTTATCTCTGGCAGTGATCATGGACTCGCCCTTGAGTTTTCGCGGCAGATGGCAAACAAGCGGATTTTGGCTCTTGGTTGAGCTACTCAATCCATGCAACGCGCGCATTCGGTGCTGCACGTGTGGATGTCTGCCAATAAAACAGGACCAGTATGACTGATCAAACCTGCGCAGATCTCATCCCGGCCCCGGAAGGGCCGTCTAATCTTATTGATACAGACTACGAAGTTGGACAGGACAATATTACACCACGAATCGCTGGTGTTCCGTTTGACGTTCACAACGTGGTTTTCACTATCTCCAGTATTGCGATTGCAATTTTTGTTGCAATTACTCTGCTCTACAAAGACGCTATTGGGCCGGTCTTCACCGATCTTCGTGTGTGGCTGACTTCTAGCTTTGACTGGTTTTTCCTAATTGCCGGCAATATTTTCGTGTTGCTTTGCCTTTTCCTGATTGTCTCTCCACTCGGGAAGGTGCGGATCGGCGGCAGAGATGCAAAACCAGATTACAGCTACTCAGAATGGTTCTCCATGCTGTTTGCAGCTGGCATGGGCATTGGCCTTGTATTCTACGGCGTTGCTGAGCCAATCGGGCATTACTCTTCCATCACCTCTGGCAGCAGCTGGGCGCCTTTGGGCGGTGAAGCGCTGAATGGTGCGGAAGCAGAACGCCTTGCAATGGCCGCAACCATCTTCCACTGGGGTCTGCACCCATGGGCGACTTATGCTGTGATCGCTCTTGGTCTGGCGCTGTTTGCTTACAACAAGGGTCTGCCACTGACCATTCGCTCCATCTTCTACCCTATTCTGGGTGAGCGCGTTTGGGGCTGGCCGGGTCACGTGATCGACATTCTGGCTGTGTTTGCGACCCTGTTTGGTCTGGCGACTTCTCTGGGTATTGGCGCTGAGCAGGCGAATGCTGGTTTGCAGCATCTGTTTGGCATGGAAAGCACCACAACCTCCAAGGTTCTGCTGATCATCGCGATCTCTGCTATTGCGCTGTGTTCCGTTGTTCTGGGTCTGGATAAGGGCATCAAACACCTTTCCACCTTCAACGTGATTACTGCTGCATTGCTGTTGGGCTTCGTTCTGCTGGCTGGTCCTACACTGGACATTCTGCAGAAGCTGTTCTGGAACCTGGAAGCTTATCTGGAATACCTGCCTGCGCTTTCCAATCCGGTTGGCCGCGTGGATGACAACTTCCGTCAGGGCTGGACAACCTTCTACTGGGCCTGGTGGTTCTCCTGGGCACCATTCGTGGGCATGTTCATTGCGCGCATCAGCCGTGGCCGTTCCGTCCGTGAGTTCATGATCTGCGTGCTGGTTATTCCAAGTGTTGTGACTACCCTTTGGATGACTGCCTTTGGTGGCACTGCGATTGAGCTGGAAGCAACCACGACCCTTGGCAAGATTGCAGGCGCGGCAACTGAGATTCAGCTTTTTGAACTGCTGAGCAACCTGCCACTGGCTGAGATCACTTCTGTTCTGGGCGTTGTTCTGATCATCACCTTCTTCGTCACCAGCTCCGACTCCGGTTCTCTGGTGATCGACACCATCACTGCAGGTGGCAAGGTGAATGCACCGGTTCAGCAGCGCATCTTCTGGGCGTCTCTGGTGGGTCTTGTGGCGATTGCACTGCTGCTGGGTGGCGGTCTTTCCAGCCTGCAGGCGATGACCGTTTCTACTGGCTTCCCGTTTGCGATTGTCCTACTGGGCGCGTGTTTCGCGATCGTTAAAGGTCTGCGCAGCGAACCGAAGTAAGACAAAGCTACATTAAGCATTTTAAAAGCGGCGGAGTAATCTCTGCCGCTTTTTTCGTTTGTACTCTTACATGAGCGATAAGCTCTTGCTCATCACTGCATCAGTGGATGGTTGCCGCTAGTTTTTTAGCGGCGGCACGCATGTTGGATGGGAGGGGGATGTATCCGGAGGAGATGGCGGCGCCTCTTGCCTGTCCGCTTAAGACGAACTCGGCGAACTCACGCACGGCATTGCCCGTTTTGGCGTCGGGGTAGACGTCTTCCGTCACCAGCCAGAAAAATGAAATGATGGGGTAAGCGCTTGGAGATTCAGGATTGTGGATCTCATCGATGGACAGAGGTTCTCCGCTGCGGCTGATTTCCTCGATAGCGGCTTCACCAGCATTTAAGGATGGGGCTACAAAGTTGCCCTTCTGATTTTCAACCAGCGCCATGGGGATGCCGAGCGTGCTGCCGAAAGCGGAGGGTGCATAGCCGATTGAGCCGTTGATCTCCGTGAGCTTGGTCACTACCTCAGATGAGCTGGGCACGAGGACAGTGTCTTTCGGGAAGGTTTCCAGCGGCCAGATGCTGGCTGTTTTACCGGCCCACGCATTTTCTGCGGAGTAAAGATGTCTGGAGAGTGCCAAGTTAGCGCCACTGGCATCACTGCGGCCAATGATGGTGATCTTCAGCTTCGGCAGGCGCAAGTCCGGGTTCACCATGCGGATTTCGCGGTGGTTCCAGAACTGGATGGAGCCGTCGAAGATGCCGGAGAGGGCGTTGCGGGTGAGCTTGAGGTGCCCTACTCCTTCGATGTTGTAGAGAATGCCAAGCATGCCTGCTGTGATTGGGATTTCCAGCAGTTTGTCTTCAATGGCGACGGGCTCATCCGCTGCATCTACATCCAAGTCCTGTTCCAGAATGGCTTCCAGTGGTGCACTGGAGACGGCGAAGTCCACCTTGCCAGATTGCAGGGCCAGCACACCGGCGCCACTGCCGATGGGGTCGTATCTGACTTCGATATCCGGATTGGAGGTTTTGAAGAGCCGCAGGGTCTCGTTGAACAGGACGTCCGGATACATGGAGCCGGCGCCGCTGAGCTCTTCGTGGGGTTCTGCCTGAGCGTAGCTGTCCTGCGCATATGAAGACTTAATCAGAAAACCGGTTGCCAAAAGTGAAAGAAACGATGCAGCTAAAATCTGAACGCACAGTTTTGGAGAGATCCGGTTGAGCATGGCACATCTTTCTCGGAGATTTTCCAATATGTAGACGCTATCCAGCGTCATTTTTATGCTGGCAGGGGCAAGTTGATCTGCCAGCCCAATGTTCCTCATAGCTTAGATTTTATAAAGGCTTCCTCTTTGCGGGTTGCGGTATTCTTTGAAAACTTTAGGGATGCTCTCAGCCGATTGGTTTTGCTTGATCTTAGGGAGAGATTTACTTCGCTGAGGCATGGTCTGGGCAAGCAGCGAACGTACCCAGACGAAGGTGCGGAGGATGGCCAAGAACAAGAAGCCACTCCAGTGGAGCAGTAAGGCAGATACAGCAGCGCATGAGCACAACAAGCAGGTGCTGAAACAGGTGCGCCATCAGTTGCGTGCGGACGATACCATCCCATTGGTGAAGCGGCTGAAAAAGTGGTCCCCCACGGACCTCTTGCAATTGCTGACCGCCCTGCCCTTGCCTGAAGCGCGCAAGCTGTTTGCTTTGCTGCCCATTCGCCCCTCCACCAAGATTTTGGCTGAGCTTTATCCGGACTTTCGGGCGGAACTGCTCAAGGATGGGACTACGGCACGGCTGGTGGAGATCCTCAATACCATGAAGGAGAGTGATCTAGCTGATACGCTGGACGAGTTTCCGCAGAGCCTTTTGGATATTGTGGTGCCGCAGCTGGATGCGCGGGCGGAGATTGAAGAGCGGATACGGCATGGAGAGGACACCGCCGGACGCCTGATGAGCCGCAAGTTTGTGGCATTTCATGAGGACTACACCGCCGAGAAGGCCATTGCTGCGATCAAGAGCCAGTATGATCTGGTGGGCCGGTTCCGCACCGTGTTTGTGGTGGATGCCAAGCACCGGCTGGTGGGGCGGCTGGATGTGACGCGCCTTTTGACGCTGGAACCCAAGGCCCGCATTGGTGATGTGATGGATGCCAATGTGCTGGCGGTTTCTGCGGAGATGGACCAGGAGGACGTGCTGCGCAAAGCAGCCAAGCGGCAGATTTCCTCCATGCCGGTGATTGACAGTGACGGCAAGCTGATTGGCCGGATCACCACTGAGCAGATGAACCAGATTGTGCGCGAAGAACTCTCGGAAGACCTGATGCTGATGGGCGGTGTTTCACCGGAAGCACGCCCAACGGATTCCGTGCGCCGGATCATCAAAGGTCGGTTGCCCTGGCTGATGACAGGGTTGATCGGCTCTGCTGTGGCCGCGCTGGTGGTTGGCTCTTTTGAGGATGAACTGGAGAAAGCGGCTATTCTGGCAGCGTTTATTCCCGTGATCATGTCCATGGCGGGCAACTCTGGCCTGCAGGCCTCTGCCGTTGCGGTTCAGGGCATTGCGACGGGGTCTATCTGGACGGGCAGCACGTTGTTTCGGCTCTGGAAGGAGTTCTGCGGGGCGATTTCCAACGGGTTTATTGCGGGTAGCGTACTCACGGTGCTAATCAGCATCGGCGCCATTTTGTTTGAGATCCACGATCCCGTCTGGCTGGCGCTAACAGCGGCGCTCTCGCTGGTCATCGTCACCACCGTGGCCGCCATGGTGGGGGCGACGGTGCCGGTAATACTGGACAAGATCGGCATTGATCCCGCCGCAGCGACGGGCGTTTTCATTACCACCAGCAATGATGTATTGGGAGTGCTGGTCTACTTCACCACCGCCAGTTTTCTTTATTTGTAAGCTTCTCAGATACGCCGATGATCTGAGAGACACTCATCTGTAGGTGCTAGAGAGATTTAGGCCAAATCCGTCTCGCAGGATGTGTTGCAGGTCTGTGTCATCGGAAAGAGCGGAAGACGGTGCGAACTCTGTCAGGCCATATCCAACCACATTGAACGTTGAGCGAATGAAGCTGAGCCAAGACAGCAGGTCGTCTAATGCAACTCCATTTTTCGCGCCGAATGCAGTGTTGCTGTGACGTTCCGGATCGAGGACATCGTAATCAACATGAACAAACACCGGAGCATCTGCCAGTTGCTCCATTACTGACTGGGTCGGAGCCTTCGCCAATGCATCGGGGTGCAGCAAGGTCATCTTGTTGGCATCAATACATTCCTGTTCACCACTGTCGATATCTCGGACCCCAGCCAGAACGACATTTTCAGGCTTCAATGGAACCTGCAAATACTTAGAGAGCGGTTGCGGAATGTCTCCGAGCAACATCCGCAGCACCATGCCATGGAACGTATGGGAGCCTGATGTTTCGACAGTGTTCAAGTCAGGATGGGCATCAAACCAGATAACGCGCAGGTTGCCTTGGTATTTTGCGTTCAACAGAGCAACCGGAATCAGCTCCCCGCCACAATCGGAACCCAGATTGAAGAGCGGCTCAGTCAATTTTGTGTCTGAAAGCGCTTGCTCGACAACATCTAATGAGTTGCAGATTTGATCAAGATTTCGAAGTCCCTGCGTTACCTGATCCCTACCTGCAACATAGGAGATATCGGGAATAAGCAGCTCTTCAGAGGCGAGCATTTGGCGGATTCGCTCTGCACCGATTGGATAGCGATGTCCACATCCGCTACCAACCCATTGAGAGTTAATAAGAATTGTCATGGATTTCTATTCATTGAAGGCAGGTAATTTATCTCCCTCATATATTAGCTTAGTTTTTCCTAGAGGAATACTCGCAATCGAGCCGACATATCCGGGAGGGACTTCATGGAACAGGAACAGGAACAGAGCTTCAGTCATAGTGAAGGGGAGAGCGGGGCGTTTGAGGCGCGGGGGTTGCGGAGTTATTTTGAGTATCGCGATCTTGGCGTGGCGGATGCGACCAACGGGGCTGTGATTGCCCATGTGATCAAAGCGCGGGAGGGGCACAATGCGACTGGTCAGTGGCATGTGCATGATTGCTCCTTTCAGTTTTATTATGTGCTGAAAGGCTGGGCGCGGTTTGAGTATGAGGGGCACGGCATTCGCACTGTGAGGCCGGGCGATTGTGTGGTGCAGCCCGCTGGTATTCGCCACCGGGAGATCGAGCATTCCGAAGATTTTGAGCTGATTGAGGTCGTCTCGCCTGCCAACTTTGGCACCCGTGCGGAAGACGAAGAGGTTGAGGCCACCGAGGCCTGACAGCAAAACCGGGGCTGAACAGCCCCGGCGTTTTTCATAAACTCAACGCTGCGCCGCTGCCGGTTTTAGCTACGGTTCTGGCCGCTTTTCTGGCCCGGACGGCGTTTGGCTTGCAGTGGCCACGACCTGAAGAACTCTTACCTGAGCTCTAGAACAATCTGATAGAGCCCCTAAAACGATGGAAAAGCAACTCCATCCGGCACGCTTATGCTGGGCGACCTAAGTTTAGAAGGGGTAGAGGCAACTAGCATCTTTAAGCGAACATCGAGCCTAGCAATACTGTAAGGACTACGTCGCTGAGTTTTTAACGACCGCTTCCTTACCCTGATAGGCCTTAGTCTCGCTACCACGCGCGCGCTCTCGTCGTGCACGCTCTCGCAGGACTTCAGGGTTTTGGATTCCGTCCCAATAGTCATCAACCCACTGCTCATTCACAGCTGTCTCTGCTTTTGTAGCCGAAAAAACGGCGCGACCAATCTTTCGGTCAAAGGATTTATCAAGGCTCGCGTCATCTGTTTTCAGTCGCTCATGCCCATCGCCTGAATGCCGGATGAGTGAGTCAAGTTTCACATCAATGAAACCCATAGATTGAAGAGTGCATTTCATTCCGGTGACGTTGAAGAAGGTACACGATGTTGGATCATAGGGGCCTTTCACTTCTCCGGCAGGGCAGAACATCATCGGGTACTGGCTCATCGAAGTGAGAATGCCGCTCTCAACAATCATGGTGCCGCCTGGTCTTAGGCATTCCTGGAGCTTTTTCATCACCCAAAATGGATATCTGAGATGATAAAGGACACCGGCAAATATAATGACATCGAAAGTTCCGAATGTGTCTTGGCGAAGGTCATTTACATTCATCTCCACCATCTTGACCTTCGATTTCCGGGCAGGAATAACGAGTTCAACTGCGCCGCTCGATATCAAGTTATCAACTCCAATGACTTCCGATGCCCCTTTTTCTTCTGCGTAAAAACTGAAGAGACCATCGCGGCAGCCGATGTCCAGAACCCGCTTCCCAGTGAAGTCGATCCTATTGAGAGCTTCGATCACCAAATCCCACATGTATTTAAAATGCGGACGTCCGGGGGTCTGAAGTCCAAACGGAAGATCAACGATGTGATAGAATTGATGCTTTGCTAGTTGTTCTTCAATCTGTGTTCTGGTCAACGCGGTCATTTAGAAACCTTCGACAATACAATTACGTCCTGGGGAGCGGACAAAAAGAATAATGGCGAGAAACCCTACGGTAGATTGGAAAATGGCGCAATTTACTAAAAGTAATGACCGAAAACGCCCAGTGTAACCATGTCAGTTTATGCGTTTTGTTGACTTTGTAATGAGCCTGCGTGTTGTTGAAGATCTACTAACTGTACTGCAATTAATGCTCAGTCATGAGACTGATCCGGGACTGGCTTGTGCTCTCTTTTCACTTCGGCAAACTCACGATAGCTTTTGTTTTTGTCCGGCGCTTACAAGGCTCAGATTGGGAGGGACTTTATGGAACAGGAACAGAGCTTCAGTCATAGTGAGGGGGAGAGTGGTGCGTTTGAGGCGCGGGGGTTGCGGAGTTATTTTGAGTATCGCGACCTTGGCGTGGCGGATGCGACCAACGGGGCTGTGGTTGCGCATGTGATCAAAGCGCGGGAGGGGCACAATGCGACTGGTCAGTGGCATGTGCATGATTGCTCCTTTCAGTTTTATTATGTGCTGAAAGGCTGGGCGCGGTTTGAATATGAAGGGCACGGCATTCGCACTGTGAGGCCGGGCGATTGTGTGGTGCAGCCCGCTGGCATTCGCCACCGGGAGATTGAGCATTCCGAAGATTTTGAGCTGATTGAGGTCGTCTCGCCTGCCAACTTTGGCACCCGTGCGGAAGACGAAGAGGTCGAGGCCACCGAGGCCTGACAGCAAAACCGGGCTAAAGCAGGTCGCGTTTGAGCTGAAACGCTTGGTCTGCTTTAGCTTTTGTTTTTACGTATCTTTGGAGGCCCCGGTGTTTCTTCATAAACTCAGCGCTGTGCAGCTGCTGGTTTTGCGCGGCGTGGTCTGCCGCTCTGGGTGCGGTTTTGGTTGCGGTTCTGGCCGTTCTTCTGGCCTGGACGGGCGTTTGCGTTTGGCTTGCCGCGGCCACGACCTGCATTTGGCTTTGCGCCTGCTGGTCTTGCGCCGTTCTCACCAGCTTTGCCTTGGGCGGCACGACCTGCGCCACCGGCTGAGCGGTTTGCGCCGCCACCACCGCCATTGCGACGACGATTGTTTTGCGGGCGTTTGTGGCGCTTGAGGCGTTGTGGTTCTGCGGTTGGGTCGAATGTTGACACGTCACCGGACGCGCCGTCCCAATCGCTGTCGCCAGATGGGATTTTGCGGCCGATCAGGCGCTCGATATCGCGCAGGTATGGCTGTTCGGTTGCATCACACAGGGAGACGGCAACGCCGCTTTTGCCTGCGCGGGCGGTGCGGCCAATACGGTGCACGTAGGCTTCCGGCACGTTTGGCAGTTCGTAGTTGACCACATGGCTGACGCCATCAATATCAATGCCGCGGGCCGCGATATCTGTTGCCACGAGGATTTTGATGCGGCCATTCTTGAAGCCATCCAGCGACTTTTCGCGGTTGCGCTGGCTCTTGTTGCCGTGGATCGCGGCTGAGCTGAGGCCCGCTTTTTCCAGATGGCCGCTGACACGGTCTGCCCCGCGCTTGGTGCGGGTGAAGACGATGGCGCGCTCGATGTCATCTTCGGAGAGGATGTCCAGCAGAGCGGCGCGTTTTGAGCTGGAGTTGAGGAAGCGCACGGACTGGTCGATCTTCTCGATCGGACGGGACACCGGCGCGACCGAAATCTCATGCGGGTTGCTCAGGAATTCTTTGGCCAGATTGCGGATCTGGATTGGCATGGTGGCGGAGAGCAGCACTGTCTGGCGCACTTTTGGCAGTTTGCCAAGAATACGGCGGATGGCTGGCGCAAAGCCAAGGTCCAGCATCTGATCGGCTTCGTCTAGTACAACCGTTGTTGTAGCGTCCAGCTTGATGCCGCCGGTGCTCATGTGGTCTTCCAGACGGCCCGGGGTTGCGATCACAATGTCCAGACCTTTGGACAGGGCGCGCAGCTGTGGGCCGGGCTTCACACCACCGAAAATCACGGCAACAGACGGGCCGATGAACTGGCCGTAGGTGCGCACGCTTTCGGCGATCTGGGAGGCCAGCTCACGGGTTGGTGCCAGAATGAGCGCGCGGCAAGTGTGCGGCGCTGGTTTCTTGCGGTCTTCTGCTAGACGGGTGAGCAGTGGCAGCACGAAGGCGGCGGTTTTGCCGGTGCCTGTTTGTGCAATGCCGAGGATGTCCTCGCCCTCTTTCATCAGCGGGATCACTTCGCGCTGGATTGGGGTTGGAGCCTCGTAGCCCTCTTCTTTTACGGCGCGCAGGATGGGTTCTGCGAGGCCAGCTTCGTCAAAATTCTTCACTCTCGTACTTCCAAGATGTGCGGAGCACGCGCCCTGATTTGGGATCAGGCGCTTGCTCATAATATGAGTGCCAGCATGATCCCCGCAGACAAGCGTCTACGTGGCCAGACTGGCTAAATATGAGATCCATGGAGTTTGAGAGGTGACTTTTAAAGCGACCTAGAAACGCTGCGGACCACGGTGCATGCCCGTGTTACATCCCACTCGAGCAGGCTGCCCTTCTTGTTCTTTTAAGGCAGCAGGGTAGCGCCCACAGCATAAGCCCGATGAACGCGTTGGCTGAGGAGATATAGGGAAAGCGGCGGGAATGCAAGGGGGTGGGTGGGGATGATCCGTGCGAAGCTCCCCTCCCCGCCGTCTTCCCGCACTTGATGCGGGATCTAGTAGGACGATGAAAGACCTCACCCCAAGTCGCAATACAGATCACGCCATGCTGGATTAAGTGTTTCAATAAGCTTTAGTTTCCACGCGCGCCTCCAACGCTTCAGCTTTTTCTCACGAGCAATTGCGTCCCCAATGCGTTCAAACTCCTCGTAATAGACCAGCTGAGAAACATCGTAACGAGCGGTGAACGAGGTTGCGGTCTTCTCTTTGTGCTCGTGAATACGACGCGCCAGATTGTTAGTAACACCCGTGTAGAGCGTTCCGTTTCTCTGGCTTGCAGTGATGTAAACGTAATAAGGCATGCCGTAGCTTGCAGATACGTATGCGGCCTGCAAACTGCATGATATGGCTAGGGTTTTATCAGTGGTGAGTTCCAGCTGGGTCCCGCATCAAGTGCGGGATGACGGCGGGGGTGACTTTTGCTTTCGTGCCCCCTCGCCGTCATGCCGGACGAGTGAAGCGAAGATCCGGTATCCAGAGCGATGCGGCAGACGCGACGCTCACAGCGTATGCCCGGTGAGAGCGTTGGCTGAGGAGGCGTTTGTGAGCATGCTGTAGTTTGTGGGAGTACAAGCAGATTGCCAACCACGTGATATGGCTAGTTCGTTATCTGAGGTGAGTTCCGGCTGGATCCCGCATCAAGTGCGGGAAGACGGCGGTGGGGGCTTTAGGGCTGCCCAAACGCCCCTCGCCGTCATGCCGGACGAGCGAAGCGAAGATCCGGTATCTAGGGGCTTACATTTACTTGAAATTTGGACTGCGTTCTGAGGAAAATGAGAGATAAAAGCGAAACTCTCCGTAAATATTTACTCTTGGTAAGGCCATTGCGTTAGGCCCAAACGACCCAAAAACTCTCTATAAGCTTCATTAACAGCCCCATCATATTGGTCGAAAGGAACCCAATCTACGAACTCATGCTCTGCATACAGCTCATTTTGCATACGTATTGCCTCATCTTCATTCCTTTCCTTTTTCAATTTTTTGATTTTATGGAGTGTATAAAAATGTGTACCGATTTCTTCATTAAATCTCGGATGTAACTTTGTGTCTTTTGAACCAAACGTTACATTTGCATCTTGCGGGTCAGACAAAAATTCAGCTGCACTCAAGTCAGCTCCTCGAAACGACACGCCATACACCTTTGCAAGAAGAAAAAAGCTATTTGCCAAAGTTGCTGGATACATTGAACCAGACGGAACAGTCGGACGATTGAAGATTACACGGTCACAACGTGTTCCTTTCAATATTGCCCCCCGGAAGTTTGTAAAGTTTAGTAATGCCCCAGAGAGATAAGTTCCATTCAGTTCACAATCTTGAAAACTTGCAAACTCCAACCTGCTTTCTACGAACAACGCTGCAGTAAAGTTGCCACTACGAAAATCAACTCCGCTTAAGTTAGTGTTGTTCAAATTTAACCTAAATCTCTTCTCTTGCTCTAATCGAATTTGCTTTTTTGATCGACGTCCCAACACATTGATTGCAACCTGAATATCAGTTCTAGGGCTAGCTTTCTTGAATGGAGGCTCCGTCGGCTCTAAATCCAAGGCGGGTGCATTCTCGCGGATGTAGGCGCAGAGAATTTCCATAATCTGTAAGTGATCCCTAAGACTATCCTGCGCAATTCTCTCTAAAGCATATATTGCTCCAATGCGAACTTCTAAGTTTGGAACACTACTTTCGTGTATTTCTCTATCAATAATTGGCGTACCATCTGGGCGGAGAGCTGGTTTGGGATTTCCATCTTGATCTCGCACCCATTTTCCATCTTTCTTCTGATATTTAGGTGTCTCGATTGTTTTCTTTACGACTTTCTCGGCGCCAAGACCTTCTACAGCTTTGTTAATTCGGTCTGTAATTTGGCTTTGGACTGCTGTGTCCGAGTTTTTTTGAGCGACGATGGATCGCCAGACCAAGAAGGGCGCACTGAAGGCTGCTGCTATAACCAATCCAATATTTCTGATCGCGCCACCCGTGGTGTCAGTGCCAAATGGTCCATACCCCAATAATGCACCCAGAAGATGCCAAAGCCCGATCAGGCAAATAAGGACAATGACTACAGCAGCGCTAAACAAAAGAGCACCGAATAAGCCACCTAGCCACCGTGCTCTGGTGAATTCAACATATCTATTCAGATGCACCCAATCCCAAAATGTTGGCTTTTCATTCTTCATGGGAACACCGCTTAATCTCTACTCAAGAATAGTCTGTATGCCTAGCAAGCAACTCAAGAGTGTATGTATCATTAGTTGCTTCATTTAGCACTCTTCAACCTTAACTGAGAGCAACCTCTCCACTTGGTTCTAGACAGCTATAGATCCCGGCTCGGGGACCGGGATGACGGTGGAGGGGGGCTCCATTGCCGTCATCCCGGACGAGCGGAGCGGTGATCCGGGATCTAGTGCGGGGTGAGAGGTTTGTGTTTGGGGCTCTGGGTCCCGCATCGGGTGCGGGATGACGGTGGGGGTTAGGCTCCGGTCTTGCGGGACCCCAGAGACTGGCAGAAGCGGAGCAAATATCCGTCTGGGTCTGCGACCACAAACTGGCGATTGCCGACCTCACCATCGTTCTTGCGATACCACTTGTCTTCCGGCTCCAGAAAGAGCGCGATATCGGCCTGCTTTAGCGCTCGCACCATTGACTCGATGGTGTCCACTTCGATCTGAACGTTCAACCCCTTGCCGAATGGATAGGATTGCGGAGCATGGCCATTGTCAAACGTGCGGCCTACACCAATCTGATCAAGCATGATTTCCGCCCCGCCGAGGCTCAGGTAGCAGAAGCCTTCTTCATGCCGCTCATAGAGGCAGTGAAAACCAAGCACATCGCAGTAGAAGCGCTTGGATGCGCGCCAATCGGAGACAGCAAACTCCGGCACCAGTGGGTTACTCATGCTGGCACGAGGCCCAGAAGGTCTGGCAGGGTTGTCATGGATTGGAAGGGGTGGGCGCCGAAGAGGGTTGTTGGGGTTGGCATGTTTTCTGGCGAGTAGACGAAGCTGCGCATGCCTGCGTTGGCGGCGGCTTTGAGGCCGGTGGCGCTGTCCTCAATCACCACGCAATGCTCCGGGCTGATGCCTGCCATTTTCGCGCCGTGCAAGAACAGGTCTGGCGCGGGTTTGGGCACGCCGACATCCGTTGCGGTGAAGACGTTATCGCCGAAGAACGGCAGGAGGCCCGTGACTTCCAGTGACAAGCGGACTGTTTTCGGATGGCCGTTGGAGCCGACGCAGATGGGAATGCTGGCGTTCACCAGCTGCTCTACCACTTGCTTCACGCCCTCAACCGGCTGAGCTTCCTGCCCCAGCGCGACGTTGGCTTGCTCGTGGAAGTCCTGTGTCCAGGTGTCTGGCGCGGTCAGGCCCTGCTCCTTGAGGTAGTCGTTCACATCACGGCTGGTTTTGCCGACGAACATCTCCCAGCACTGTTGAAAGGACAGCGGCGCCCCAAACGACTGCATCATCTGGTGCAGGATGCGGATGTAGATCTTCTCTGAATCCACGAGCACACCATCACAATCAAAAATCACCAGTTTGGGAGGGGAGGATACCTGAAGCACTAAACTATTCCCGAAGCTAAAACGCGAGGGTAACTGCAGGTTGAAGTTGAGGCAAGTGTGGTTTGGACAAGAGAGGTGCCCGTTTGTCACCTCCCCTGCCTTCGGTTGTTCTAGCCCGCGACTTTGCGCATGAGGGATTCGATAGGGCCGCGTTTGAAGAAGCGGCTCCAGATGAGGGCGTAGATGATGGCCAAGGCGCAGAATATGCCGGAGGCGAGGAAGGCACTCTGGGTTGTCTGGCCGCCGAGCAGGCCGAGCTCGTCCATCACGCCCATGCCCAGCAGGATGTGGGCGAGGTAGAGCGTCAATGTCTGGCGGCCCGCGGGGTTGAGCACGGCCAGCACGCCGATGCTTTTCAGAAGCGGGGCTGCGCGCAGGCACAGGCCGACCACCATGGAAGCAACGGACATTCCGGCGATCAGATAGAACGGCATGGGCGGGATCGGGTTGGTCGTGACCAGATCCACCAGTTCCGGGTCTACCATGGCCAAGAGCGGTTGCAGGTAGGCGCTGACAGCGTTCACCAACAGGAAGGCCATGAGCCCACCAAGCATGAGAGCGTCCTGCGTTCTGGCGGAGGAAAGGGTCCAGCGGCTGAGCATCACGCCGTAGAGCAGGAACGCGAGCCACGGGATGACGGGGTGCCAGCCGTTGAAGAACAGATTGCGGACGAAACCAACCGGGGTCCAGAACTCAGGATAGGAAAGATCCGTCCAGTTCCAGCCTGCCTCGTAGTCCAGCGTGAGCACCATCAGCACAGCCGTGGTTGCCAGGCCAGCAATGACCCAGCCCAGCGCCCGATTGCTCAAAGGCAGCAGCAGTGCACCGAAGAGGAAGTAGAACGCATAATAATGCAGGATATCCGCATCAAAGATGAGCATGTTGAGCAGACCCAGCACAAGCAGGAAGGCAGCGCGTTTGAACGTGGTGAAGATGGTGAGATTGATCTCTCCCTTCAGCCCCGCAAGGCCAAGCCCGATGCCTGCTAGCACCACAAAGGTGGCCGCGGCCCGGCCTTCCAGCCCATAGATGATGGCACCAAGGACACCCCCTGCCCCTTCCGCCCCCATAACGATGGAGAAGTTGACGATCACCATCCCTACAAAAGCGATGAACCTGGCGAGGTCCAGCCCTTCCAGACGCCCGATTTTTGTACCTGCAGCCATCACGTTTTCCCCCTGCCTTACGTGTGTTTATGCTGTCTGCCCTGCACTTATGCCCCTGCCAGTGCTGTGCCTTTGACCTTCTTTGTTATGCCGCCAAAGAGGGTTTGGATGGCGAGGGCGCTGGCGTCGTTGGTTGCGATGTTGCCTGCCTTTGCGGTACTTGCCGCGGCATACAGAACAGCGTCCAGCGAAGCGATGATCCAGCTGTTTGGAATGAAGGAGAGAATGTCGCCTTCTGCTTTTGCGCGATCAATTAAGTCACAGAGTTCCTGATCGTGGCGCTTGATTTCTCTCGCGATTTCAGGATCATCCCACACGTCGGGATTCTTCCAGAGGAAGTGACAGGAATCTGCATAAGGCACAAGAGCGCCTACAATGGCTTTGAGCTGTTCAAACGCTTTGCGCTTGCCTTTTACGGCTGTGTAGCAGGCTTCATCCATCTGCTCCAAAGCGCGGAAAGCCACGTCACGCAGCAGTTCCTCACGGGTGCCAATGACACGGTGGAGAGTAACGCGTTTGACGCCTGCGGCTTCTGCAATATCTGCCAAGGAAGCCCGCGGCTGCATGTTGAGCACGCGCACGGCTGCTTCCAGCAGCTTATCTTTAGTGGTGTTGTTCAATGGTATTGACATGATACGTATATGTATCATTTAATACACAACTGTCAATAAAGGTCCTGTAATTTTTCGCAGGAAATAAGAAGGTTCAAAGCCCATGACTGATATCAATACAATGGATATTTAATGAGTATTATCAAAAGATTGTCCCACGCTTACGTTGTGGCACTGCCTCTTTTTGCCGGGGCGTTGTTCAGCTTGCCTGCCCATGCTGATCATTGGGTGCCATGGGCTTTTTCGTGGGATCGCAACGAAGCAACACATCAATATGTCAGTCCTGAACAGGGGCTGAAAAAGATTAAAACCACATCCCTCTGGAGCCCTGAAGGGGAGCTTCTGGTGGTGCGGCTGGTGAAATCCAAAAGCTTTTTGAAGATGATTGAGATGTTCGAAAAGGAGATCTCAGAGAAAAGTAATCCAGAGCTCATCTCGCGGTTTGGCATGCTGCTGACCTACGGTGCTTACATGTCTGATGATGAAGACGACATGGTTGAGCTGGCGACAGCGGCGGATGAGTATTATGATCTGGCGCTGCAAAAGGATAACACCTGCTGGGGCGGATGGCTTGGCAAAGCAACGCTCTACGGTTTTTCTGAGGAGCGGGATCTGGAGGCTTCTTCCATCAAGATCCTGAAGTCCATGATTGAGGCACAGCAGAAGACCAAGTCCAACTGGCATCATGTGTACCCCTATCTTGTGCTGGGGGCGATTTATGAGCGGAAGCGGGATTTTCTGACAGCCAGAGAAATCTGGACGGAAGGTCTGCGGCACTTCCCGAATAATGAAGCACTGAACTCCAAGATGGCTGATTAAGCCATTTGTGCTGGCGAGGCTTGTTCTTGCCAGCTTTTCTCTATTTCTTCTTCAGCGCTTTGATGAACGAATGCGCTGTTATTCCATGCAGAATGACACTGAGGCCAATGGTGGTGACAGCTGTTGAGGCAATCACAGAACTGCCCGGCAGGTTAGCGTCCAGCACCACAATGGCGAACACAATGCTTGCCAAACCGCGCGGACCGAACCAGCCAATAAACAGCTTCTCTTTTGTGCTTAAGGGCTCGCCCCTCAACACCAGATAGACCGGCAGAATTCTGACCAGCGTCAGACTGAGGATGGAATAGGCGAGGATTTCCCAAGTGAACTCGTGCAGGACAGAGCCGATGATGGCGGCACCGAAGATGAGCCACGTCATGAGGGAGAGCGAGTCCCCTATTCCCTCAGCAGAGTCCAGCAGCTGTTCTTTGTAGGGTTTCTCCAGCCATCCGAAGACGATGCCGCCCACAAAGGCTGCGATGAATCCACTTCCCCCTGCCAGTTGGGCAACAGAAAAGCAGCAGATAGCGAGGGCGACGACAGTCACCTGCTCCCACGTTTTGGACTGTTCTTTGCTTTGGAAAGAGTAGTCGATGATTTGCCCGGCCAATGTGGCAATGCCAATCCCCACAAGTACGCCTAGGCCAATCTGTTCAGCAAGAAGCTGGGCGGCCATTTTATTCAGGTGAGTGATCAGGGATGGGTCCGCTGCGATTGGCAGAAGTGAAAACACGATGGGCACACAGATCCCGTCGTTCAGCCCGCTTTCTGCATTTAGGGTTCCTCTGATCTTTGCAGGCACCGACGGGTCTGTCACGACGGCTTTGCCCAGAGCAGCATCTGTGGGCGCCAGCAGGGCCGCGAGGATGGCGACTTCGATTACCGGCAGTTCCGGCAGCAAGGCCATTCCTGTGCCAATGCCGAAGAGGATTGTGAGAGGGAGGCCGATTAACAGGAGGCGTCGCGGCAAATCTATGTTGGTTGCAAGAACCTTGAGGTTGGCTTTGGCTGCATCGGTAAACAGAACGATGGCAAGGGCCAGCTCTGCCAATGTCTTAATGGACTCATTGGTCAGTTTGACCTGGAACCACTCCAACCCATCGTTGCCAAGCAGAAAGCCGATGATGCAGAACAGCAATGCCCCGTTGACTGGCTTTTGCTCCAGCCGCCGGCTCATGACGCTGTACAAAAAGACCACTGCAAAGATAACAGTCAGGTTCTGATAGGACATTGGGCCGTTTCTGTCTTGCGGCTCCCACCTATCATGCTCAGTGGATCGCCCTCAGGTTATGATACGTCCTCACTCTAAGAAGATAGTCTTTGCATTGGTTTAAGCAGCTTTGGTCGATTTGCCTGAGCTTCTCAATAGTCTCAGTAGCGTCCACTGAAGACCTGCGTTGCGTATTCGATTACAACCGGCTCTCCCTCCGCCCAATGATCCTGCAGGATGATGTTGAGCTCTTTCAGGAAGGCCCCCTTGCTTGCCTTGATCGCAGCCTGCACCTTTGAGGAGCTCTTAGCCATTTCGACGAACTCATCATGGGAGAGCGTGCGGGACCAAAGGAAGCTTTGGATCTGCGTATCTGCGAAGCCTGCCTGTGCCATCTCCTGAGCATAGTCGAACTTGCGGTAATCTCTGGAGTACGTGCTGTTGTGGGTCTCGATCAGCGTTTCATAGGCATCCATGAACGCGCTGCCTTCCAGCTGACGGTTGTTTTCGATGATGACGAGATGTCCGCCTTTAATCAGAAGGCGCTGTACTTCCTGATAAAACCTTGGCCGATCAAACCACTGAGCCGCTTGCGCGACGGTGATCAGGTGGAAGGCATTGTCCTGAAACGGCAGCTGTTCCGCATGGGATTGATGCCAGGAGATTGCGCAGTCTGCATCCTGCTCTCTTGCCTGAGAGAGCATATCCTCATTCACATCACAGCCCGTAAACTTGCTCTGCGGGGCGAGTTCCAGAAGTTGGCGGATTAAAATGCCTGTACCGCAGCCAACATCCAGCAGGCTCCCCTGCTCTGCTTCTTTTGACGCTGTCAGCAGGTCTACAATGCGCTCCAAAGCCTTTTGCGGATAGCGTGGGCGTGCCTGATCGTAAATCTTCTGCAAGCCCGAGAATGCGTGTTCGCTGGTAATCGTCATGAGGACACCTCAAAATGGATACATAAGTATACAATGTGAGATACTGCTATGGGACTTAGAAGTCAATGAAGGTGATTGTGTTGGTCTGGAGCCTCACAACAACTATGTGAGCTTTGACGTAAACTCACTTGTTCATCGCGCTGCTGGCGGGATAGGTTTCTCTTATGAAAACAACAAATGATATCATTGATGGTGTACCGGTTATCGAGAAGCTCAGTGTTGATGAGCTTGGGGCTGGTAAGCACCGTTTTTTCTTTAAAGCGACAACCGACTCCCTGGGCAATTACCACCGTGTGCCGGTGATCGTGATTAAAGGGTCTGAGCCGGGGAAGAAGCTTTTCATTCAGTCAACGCTGCATGGGGATGAGGTTCAGGGTGTTGATGTGATCCACCAGCTGTTGCCGCATCTTGATCCGGCGACGCTGAAGGGAACAGTCGTTATGGTGCCGGGCGCGAACCCTCCGGGTATGCAGCTGGCTTCCCGCTACTATCCTTCCCAGAACGAGACCCAGACGTTTACGAACCTCAACCGGATGATGCCGGGCGATGCAACAAGCTCCAATGCAGGCAGCCGTTTTGCGCATGCGCTATGGCATAACCTTTACATGGACAATGCAGATATCTTTTTGGATCTGCATACGGATTCCACTGGAACGGCCTTTCCGTTCTTCATGTTTGCAGACTTTCGCAGTGCAGATGTGTGCCGTTTGGCAGCCCTTCAGCCAGCGGATCAGATTCTGGAAGATGATGGCATCGACGGTTCGGTTGAAACTGAGCTGGTTCGTGCTGGCATTCCATCACTTACCGTCGAGCTGGGCTGCGCCAATGTGTTTGATCCGGATATGACCCGCCGCGGTGTACAGGGCATCCTGAACACCTTGGTGGACTACAAGATGATTGCGGGCAAAGTCGATCTGCTCGGCATTGAGACTTATGTGGGCAATGAAGAGGTGTCTGTCACCGCAGATCAGGGTGGTTTTGCGCGTGTGCTGGTTAAGCTCAATCAGGATGTGACCAAGGGCCAACCGGTCGCCACCATGTCCAATGCCTTCGGCGATGTCGTGGCAGAGTACTCAGCGCCTTGTGATGGCCGCGTGCTTTCCGTTTGCACCACGCCACTGCGTGAGCCGGGCGCGACTATCATGCAGGTACTGCGCCGCATTTAAGATTAGCCGAGAGCAGGCTGTTTGGTTTGGCCTGCTCTCGACCTTCAATCACACATACTTCTTGGCGCCGACAACGCATCCCACAACAACCACGGTGGCTGCGATCATCATGGATGAGATGCTTTCCTGTAGCAGGAGAGCGGCGAGCATGAGGCCAAAGAAGGGTTGCAGGAGCATGAGCTGGCCAACACCAGCGGCCCCTCCAATAGCCAACCCGCGATACCAGAAGATGAAGCCAACCAGCATGGAAAACACGGAGACGTAGGCCAGTCCGACCCATGCTTTGGAGGTGACTGGCGGAAACTCTGCAGGCAGGCTTATGAAGGATGCAATCAGCATCACCGGCAGGGCCAGCACGAGCGCCCAGGAGATGACCTGCCATCCACCCAGTTTTCTGGAGAGTGTTGCGCCTTCAGCGTATCCCAATCCGCATACGATGATCGCGCCGAACATGTAGAGCGAGCCAAGCAGGGAGCCCTCAGCGTTTTGCGAAAGAGCGAAGGTGGCGACTGCAAGGCTGCCCACACCGGAAAACACCCAGAACAGTGGTTTTGGTCGCTCCCCTCCCCGCACCACCGCGAAGATCGCAGTTGAGAGTGGCAAGAGGCCCATCAGGACGAGCGACTGTGCTGCTGTCATTTGCTGCAGGGCCAGTGACGACAGCAGCGGAAAACTGATCACCACACCAAGTGCCACAACAGCCAAGGATGTCAGGTCCTGCCGTTTTGGGAGTGGTTGGCGCATCAACCCCAAAAACGCGGCCGCAAGAAGTGCGGCGATGACGGCGCGTGTGCTGGTCAGGAAAAATGGCTCAAAACCGCCAACTGCAACGCGTGTTGCAGGCAGCGAACCGCTGAAAATGATAACACCGAGCAGGCCGTTTCCCCACCCGGCAGAGCTACGCTGTGCCAGTGATGCTTGCATGAGATCCCTCCGTTTTTTGCTTTTTTACTGAGGAGGGGCTAGGCACAACAGCCACAAAACAATACAATTACAGCAAACTGTACTGCTACAATCATCGATACAGCAGGTGAGATGTAAAATGAGTTATGGGCAGCAAACACAACGTGTCATGCAGGCGGTGCGCAGCAAGATCAGCAGTCGTGCTCTGGAGCCGGGCGAAAAACTGCCCAGTATTCGTGGCTTCGCCTCGACCATGAATGTCTCGCCTTCGACGGTGGTGGAAGCGTATGACCGGCTTGCTGCGGAAGGCATCATCTTCGCGCGCAAAGGTTCCGGGTTTTATGTTTCGCCCAAAACGCAGCCCTTCTCGGTTGCCGAGATTGGGCCGCTTCTGGACCGTGAGATCGATCCATTCTGGGTTTCCCGGCAGTCACTGGATACCGGCATGGATATGCTCAAGCCCGGATGTGGCTGGATGCCGGCAGACTGGATGCCGAATGCCTCGCTGCGCAAAGCTATCCGTAATCTGAGCAAGGCGGATGATCATCTGCTTTCAGATTATGCCAGCACACGCGGAGCAGCTAATCTGCGCCGCCTGCAAGCCCGCCAGTTTGCTGCTGAAGGTATTGAGGTTGATCCCAACCAGATCTTGCTGACAGGCTCTGCGACTCAATCCATCGATCTGGTGTGTCGCCTGCTGCTACGCCCCGGTGACAAGGTGCTGGTGAGTGATCCGTGTTACTTCAATTTTCAGGCGATCCTGAAGGCACATCAGGCTGATATTGTGAGCATTTCCTGCACCAGAACTGGCGTGGACTTTGACGAGTTTGAGCAAGCGATTATCGAGCATAAGCCGCGGTTTTATATCTCCAATTCCTCCCTGCACAACCCAACGGGCGTTACCCTTTCTCCGCAGTCTGCGCATAAGATTCTGACAATTGCCTCGCGGCATGATCTCATCCTTGTTGAAGATGATGTGTTTGCTGAGTTCCTGCCAGAGACCACACCTCGCCTGACGGCTCTTGGAGGGTTTGATCGTGTCATCCGTCTGGGCAGCTTCTCTAAGACGCTCTCTGCCTCCGTGCGTTGTGGTTACATCGCAGCAAGACCTGACTGGATTGAGGCGCTGATTGATCTGCAGGTCGCAACCAGCTTCGGCGGCCCAAGTCCTATTGCGACTGAACTGATCCATTCCTGCCTGAGTGATGGTTCTTATCGCAAGCACATGGAAGCCCTTCGCCGCCGCCTTGCCAAAACACGGCGCGAAGTTTCCGCCAACCTAGCCGAACTGGGTATCCAGACCTGGCTGATGCCGGAGGGCGGATTTTATCTTTGGTGCTCCCTGCCCGAAGGCATTGATTCAGCTGACCTAGCCCGAGCAGCCCTGCAGGAAAACATGGTGCTCGCCCCCGGCGACGTCTTCAGCCCAACCCAATCCATGGGCCAGTTCATGCGCTTCAACGTCAGCCAAATGGGCAACCCCATCACCTACGAAATCCTCGCAGACGTGATGTGTAATCTTTGATGGTGCTCTCAGCCCTGCGCAAGAGGCTCCAAGGTCCCTTTGTAGGATACGATATGACCGACAAATGGAGCTGAGATCTCGACATCGAACGAAAAAAGGCCATCTTTTTCTTCTTCAAAGGTATTTCCACGTGGCAGCAGAAAGCCCGGCATAGGGATTGAGTAGAGTGACCAGCGACGCGGAATAAAGCGCAGTTTTCCATTTTCCAAAACAAGGGCCAAAGCGACTTTCACGGGTCCAAACTGCTCAACCATCAGATGACTGTTTTTGCCTGAGCCCGCTTTTAGAGATGACTTGAATGTCTTGCCATCAAACGTTCTGATCCACTCCTGCCCACTTTCTGCTGGCAACTGAGTAACGCTCACTGTTGCTGCTTTTGTGGCTTGAGGAAAGCCGAACATCCTCCCAATCAAACTTGCAAAAAGTCCCCTGCTCCGACGAACTTCAGCTTGCCCTTGCCAAGTCTGCTCGCACTCCACGCCATGAAACGCCTTGAGAGGAATAGGAAGACAATCAAACGCAGAGCCAAGGACTTGCCTAAACGGTGTCTTCTCACCCTGAGACTGACGAAAGCCCATGGTTATCGGCCTATCTTCAAAAAGCCGAGCATAGTCACTCAGCTCCAGCTCTTTGGTAGCTGATCTCGCACCAATCTTGGGATTAAGACCAGCAAGCATTTTGCGAATGATAGCTTCGATCGCCATAGAAGGGATATATGGGCCATCATCTCCCTCAGCGAGCATGTGCCACGACTTTTCGATTGGTTTCCCTTCTGCTGAGCCGTGTACATGGATAAACATGCCGCCTCGATGTTCACCGTGTTTGAGCAAGTTCAGAACCCAGTAAAAGAGCGGTGATAGTGGTTCAAATGAAGGAAGTTTCAGAGCTGCCCGTGCATGAGCCATCCAGTTCAACATTCTATGCAAAATCTCTGGGATTGGGCCAGCTCCCATCCAGATCGACTGCATTGTTGGATGTTCCGGTGGCAGCACTTGAAGATCAGGTACATCCACGAGCGAGAAATGCGTATTTCTTAAAGGGAGCTTTCCTGGGACGGAGATGGTGTAGCGTAGTGTCTCTGCCAAGCCGATTGCTTGGTGCCGTTTGCCATCACGAAACAGGGTGATGGGAGACCCAGCATACCCGACTACAGCGCGCATGACATTGAGGCCAACACCAGCGTATGGAGAAGGTGCAATGCCACCTGTAACTCTATGGATCTCCATGGACTTTGAAAGCTCCCGGAGAACGCTGGCGGTCAACACGGGAAAGCTGCTCACTCCTGAAATCACAAAGATCCCGGCAGCTTTCGCCTGTTCATCGAACTTGGAAACACCAAAAACAAAGTCTGCGGCATCTGCAAAGTCTAGATAGTTCACTTTCGCCGACAAACAGGCTTCAATCGTCTCATACTTATCGTTTCCATAGTCCTGAAAAGGTCCAGAAGCGTCTATGACAACATCGGGCTGGAGTACTGGAAGCTGCGCTCCAACATCAGCGCGGTCCAAACCTAACGGCGTAAGGGTCGCATTACCGCTGTGTGTTTTGCAAAACTCTTCCGCTTTCTTTTGATTTCGACCGCAAATGACAACTTCAAGATCTTCAATATCCAAGAGTAGCTCAGTTAGGCGTCCACCAAACACACCGTAGCCACCCAGCAATAAAATTTTCAAAGTAATAGCCTTTTTCTTAGTTCCGGATCTTGCGTGGAACACAAATCAGTTCTGCCGAAAAATTTGTAACGATTGCGGGCAACGGCGCCATACATCCTGTCTCGCAATGGCTTTGGCAAGATCATCAGGATACGGAGCGCTTTCCATATTCCTCCGAGGCGTTCTCCAACATGCACCAATGCATCAAGTGATGTGTATGCCGTTCCATTTTCCAGATATAGCCACGACGACGGTTTAGCCGGATCAAGCCCATAATGTGATGCTAGTGCCTCTCCCAACTTGGACTGTAGCGGAATAATCCGGAACTCCTGATTTCGGTCGTTCCTTGCTATCCAGGCAGCACCTTTAGCGCAAAGGCCACAGCTGGCATCCATAACAGATACGGGCCCTTGATCAGGGAAAGGCGGGATTCTTGCATCATCCCGGTAAGAGAACTGGCGCTGCTTTATTTCCATAGTGAAAACCTAGCATCATACCGACATCAATGTAATGAAAAACCCCGGAGCTAAGCTCCGGGGTTGGTGGTTTGGTTACTCAACGGGTTCGAGGTTGAACAGGATGGTGTTGAGTTGGGGGCACAGGGGGTGGTTGGCTGCGAGGTGGAGGTGGATGGTGGTGGTGTGTTTGGGCGGTTTCTTCAGTTGAAGAGGGGCTCCATTGTCACCAGTGAGATTGCCTTGTTTGGCGAGGGTTTTGAGGGTGTTTCTTGAGATATTTAGTTCCTGAGCCAGCAGTCTGTCTAGACGGAGGCTGACTGGCAGGTCCAGGTTCAGGGTGATTTCAAGATGTGCCCACTCCGCGACTTGGCCTTCCACGATTTGCTTGTGAACTGCAATTGCTGTTACCCCTTCACTTGGGGCTGCAACAGCAGGCAGGCCTGTCCGGTCAAATGCGAGTTTGCGGATTTGATGCGGGCAGTTGATTTGCAAGGCTTCCATTAGCTCAGGCGCGATTTGCTTGCGGGCGCGGCGTTCAAAGATTGGCCGGTTCCACGTGGTATCGCAGGCTTCACATTTGTAGATGAGCCAGGCATCCAGTCTTGTGCCATTGGCGTTCAGGCGGAATTTGCCTGACGGCTTGAAAGGCTTGAGAACACCGCAGGTCTTACAAGGAATGACTGGGCGTGGTGGGTTTTCTGGTTGAAGTGTCCAGACGCATTTAAGCGATTTCGACATGCTTTAAGATTTCCACTTGGCAAAAAGCGGAGGGGCAGCATGACGCCGTTACAGCACACGGTAAGGCTAAGGATTTTTTAGAAAGCAGCGCGCAAAAAAGCGCAGGGATAGTGCCAGAAATCACGAGGCCAAACCGGTCTCATGCCACCATCCGCGCAATAAAAAGCGCGCCGCAAAAGGATATCTTTTGCGGAACAATGATAGACTAAAAGAGACCGGTGATTACATAGGCAAAATTGATTTCTCGCGTTGTTAAACCAGGCGAATAGCCCTAGCAAAACACGCCCATCAGTTGAAGAGGTCTTGAACGCTACGGAAACTTCCTACGGCTAGCTGTTGCTTTACCGCAACTTTTACTCAGGATTGAGTAAGGGGCCTTCAGAGGCTGAGATGCAAAAACCCCGGAGCTTCGCCCCGGGGTCTTTTTTCGAGCCGCAATGTGTGCTTACGGGAATTAAGCTTTGGCTTTAGAAGCCTTCTTCGCTTTTTCCTCTGCAAGGACGACCACATCCTCCGCGCGGCCCTCTACATAGACGCGACCGTAGTAGCCATCGAGAAGGAGTTGTTTGATCTCATCGATCAGTGGGTAGCGTGGGTTTGCTCCTGTGCACTGATCATCAAACGCTTCCACTGCGACTTCGTCGAGTTTTGCCATGAACTGCTCTTCAGTGATGCCCAGGTCCTTGAAGCCTGCTGGGATCTCAAGAGCGGTCTTGACGCTTTCTACCCAAGCCACCAGCTTTTCAACCTTTGCGTCGCGGTCATCGCCAGGAACAGTCAGACCGAGGTGGTCTGCGATGTCACCGTAGCGGCATTTCGCTTGCGGACGGTCATACTGAGAGAACGCAGTCTGCTTGCTTGGGTTGTCGTTTGCGTTGTAGCGGATCACGTTAGAGATCAGCATCGCATTTGCCAGACCATGCGGCACGTGGAAGGCAGCGCCAACCTTGTGAGCGATAGAGTGGCAGACACCCAGGAAAGAGTTCGCAAAGGCAACACCAGCGATTGTTGCACCGTTGTGAACTTTCTCACGAGCTACCGGGGATTCTGCACCCTTCTCGTAGCTTTCAACCAGGTTCTCTTTCAGAAGCTTCAGAGCCTGCAGGGCCTGACCGTCAGAGTATTCGTTGGCCAGAACAGAGACGTAAGCTTCTGTTGCATGGGTAATGGCGTCGATACCACCGAATGCGGTGAGAGACTTCGGCATGTTCATGACAAGGTTCGCATCAACGATTGCCATGTTTGGTGTCAGCTCATAGTCCGCAATTGGGTATTTCACGCCGGTTTCATCGTCGGTTACCACTGCGAACGGGGTAACTTCAGAACCAGTACCAGACGTGGTTGGGATCGCGACCATCATGGCCTTTTCACCCATTTTCGGGAATTTGTAGATACGCTTACGGATATCCATGAAGCGCAGAGCAAGATCAGCGAAGTCTACTTCTGGGTGCTCGTACATGACCCACATGATCTTCGCTGCATCCATTGGAGAACCACCACCCAGAGCAACAATCACGTCTGGTTTGAAGGTCCGGCACAATTCTGCACCTTTGCGAACGATAGACAGGGTTGGGTCTGCTTCCACTTCGTAGAAGACGTCGGTTTCCATGCCCATGCTCTTCAGGACACGAACGGTTTCATCAGTGTAGCCGTTCTTGAAGAGGAAGCCGTCAGTTACGATCAGTGCACGTTTTTTGCCTTCAAGGTCACCCAGTGCGATTGGCAGACAACCGCGACGGAAGTAGATGGATTCAGGCAGTTTGTGCCACAACATGTTTTCTGCTCGCTTCGCAACGGTCTTCTTATTGATCAGGTGCTTTGGACCAACGTTCTCACTGATGGAGTTACCACCCCAAGAGCCGCAGCCCAGGGTCAGAGATGGAGCGAGAGAGAAGTTGTAAAGGTCACCAATGCCACCGTGAGATGCTGGGGAGTTGACTAGAATACGCGCGGTTTTCATGCGACGGCCAAACTCTTTGACGCGATCTTCGCAGCGGTCCTGATCTGTATAGAATACAGAGGTGTGACCGATACCGCCCATGGCAACCAGCTTATCAGCAATGTCACACGCCGCATCGAAATCCTTGGCTTTGTACATTGCCAGAGTTGGAGACAGTTTTTCGTGAGCGAATGCTTCTGCTTCGCTTGCTTCTGTTACCTCACCTATCAGGATTTTGGTGTCGGCAGGAACTTTCACGCCAGCCATTTCAGCAATTTTTGGAGCAGGCTGACCAACGATTGCCGCGTTGAGCGCACCGTTCTTCAGCAGAACATCCTTCACAGCCTGAAGCTCTTTGCCTTTCAGGATGTAACCTTTGTGGGTTGAGAAGCGTTCTTTCACCTGCTCGTAGATGTCTTCTACAACGATGACAGACTGTTCAGATGCACAGATCACGCCGTTGTCGAAGGTTTTAGACATCAACACAGATGCGACCATGCGTTTTACGTCTGCAAACTCATCTACGACCACAGGTGTGTTACCCGCACCCACACCGATTGCCGGCTTACCAGAAGAATAAGCAGCCTTCACCATGCCCGGACCACCGGTCGCGAGGATGAGGTTGATTTCTTCATGGGTCATCAGGGCATTGGAGAGTTCAACAGTTGGAACGTCAATCCAGCCAATGATGTCTTTTGGAGCGCCTGCTTTGATTGCAGCCTCAAGAACGATGCGTGCGGCCTCGTTGGTTGCGAGCTTGGCGCGTGGGTGCGGGCTAAAGATAATGCCGTTGCGGGTCTTCAAAGAGATAAGTGCTTTAAAGATCGCGGTAGAAGTTGGGTTTGTGGTTGGAACGATACCGCAGATGATGCCTGTCGGTTCTGCAATGGTGATTGTTCCGAAAGTTTCATCTTCAGACAGGATACCGCAGGTCTGCTCATCCTTGTACTTGTTATAGATGTACTCAGATGCGAACTGGTTTTTGATAACCTTGTCTTCCATGACGCCCATACCAGTTTCTTCAACCGCCATGCGGGAGAGCGGGATGCGGGCATCGGCAGCGGCCAGTGCTGCTGCGCGGAAGATCTTATCTACCTGTTCCTGAGTGTATGTTGCGTAGATTTGTTGTGCTTTTTTAACCCGAGCAACAAGGGCGTCTAATTCTTCGCGATTAGTGACAGGCATTTTCTTCTCCGTAGGCAAGAACCGAAGCAGAAACGTGACAGACTATCGGTATTTGTCACAAAACAGTTCAGGGGAGGAAGCTGCTCTTCTGTTCGACACGGATATTATTGGGTCACATTCTACTTTAGGCGCATGACATAAGTCAAAAATCAGAGATATATGAATAGGATGTCATAAAACTCGGCTGTCGGAAGGCCACTTTTACGACTGGTTTTGTGATGAGGCGCTAACTTGTCATTTATTGCATAGCATTGCATACAGTTTCCGGCGCCCCGAACTGTGATATTCTACTTTTATTTCAGATAGTTAAGTAGAGACGCAAAGGCACCTCTGGAGATACATTTCAGCGTCATTGGCTTTTAGGACAAGTCAGCTGACCTAAACTGCGACAAAGTCGCATACTGCCAATATTTTACCGGTAATTTCACCTAGTGCTTGTGAATAGTGCGCTCCGGATGCAGAAAACACGAAGATACACGTATGTAATGTGACTCATTTTTACAAATTCGGTGAGTCTGGCGTGTAATTACGGATTACAGATCCCAGAACGGGCAGGATGCGGTGAAGGTGTTGTACTCACCACCGATTGGGTGTCGTAGTTCCAGCGTCTGAGCGTGAAGATGCAAGCGCTCAGAGAATGACAGCGCCTCCCCCTGCGCATAGAAGCGATCCCCTACGATCGGGTGCCCCAACTCCAGCATGTGCACACGGAGCTGGTGGGAGCGTCCGGTGACCGGCATCAGCTTAACGAGGGTTGTATGCTCTTCGCGGTTTATGACTTCCCACTTGGTGAGCGCAGAGCGGCCCAGCTCATGATCGACCATCTGCTTGGGACGGTTCGGCCAATCGCAGCGAAGAGGCAGGTCAACCTCCCCCTCATCATCCCTCAGATGTCCCCATACACGTGCAATATAGGTTTTGCGTGTCATGCGCTTTTCAAACTGCAGACCCACATGGCGGTGTGCGTCCTTGTTCATAGCCATGACCAGCAAGCCGGAGGTGTCCATGTCCAGTCGGTGGATGGTGGTCGCTGTTGGGTGGATCGACTGCGCGCGGGTTTCTAGACAGTCCTTATGCTCTTCCGCACGGCCCGGGACACTGAGTAGCCCGCTAGGTTTGTTAAGCACCAGCAGTTGCTCATCCTGATGGACAACATCAAGGAATGGCTCCATGGGCGGCGTGTATATGAAAGGGGCGCTAGGACTGTTCATGGGGCGCTTATAGCGCCTTGCTTGCAAACGTCAACGCATGTCCTTCCGTCTATGTTGCGCTGCCTGAGAGCTGCCCCATATATCGTGCAGTATTCTATATTGATGAGGTTCCTATGATTGGCAATTTTCTTTCTGAGTTTGAGAAGGTCACTGATTACTGGTCGCCGCGTGTCGTGGCGCAGGTGAACGATCAGTACGTCAAAGTCGCGAAGATCAAAGGAGATCTCACCTGGCATAAACACGATGATGAGGATGAGCTGTTCTACGTCGTGCAAGGTAGCGTCACTATTGAGTATGAAGGTGAAGCGGTGACACTCAACAAAGGTGACTTCCACGTGGTGCCAAAGGGAAAGATGCATAACCCTGTTGCAGAAGAAGAATGCTGGATTGTGCTGGTGGAACCGGTTGCAACAAAGCACACTGGTGATGTGGTGACTGAGAAGACAAAATCACTGGAAGATCAGTTGGCATAACGCCCCTACTAAGGCAGCATGGGTAATCTGGAATAAGCGGAATCTGATCTCTTTACATTGAAGGCATGCTGGATTACGCTTACGTTAACAAGATGCCTGATGCGTAATACGTAGTGCGCTATGTAAACACTTTAAGCATCTGCCTGACTTTCGCAAACACTGTAATTTAGCAGATGGAGGGAACAAATATGAGCATGGAAGCAATTTTGAATGACCTGAAAGGCCGCGTTGAGTCCAGCGACTTTGACAGCTCAATCAAGTTTGACTGCGGTGACGAAGGTATTCTTGTGATTGATGGTAACTCCATCTCCACAGACAACCAGGACGTAGATTGCACAATCGGCGTTTCCTTCGAAGATCTGCAGTCCCTGATCGCTGGCGATCTGGACCCAACTGCTGCATTCATGCAGGGCAAGTTCACCATTGATGGTGACATGAGCGTTGCAATGAAACTAAGCCAGCTGATCTAACAACAGCTGCGACGAGATTGTGCATTCGGGCCGCGCGCCCGGATGCCCCATAGACGAAAGTCTACAAAGCTTCTTGCACTCTTTGCTCGAAAAGTTGCTGCAGAAACATCGCCCAGTGCTCGATGTAGGCCTGCTTATCTTCCTCTCTCATAAACAGACCATCCGACGTAATCAGACCCGTCATCATCTGACGTGATGCTGTAATCAGCGTGCGCGCTGTTGCCTGACTGATCTGATCACTCTCAAAGATTGCCAGAATTCGATCATCGGTGACTTTTGCGAAGTTGTCGAAGGTGGGTTTGATGCGGCGGCGCAACGTATCTTCTGTTCGCGCTGCAACAAGAATTTCCATCATGGTGAGGTACTCAGGAGAGTTCGCCTGATTCGTCCACCATTTGATAGTTAGCTCAGAAATTCTGCTTTTATCCTCACCGATTTCGTTCAACCACTCCAAAGTTAGCCGAACTGATTTAGCGAGCAATCTTTCCAGAACGAAGACCATCAGATCTTCTTTAGTCGGGAAATGATGCTGCAGCGCACCCTGCGAAAATCTCGTCTTTTCCGTAATTTTCTTAATAGATGCACGGTGATAGCCAAATTCGTGCAAACAACTGATAGCGGCAAGGAGGATCTCCTTACGCATACGATCACTCTTCTCTGCCTGAGTAGATTTTCGCGTTTCGCCGGTATCTTGAAAAATATTTTTCATAGTGCCTCACATCAACGCTTGTAAAAAAACCATATGCATGTATTTTTTTCAAGAGATACGACGAAACACGTAGTGCATAGTTTAGGGAGGAGAAATTATGTATCGGGAGCGTCAGTCCACTGTTGGAACCCTAAGGGAGAAGGTTTCCATGCACACTGTTATTATTGGTGATCCACATCCGGCATTTTCCAGAGCACTTGCGAGCATCTACTCAAATGAGTGCCACGGCGTAAATGTACTTGTGACGAAGAGCTTTTCCGAGTTGCAGACTTGGGTAGAACTTCACCCTTCCGCAGTGGTACTTGTGAACCCTCGGATGAAGGGGGCACCAGGTCTCAGCACAGCGTCTACGCTTCTGGAGACCTATGAGATTTCCAGCCTTGTTATGTTGCTTGAGCAGGATAACCCGGGCCTTTCCGAATACTTCATTGCTCGCGGCGCAACCGCAGCAGTGCCTAAAACCGCTGACTTCTCAGTGTTCAAGGCTGTTTTGACCGGTGGCACCGTTGAAGTGACAACTGAAGCAGAAGATGCGCAGAACGCGTTTGGCATCGACTTCTATGAAGGTCTTGCGAACCTGACACGCCGTCAGGCCACCATTTTGACCTATCTGAAAGAAGGCAAGCTGAACAAGCAGATCGCGCATGAGCTCGGCATCTCCGAAGCGACCGTGAAGCATCACGTTTCTGCGCTGCTGAGCACTCTCGGCTTCTATTCCCGCTCTCAGCTGGTGGCCATGATCAACGAGCTTGGCATCAACGTGGATTATCGTGGTGGCAACCGTAAAGCGGCCCGCGCGAAGACCAACTCACGTCGTGTGGCCAATGGCTACAAGATCGCCGGTGCCGGCGCTGGTGTGACACCAGCTTCCGCGCTGCAGCCGACATATGTTGCGGCTCCTTAAACCAAACTGACACACCCTGTGGCGAGAATGTCGCTCCCTCGCCGCAGTGTATTCTCCTTCCTTTTGCGGGCGTTACAGCAACGACAAGTCCAACAGTTGACGTTGCTGTAGCGCTCTTGCCACAGCAAGCAGATTGTTTCTTCAGATTGACTGTTTGCGCTCTATACGCACTTGCCGTTACGTTAATTTTTCCTCATTATTGATTTTGCAGGCTCCCAAGGCCGGGCTTCAATCTTTAAGAGGACTAGGAAACTGTGCAGCCAAGCGATTTTGCCAGTTTGAGCGACCTTGAGGTCATTTGGAGCGATCACGGCGGAACCTGTCCGATCCCCACACGCACCCTTGTTGCTTCCGATTTGCTGTTGAGCATTGGCCCTTCACCTGACAGAGAGTTTGATCAGACGTTTCAACGCATTTCCGGCGCACTTGTGCTTGCCTATGGAGATCCGCTGTACAACGGTGGTCTGCGGATTGTTGATGAGGTTGCTGAGCCAGAGCAAAGCCAGTTGAGCCTTGTGTTTTCCTCCAAGCACCAAGGGCATTTCAACACGGTCAGCCATGAAGCCTTCTACAACAATGAGAACGCGCTTTATGTGCCGTTCCGCAATCTCAGCGAAGTGCATCCGGAAGATGATATTGAAAGCCTGTTTGGAGACTATTCACCAGGCATCTTCCTCAGATATGTGGTGAGCGAGCGTACGCGTTCATTCCCAGATATGCTGGCGCGGCTTGCTGAGCGAGCGACTGGATTACAGGTGTGCAGCAAAAACCGGTCTTTGCTGTTCTCCAGCCTGTCAGAGCTTCGGCGTAAGTTGCCGAGTGATCTCATTCTGGTTGATGGAAGTGGGTTTGGTGGACAGCCAGCTTCACGGCAGCAGAAGAAGCCCCTGCTCTACACGACCAACTGGATTTCCCGAGAACTGATTGAACCGTCAGAGCTGCATCACACCGAAAGTGAGGTGCCAAGTCTGTTTGATCTTAGGCGCCGGTTCTCACTCAGCTCCTGAGGTGTCTTCCGACTTTTCCTGACAAGAAGCGCAAGTGCCTTTGATCTCGATGGAGGTTGATTTGGCATCAAAGCCGTTTGCGCTGGCCCAGCCGCTCAGGATTTCAGCCACATCATTATCCGCAAACTCCAAAGCTTTGCCGCAGGTTTCGCAGATGGCGAAGCCAACCATCTCAACTGCGTGGCAAGCTGGGTGAGCACAGGCAACAAAAGCGTTCATGCTCTCAAGGCGATGCACCAAGCCAAGGCCGATTAGTTTGTCGAGCGCACGATAGACCTGCAATGGTGCGCGAAGTCCCTCAGTCCGGAGCTGGTCCAGAATAGAGTATGCGCTCATCGGCGCATCTGAAGCACACAGCAGATCCAGAACCAGACGCTGATTTTTCGTGAGCTTCACTTCTGCAGTTGCCATTGCCACTTCTTTCACCCTATTGCCCTCGCTCCTTTCCCAATACCCCGTTTAGGAGGCGAGATGCAAACAATGATAGCAAAAATAAACAGAGGCTGGCCACGACGATAGACGGACCTGAAGCGCTGTCGAACTGCAATGAGCCTTCCAGCCCCAGAACAACACTCGCAACCCCAATGACTGAGGATGCGACCGCCATTTGCTCTGGTGTTCTTGCGAACCAACGAGCAGTTGCTGCAGGAATGATCAGCAGAGCAGTGATGAGCAGAACACCGACGATCTTCATCGCGATGGCAATAATGGCGGCCATCATGACCATGAAGATGAGCTGCGTCAGGTCTGGATTGAAACCCTCTGCCTCTGCCAGTTCACGATTGACTGTTGAAGCCAGCAAAGGGCGCCAGAGGAAGTACATCAGGCCAAGGATGACTGCTGCGCATGCGTAAATGGCGATCACGTCTTCATTGCCAACGGCGAGAATGTCTCCGAAGAGCAGCGAGAGCAGGTCAAACCGCACGTGGCTCATAAAGGCGATCAGCACCATACCGAGCGCCAGAGCGGAGTGAGAAAGCAATCCCAGCAGCGCATCTGTTGAAAGCGAGCCTCGCTTTTGCAGGATGAGCAAGCACAAGGAAACCGTGACCGTAACGGCGAGCACACCGAGCATAAGGTTGATGTTCAAAAGGAATGCCAGCGCAACACCCAGCAATGCAGAGTGGGACATGGTATCGCCAAAATAGGCCATACGACGCCAGACAACGAAGCAACCAAGCGGGCCAGCGACCAGGGCCAGACCAATGCCTGCGAGCATGGCTCTGAGAATGAAATCATCCATGATTGCAGCAGTCTCCCGAGTTCCCCTTGGATGGAACGATTGTGCCGTCAGCTTTGTGGCTGTGGTCGTGATGATGGTGGTAGATCGCCAAAGACTGGGACGCCGGATCACCAAACAGCTGCTTATACGCATCTGAGGCGGCGACCTGTTCTGGCGCACCGCTGCAACATACGTGGCCGTTGAGGCAAACCACCGTATCCGTCTGCGCCATAACCACATGCAGATCGTGAGAGATGAGCAGGATACCGCAATTCAGCTCTTCACGGATTTTGAGGATCAGATTGTAAAGTGCAATCTCACCGGAGTAGTCAACGCCCTGCACAGGTTCATCCAGTACCAGAAGGTCTGGCGTGCGCAGGATTGCGCGGGCGAGCAAAGCTCTTTGGTATTCCCCACCAGACAATTGCTGTACATTGGAATCTATGAGGTGAGAGATGCCCGTCTTTTCCAGCACCGCATCAATCTCAGCCTTCGAGGGTTTGGCTGTCAAGCTCATCAACCGGCGGACGGTGAGCGGCATAGTCCAGTCGATTGCAAGCTTTTGCGGAACGTAACCTACCTTGAGGTTCGGCTTACGCTTGATTGATCCGGCATCTGCTTTCAGCACGCCCAGTGCCGTTTTCGCAGTTGTGCTTTTGCCAGCACCGTTTGGTCCGATGAGCGTAACGATCTCGCCAGACTTCACATTTAATGAGACGTTCTGAATCAACCAGCGGCCTTGCCGTTTGATCCCAACTCCATCCATTTCAATCAATTGCACGATAGGCACCTCAACTCGTCGCGGGCAGCACCGCGAAGGGGATGGCATTTATATGTTACGTAATAATATAACACAAATAAAATATTCGTTGATTTCACAATGGCACAAAAAAAGCCGGAGCAATGCCCCGGCTTATATGATGTTTGATTGCTGAAAGTTCACTCAGGCTGGCTCGCGCATTGCACGGACTGCTGTTTCCACCCCGCGTAGTTCGGCCAAGCCACGCAGGCGGCCAACTGCTGGATAGCCCGGTGCAGACTTCATCTGCAGATCTGACAGCATCGCGTGGCCGTGATCCGGGCGGAACGGGATCAGATCATCCAAACCTGCTGCTTTTCTGCGCTCTTCTTCATCCACCAAAGCAGAGATCACACCAACCATGTCAACGTCACCTGTCAAGTGATCAGCCTCATGGAAGGAAAGCGGGTTCTGCTCGCGCTTGGTTGCACGCAGATGCACGAAGTGAATGCGGTCAGCAAAGCGCTTCACGATGCCTACAAGATCATTATCAGCCCGAACACCCAGAGAGCCAGTGCAGAATGTAAAGCCGTTTTCAGGAACATCGACTGCTTTCGAAATATACTCGTAGTCAGATTCAGTGGAACACACGCGTGGCAGGCCAAGCAGTGGACGTGGCGGGTCGTCCGGGTGAATGGCCATAACAGCACCAGCTTCAGCACATACCGGAATAACTTCCTTGAGGAACAGCGCGAGGTGCTCTCTCAGCTTATCCGCATCGATGCCCTCATAGCGTTCCAGATGAGCGCGGATGTCTGCTGTGGTGTAGGACTCTTCTGAACCTGGCAGGCCTGCGAGGATGGTTTTGACAAGACCGTCCTTATCTTCCTGCGTCATGCTTTCATATGCGGTAGTTGCGCGAGCGAGTTCTTCCTCTGAATACTCATCCTTTGCATTTGGACGCTCGAGGATGAAGATATCGAAGGCTGTAAAGATATCCGCATCAAAGCGCAGGCATGTGGCTCCTGTTTCCAGCTCATACGCCAGATCGGTGCGGGTCCAGTCCAGAACGGGCATGAAGTTGTAGCAGATCTTGGTGATGCCGCAGGTCACCAGATTGCGGATGGATTGCTTATACGTCTCAATGTACTTTTGAAAGTCACCAGTGCGCGTTTTGATGTGCTCGTGTACCGGGATACTTTCAACAACAGACCAGACGAGACCTGCAGCTTCGATCTCATCTTTGCGCTTTTGAATTTCTTCAACTGGCCATACTTCGCCATTCGGGATGTGATGGAGAGCGGTGACAATGCCCGTTGCCCCTGCCTGCCGAACATCTGCGAGAGTGACCGGATCGTGTGGGCCATACCAGCGCCAAGTCTGTTCCATGTTTAGCTCTTTGCTTTTCAAATTTTGGGGCCTGAGCCCGGTTTAACATTTCATGTCGGTTATTTTTTGAGATCGTTCACCGCGGCCAGCGGGTCCGTATCAAACAGGTACGCATCGAATGACGGATCATCGACGTCAGAAAGTTCCAGCAGTGTCATGCGCACATTCTCAAGATGCTGCCACATGGCTTGCCGGGCCATTTGCGGATCGCGGCATTGCAGTGCTGTCAGGATTGCCTGGTGATCGTCCAGCCACTTCTTCTGATAGCCTCTGTCGAAAATACGCTGGTGCAGCTGCTCCCACATGCGGGAGCGCTTGCGAAGCGTCCAAAGGTGTTCAACTGACTCAGTCAGGACCGAGTTCTGGCTCGCCTGTGCAACCAGACGGTGGAACTCTTCATCTGCCTTGTGGCTTCCTGAACCGGATTCAATTTCATCCCGCTCCTTGGCCAATGTTTCACGCATCTGGATGATGTCGGCTTTGGTCGCCATTGTGGCGGCAAAGGCAGCGATGTTGCTTTCTAAGAGTTGGCGAGCCTGCAGCAGTTCAAATGGGCCGATGTCCGTTTCCAGCGCACTGTCCGGCATCACATCCCCCGGGAGGCGGAGAACATAAGTACCTGACCCTTTGCGCACATCCACGAGTCCCTGCACTTCGAGCATGATCATGGCATCTCTGACCAATGACCGGCTCACGCCCAGATCCTCAGAAATCTTGCGCTCTGTGGGGAGCTTGTCACCAATGGCAAAGGCACCGTTCGCCAAATCGCGAACCAGCTCTTCTGCCACATCCTGATAACGTCTTCTGTTCGGGTCTAATGTCATGGTGCAATCCAGATCAGTTTTTCGCTTTCAGCTCTGCATAAAAATCTGCAAGAAGTTTGAAGGCTGTTTTCTTTGTTTTCTTGTCTGAGGCTATCAGGCCTTTGCGGTTCCAGCCCTGCTGGAACATGTTTTGTCGGCGTTCCACACGGAAATCATAGAGAATCCACGGTGAGATGCCCTTCACGAATTCTCGCTGGCGCAAGGTGGCAATCTGCTTGCGATAGACCTCGGCCATATAACTCTCGCTGAAGAAGCCCTTTTCCAACTTGCCTTCGCCGATGTAACCATCTGCGCCAGTTTCGGAGATAACAACGGGCTTACCGGGGTCGGAGTTGTCGAGGAAGTCGATCAGGTCGTCGAAGTTCTCCTCATACCAACCGTAGTATTCGTTGATGCCGATCACGTTGATGTGCTGGATCAGCCGGTCTTCGATACGGTTCTTGGTGTGGTTGACAAGGCAAGCGGCTGAGGTCAGACGCGTTGGATCCATGTCTCTCGCGGTATCAACCAAGTGCTTCATGAATGAGAGGCGCTCGTCTGTGTCCGGATTTTCGTTCCCAACAGACCAGATGACGACGGAGGCCCTGTTGCGGTCTCGCTTGATCAGCTCCTGAAGCTGGTTGCTGGCATCTTTAAGAGTGTCCGGGTTCTTGAAGTCGATCGCCCAGTAGACCGGGATCTCTTCCCAAAGCAGAATGCCTTCACGGTCTGCCATTTTAGCGGCGCGTTCATCGTGCGGGTAATGGGCGAAGCGCATGAAATTGCAGTTCAGCTCTTTGGCATGCTGGAAGCGCTGCTCCAGATCTTCATCACGCAGCACTTTGCCGGTGAACTCGTCATCTTCATGGACAGAGATACCGCGGAAGAAAATTGGTTTTCCGTTCAGGAGAACATCTGTGCCGACTTGCTCAATTTGGCGAAACCCAATCTGATCTTCAATGCGATCTACGCCGAGAGTTGCAGATACGCTGTAAAGGCGCGGGGTTACTGGTGACCATAGTTCTGGCTTTGCTGGAATTGTCAGCTTGCCGAAGCCGTCTTCATCGACAGGGATTTCAACTTTGATGCCCAGCTCTGCTAGCTCAACAGTGACAGGTGCCTTATCTGGCCCATCCACTTGTAGCTCAACCGCGATTTTGTCGTAGGAGCTATCAGGAACCAGATAGGCGAAGAAATCTGAGATGAGTGTCTTTGGGGTTCTGTAGAGTTCGACATCCCTGTAGATGCCACCGTAGTTGAACCAATCGGTGTTACGCATGGGCACGCGGTCGAGCGTGCGGGTGTTGTTGACACACAGCATCAACCAGTTGCGACCCTGCTTCGCATGCTTGGTAAGCTCAACGTTGAATGGGGTGGAGCCACCATAGTGGTTGCCGAGGAACTCTCCGTTGAGGAACACCTTACAATCATACTGGGCTGCCCCTACTCTCAGGAACAAGCGTTCATCCTCAGGCAGCTCGTCCAGATCCAGCGGGCGCGTGTACCATGCACTGCCTTCAAAAAAGTACCATTTGTCTTTGAGCATCGACCAGCACGACGGCACGGGGACAGTTTCCCCTGCATAGGGATCGTAGTCGTACGGTTCTGTTTTTTCTTCCGGGGCTTCCGGTGTGAAGGAAAACCACTTCTGGCGCAGTCCTGTGTCCAGTAGGTCGACGCAGAAGTTCCACTCTCCGTTCAGCGACTCAGCCTTACGGCCACCAGTGAAGATCAAAGTGCTGCTGTTCAGGTTTTGCGTGTTGAAGGGGACGTCGTAGTCCTCATCATGCAGGCAAGCCAAGCCGTTGTCGGCACCTTCCATCCGCTCAAGCATCACTGATCCTCATTGACCAATACCGGTTTCGTCGTTCTTGGGACATCAGTCCAAGTTGGTCGACCTATTTATGCACTCTCCAGATGACAGGGAACTTTTGCTTTTGAATTGCAAACCTCACCAACAGGACACTCTTCCACTCATTGAGCTGCGAATGGTCCTTCTGATGGTCAGCAAATCTTCTGCCATCACTCTCAACCTACTGTATTCAATAGATTAAACACCTGATTGAGAGTTTTTTCCCACTTCCTCCGGGTTTGCACATACCTTTCAGCAATCTACCAGTGGTTGGTGCTCGGGTAACCTCTTCATCTTTCTTATGAATCAAGAGAGCAGCGCCAAACCGGCAGATTTGTTGAAAGGTGAAGAAAGGAGATCAACCAAACCTCTCTCCACACATGCCACATTTCTACAAAACTGCGACATTGTCAAACCATTTTATCATATTGGTTGACCAATAATCAAAAATCAGCAATTAATTGGGAGAGAGGTAATTTAATTGGATTCATTGGATATCCGTAGATCTGCAGATCTCCAGCTGAAACCCTCTCACGAATTCAATAGTTCCTGAACAACCCCTCAGGAGAAATTGGTCGCCCACTGCAGATTCTTTCTGCATACTAAGCCCGCGCCCTCACCTAGATTAGGGAATTAAAATGCAAGCGCTGACCAAAATAGTTAATACGATCCTGAAGGCCGTCACCGTGTCGGTTTTTGTGGTGCTCGTGGTGTGTGTGGTTTGGCAGGTTTTCTCGAGATACGTTCTTGGAACCCCAAGCACCGTGACCGATGAACTCGCTCGTTTCATGTTTATGTGGATCGGCCTGATTGGTGCGGCCTATACGCTCGGAATGCGAAGACACCTGGCAATTGATCTGCTGACCGGCTCTCTGACCGGCAAACGGAAACTGCTTTCAGATTACTTCATCGTTCTGGCAATCGCCTTCTTCTCTGGTATCGTCATGCTTTATGGCGGCGGGCAACTGGTTATGAAGACGCTCGCCAACGGGCAAGTCTCTCCCGCTCTCCGCGTTCCAATGGGCTACATCTACGCAGCCATCCCGTTCTCTGGCGGCATCATGCTGTTCTACTGCGTTGAGTTCTTCCTTGGTCTTGTTAACGGCACAGGTACAGGTCCAAACGACCAGATGCCTGACGCTGCTGATACTGCTGCTAAATAAGAGTAAGTCTGATGGAATTTTTAAGTAGTGAGCTTCAAAGCGGTCTTATTCTGTTTGGTGTTTTTGGCATTCTGGTTACCCTTGGTGTGCCGATCTCCTTTGCCATCGGGCTGGCAGCAACGGCGACGATTACCTTTCTGATCTCTTTTGATCAGGCACTCTTTGTTGTTTCGCAGAAGATGGCGAGTGGCCTAGACAGCTTCACGCTGCTGGCGATCCCGTTCTTCATCCTTGCTGGTAACATCATGAACTCCGGCGGCATCGCGCGGCGTTTGATTGAGCTGGCGAAGATCGTAGGTGGCCGGTTGCCGGGCGCACTGGCACACGTCAATGTGCTGGCGAACATGCTGTTTGGCTCTATTTCCGGCTCAGCTGTGGCGTCTGCTGCTGCAATCGGCGGCATTATGTCTCCGCTGCAGCGTAAGGAAGGATATGATCCGGCCTTCTCCGCAGCTGTGAACGCGGCTTCTTGCCCAACTGGTATGCTGATCCCACCTTCTTCCACGCTAATCGTTTACTCTCTGATTTCCGGCGGCACCTCAGTCGCAACGCTGTTTGTTGCTGGTTATCTGCCGGGTATTCTGATGGGTCTCGGCGTGATGGTTGTGGCTGGCATTGTTGCGACGAAGCGCGGTTATCCGTTGATCCCGCTGCCAAGCTTCAAAGAGATCATCTTCAAAATTGCCGATGCATTCCTGCCATTGCTGCTCATCTTCATCATTATGGGCGGTATTATCGGCGGCGTATTCACTGCAACTGAAGCTTCTGCTGTGGCAGTGGTTTACACTCTACTGCTCGCCGTTGGCATCTACCGCGAAGTGAAGATCACTGATCTGCCAACCATCATCCTTGAGAGCGCGATCACCAGTTCCATCGTTCTTCTGCTAATTGGTTGTTCCATCGGCATGTCATGGGCGATGACCTTTTCCGACATTCCGTATGCGATTGGTGAAGCACTGGCGAACGTCTCTGAAAATCCGTTCATTATCATGCTTGTGATCAACATCTGCTTGCTGGTGATTGGGACTTTCATGGACATGACGCCTGCCCTGCTGATCTTCACACCGATCTTCCTGCCTGTTGCGACTGAGCTTGGAATGGATCCTGTGCACTTCGGCATCATGATGACCTACAACCTGTGCATCGGCATCATTACGCCGCCAGTGGGTAGTGCGCTGTTCATCAGCTGCTCCGTGGGCAAGGTGGCTATTCAGGATCTGATCAAACCAATGCTGCCGTTCTATGCAGCGGTGATCTCCATTCTGATGCTGGTGACCTTCATTCCTGAAATCAGCCTGTTCCTGCCACGCGTCATTCTTGGCTATGGCGGATAACAGACAGAAACCAAGCAACCATAACAACAACCCAATAACTGGTTGAAGTATAATGAAAACGCTAGGTAAGTGGTCCTATATCGTGTCCGAACAGAACCGAGTTGATCTGCTCGTGGATGGCAAGCACCTGCTCTCTCTGTTCGTTCTTGAAGACAAGCTTGTTCGGGTTCTTTTGCGCAAAAACGGAGAGTTCAGACAAGGACGGACCTGGTCCATCACACCGGCTGAAACACCAATGCCGTTTGAAGGTCGGTCCCGTCTTTCTGCTGAAGGGTTCTCTCTTCCAGAGTTCAAGCAGGAGCTCACGGAGGACACACTGGTACTGGAGACGCGTGCTTTGCGCGTCTCCGTAAAAACACCACTTCAGATTATCTGGGAAGCAAAGAACGAGGACGGGTCTTATCAGATCATTGCCAGCGAGCGTCCAACAGGCGCTTACATGGTGGGTGTGAAGGACAACAAGAACTCACACTTCTTCAACCAGCCTGCGGATGATCGGATTTATGGACTGGGCGAAAAAGCTGGCAACCTTTTACGTAATGGCCGTCGCTATGAAATGCGCAATCTGGATGCGATGGGCTATGATGCTGAGACAACTGATCCACTTTACAAGCATTTGCCATTTACGCTGACGCGGACCGGCTCTGGTATTTCCTATGGCGTGTTCTACGATAATTTGGCGAGCTGCTGGTTCGATCTGGGAAACGAGATCGACAATTACCATCGGCCTTACAGATCATATCGGGCGGTAGATGGCGATCTAGATTACTACTTCATGCTCGGCCCTTCCCTGCTGGAGGTGACCAAGACGCAGGTCTGGCTGACGGGCAAGCACATCTTCCCACCAAAGTGGAGCCTCGGGTATTCCGGCTCCACCATGTACTACACTGATGCTGACAATGCGCAGGAGCAGTTGGAAGGCTTTGTAGACTTGATCAAGGAACACGCCATTCCCTGCGACAGCTTCCAGCTTTCATCGGGTTACACATCCATCGGAACGAAACGTTATGTGTTCAACTGGAATTATGAGAAGTGTCCTGATCCCAAGGCCATGACCTCCAAGTTTCTGGATGCAGGCGTGCATCTGGCAGCCAACATCAAGCCGTGCCTGTTGCAGGACCACCCAATGTATGAGGATGTGGCTGCTAAGGGTCTGTTTATTCGGGACAGTGAAGCCGATCAGCCGGAGCACTCGTTGTTCTGGGATGATGAAGGTTCTCATCTCGACTTTACCAATCCGGAGACTGTCAGCTGGTGGAAGGCGAATGTCACTCAGCAGTTGCTTGAGCGAGGGATTGGTTCAACCTGGAACGACAACAACGAGTATGAGATCTGGGATTTCTCAGCTCGGTGTCAGGGGTTTGGCGAGGAAATCGAAGTTGGGCTTATCCGACCACTGCATTCCTTCCTTATGATGCGTGCATCCTTTGAAGCGCAAGTTGAGTATGCGCCCGAGGAACGCCCCTACCTCATCTCCCGCAGTGGCTGCCCTGGCTTGCAGCGTTATGTTCAGACCTGGACAGGCGACAACCGGACGGGCTGGAACAACCTGAAATACAACATCCGCATGGGCCTCGGGCTTTCCATGTCTGGCATCTACAATGTTGGTCATGATGTTGGTGGGTTCTCTGGGCCTCGTCCTGATCCAGAGCTGTTTGTTCGCTGGGTTCAGAATGGTGTGATGCACCCGCGCTTTACGATCCATTCGTGGAATGATGATGCCACCGTCAATGAAGCCTGGATGTATCCGGAAGTGACGCCGCTCATTCGCAATGCGATCCAACTGCGTCAGTATCTGATGCCTTACTTCTACACCATGCTGCACGACATGCATGTGATGGACGAGCCGCTGCTTCGCCCGACCTTCCTAGATCACGAAGGGGATGAGCGCACCTTTGCCGAGACGGATGACTATCTACTTGGCCAGGATCTGCTGATTGCATCCGTAGTTGAGCAAGGAGCAACAACGCGTGAGGTTTATCTGCCGGACAATGGCGACGGGTGGTACGAGTTCGATACAGGCGCGTATCACAAGGGCGGACAGACGATCGTTGTTGATGCCCCCTTGGAACGCCTGCCACTGTTTGTGCGGGCTGGCACTGTTCTGCCGCTCGCCAATGCAACAGCAAAGAACACGACAGAGTGTGATCTGAACGCGCTGGCGATCTTCCCATTCCAGGGAATAGGAAAGCGTGAGTTGGCTGTATTTGAGGATGATGGCATCAGTCATAAATGGCTGGAAGGTGAGCACAGCACCTTGCACATGGTTCTCTCCAGCACTTCCGATGAGCAAACCTTAACTCTGTGTCGCAGTGGCTCCCTCAAGACTGATGGACGAGACCTCTCCGTCTTCATCAAAGGCCGCTCTCCAAATGGGCTGGTTCCGACTGTGGTCGTGAACGGGCAGCCGATTTCGAACGACACCCACTCTTTCTCCCTCAATGAGCTTTGATAAGGCCCACCTTCTATGACTTTTGAATTTCAAAAACTCGATCTCAATGCACTTCCAAGTGATGTTTCTGTGCCGTCTTATGACCGCGAATCATTGAAGCCACGCGTTGCTCATATTGGTTTTGGCGCCTTTGCCCGTGCGCACGTTGCTATGCATCTGCATGAGACACTTGCTGCCGGTGGCGGTGATTGGGGTATGCGCGTGATCGAACTGTTCGGCACCTCCGATCTGTTCGATAAACTGGAGGAGAACGATCACCTCTACACACTGGTTGAAACTGCTGATGAAGGTACGAACACTCGTCTGCTTGGTGCGGTGTGTGAAACGCAGCATCTGGCGCGTGACGGCGTTGAGGCACTGATCAATGGTTTGGCTGAAGAACAGCTCAAAGTCATTTCACTGACAATCACTGAGAAGGGTTACTGCGTTAAAAACGGGAAGCTGGATCTGGACAATGCAATGATCCAGCAGGACCTCTCTACTCCTTCTGCTCCAAAGACTGCGATTGGATTGATTGTTGCGGGTCTGGCTAAGCGTCGGGCACTTGGAAATGGCCCGATCACCGTCATGTCCTGTGACAACCTACCTCACAACGGTGTCCTTTGTGGTATTGCTGTTCGCGAGTTTGCTGCGAAGTTAGATGCAGAGCTAGCGGCGTGGATTGAAGAGAATGTCTCCTTCCCTTCCACCATGGTAGACCGCATTGTTCCAGCGCTGACGGACGAGTCCCGCGAGCTGATCCGTGAGAGCCTTGGAGGACAGGTTGATCTGAACGGCATCGTTTGTGAGCCATTCCGTCAATGGGTTATTGAAGACAACTTCAAAGCAGGTCGCCCTCAATGGGAGCTAGCTGGAGCACAGTTGGTTGCTGATGTGGAGCCATTTGAAGAGATGAAGCTTCGCACGCTCAACGGTTCCCACTCCTTCCTCGCTTATCTTGGCTTCCTCGCTGGCAAAGAAACTATTGCGGATTGTGCGGCTGATCCTGTGTTTTACGCTGAAGCGCGCAAGCTGATGGTGGATGAGCAACTGCCAACACTGGACGTTCCGGGAGATGTGGATCTGGTGGCTTATGCGGATTCATTGCTGAAGCGTTATTCCAACTCCAAACTGAAACACCGCACCTGGCAGATTGCAGCCGATGGCACGCAGAAAATGCCGCAGCGCTGGTTGAACTCCGTAAGATTCCATCTGGCCAATGGCGGTGACTATCGCCATCTGGTGCTCGGGATTGGCGGCTGGATGAACTACATCCGCGCGGATCGCAATGGCGAAAGTTATGAGGTGGTTGATCCACTTAAAGAGAAGCTTGCCGCAATCGTTGCCAATGATGGTGCTGACGAGACAACTTACGTCGATACTCTGCTTGCGTTGGATTCTGTGTTCCCATCTGAACTTGTTGCTAACGATGAGTTCAAGAAGGCAGTTCACAACGCCTATCGTGCAGTGGCAGAAAAAGGTGCCGCGCAGGCCGTAGCAGATTTGGCAGATTAGATTTTCCGGAGTTTTGCCAGGCATCCGCAGGGCAAACGCTCACTTTCAGGGAGGGATCAAAGGATCACTCCCACCACTTTCAGGGCAGAAACGATGCAGCCATTTCTTGGATCAGACTTCCTCCTCGAGACAGAAGCCGCACAACGACTTTACCACGACTACGCAGCAGAAATGCCGATCGTGGACTATCACAACCACCTGTGTCCGCAGACCATTGCTGAGGACCGCCGCTTTGATGATATTGGCCGCGTATGGCTGGAAGGTGATCACTACAAGTGGCGCGCGATGCGGTGGGCTGGTATCAACGAGAGCCTGATCACTGGCAAAGACACCAGTTTCAAAGAAAAATTCCTTGCCTACGCCTCCGTAATGCCGAAGTTCCTTGGGAATCCACTGTACCATTGGACGCATCTAGAGATGTATCGCTACTTCGGGCTGGAAGGCGTGATCCTCTCCGACAAGTCTGCAGAAACCGTTTGGGAGGTTTGCAACGCAAAACTGGCGACCAAGCAATTCTCTGCACGCGGTCTGCTGCAGATGCAGAACGTGAAGATGCTGGGCACCACTGATGATCCTTGTGATGATCTGCATTGGCATAAGATGATCGCTCAGGATCCAACCTCAACCATGGTTGTGCGTCCAACCTTCCGTCCAGACCCAGCCTTCAAGATCGACAAGCCGACATTTGGCGACTACATCATGAAGCTCAGCAGGCGCGTTGGTTTCCATATCGACAAGTATGAGCGCCTTCTGGAAGCGTTGAGCATGCGGCTGGATCATTTTGGCCGCCATGGCTGCCGTGCCGCAGACCATGGTCTGGACTCAATGCTGTTCTGCCCAATTCCGCCTGTTGCGGAGTTGGATCGCATCTTTAAAGAAGGGCAAAGCGGCGCAACGCTGAGCGTTGATGATGTGACAGCCTTCCAATCAGCGGTTCAGGTGTTCCTTGGCAAGGAATATGCGAAGCGCGGTTGGGTGATGCAGATGCACATTGGCGCAACACGAAACAACCGCAGTCGCATGTTTAAAGCATTGGGGCCTGACGTGGGCTGTGACGGCATCGATGACCGCGAACTTGCAAACCCGTTGAACCAGTTCCTTGATACGCTGGATCGTGAAAAAGCATTGCCGCGCACCGTGCTTTACTCTCTTGATCCAACGAAGAACGAAGTTGTTGTGACGACAGCCGGTAACTTCCAGGATGGTTCAGTGGGCGGTAAGGTTCAGGCCGGAACAGGCTGGTGGCACAACGATCAGCTGGACGGCATGGAACGCCAAATGACGCAATTAGCGCAGATGGGACTACTTTCTCAGTTCCTCGGCATGTTGACAGACAGCAGATCGTTCCTATCTTTCCCACGACACGAGTATTTCCGTCGCTTGCTTTGCAAGATCGTTGGAGAGTGGATGGATAAAGGCCATATTCCGGGTGATTTTGAGCTAGCGGGAGGCATGATCAGGGACATTTGCTACAACAATGCAGCAAACTGGTTCCTTGATGAAAGTAGGTAGGCTTTAGCCCCTGCTTTATCCCTTGGAAGCCCCTTGGACCATGCCTCTGGACCAAGGGGTTTCTGACATCAGAAGCTACATTAAGCGTCGTGCTTATAGATATTTTCCAGCGCGTCAGCGTGGTTGTTCAGTACCTTAGCACGTCGGATCTTGAGGGTTGGTGTCAGCTCACCTGTCTGGATCGAGAAGCCGTCCGGCAAAATTTCAAACTTGCGGATACGTTCTACACGTGAGTGGCGCGCATTCACTTTGTTGATGCCTGCCTGAATGACACTGCGCAGCTGATCAGATTTTAGAACATCTTCCGGTTTGATGTTGTTTTCTGTCGCAAACCGCTGTGCCATCACGCCATCGATTGTAATCAGAGCACTCAGGAAGGTCTGGTTGTTTCCTGCAACAACAGCATATTCCACCATCGGCAGTTCCATGAGATCTTGCTCCAACAATGCCGGGGAGATGTTCTTGCCGCCTGAGGTGATGATGATCTCTTTTTTGCGACCCGTGATGAACAGGTAGCCGTCTTTATCGAGATAACCGATATCGCCACTGTAGAGCCAACCATCACGCAGCGCCTCATCGGTGGATGCTGGGTCGTGCGCATAGCCGGAGAAGTTTGTGCCTGCTTTACAGAGGATCTCACCATCTGCCGCAATCTTGATTGTAACGCCTTCCATCGGTTTACCGACAGAGCCCAGACGGGTTGAACCAATGATATTGATGGTCGCACCGCCACAGTTTTCTGACTGGCCATAGACCTCACGGATCACGATGTCCAAGCCGGTGAACGCTTCCAAGACGCGCTTAGAGACTGGCGCTCCCCCACTCACGAACATGCGCATCTTGTCGAGGCCGATTTTGTGCTTGATCTTGTCGAGCACAAGGCGGTTGGCGACCTTCTTCTTGAGGTTAAGCATCAAGCCAGCAGATTTGCCATTGAGTGTCTGACCGTACCAATCCTTACTGGTTTGCAGCGACCATTGGATGAGCTTGCCCTTGAAGCCCTTGTCCTTGTTCAACTGCTTCTCGACCTTCTCATGGATCTTCTCGAAAATCCGAGGAACACCGAAGGTTACAGTCGGGCGGACTTCCGGCAGGTGTTCGCCAAGGCTGGTGACGGACTTGGCGTAATAGACGGGATAGCCAGTGTCACATGCCTGAATGATGGTGCCGCATTGTTCTGCAATATGTGCCATTGGCAGATAGGAGATATAGCGGTCTGCTGGAGTTGGCTTGAAAGCCAGGTTCAGCGCATCAGATTCAGCTCGGATTGCACGGTGGCTGATCTGAACCGCTTTTGGAAGGCCTGTTGTGCCGGAAGTGTAGATCTGGAGCGCAATGTCTTCGGCTGCAATATCATTGAGGCGCTGGTCCAGCTCTGCATCCAGTCCCGGGCTGTTTTCACCCAGAGACATGAAGCTTGCCCAGGTGTACTGATCTGGGTTTTCTACGCGTCCATCCAGACGGATCACCTTGCGCAAATGGCGCATGTTCTCTGACTGCTCACCAATGCCTTTCAGCTGGGCTTTGGTTTCAGCAAGCAGGATGCGGCCTTGAGAGTGACGCAGGATGTAGTTGATTTCTGGTGCAGCTGCTGTCCAGTAGATGCCTGTAGGAACAGCCCCAATCATCATGGCAGCGACGTCCATGATCGTCCATTCAGGACGGTTGTAGCTCAGAATACAAACAGCATCGCCGGGGTTTACGCCCAGCGCGAGAAGTGCCTTTGCAGCATTGCGCACTTGCTCGCCATATTCGGTCCAGCTCGTTGCGTCCCATCCAGTTTCACCACGCACGAAATATGCCGGTTTATCGGCAAGGCGTTCGACGGATTCCATAAATGCTTTTGGAATGGATTTAAACGCGTCTTGAGCTTGTGTTTGAGCAACGGGCTGGGCCTGCGAACTCATGCTATTCTCTCTATTTTTATTGTTTCCAGAGCTTTACATCCTCTGAATTTGCTGGTGTCAAATACAGATACTAAGAATACCCACCAAACCCACAAGAACTACAGGTATTTTCTCTTATTTTCTTCTCTCTGGTTCATGAGCAGCGAATATTCATTTTTGATTTGACAGAGATTTTACTGAATCACTGATATATCTAATGCGAGAAATACTTTAATGCTTCTTAGAGGCATTAAAGATTATTGAGTTCATGATAGATCGTTGGGGATGCTTCTGATTTAGTCAGGCTGAATCTACAATTTAGCCGTAAACCGATCTAATAGATCTCTTATGGTAAGAGGGATTGAATTCTCGCAGTCGGGCAAGTTCGTTTATGCAGCAGTTTAGTGTTACACGCGGTCTCACACTTCCGGATCCTGTTCGCATCAGTCGCTATAAGCGTCTGCCGGAACTTGGCCCTGCCCTGCTGTTCTTCAGTGGCGGAAGCGCACTTAATCCCACTGCCCGTGCTCTCAAGCAATACACGCATAACTCGATCCACTTGATGACACCGTTTGACAGCGGTGGGAGTTCTGCTGTTCTTCGCCATGCGTTTGGTATGCCCGCAATTGGTGATCTGCGCTCACGATTGATCGCACTGGCGGACGAGAGTGTGCTTGGGCAATCTGAGATCTATCGCCTTTTCACTCATCGCTTTCCAAAGACTGCCTCACTTGATGAGTTACATGGCGAACTGGTGGACCTTCTGGAAGGGCATGATCAGCTGATTGCGCGGGTGCCCAACCCTATGCGCCGTCTCATTCGGCATCAGCTGGCATTCTTCCATGATGCAATGCCGTCTGATTTTGATCTGCGTGGGGCAAGCATTGGCAACCTAATCCTTGCTGGCGGATATCTGAACAACAACCAGAAGCTTGATCCAATCATCTTTCTGTTCTCCAAGCTGGTGAATACGCTTGGCACAGTGCTGGCGACCGTGGACGCGCGTCTGCACCTCGCTGTGGAGCTGGATTCTGGCGAGATCATCGTCGGGCAGCACAATATGACTGGCAAGGAGACTGCTCCGATTGCCAGCAAGATCAAACGGACTTATCTGACACGCTCCTTGGCTGGCGGCGAACCGGTGGAGATTGAGGTATCGCCGAAGAAGCAGCATCTCATCGAGACTGCAGACATGATTTGTTATCCGCCGGGCAGCTTTCACAGCAGCCTGATTGCAAATCTTCTGCCTAAAGGCGTGGGCAAGTCTATTGCGCGTAGCCCTAACCCGAAGGTTTACGTACCAAACCTTGGCAATGATCCTGAGCAGTTTGGGATGAGCCCGAATGAGACGGTGGATGCGCTGCTAAAGCACCTGCGCGCTGATGCGGGGGAAGACACACCAACAGATAAGTTGCTCAACTTTGTTGTCACAGATGAGAGGCATGCCGCCGAGTTTGATTGGGCGGAGCTGGAAGCTCAAGGAATTTCACTGATTGGGGCTGATCTGACGAGTACCCATTCGGTTCCTTATTACGATCCGGAAAAACTAGTTTGCATGCTACTGAGTTTTCTCTAAGCGCGTTTTACAAAGTTTAACCTACTGCAGTGCTGAGTTTTATGGATTGGCCACGCTACACACAGTGTTAGCGAATGATTTGCAATGTCTTCCGCAGCCCTATCAAGGGTTGATATTTACACTTCTAATAGATCACGACCAATAATCTTATATACTTTACTTAAAAGCAGCCCGACATAGCGCAATATTTTGTTTGCGACACCCTTTAATCAAGAAACTGAACATCAGTTGACGCAAGTATCTACATAGATATTAGGTAGCGGCAGCATGATTACATTCGACAAATAACTAAGCGGAAAAACAAATGTCGAAGTTCAAGTTTCCTACCGCGTTTACAATTCTATTTGCTCTCATCATTCTCGTTGCAATTGCAACCTGGTTCGTTCCCGCAGGCAAGTACGATCGTGTCATTAATCCCGTGCTTGATAAGGAAGTTCCGGTTCCCGGGACCTATCATCTGGTGGAAGCCAATCCGCAAGGTCCGGTTGAAGTTTTCATGGCACCGATTGCCGGACTGTATGATCCGGTTTCCTACACCGCGAATGCGATTGATGTGGCTGTCTTTGTTCTTGTGATCGGCGGCTTCCTGATGGTGGTCACGCGCACAGGGGCAATCGATGCAGGCATCGCCAAGATCATGACGGGGCTGAAGGGACGAGAGAACCTTATGATCCCCATATTGATGGCCTTCTTTGCAGCTGGGGGCACGATTTATGGGATGGCGGAGGAAAGCCTAGCGTTCTATGCCCTCATCATTCCGGTGATGATCCGAGCAGGGTATGACTCGATGACCGGCGTTGCCGTGATCATGCTTGGCGCGGGGATTGGAACACTTGGATCAACCATCAATCCGTTCGCAACAGTGATTGCCTCCAACGCAGCGGGCGTGCCCTTTACCGACGGTATTGGCCTGCGTTTCCTCATTCTTATCGTTGGATGGCTGGTCTGTGTCGCCTGGGTGATGCGGTATGCAGCCAAGGTGAAAGCAGATCATTCAACATCCCTCGTTGCTGATATGAAGGAAGATAACGAAAAGCACTTCCTGCAAGGCGTTTCTACTGACGACATTCCCGACTTCACCGCAAAGCACGGTTGGATCATGGCAATCTTTGTCATCACCTTTGGTCTGTTGATCTATGGTGTTGCGGTGCTTGGTTGGTGGATGGGTGAGATGGCCGCCCTGTTCCTTGCCGCCTCGATCCTTGTGGGTATTGTCGCGCGGCAGGGTGAGCATGAGTTTGTCGATAATTTCCTGGATGGTGCACGTGATTTGCTTGGAGTTGCGCTGATTATCGGCGTGGCCCGCGGTATCGTGGTGGTGATGGATGCAGGTTCCATTACAGATACGATCCTTTACTGGTCTGAGCAGGCAGTCAGCGGCCTCAGCAAGGTTGCCTTCATCAACGTGATGTTCTGGCTGGAGCTGGTGCTCTCATTCTTCGTACCGTCCTCATCTGGTCTGGCTGTGCTTTCCATGCCGATCATGGCGCCACTCGCAGGCTTCTCCAACGTGGGAGCTGAGTATGTGGTCACAGCATTCCAGTCTGCCAGCGGCTTGCTGAACCTGTTCAACCCAACCTTTGCCGTTGTGATGGGTGGCCTGGCAATTGGGCGCGTGCCTTACGACAAGTGGCTCAGGTTCGCAATTCCGCTCGTGATCATCCTGTTCATCCTGATCTCATTGGCACTGTCATTGGCCGTTTAGAACAACGGACCTGCCGGAGGCGAGCATCCGCTTAGCTCGCCTCTGCGACACAACACACCTCTGAACCAAACAGCGAGATAGCCATCTCGCAAAACATAAGAATTCTGGAACGGAGTCTGCAACATGACTGAATTTGGTGTTCATTCGGAAGTTGGCAAACTGAAAGAAGTGATGGTTTGTCGCCCCGGGCTTGCGCATATGCGCCTTACTCCCGGCAACTGTCAGGAACTGTTGTTTGATGATGTGATCTGGGTTCGAGAGGCGCAAAAGCACCACTACGATTTCTGCCTCAGAATGGAAGAGCGCGGTGTGAATGTGCTGGAGATGCATAATCTCCTCAAAGAAACTCTCGAAGATCCTGAAGCCCGTAAGTGGGTACTGGAGCGTCGGATCACCCATAACCGCGTGGGTTACGGTATGGCCGAGGATTTGAGGGCCTGGCTGTATGAGCAGCACGAGAAGTTTCTTGCTGATCATCTGATCGGCGGTATTGCACGCGGAGAGTTAGGCTTCAAACCAACCGGGGTGTTTGGTAGTTATCTGGATGTGAATGATTTCGTCATTCCACCTCTGCCTAACACGCTGTTCACTCGTGATACGACCTGCTGGATCTACAATGGCGTTACGTTGAACCCTATGTTCTGGCAGGCTCGTCAGAATGAAACTCTTCTGACCACTGCGATCTACAAGTTCCATCCCCACTTCAAAGGCAAAGTGAATTTCTGGTGGGGTGATCCCGATGAGAACTTCCATGAATCTACCGTAGAAGGCGGTGACGTTATGCCGATTGGCAACGGGGTTGTTTTGATCGGCATGGGGGAACGTACGACACCGCAGGCTGTAGGTCAGGTCGCCCGGGCCCTCTTCCGCAACCATGCAGCTACGCGCGTCATTGCCTGTCAGATGCCAAAGAGCCGTGCTGCAATGCATCTGGATACGGTGTTCACTCTTCTGGACCGCGATAAAGCAACGGCTTTCTCAGGAGTTTGCGATGAGATCATCTGCTTCTCCATCCGCCCAGGCGATAAGCCAGAGAACGTTGATTACCGGCAGGATGAAGGTCATCTGTTCGATGTCGTCGCCAATGCGCTTGGCATTCAAAAGCTGCACGTAGTGACAACAGGTGGCAACGCTTATGACCAGGAACGCGAGCAATGGGATGATGGCAACAACGTTGTCTGCATCGAGCCAGGCGTTGTGGTTGGTTATCGCCGGAACACCTACACAAACTCCAAGCTTCAGAGAGCCGGTGTAGAAGTAATTGCCATTGATGGTTCGGAGTTAGGTCGCGGTCGCGGTGGTGGCCACTGCATGACTTGCCCGACCATTCGAGAACCGGTGGACTTCTAGAGTTTTTCAATCTCCGTTGAACAATAAAAACATCCAAGAGATGGAGCGTAAGGAAAATGGCTTTCAATCTGAAAGGTCGCAGTTACCTCAAGCTAAAGGACTTCAGCCAGCGCGAAGTGCTTTACATGCTGGATCTTGCCCGTGATCTCAAGCGAGCCAAATACTCCGGAACTGAACGGCAGACCCTCGTTGGCAAAAACATCTGCCTGATCTTTGAAAAAACCTCTACCCGAACCCGCTGTGCGTTTGAAGTTGCCGCGCATGATCAGGGCGCGCACGTCACCTATCTTGACCCATCGGGTTCGCAGATCGGGCACAAGGAATCCATGAAGGACACTGCCCGGGTGCTGGGTCGTATGTTTGATGCGATTGAGTTTCGTGGATCTGGCCAGAAGGCTGTTGAGACACTGGCAGACTATGCTGGTGTACCTGTCTACAACGGTTTGACCGACGACTGGCACCCAACGCAGATGCTGGCAGATATGCTGACGATGACCGAGCATACATCCAAGTCTCTGCATGAAATCTCTTTTGCGTACATGGGCGATGCCCGCAACAACATGGGCAACTCTCTGCTGATGCTCGGCGCGTTGTGTGGCTGTGATGTGCGTATTATCGCTCCGAAAGAGCTGTATCCGGAGCCACATGTCGTAAAGGCAGCTGAAGCGAATGCAAAGCGGTATGGTGCACGCATTACCATCACAGATGATCCAAAAGCTGGTACTGAAGGTGTCGACTTCATCCATACCGATGTTTGGGTTTCCATGGGTGAGCCACCGGATGTTTGGGAAAGCCGGATCAAGTTGCTCCGCGATTATCAGGTCAACAAGGCTCTGATTGAAGGTACCGGTAACGCCAACACCTTCTTCATGCATTGTCTACCAGCATTCCACAATCGCGAGACCAAAGTTGGTGAAGAGATCTTCCAGAAGTTCGGTATCTCGGAAATGGAAGTGACTGAAGACGTATTCGAGTCCGATCGTAATCTGGCCTTTGAGCAAGCAGAAAACCGGCTTCACACCATTAAGGCCATCATGGTTGCGACGATTGGAGGTCGATAATGCGTGTTGTCGTCGCTCTTGGCGGGAATGCGCTTCTCCGGCGCGGAGAAGCAATGACCGCCGAAAACCAACGTAGGAATGCACGTATTGCCGCTGAAGCCTTGGCACCGCTTTATGATGATGGTCATGAAGTGGTGATCACGCACGGCAACGGCCCGCAGGTTGGCTTGCTGGCTCTGCAGGGTGCCGCTTACGAGCATGTAGAACCCTATCCGCTTGATGTGTTAGGCGCAGAAACGGTTGGGATGATTGGTTACATGATTGAGCAGGAACTGGGAAACCTCCTACCATTCGAGAAACCATTCGCTACCATTCTCACGCAGGTTGAAGTTGATCCCAACGATCCCGCTTTCAAAGACCCGACCAAACCCATTGGTCCGCTCTACTCCAAGGAGGACGCTGAGAAGCTTGCCGACGAGAAAGGCTGGTCTATTCGTGAAGACGGTGACAAGTGGCGTCGTGTCGTGCCTAGCCCGTTGCCAAAGCACATCTTCGAGATCCGGCCTATCAAGTGGTTGCTGGATCATGACGTACTTGTCATCGCAGCTGGCGGTGGTGGCATTCCGACTATGTACAACGAGGAGAAAAAGCTCGTTGGCGTGGAATGTGTGATCGATAAAGATCGCTGTTCCGGCTTGCTTGCCAAAGAGATTGAAGCAGACGTCTACATTATGGCGACGGATGCCGATGCGGTTTATTTGGATTGGGGGACACCCAGCCAGCGCGCGATCAAATCAGCTTCTCCAGATGCCTTAGATGCCTATGGCTTTGCCGCAGGGTCCATGGGGCCGAAGGTAGAAGCAGCGCAGACGTTTGCTCGCCAAACCGGCAAGAAAGCGGTGATCTGCACTCTTTCTGAAGTTCCACAAGCGATTGCTGGCAATAAAGGAACCTCAATCAGCGTAGATGCTGGTGACACCAAGTTTTACTGAGATCAGAGCCCCGGAGCGGCATAAGCTTCGGGGTTCGTTTGCCATTGAACTCATTTGATTGTCCTGGGGCATAATTGTGCCCGTGAGAAGAACAAGAACACAGAGGACGAACAACTTATGGCCAACGCGCCAGCTCCATATTCCAGGAAAATGTCTCTCATCGGAGCGATCATTCCGGTTGCTTCGCTCATTGTTCTGTTGGCGTTGTCCTACTACTTGTTTGGAGATGAGGCTTCTTCCGGCCCAAACCAGATTGCCCTGCTGTTTTGTGCGTTAATCGCAACCTTTGTTGCGTTGTTTCATGGGTTCAGTTTTGATGAACTGAAGGATGCCGTTGTTGAGAGTGTCAGCACTGGTCTTCATGCGATTTTTATTCTGTTCGCAGTGGGGTCCCTGATTGGGACGTGGGCCATGTCCGGCACCATCATGGCGATGGTTTATTATGGATTGCAACTGCTTAGTCCAAACTACTTTTACTTCACCACAGTCATTATCTGTGCGCTCGTTTCCGTCAGTATTGGTAGTTCGTGGACTGTCGCAGGCACTATCGGCATCGGCCTGATGGGCATCTCAACGAAGATGGGTCTTGATCCGGCTATTACCGCTGGCGCGATCCTTTCTGGTGCTTATTTTGGCGATAAATCCTCGCCCCTTTCCGATGCCACTAACCTCGCTACGGCTGCAGCTGGGTCCAATCTTTACATTCACATCAAGGAAAACCTCTGGACCTCGGTTCCAGCCCTGACCATTGCACTTGCGTTGTTCTGGTGGTTAGGGGAGCCCGGAGATTTTGTTGCCCAAGGCACCCTATCCAGCATTGAGCAGCACTATGACATCACGCTGCTCAACTTCTTACCTCTGGTACTGGTGCTGGGACTGGCGATGATCCGGTATCCGCCGTTTACAACCATCTTCATCGGTGCTCTTGCCGGTGGCCTTTTTGCTGTGATCATGGACCCGGGCAAAGTGGTGAGTCTGGCCTCATCTGTAGACCTTCCTTATTGGCTGGTCATGATCAAAGGTGTCTGGATTGCCATGTCCAACGGCTATGTGAGTGTGACTGGTGACCCCTCAATTGATGCCTTGTTGAGCCGCGGTGGGATGGGCAATATGCTGACGACCATTTGGCTGATCATGACGGCGCTTGCCTTTGGTGGCGTAGTTGAGAAAGCTGGTATTCTGGACCGGATTATCGGGCCAATCCTGCATGCAGCAAAAACCACCGGGGCCTTGGTTTTGTCTTTGGTCACAACGGCCATTGCAACGAACATTCTAGCGGCGGATCAGTATATTGCGATTGTGATCCCGGGCCGGATGTATCGCAAATCCTTCCGACAGCGGCGCCTGCGTCCTGAGGTTCTTTCCAGAGCTGTCGGCGATAGTGCGACAGTGACTTCTGCGCTCATTCCGTGGAACAGCTGCGGGGCTTACATGGCTGCAACACTCGGGGTGCCTACCTTGGCGTTTGCCGGATTTGCCTTCTTCAACATTGTCAGCCCGATCCTGACAATTGTGTTTGCTGTGATGGGATGGCGCATGTTGACGATGACAGACCAGAAACCTGAGCGTATTGTGCTGCCTGATGAAGAGCAAAAAGACTGATTAAAGAGATTTACGGCGCACCATGGAAAATTACAGCTGGCATCCGATGGGGGAAGCTGATCTGCCCGAGATTGATCAGATCATGCAGCAGACCTATCCGCATCTACCTGAGGATATCGACTGCATTCGCGAGCGTGTGCGGCTGTTTCCGCAAGGCTGTTACGTGCTGAGGCGGGATGAGCAAGACGCCATTCTTGGTTATATCATCTCGCATCCGTGGGAAAACCGCAGTATTCCGCCGCTCTCCAGTTTGCTCGGTTCTCTGCCCTTTTCAGCGGAAGTCTATTACATCCACGATATCGCATTACTGCCTGCGGCGCAGGGCATCGGAGCTGCGCGAGCTGTTCTGACGCAGCTTAGTCAGGTGGCGCGCAGCCTATACATCAACAAGTTCGCACTTGTGGCGCTGGATACGGCCAACGAGTTCTGGCGCGCGCGTGGTTTCAGAGCCATCCAAGAAGACACGCTTAAAGAAAAGCTGATGGCCTATGGCCCTGGCGCTAACTACATGCAGCGCGGTGTTGATTAGAACGGGCGGTCTTTCACCTGTTCCATGCAAACAAACGTAGAGGTCTGCGCAACATAAGGCATCTCGGAGAGTTTCTCACCAAGGATACGGCGGTAGCTTCCGATGTCTCTTGTGCGGACTTTCAGGAGATAGTCGAACCCACTTGCAATCATGTGGCATTCTTCGATTTCCGGGATTTCGCGCGCGGCCGCATTAAAGGCTTCCAGCGATCTTGAGCGGGTGTCATTGAGCTTGACCTGCACAAATGCGATGTGCCCTGCCCCCAATTTAGTGTGATCTACCTCAGCCCGATACCCCAGAATATACCCTGCATCCTCCAGTTTCTTCATGCGGATCTGGCAGGGGGTTTTGGATAGCCCTACCTTTTTCGCAAGGTCAGTAACGGTGATGCGCCCGCATTTTTGTAATTCTTCCAGGATTTTGCGGTCAAAATCGTCCAATTTCTCCATGATATGCCATTTTTATATTCATAACGACCATGGCGACTGAATATCAAAGTCAAATAGTCTTTACCATCAAAAAATACAGGAAACATCCCTATAGGTATTTTGCTAATGTCAGCCCAATAGGTATTTAATAGTAGGGAGCACGGCATGGGTTCAGAGACTGCGCCGGAGAACATCCGCAACAAAATCAGAGATAACTACCTTCCTGATGAAAATCAGGTGGTACATGAGCTCATTTCTTCACTGCAAATGGATACAGCGGCTCGTAGCCGTGCATCTGACAAAGCAGCGGAACTGATCTCGGATTTGCGTGCGAATACATCTCCAACCATCATGGAGAGTTTTCTCGGCGAGTATGGCCTCTCAACCCAGGAAGGCATTGCACTGATGTGCCTTGCAGAAGCGCTGCTTCGCGTTCCTGACGCTCAGACCATCGATGCTCTGATTGCAGACAAGATCACTCCGAGTGCCTGGGGAGAGCACTTGGGTCAGTCTGCTTCCACTCTGATCAATGCATCCACTTGGGCGCTGCTGTTGACTGGTAAGGTTCTTGCTCCAGATGATCAGGGCCTCGTTGGCACCATTCGCGGTGTTGTGAAGCGTCTTGGTGAGCCTGTGGTTCGTACAGCTGTTGCGCAGGCGATGAAGGAGCTGGGCCGCCAGTTCGTTCTGGGCCGCACCATTCGTGAAGCCATGCGCAATGCGCGTGCTGAAGAAGGCCAGGGCTTCACTTACTCCTATGACATGCTTGGTGAAGCTGCGCGTACGGATGCTGATGCGAAGCGCTATCACCTGTCCTACTCCAAGGCGATTTCTGCGCTGGCAAGCAACTGTGTGCATTCCAGCATTCGCGACAATCCAGGCATCTCCGTCAAGCTGTCTGCTCTGCATCCTCGCTATGAGTTTGCAAAGCGTGAGCGCGTGATGAAGGAACTGGTTCCTCGCACGCTTTCTCTAATCATGCTGGCGAAGTCCTCCAATATGGGCTTCAACATTGATGCGGAAGAAGCTGACCGTCTGGATATCTCCCTCGATGTGATTGAAGCGCTTCTGGCAGATCCAGCAACTGAAGGCTGGGATGGTTTTGGTGTTGTGGTGCAGGCGTTTGGCCCACGCGCAATTCACGTCATCGAATGGCTCTACGCAGTTGCAGAGAAGTATGATCGTAAGATCATGGTTCGTCTGGTGAAGGGTGCTTACTGGGACAGCGAGATCAAACGCGCTCAGACCCTTGGTATTGACGGCTACCCGGTCTTCACCCGTAAGGTTTCTACCGACATCTCCTACACTGCTTGTGCTGAGAAACTGCTGGGCATGACTGACCGGATCTATCCGCAGTTTGCGACCCACAACGCGCACAGTGTTGCGACTATTCTGGAACTGGCGAAGAACCTGCCGCTGAGCTCCTACGAGTTCCAGCGTCTGCATGGCATGGGCGAAGCGCTGCATGAGCGCACCATGAAGAAGCACGGTTCCAACTGCCGCATCTACGCTCCGGTTGGTGCTCACAAAGACCTGCTGGCTTATCTGGTTCGTCGTCTGCTGGAGAATGGTGCGAACAGCTCCTTCGTTCATCAGATCCGCGATGAAAACGTGACACCACAGGCGATTGCGCAGGATCCACTGGCGCATATCGAGAAGTTTGGCGAAGACGTTGCGAACTCCAAGATCCCTCTGCCGCCAGCCCTGTTTGGTGCTGGACGTAAGAACGCGAAGGGCTGGGATCTGAGTGATCCACGTCAGGAAGCTGAGTATGTTGAAAGCCTGAAGTCGTTCTCCGCCACCAAGTGGGAAGGTCATCCGGTTATTGCCGCTTCTGTGAAGAATGCAGAGGCTGTGCAGGTCAAGAACCCATCTGATCTACGCGACATCGTGGGTAGCGTGGCGACTGCGACGCCTGAACAGATTGAAGCGGCTCTGACAACGGCACATCATGGCTGCGCCGAATGGTCAGACAAAAGTGCGGACGATCGTGCAGTTATTCTGCGCAAAGCAGCGGATCTGTTCGAAGAAAACGCTTCTGAGATCTTCGCCCTGCTGACCCGTGAAGCTGGCAAAACCTACATGGATGCCATCAACGAGCTGCGCGAAGCCGTTGACTTTGGTCGCTATTACGCGAATGAAGCGATCCGATTGGATGAGCGTGATGGTAAAGGACAGCAACGCGGTCCGATCACCTGTATCTCTCCATGGAACTTCCCACTGGCGATCTTCTCCGGTCAGATCTTTGCGGCTCTTGCAGCTGGCAACCCAGTTCTGGCAAAGCCAGCGCCTCAAACACCGCTGATCGCGACCTTTGCTGTTGGCCTGATGCATAAAGCAGGTATTCCTGTAGAGGCCCTTCAGCTTCTGCCAGGTGCTGGAGAAGTGGGTGCAGCGCTGACATCTGACAGCCGTGTGGCTGGTGTTTGCTTTACCGGTTCCACTGGCACCGCGCAGCACATCAACCGTGCCATGGCGAAAGCGCTTGCTCCGTCTGCACCACTGATCGCTGAGACTGGTGGCTTGAACGCGATGATCGTGGACTCCACTGCTCTGCCAGAGCAGGCGGTTCGTGATGTGATTGCTTCCAGTTTCCAGAGTGCTGGCCAGCGTTGTTCTGCACTGCGTATGCTCTACGTGCAGGAAGACATCTTTGATGATTTCAAAGAGATGCTGTTCGGTGCAATGGCTGAGCTGGAAGTTGGTAACCCAATCACACTGTCGACTGACGTTGGTCCTGTGATTGATGCTGCCGCGCAGAAGAAGATTGCTGATCACTGCAAGAAATGGGCTGAAAAAGGCCGTGTTCTCAAAGAGTTGAAGGTTCCAACAAAGGGTCACTTCGTTGCACCTACTCTGATCAAGCTGGAAGGCATTGAAGAGCTGGATGAAGAGATCTTCGGTCCTGTTCTGCATATCGCGACTTTCAAGGCGGAAGAGATCGATCAGACCATTGATGCGATCAACTCCAAGGGATTTGGCCTAACCTTTGGTCTGCACACCCGCGTTGATAGCCGTGTTCAGCACATCGTTGAGCGTGTGAAGGTGGGCAACCTTTATGTGAACCGAAACCAGATTGGTGCGATTGTTGGATCTCAGCCGTTTGGTGGTGAAGGTCTTTCCGGTACTGGCCCGAAAGCGGGTGGTCCTCACTATGTGGCACGCTTCCGTCTTGCTGACACCTCAGCAGCGGCCAGCGTAGACCTGAACAAGACTGTTACTGCCGAGGATATCTTCAAGGCGAGAGGGGCATTACGCACCAGCACCTGGGAAGGCAACTTTGGTCGTTACACCGAGCTGGCAACCCTGTTTGAGAAGGAAACAGGCCTGCTGAACCGAATTGCGGCTGACCATGCGCACGACATGCCTGGGCCGACCGGTGAGTCCAACCGCCTGTACTCAGCTCCACGTGGCACCGTGCTGTGTCTTGGTCCAGATACTGAAAGCCTGAAGCATCAGGTGGTTCTGGCACTGGCAGCTGGCAACGGGGTGATTGCTGTTGGACAAGGTGCAGAAAAACTGGCTGTGAAGCTGCGTTCCCTTTCTGCTCCAATCGTCGCGCTGGAAGGCAATCTGGCAGTAGGCGCACTGAAGGAGCTACAGGGTATTGATGCCATTGCAGCGAACCACTCTGACCAAGAGCTGAAAGAGATGAAGGCTGAGCTGGCCGAGCGTGAAGGTGCCTTGATGCAGCTGATCATGGAACGCAACCAGCCTGAGCGCTATCAGCTGGAGCGTCATCTGTGTATCGACACGACAGCTTCTGGCGGTAACGCGAGCCTGCTAGCTGCTACCGAAGACTAAGTGATTACAAAGAAAATAAAAAAAGCCGCCTCGGATTGAGGCGGCTTTTTTCGTTTATGTTCTCATCAATGACTGTGACGTGGCAGTCCTTTTTGCGCGATGCGCTGGTATTTGACGGCTGGCTTCAAAACCATGCCTTCATCAAACTGATCTACAATCCCGCGCTGAATTTCCTGCCAAGGTGTCTGATGCTCAGGGAACTCATAGCCCCCGCTTTCCGCCAGCTCTTGCTTGCGCGTCGCAAGTTCCTCATCAGAGATCTGCACGTTCGCTTCACCCTTCTTCAGATCCAGCCTTACGATGTCTCCGTTCCGCAGCAGAGCGAGGCCGCCCATGACGGCTGCTTCCGGGGATGCGTTGAGGATAGATGGTGAGCCGGAGGTGCCGGACTGACGGCCATCTCCGATGCATGGCAGTGCATCAATACCCTGCTTGAGAAGCTCATCCGGCGGCTGCATGTTCACCACTTCAGCACCACCCGGATAGCCAACCGGACCGGTTCCGCGGATAACGAGGATCGTATTGGCGTCAATGCCAAGGGCCTCATTGTTGATGTTGTGGTGATAGTCCTCAGGACCATCAAACACCACGACCTTACCTTCAAACGCTTCCGGGTCATCCGGGTTAGACAAGTAACGCGCTCTGAAGTCCGCTGAAATTACAGAGGTTTTCATGATCGCGGACCTGAAGAGGTTGCCCGTGAGGTTAAGGAAGCCTGCGTCCTTCATCATCGGTTTGTCATAGGGATAGATCACGTCGTAATCTTTGACGGAACTGTCTCCATAAATCTCACCGGTGGTTTTGCCCGAAACCGTGATCACATCCTTGTGGATGTGGTCGTGTTTCATAAGCTCAGAGAAGATGCCCGGAATACCACCTGCACGGTGGAATTCTTCCGACAGATAAGCGCCTGCTGGCTGAACGTTTGCGAGTAGTGGGATTTTGTGTCCGTGGTTCTGCCAGTCATCATTGTGCAGCTCAACGCCGATGTGGCGTGCGATTGCGTTGATATGTATTGGTGCGTTGGTTGAGCCACCAATAGCGGAGTTCACTGCAATTGCGTTCTCGAAGGCTTTGCGGGTGAGAACATCTGAAGGCTTCTGATCTTCATGCACCATCTGCACAATACGCTTGCCTGTCTCATAGGAGATCTGGCCGCGCTCGCGATATGGCGCGGGGATAGAGGCACAACCCGGCAGGCTCATACCCAGAGCTTCAGCCAGTGAGTTCATGGTTGAGGCTGTGCCCATGGTATTGCAGTAACCAACAGACGGAGCGGAGTCTGCGGCCATGTTCATGAACTCTTTGTAGTCGATCTCTCCAGTCGCCAACATCTTGCGGGCTTTCCAGATAACCGTGCCAGAGCCCACACGTTCGCCATTATGGTAGCCGTTGAGCATTGGCCCAACTGTCAGGCAGATCGCCGGGATGTTCACTGTGGCCGCCGCCATGAGCAATGCTGGTGTGGTCTTGTCACAACCGATCGTCAGAACGACACCATCGAGCGGATAACCGTAGAGTGTTTCTACCAGACCGAGATAAGCAAGGTTACGATCAAGAGCTGCAGTTGGGCGTTTGCCGGTCTCCTGAATCGGATGGACCGGGAACTCAAAGCAGATGCCGCCCATTTCGCGGATACCTTCGCGCACGCGCTCTGCCAGCACTAGGTGGTGGCGGTTGCACGGGGATAGATCTGACCCCGTCTGGGCAATACCGATGATCGGTCGGCCTGACTGAAGCTCTTCACGCGTTATACCGTAGTTCAGGTAACGCTCCAGATAAAGTGCGGTCATATCCGGGTTGTCTGGCGAGTCAAACCACTCTTGTGAGCGGAGTTTTGTTTTTGGAGCTTCAGTCATAGCTCTTCAGTTCCTTCCCGAACCAGAGCCACCCCGGCGGGAGGCAGCTCCAATCCATCCAATTCCGCTGCATCGGCAAGACGCAGCGCTTTCAAATTCATCTTATTTTTCGAGTAGTTATAATAGAAAGTGCCAATGGACGTTTTGCTTCTTCTCAATCCGTTTGGCAATTCCACTTTATCTATTTTTGCAGCTTTGAAGACCTCATCCAGAATGGCGCTCATGAGTGCCGGGTCTGCCCAAGCGGAAACGTAGTAGATGTTGTTTTCGCCCATAAAGACCGGATGGTCGTTGGTATCTTCGAACAGGATCGGCAGGCCGGTGGTGACCTCTTCTTGCCAGACGTAGGCTTTGCCGCGTTCCTGATCGGCAAGGTCTGAGACGGTGGTTGCGAACTCTTTCGGGCTTGTGCCAACGCGTAAAACCTCAATAGCTTCAAAAGGTTTTGGCAGGTTCAAGGTCTTCTGCGAGATCTGATAGTTTTTGTCTTTCTGCGCGAGGCGTGGGCCGCCGAGGACGACACCGCCGAACTCGACATAGGCGGCTAGGTTTTCGGAGAGTTCTTCGCTCATTGCGTATAGGGCGGGGACAATCACCAGCTTGTAGGGGGACAAGTCCTGAGAGGCTGGTCTGATGATCTCGACATCAACACCCTTCTGCCTGAGCGCCCGATAGTAGGCGAGGACAAGACGGAAGTAGCTAAAGTCTTGACCTTGCTGCTGAGTTTCGTGTGCCCAGTGGCTTTCATAGTCTACCACAAGGGCAACAGGTGCTTCAGAAGGTGTGAATGCGCCGAGTTCCTCGATTTCGCGGGCAACCTGCGCGGCTTCCACATACGCCTGTGCTGGTTTGTTATCGGTCTGCTTTAGCCCTGCATGCATTTGTTCTTGTGCGAATGGGGCCTGGCGCCAGCGGAAATAGCTTGTGGTTTCAGCACCATGGGCGAAAGCTTCCCAGCTCCAAAGGCGCACCATGCCCTTCAGTGGGATAGGGTTATACGGTGCCCAGTTCACGGGGCCGGGTTGCAGCTCCATGATCCAGAGGCGGCCGTGGCCTGCTTGTCGGTAGAGATCGTGGTGGAAGGCCTGATAGTCCGGATCGCCTTGCTGGAAATAGTCTTCCCAGTAGCCTTCCGGTGTGCCCAGCGGATTTTCCATCTGATATTGGCTATGAAAACCAATGGGATAGCAATCCCAGCTGGAGATATCCAGCTGATCTCCGACCTTGTAGTGGTCAAAGGAGAACGTGTTGCCCATGAAGTTATGGATGATCGGGCGACCCGGGGAGAGTTTACGCAGAATATCGACCTGCTCTCCGTTGAACTCGGCGACTTGATCCGATGAAAAACGTTTGAAATCAAGCCTATGAGATGGGTTACTCTCTGTCACCGTCAGGTTCGGCAGATCCACCTGCTCGAAGCTGTTGTATTCCATAGACCAGAACACATTGCCCCAGGCTTCGTTCAAGGCTTTGATATTGCCGTACTTTTGCGCCAGCCAGAGCTGGAAGGCTTTGTGTGCGGAGGCAGACCATGAGCGGACTGTCTCATGGCAACCGTACTCGTTGTCGGTTTGCCAAGCCGCGATGGACTGGTGATTACCGTATCGCTCTGCGAGGATTTCTGTGATCCGGCGGGATTCCCAGCGGTAACCTTCGTGGGAGAAGCAGTAGTGGCGGCGGCTGCCGAACTTTCGGGGGTGGCCGTTTTCGTCAACGGCGAGCATGTCCGGGTGCTTATCCACCATCCAGCGTGGCGGGGTGGCGGTTGGGGTGCACATGACGATCTTGAGACCCTCACTTGCGAGAGTCTCAATCGCGCTGTCCAACCAGTCCCATGAGAAGTGTCCGGGTTCCGGCTCAATGCGGGACCATGCAAATTCAGCGATACGCACATAGGTAATGCCCAGCGCGGCCATTTCTTTGGCATCTTGCTGCCATAAGTCCTCTGACCAGTGTTCTGGGTAGTAACAGATACCTAAGTGTTTCTTATCGCTCATGAGATCACATTTGTAGTTCTGGGTCTGGCAGACCTGGAGTATCAATAGAGACCGCAAAAACTGAACCAGCCAGCGGCTCTTTCGCCAGCTGTTCCTCGCTCAGGTTTTCGCGAGCCGTGGTAATAAACAGCGTTTTGTAGTCAGCCCCACCAAACGCAGGACAAGAAGCCTGACTTGCGTCAATCTCAATAATGCGATCCACTGTTCCATCAGGTTTATAGCGGACGACTCTGTATCCGCCCCATTGAGCGTTCCAGAGATATCCCTCAGCATCAACCACGGAACCGTCGGGGCCAAATCCTGTCCCGGAGATATCGGCAAATACCTCCGCGGGCCCTTCTGGCAGGCCACTTTGCGCATTTAGTGACCATTTGATGATCTGAGATGTCACCGTGTCTGAAAAGTACGCAGTGCCCCCATCTGGTGAAAAACAAATGGAATTCGGGATTGTGATGTCCCCAGCGACCTTCGCTAATTCCCCTTTGAAAAAGCGATAAAGGCTGCCTGCACCTTTTTCTGCTTTTCGGCCCATGGAGGAAATCCAGAAACCTCCGGTACGGTCGGTGCGGGCGTCGTTGGAGCGGGTGACGGGGTTTTGGTCCTCGACAGGGAGGATAAGGTTGCGAGTGTGAGTGCCCGGAGACCATCGATACAGACCTGTTGCAGAGGATAACATAAAGTCATCGCTGTCTGGGATCTGCGCAAAGGCAGAGATCGGCTCGTCGAACTTCCATGTTTCGAGGTCGCCGGTTATGCCCTTCTTCAATACCAGATGATTGTTGATGTCCACCCAGAACAGAGCATCGTGGCGGGCACTCCAAAGAGGGCCCTCCCCTAAGCTGCATTCTGTTTTGGCGAATACATAGGGCTCGCTCATGCACTCTCTCCGAGTTTGAGCGCATCGTATGCTGCTACCATTTCCTTTGCATTTTCAGAAACCTGCGCGGCGGTGTGCCCCGGCTTGTAGAGGTTGCTTGCCATGCCGAAGCCCTGACAGCCTGCGTCCACATACTGGGCGAACTCGGCAGGGCCGACACCACCAACCGCATAGACCAACGTCTCTTTTGGCAGCACGGCGCGTACAGCCTGAATGCCCTTTACGCCCACCTGGAACGCCGGGAATATCTTGAGCGCATCAGCGCCAGCCTTCAACGCTGCGAAGCATTCGGTTGGGGTGAGAACACCCGGATAGGATGCCATGCCTTCCGCTTTGGTGGTGCGGATAACGTCTTCATCGTAATTGGGTGAGACGATGAAGGTTCCGCCTGCTGCGCGGACCTGTTTGACCTGCTCTGCGGTGAGAACTGTCCCCGCGCCGATGGCGGATAACTTGCCGAACTTGTCCTGCGCCATGGTGATAGATTTGAGGGCGTCCGGTGAGTTGAGCGGTACCTCGATCTGTGAAAAGCCAGCTTCTATAAGCACTTCCACAATATCCAGAATCTCATGTGGCTGCACTCCGCGGAGGATAGCCATGAGGTTGCGCTCTGGTGTTTGTTTAGCTGTTGTCATTGAGTGCCCCTTGTCTGACGGCGGAAAGTCCTTTGAGCGCGGCTTTGTCTGCATCGTGGAGGATTGGCGTGATGCCGAGATGTTGCAGGGCCAGCGCGTAATTTTGAGCGAGTTTGCTGCCACCAACAAGGTGGACTTGCTTGGGTGGATTGTCCCCGCACTTGGCGAGCATGTCGAGAAGCTCTGTTCCGATAACAAGTGCGGAGAGTTTGGAAGCGCCAGCTTGCGGGCTGGTGTCGTTCAGCAGCTGTCCGGCACGTAGGCCAAACAGGTTGCCGAGCAATGTAGCTTCCTGATTTTTCAGCTGATCCAGCGTGACGAGGAAGACGTCTTTGTCCAACTCTGCCTCTGTGTCCAGCGAGTGACGCAGAATGGATTGCTTGGCGATGAGGGCGAATAACTCACCGCTTAAGAAGGTAGAAGTCCGGGCAACTGTCCCCTCTTCCATCTCCACCCATTTGCTGTGGGTGCCGGGCAGGCAAAAGACGCCGGATTTGTCGGATAACTCGTCCAGAATGCCGAGCAGCAGTGTTTCTTCACCGCGCATAACATCTGGCTGCTGCTCTGATTGTTGGCAGAGGCCGGGCACTATGAACGGCAGGATGCGGGCATTACCTGTTTTTGGCGAAACCAGATGCTGGTGCAGTTCTGTCAGTTTGGTTGGCACAGGCACATATTCCGCCTCCACCCAGCCCTGACGACTGCCAGCCATACCGCAAATGAACACTTGCGTTGGTTTTGCGTTGCTATGTAACCAGTCCCCGATCAGGTCCAGCAAAACTCCTTCAAATTCAGAAGGTTGCAGCGTTCCAGCGCCTTGCGTTGATTTTGCGCTGTTTTGCGTTACTCCGTTTTCGTCAATCAGCCATGCCCGAAGACTGGAGGTCCCCCAATCCACGGCGACCCAGCTGCCTGCAGTTGTGATCTGACGGAGGTCGTTATTTGGCGATGCCACTTGGTTCACTTATGCCCCCTGTTCCCTTTTATGTTTATTATTAGCTTCAGGCACATTTTCAGGCGCCTTTGGCATTGATGGATGTTTTGGAAGCAGAGTTGCTTGGGGCAAACCTGCTTCCGGTATTTGGTTAGCCCTTGGTCGCCCCCAGCGTTAGCCCTGCAATGAAGTGCTTTTGCATGAGGAAAAACATGATGACCGGAGGCATGGCTGCAACGACAGACCCCGCGGAGACCAGATGCCATTGCGCGACCCATTGGCCATTGAGCGAGATGATACCACCGGTGACGGGCATGGCGTGTGTGCCCTGCACCAGCACGGTGGCCCAGAAGAAGTCGTTCCAGATGAACGTGAAGATCAACACAGACAGCGCCGCAATGGCCGGGCGCATGAGTGGCAGCACCACGTACCAGAAGATCCGCAGTTCTGAGACGCCTTCGACACGGGCTGCTTCAATCAACTCACTTGGCAGGGCCTTGATGAAGTTGCGCATGAACAGCGTGCAGAAGCCGGTCTGGAAGGCCACATGGAAGAGCACCAAACCTGTCACCGTATCGTAGAGGCCCATCTTCAGTGTGAGATCCCGAACCGGGACCATGAGGATCTGGAAGGGCACGAAGTTGCCGGCCACGAACATGAAGAACAACCAGAGGTTGGCTTTGAACTTGTAGGTCGCCAGCGCATAGCCCGTCAGGCACGACAGAGCGATGGCACCTATCACTGTTGGAATGGTGACCTTGAACGAGTTCAGGATGAACAGGCCCATGGGCGTGTTCTGGAAAACGGTCAGATAGTTGCCGAGCTCAAACGAGGACGGCACGCCGAAGTAGTTGCCCATGGCCAGATCTGAGCCGGGGCGAATAGAGGTGACCATGACACCAATCAGTGGCAGGAGCCAGACCAGCAATGAGACCGGCAAAGCCACCTTATAGGCAACACGGGTTGGTGCGGATGCATTTGCGACGGGAGTTGGAAACATCTTAGTAGCCCTCCCTTTCGTCTTTCAGCATTCGCACAATGAAGAGCGTGATGAACACCATCATGATGGCGAAGAGCACAACAGCGATGGAGGCGCCGTAGCCCATGCGGAAGCCATACTCGGACAGCGCTTGCTCATACATGTAATAGGAGAGCACGCGGCTTGAACCGTATGGTCCGCCGCTGGTCATAATGGAGACCAGATCAAACGAGCGCAGCGCGCCGATGATGGTCACCACCACGGCGATGAAAGTGGCTGGGCGCAGCTGCGGGATGATGACGTACCACAGCATCTTCCAGCCTTTGGCGCCATCCAGCCGAGCCGCTTCAATCTGATCCGGCGAGACATTGTTGAGGCCGGTGAGATACAGGATCATGCAGTACGCGATCTGCGGCCACAGGCCAGCGGCGATGATGCCATAGGTGACGAAGCGTTCATCAGCCAGGACAGCGATGCCCTCAAAGCCGAGAAACTCCAGCAGCTTGGTGAACAGGCCGAAATTGGGGGCATAGAACCATGAAAAGATGAGGCCGACTACGATCTGGCTGATCACAAACGGGAAGAAGAACAAAGACTTGTAGATGCGAATGCCGGTGACTGTCTGATTGAGGAAAATCGCAATCATCAGCCCTGCCGGCACTGCCAGCATGTAAAGCACAAGCCATAAAACGTTGTTGTAAAGGGACGTGTAGAACGCCTCATCATCCCACAGCTCGATATAGTTTTCGATGCCGATGAAGGTTTTGGCGCCGATACCATCCCAATCATAAAAACTGATGGCTATGGACTGGCCGATGGGCGCAATCACATAGACCAAAAACATCAGAACCCCGGGCACAAGAAAGAGCCAGGGTGCAGCCCCGCGCTGATTGGCAATCCATTTTGAAGATCTGGTTCTGGCACGCCCGCCCGATGAAATAGGTGGTCTGTTTCCCGGTGAGGCAGGTGCCAAGGCCTGCTCGCTCATTGATGTCCCCCTGCAGAAGGTTTTGTGCTTCTGCTCTATCCATTCCTAGAGCATAGGGTGGCGAATTCTTCCGCCACCCTACGTATAAATTCCGCTTTCCTACTACTTGTAAACGCGGGTGCGGATCTTCTCGAGACGCTTGAGAATGGCGTCTGCACGGTCTGGTTTCACCATAAACTCCTGGAAGCCTTCCATGCCAGCCTTGGCCATTTCTGCCGGAGCATCACGGTCATAGAACTGTGCCAGCGCGTAGGCGTTGGAGAGCATGTCGAAGCCCTGCTGCAGGATGCGCTCTTCAGGACGCTCTGCACCGGAGTTTACCGGCAGCTGACCAAGTGTGATGTTGGTTGCTGTCTGGACATCTGCGCGTGCCATGTACGCGAGGAACTTCTTGGCATCCTCTTTGTTTTTGGCTTTTGCAGGAATGTGAATGGTGTCCGTTGGTGCATCTTCAGCCATAGGAATGCCCGGAGTGATTTCCGGGAACTGCATAAAGCCGATCTGCTCTTCCTTCAGGCCACCGTTTTTAAACACGTCCACTGCGAAGTTGCCCATCAGGTACATGGCGGCTTTGCCCTGTACGAGGTTTGGCACGGCATCCTGCCAGTCCAGCGCCGGGTGGTTGGTATTGTAGTAGCCAGGCTTGACCAGCTCGGACCATTTGTCGAACACCGCTTTCACACGATCATCGGTATACGCCACCTTGCCTGATGTGAGGTCCATGTGGAACTCGTAGCCGTTGACGCGCAGGTTCATGTAATCGAACCAGCCGCCGGTTGGCCAAAGAGCTTTGGTGCCGATGGTGAATGGCGTGATGCCTGCTTCTTTAAGCTTGGCGGATGCTGCAACCAGCTCGTCCCAGTTGGTTGGAACAGCAATGCCCTGCTCTTCGAAGATATCTTTGCGATAGTAGATGCCCCACTGGTAGTAGGTGTAAGGCACACCCCACTTTTTGCCATCAATGGTCATGGATGCTGCTGCGGATTTCAGCTGCTCATTCAGACCATTTTCTTCCCAGACATCGGTGACGTCTTCAAACAGACCGGCATTGACGAATGGTGCCATGCGGTTGCCCGCGTACCATGTTGCCAGATCCGGTGCGTCTGCTGTGAGGAAGTTGCGAATGGAGGTTTTATAGCCCTCCTTATGCATCGTGTTGACGATGACGTTCACGTCCGGGTTCTCCTTGGAGAAGCCAGCCACGATGTCTTCAAATGCTTTTTTTGGAGCCGGATCCGTCTGGTCGAGATTGATGATCAGATCGCCAGCGGCATATGCGGAACTTGAAATCATAAATGCTGCAGCGAAACCGCCCGCAGCTACTTTGCTAAAATTAAACACCTAAACCTCCCAATATCGCCAAGATAAAAGTTCCACTGAATGAAACTTTGTTTTGACCATTGAAATAGTTACGTGCTAGTGCATAATTGTCAACCAAAGGAACTAGGAAGGGATCTGTATGAAAATTACAGATTTCCGGAACGGGTAAGGAAACAACAGGAAATGGGCGCACAAACCCTGAGTATCTCTGAGGAAACCGAACAGGACCTCACCAGCCCCATTTCCAAGGCACTGGTGGTGCTGGACGCAGTTGCGCTGGCAGAATCACCCCCACGGTTCGTAGAGCTTTTGAACGCCTTGCCGCTGAGCCGGGCCACCTTGCACCGTCAATTGCGACAGTTGGTGAAGGAAGGCATGCTGGTTCATGATGAGGTTCATCAGACCTATTCCATCGGCATGCGGGTGTTGCGACTGGCCCATTCTGCCTGGAGCCGGGCGAGCCTTGCCAGTGTGGCGCGGGACAGCCTTGATCGGTTGAGTGCGCAGATTCCAGAGACCATCCATCTGGCGGTGCTGGACAACAATCAGGTGCTTTACGTTGACAAGCGGTTGCCACCGCGCAGTGTTTCCATGTTCTCCAGCCCTGGCAAGATTGGCCCTGCCTACTGCACCGGCGTTGGTAAAGCGATGCTTTCGGCTTTGCCTGAGGCGCGGTTGGCAGAAGCCATCCGGGCGCAATCCTTCCAGCGTCATACAGCCAAGACGTTTGTGAACGAGAAGATGCTGCGTGATGAGCTGGCTCGTATTCGCACACGCGGACATGCGTTTGATGATGAGGAGCATGAGGATTCCATCATCTGCGTGGCCTTGCCGATCCTGAACAAACGCGGGGAGCCGATTGGCGCGCTTTCCGTGACCAGCACGACCTATGTGACCTCGCTGGACACAATGGTCGAGACGTATTTGCCCGCCATGACACTGGCGGTTCAAGAGATTTCAGAAAATGCCCAGATTGCGCTGGGAGTTTGATTTTATGACTTAAATCCTATTGCGTGCGGGGCTTTGGGAGGCCTCCGCGCCGATAGTGAAGACATATTCCGGGAGGGGAACCGATGACCGCAGTTGTGTTGCGCGATCTAAAGAAGAGTTATGGCGACACGCAGGTGATCCATGGCGTGGATCTGGACATTGAGGACGGCGAGTTTGTCGTGTTCGTTGGCCCTTCCGGCTGCGGGAAATCCACTTTGCTGCGGACCATTGCCGGGCTTGAGACCAGCAGTAGCGGAACCATCCATATTGCGGATGAGGATGTGACGGACATCGATCCCTCTCAGCGCGGTATTGCCATGGTGTTCCAGAGCTATGCGCTGTACCCGCATATGACTGTTGCCGAGAACATGGGCTTTGGCCTGAAGATGACCGGTCATCCCAAGGATGAGATCAAGCGACGGGTGGATGAAGCAGCGCGTATTCTGAAGCTGGAGGAGTATCTGGCCCGGCATCCGAAGGCGCTTTCCGGTGGTCAGCGACAGCGTGTGGCGATTGGCCGGGCGATTGTGCGCAATCAGAAGGTGTTCCTGTTTGACGAACCGCTTTCTAACCTTGATGCAGAGCTGCGCGTTCAGATGCGCATTGAGCTGGCCAAGCTGCACAAGGAAGTGGACGCCACCATGATCTACGTGACGCATGATCAGGTGGAGGCCATGACGCTGGCGGACAAGATCGTGGTGCTGGAAGGCGGATACATCCGGCAGGTGGGCAAGCCGCTGGAGCTTTATGATGATCCGGCGAACCAGTTCGTGGCCGGTTTTATCGGCTCCCCGAAGATGAACTTCCTGAGCGGCAAGGCCGTTCGCTCAACGGATGCCGGGCTTGAGATTTCCGTTTCTGGTTTTGAGGGGCAAACTCTGCTGGTGCCGGGGATTTCCTCTGCTGTGATGGAAGACGCCGTGCTGACCGTGGGCATTCGCCCGGAGCACTTTGTGGTTGGTGACAGTGATGACGGTGTTGGTGCCGATGTGAGCGTGTCGCTGGTCGAGAACCTTGGCGAAACCAGCTACGCTTACTGCACTCTGCCGGATGGTGTGCAGGTGATCGCCGAAAGTCGCGGCAACCGCCTTGAGCAGAACAGCGACACCCTGCGGCTGACCCTGCCCGCCTCACGAGCCTTGCTGTTCAAACCCGACGGCGAGCGCCTGCGCTGACTGCTGCGAGGCTCGCTGACGCCCTTGTTTTGAACAGCTGGAGGTAAAACCTCAGGGCGGCGTGTATAAGCATCCCGCGGATTATGAGTTACGAATATTCGAGTAGTTTCTCAGTACTCATTGAAAAGTATAGGCTATTTATAAAATAGCCTTTTCATTCTATTGGGTTACTCCAAATTTGAATGGCTCCCTGACCAATAAAATGCCTTAGTTTACGCAGAGTACTCTTTCTGGATGGCGCTAGAACATAGCTTAGTGCCCGTCTTTTCTGCGTTATAAAGGCAATAACTTATGGGCATTCATTATGATGTTGGCAGAAAATCACGGGCAAACGTCCAAGGGAAGCCCAGCAAGTTTCACTTCATAATCATCAAGCCCACGCATTACGATGATGAGGGCTACCCTATTCAGTGGCTCCGCTCTGCCATTCCTTCCAACACGCTTGCCTGCCTTTATGGACTGGCCGAGGATTGCCAGAACAGGAACGTGCTGGGTGATGGCGTGGAGCTGAAGCTTCACAGTTATGATGAAACGAACAGGCGGGTTAAGCCTGAACGTATCGCCAAAATGGTGCGAAAGGATGGCGGCAGCGCCTTGATCGCATTGGCTGGGGTGCAGTCCAACCAGTTTCCACGAGCGCTGGATCTGGCGCGCCAGTTCAGAGCGCTTGATATTCAGGTGTGCATCGGCGGTTTTCACATCTCAGGCTGCGTCTCCATGCTTCCTGAGATTCCGCAGCAAATTGTCGACGCACAAAATGAGGGCATCTCGTTTTTTGCGGGTGAAGCTGAAAACCAGCGGCTGGATGAAGTTTTAGATGATGCCCTGCATGGCACCCTGAAGCCGCTCTATAACTTCATGAATGACCTGCCGAATTTGGATAGCCAGCCCGATCCGATTTTGCCGCAAAAGCACATCATCCGGACGGCTGGATCGCACTCCTCATTCGATCTGGGGCGTGGGTGTCCCTATCAGTGTTCCTTCTGCACCATCATCAACGTACAGGGCCGCAAGAGTCGCAGCCGATCAGCGGATGACGTTGAGCGTATTATTCGCCGCAACTACGCGCAGGGGATCAATCGGTTCTTTATCACCGACGATAACTTTGCACGGAACAAGGATTGGGAAGCGCTGTTTGATCGGATCATCGATCTTCGTCAAAACCATGGGTTCAATATCAAGTTCATCATTCAGGTTGATACCCTGTGCCACCGTATTGACCGGTTCATTGAAAAGGCGTGTGCGGCGGGTGTAACCCGGGTCTTTATTGGTTTGGAGAACATCAATCCAGACAATCTTCTGGCCGCGAAGAAGCGCCAGAACAAGATCACTGAATATCGCGAGATGTTGCAGGAGTGGCGTGCTTACGGCGCGACAACATATGCTGGCTATATACTTGGTTTCCCCTCTGATACCCGCGAAAGCATTCTGCGGGATATCGAGATCATTAAGAAGGAACTGCCGCTGGACTTGCTGGAGTTCTTCTATCTGACACCCCTTCCCGGTTCTGAGGATCATCTGAATTTATATCGTAAAAACATATGGATGGACGAAGACCTCAACAAGTATGACCTGAACCATCGGGTCGCGCATCATGACAAGATGAGTGATGAGGAATGGGAGAATGTGTATCTGGAAGCGTGGATGACCTATTACTCTCCAGAGCATATCGAGACTGTTCTGCGAAGAGCGGCAACTCATCCTAAGGGACGTCCAAGCAACAAGCTCTTTTTAATGCTGTTTTTCTATCTCATGGTGAAGCTGGAGGGTGTTCACCCTCTGGAAGGCGGCTTCTTCCGCCTGAAGTACCGAAAAGACAGACGCAGCTCTCTGCCACTGGAAAATCCTTTCGCTTTTTACTCCAAGTACTTTGCTGAGATCATCAGCAAATCCATGAGCTACCTAAAGGAAGGCTCTCGCTACTACTGGCTCTATTACAAGCTCCTCAAAGCACCTGATCGCAAGAGCTACACCGATACAGCCCTGCAAAAAAGCAGTGACGAAGAAGAGGAAGGCCTCCGCCTTTACAAAGACACCGCCGGAGGAGAAGCCGCCGTCGAGAAAAAGAAAAAAGCACAAGCATTGCGGGATCGGGTGGCGGCGAAGAAGGTCGGTGCGCAGTACAATTGATTTGATGGGTTGCGGGGAACGCAGACACTGGATGCATTGCGGAGGCTAAGGTAAGTGAGAGCTTGTTGCTCGTTTGGAGAGCCAGCGACGAACCTTCGATTGCTTCGAGTAGGTTTGAAATGTTTTGCCATGACAGCGAAGTCTCGAACTAAAATGCGCTTTGAGAACTTTCCGATTACCTTAGCAAATGGACACTTTGGATTGGCACAAGCAGCCCCAGCACTCTTGAGAGAGAACCGGGGCGAGGTGATGCGGTGAGCTGCATTGATTGGGAGATGTGTTGTCTCAAACAGGCTGTAAGTTGAGGGACTTACAGGCCAGATTTGAGGCACACTCAGTTCTTGTTGTTATGGGAGTAACAAGTTGCTTGCGCACGGTTGCTGAGCAGGTTGCTCTGTTATGAGCAGTGGCCTGCTTCTAACTTATTGAGGGAAGGCAATATCGCGGGTGCCGTTGAAGTCGAGCACGTTGATGCAGACTTCCGGGCCGGCACAGCGATCTGAGTGAAGGTCATCCGCTTTGATGCGAACGAATGCGTTTTGTGCCGTGATAACTTCTCTGCCTTCCTCGTCGATATGTGCCCAGTTTCCCTGAATTGCCATGCCCCAGTAGTCGTTGGAGTGCGTGTGAGGTGGTATGCCGACCCCCGGCTGAATGCGGAAAGCATAAACTGCGCTGCCGTCTTCTTCCTTGCCCCACAAGACGGCCATTTCAGCCCCTTCCAGTCCTGTTTCCTGCCATGCCACATCGTCAAATTTGAAGATGTGTTTTTCCTCTGCTGCTTGAGCTGATGCCAATAAACTTGCCATTGCAGCTGCGGTGAAAATTCCGGTCATTACTTGCTTCATAAACATGGGTTGTCTCCATTTTTTTGAGAGTTCAGCTGCTCTGACTTTAAAAGTATGGACAGCTGTTTGCGGTGCAGGTTGATAGGGTCTGCACATTGTTTGAGAAGGCAAATCAGTGAGGCTGCGCACAAGGCGCACTCCTTCATTGGCAGAACACCACTGTTGCTGCCTTTCATTCATTTTGTTGTTTTGCGGATCAGTCGTTCAGAGAACCCGTAACAAGAACTCGACTGCCTGTGACGCGGTGGCCTTCACGATCTCAGGATTATCGTAGATATCCGTCTGTCCTTCTGACGTAACAACTGCTTGTTCTTTAGGCCCTGGCACTGCCTTGTAGAATTTATCTGCCCACGATGGGTTGAGGGCATTGGGCCCATGCGCCATGAGAAAGGGCGTCCTGATGTGCGGCGCAGCGCTTTGTACGTCGAACTCCAGAAAGTACTCGCGCGACATGACGGCGAAGCGATTTTCGTAGTTCAGATGAACGGCTCGCTTTGTGTAATAGTCGAATGTGGATTGCATCGTCATTGCAGCATCCTCACCCAACGCTGCTGCAGGGATGGTTTCGACACAGCCTGTCGCCTCGTAGTGCATCCGTGCCTTCTTGCCTTGCGCAACTTTATTGGCAAAGCCTATTGGGTCGGCAGCTTTCATGGCTTCGACATCACGGTAGTACCCGGCAATCCCAACAAAACAGCGAATGTCCGACCGATTTGCAATTGCATGCGCCATGTAACCACATCCAAGACAGATGCCGACTGCACCTATCTGATGCGAGGCAATTTCAGGCTGAGCTGATAGGGCATGAAACGCTGCTTTGAGATCTGCAATCTTGTCCTTGTAGAACTCATAGTGTCTTGGTTCCCCGGCGCTTTCGCCAAAGTGGCGATGGTCAAACGCCAATGCGGCAATACCCTGTCTGGCCAACTCAGCAGCATAGGTTCCCGTCACTTGCTCCTTTACGGATGTCATTGGGCCGCACATTACGACAGCGGGGTGAACACCTTTGCTGGAAGGCAAGTGGAGATCACCAATGATATGTTCTCCTCCCGCATCGAAGCTGATTCTTTTGATCGGCATCTTCAGAGCCTCTCATCTAGCCACGATGGTACAGAAGTGCTGCGTTGGTTCCTCCGCCTTGTCCAACAGCCAACTCAATATTCAGGTGTGCTATTGCTTCCAGATAACGCGCAACAATCAACTTGTTGGAGGTGACAGGCGCAAAACCTATGCTTTTTGCGAAGTCAGCAACTGTCTTAACCGCATCATCATGGTCGGAAGCGACGAAGGCTGTCACTGCACTGCCATTGCGCGAAAGGCCTTCGGTGCTCATGATGTCTGCGAAGACTGTGTTGAAGGCCTTTACGATTTTGGAGTTCGGAAGGAGCTTTGCGATCTCTTCTCCGGCTGAGGTGTTTTCTCCCAATATGCGTGGTGACCAATCATCATTGAGAGGGTTTGTTGCATCTATCACGATCTTCCCAGCAAGCAACTCGCTCAACGGTTTCAATGCATCTTCCACGGCGTGGTAATGGACGGCGATGAGGATGATATCGCCGTGTCTGGATGCATCAGCAAGTGAGGCATCTCCTTTACGGCTGCCAACCAGCACATCATGTCCTGCTGCGCGGGCTAGTTCGGCAAGGCGTGTGCCGACGTTGCCTGCACCTAAGATTCCGATTTTCATCTGCTACTCCAGTCTTGCTTCAAGATGGAGTATAAATCTGCAATCTGGTATCTATAGTCAATTAGGTACCTGATGGTAACTAGGTGTATTTTTTAGCTTTAATGATAGGAATTGAGAGCGAGCCGAAAGCTAAACGAAGGTGACTTGCTCATTTTAAAGCTAGCTATTTCAATTAGTTATAATGAAAGAAAAGCATGCGATGGAGCGTGTCTATTTTTGAGATTAGAATTTCACCCACCCCTGTTGTTGCTCGCTTAATGCATCAATTTTTGATGGAGTTGATAGGTGCAATGAACGCGAATTAGCACCTTATTGGAGGCGTTACTGGGATGATTTGATTGAGCAGACGCGATGGGCGCGATGTGATGTGCAGCAGTTCGTTTCTGCCTCTCCCATCTCACGTGTTACTGCGCCACAATCTCATTGAAGTGGGCTTCACACCACTGCTTGATTTGTTTGATGAGAGGCAACAGGTCTTTGCCTAAGGCGGTCAGCTCGTATTCCACCCGTAGCGGCATTTCATCATAGACCTTCCGCGTGAGAAGCTTGTCCTGCTCGAGGTTTCGAAGAGTTTGGGTCAACATTTTTTGCGAAACGCCTTCCACCTTCCGCTTCAAATCTCCAAACCGTAGTGGCCCACCCTCTAGGGCAACAATCGTAAGCATTGTCCATTTTTCAGCCAACCGCACCAGCACTTGCCTCGACGGGCAAATCGCTACAAACGCATCCGGCTCAACTTTCTCGGCACTGCTCATTTGGTCACCTTTGGGTACTTGGGGAGGAATGGTTACCAGAAGTCCATCTACACTAAGCCGCTATACCGGACAAGAAAAACTGACTGTTTAGTGACAACGCCGCAAGCCACCATCACCACAACCGGATGATATAGCTACAACATTTCCAACTTCGGCATAAATTAAGCGAGTTTATGGGCGGCAGCTGCACTATCTCCCCCACTCTACCGGTGGCACGCCTGAGGGTTCTCCTCAGGCTATTTCTTCAGCGTAGAACGGGAGGTGTTTGCGGAGGCGGATGTAGGTGATTTCGCAGTTGAGGTCTTCATCAAACTTGGTTGCCTCGAATACGTCCTCGTACTTCATATGGTGATAGAGGCCCAGAGCGCGTTCATTTTGGATGAGGACCGAGATTTCTGCGGTGTGGTAGCCGCGGGCTGCGATGCGGCGTTCGGCTTCTTCCACCAGTGCGGTGCCCAGTCCGCTGCTCTCGTAATCCGGGTCGATCCAGAGATCGGTGATGAAGTTGTCTGCGTGCTCTGTGGCTGCAAAGCCGAGAACACGATCTTCCTTCACCGCCACCACAATCTGATCCAGACAGGCACTTGCAAAATCCGTGAAGGACGCTTTGCTCATGGTGTCGTGTGCCACCTGCGGCACGTGGGGGCCAATGCCCCGTTTCCATGAGGCCAGACCGACTGTTCCGATCTGCGAGATATCTTTTGAGCGAGCACTACGAATTTCAAAGGTCTTCATCAGTCTGATCCACCTTTCTCCGGTCCCTTCAGCATCTCCCGCAAGTCTCGCTTCAGGATCTTGCCGTAATTGTTCTTCGGCAACTGATCCATAGCGATGTACTGCTTCGGACGCTTGAAACGCGCGATGTTGTCAATGCAGAGCTGGTCGAGCTCTGTGAAATCGACGGTCTTTCCCTTTTCTGGAGAGATGATAGCCACCACCTCTTCGCCCCACTCTTCATGGAACCGACCGACTACTGCGACTTCAGATACATCCGGATGCATCAGCAGAATTTCTTCCACTTCGCGAGGATAGATGTTGGACCCGCCCGAGATGATCATATCCTTCGAGCGGTCGTGCATGGTGAGGAACCCATCCTCATCCAGCGCACCCATGTCGCCTGTTTTTAACCAGCCATCGATGATCGTGGAGGCCGTTGCGTCCTCATTGTTCCAGTAGCCCAGCATGACCGCTGAACCAGACACGACAATCTCGCCAATCTCACCATTGGGCAGGTCTTTCATGTCCTCTCCTACCACACGGACACGAGACGCGACTTGAGCTACCCCAACTGACTTCAATCTTTCTTGCCATCGGGGATGTTTTCTGTCGCAGACCTGCTCACGGCTCAGCACGGTGATGGCCATGGGGCATTCGCCCTGTCCGTAGATCTGCGCGAAGCGCGGGCCGAGAACGTCAACAGCTTCAACGATATCGGCGAAATACATAGGCCCGCCGGCGTAGATGATGGTGTCCAGCCCCTCGCCCGTTGCGCCTGTGGCTTTGGCGACTTCCACCAGCCTGTGCACCATTGTGGGGGCTGCGAACATGGCGATCCTGCCGATTTTTGGAGCGATTTCCAAAATCTCGGCTGCGTCAAATCCGCCTGAGACCGGACACACGTGTCTGCCACCGGCCACAACGTGCATGAAGCTGTAGATTCCTGCACCGTGTGACATGGGGGCTGCGTACAGCGTGGCGTCTTCATGCGTGGGTGTGCCGATGCCTGCATAGTAGCCGAACATCATGCTTTGGATGTTTTGCGAGGACATCATCACCCCTTTGGGACGGCCGGTGGTGCCGGAGGTGTAGAACAGCCAGACCATGTCCTGCGCGTCGATCGGTACTGGCTCGGCCAATGGCTCTGCCTTGAGCATGTGCTGGTAGCTGTCCTGATCCACCGAGATGACTTTGGTTTTGGTCTGATCGATCTCCCTGATCAGATCCTCGCCCACATCATCTGAGATGAAGACGGCTGTGGCCTCCGCGTTCTCAATGATCCATGCAGCTTCCTTTGGGTGTAGCTTTGCGTTGATCGGGATTGCGGCGGCACCAGACCACCAGATGCCGTAGCTGGCTTCCAGATATTCTGTACGGTTTTTCATGAAGATGGCAACGCGGTCGCCTCTGGCCACACCGTAATCCCGCTGCAACGCACCGGCGATGGCTGCGGAGCGTGCGCCAAACTCGCCATAGGTTGCCATCTGCTGCGTTCCATAAAAGAGCGCAGGTGCGTCCGGTGTTATTCTGGCTGTACGGGCCAGCCATTCTGCCAGGTTCATTCGGTCTCCCCCCTCAAATCAGATTGCTTCCCTCAAAAGCAATCCTACTGCCGCCGTCTCATCGCCTTTCAGATCATGGCGATAACGCACTGTTCACTCACGTATTGTTATTGGTCTGGGAGCGTCGTGGTGACGAATTTTGGTTGGCAGCTTCACTCAAACTACAAGATGCGCATACTATAGTTTTTTGCAAGTCTGGGTATACGCCTCTTGTTTAACGCAATTTCCAAGTTTACGCTGCGGCTTTCTGCACTTTACATCTCTTTGTTGCTCAGAACATCCCATGTTCTGCATAAATTCAACTCATGGTTTTATAAGGACGCCTGTGATGAACCTTCAAAAAGCTGGCGGAATAGCATCTCTTATTGAAGCGGCCACTTACATCATTGGCTTTGCTCTTTTAACGACTTTACTGGCAGATGCGGGCTTTGGAGAAGACGGCAGTGATGCGAACCTGCTGGCATTCATCGTGTCCAATCAGAGCCTTATGTACCTCTGGAACTTCATCATCTACATCGTCAACGCAGTGTTTCTGGTGGTGCTGGTGATTGCCCTGCATGACCGGCTGAAGGCAGCGACGCCGGGCCTTTCGCAGGTTGCCGCCGCTTTTGGGCTGATCTGGGCCGGGTTGGTTCTGGCCAGTGGCATGCTTGCCAATATCTCTCTGGCTGAAGTTTCAGCTCTTTACGCGCTGGACCATGACGAAGCGCTGGTGATGTGGGCGACCTTGAGCAACGTGCAGGAAGGCATTGGCGGTGGTAACGAGATCACCGGTGGGCTTTGGGTGCTGCTGCTGTGCTGGGCAGGCCTGCGGGGTTCCAGCTTCTCGAAGAGCTTGTGCTGGCTTGGCGTAATCATCGGTCTGGCTGGCATTGCCACGGTTGTTCCGGGTATGAGCGAGCCGGGTGGTATCGTCTTCGGCCTCGGCTTTATTCTCTGGTTCATCTGGGCAGGTGTTTATCTACTCAGGCATGGTGAGGCTTCCTCGTAGAAAGCGGCTCGCCTACAGCCTGAAGCAATGATCTGCAAATAGCTCTTAGTTGCATTTGTAACGGGTAACACTTACCTGTGATGAATATTCATTTGATCATTGCTGAGGCATTTATGGGTAAAATCAGTAGAAGAGCTTTTCTTCTTGGCGGGGCCGCGTTTGCAGGGGCTGCCGGTTATCATTTTCTTTCACCCTCCCCTCGTTCCTATGGCGGCGCTTTTCCAATTGAGCCGCAATCCGAGACAACCGGCACCCTTTTGAGCGATGCTGGTGAGCTGACGCAGGTTAGTGTTAAGAAGCACGAGACCTTCTCTGGCCTTTCCAGTGATGCGCTGCGCAAAGAGATGGCAGCACAGCTGAAGCAGGCAGCAGATGAGAACCATCCTGTGATGGCAAGCGTTGCCCGGCATTCCATGGGCGGTCAGTCTCTGCCCACTAACGGGGCGGCCCTCTCCCTGCATGGCGGAACGATTGAGCTGCATCCGGAGCGCAAGAGCTATACGGTTTCAGGCGGTGTGCGGTGGCATGAGGTTATCTCAAAGCTGGATGAAAACGGCTTTTCACCTGCTGTGATGCAGTCCAACAACGACTTTGGCGTGGCCAGCACATTTTCCGTCAATGCACACGGCTGGCCGGTACCATTTTCCGGATGTGGGTCTACGGTTCGCTCGTTGGAGATCATGCTTGCTGATGGCCAGGTGCAGCGTTGCAGCCCTTCGCAGAACAGTGAGCTGTTCAACGCAGCGATGGGTGGTTACGGGCTGTTTGGCATCATCACCGAGCTGGAACTGGATATGGTCCCCAACAGCCGGTTGGAGCCGGAGTATATCGAGTTGCCATCTGCTGAGTACGGCCTGCGCATGCAGCAGGTGTTGGCAGAAGATCCTTCCATTCAGATGGCTTATGGCCGCATGAACGTGGACATTGATCGCTTTTTTGAAGACTCGATGCTGATCGTTTATCGCCCGACTGACGATCAGTCTGACCTGCCAGCCGCGAGCGGTTCCGGTTTTATCAGCAAGGCCTCCCGGCATATTTTCCGTGGCCAGCTGAACTCTGAGGGCATCAAGAAGGTGCGTTGGGGGATTGAGACCGGGATCGGGGCTTCCCTGAACAGTAGCCCTGTCACCCGCAACAGCTTGCTCAATGAGCCCGTTGTTACACTGGATGATAAAGACCCGACCAGAACCGACATTTTGCATGAGTACTTTGTTGAGTCAGCCCGTTTTGCCGAGTTTATACAGGCTTGTCAGGATATCATCCCCTCCTCCTATCAGGAGCTGCTCAACATCACTCTGCGCTACGTTCGCAAGGACGCACAAAGCGTGTTGCCTTTTGCACCAACGGACCGGATTGCAGCCGTGATGCTGTTCTCTCAGGAAAAGTCGAAGCGCGGGGAAGCGGATATGGCTCGGATGACCCGTAACCTCATCGAGCGCACGCTTGCCATCGGCGGCACCTACTACCTGCCTTATCGCCTGCACGCCACGCAGGACCAGTTTGAGAGATCCTATCCGAACCACCAGAGGTTCGTTGAACTGAAGCAGAAGTACGACCCGCAGATGCGGTTCACCAACCAGCTTTGGGACACCTACATGGCAGCAAAGGGGCCTTTGAATGTTTAGAAAAGTCGCATTTGCGTATGCCGTGATCCTGTTTGCTGTCACCTCACTGAACTACATCCCCGGTATTCCGGATGAGAATGGGTATGTCTTCGGGATTTTTGCACTGGATCTGTTTGACGACAGCTTGCATGCCGCCAGCGCATTATGGGCGCTTATTGCGGCTTTGATCTCGCAGAATGCCTCGCGGATTTTTCTGCGCTACTTTGGGGCATTGTATCTGGCTGATGCGGTTTTGGGACTGCTGACCGGATCTGGTTATCTGGACTTTGGCATCTTTACGCTTGGCTTCCAGTCCTATCCGCTTGACTTCAAAGTACTCGCCAACCTGCCGCATTTTGCATTGGGCAGCTTTGCTTTGGCAGCAAGCTTTTGGGGTGGAAACAGCATTGCAAAGGAGAGCGCAAGTGAAGCTTCTTAAACGGCTTTCCATCGGCGTCCTTTGTGTGCTTCTGGTGATCGGCATTGGTGCTGCTGCGCCTGTTCTTTATGTGGAACAGGCCTGCACCTCAGCCGAGGTTGCCGATACCTATCAAAGCACTCTGGAGCCTGCTCACAAACGAGAGGAAGCCCGCACGTTTCTGACTTATCCGGAATGGCACATCGTTTATGCCTATGAGGATTACGCCACAACGCTAGAAAACGGCATGCCGCATGAGTTCAACTATCTGAACGCCATTGGCAGTTTCTGGTCTAGCCTGTGCGCGCTGAAAAGTGAGGCTGATACCCGCGGTGCAGCTCAGTTTGACACCAAGGCCACCATTTACACCATCGGCATCAGTTTCTCTTTCGAGATGCTGATGAAAGCGGCCTATGAAGAAACTCTGGGCCGACTGGCAGCGATCACCAGCTCGAACAACACTTCTTTGCAGGACCAGCTGGAGTACAGCGTTTCGGCTGACTACGCCAAGTTCCTGCATCAGACGCCCTGGTACAAGTTCGATTTTGACAGCGCCCGTGCAAAACTCAACCAAGCCGTAGCCAATGACGGGGTGCGCAGTTGGGAGCGCTGGTTTGCGCTGAATCTGGAGTGGTGGGCTAAAGCTCAGTATGCCAAAGCCATTGCTGCGGCGGTGGATACGATTGGCCATGACGAACTGACCATGCGATCCGTCATCAGCAGTTCCCATGGTACAGATGTTCTTGCAGAGTATGATCTCAAGGTGGTTCAACAGCTTGGCGATAAGTTTGTCATTGAAACACCGCGATATCGCAAGTTTACAGAGCTGGCGCTGCGCCTTTCAAAAGACGGCGTCATGTTCCATGAGATTGCAGGCAATGATGATATTCTGATGTCTGTTTTGAAGCAGAGTTCTGCCAAGAACCCGAGCTTATCAGCAGCCGCAATCCTTTCTGAAACAGAGCGGAATACAGGGGCTCAACAGAGGTTGCTCATTCAATCAAAGGTTCCAGCCCTTTCCGTCACACTCGATGAGCTGAAACAGCAGGGTATCACCATTGAGCACATCTACGACTACTAGCGAGGCCTGAGGTGAGCAAGTTCAAGCGTGTTGCTCTTATCCTTGCTGCCATCACACTGGTATGGGGGGCCATCGGGCTCGCCGTGCCCTTTGTTGGCAGTGTGGACGAAGTGGCAGTGCCCTATCCTCAAAGCTTACAGATAGAGATGCTTCCTGCTTCCGTCAGGATACTGAGTTACGACGACAAGATCGCCGTGTTTGCAAGCGACACCCCACACCTAGCCACACAACTATACAAAGCCGGCGCGTGGATCGTCCTCCCCGCCTCAAACGGCAGCTGCCTCAATCTGTCAGAACTGACGAAGCCTATTGGCAAACGGCCTAGCTCGGAGGGTGCTGAGCTGTCAAAGAGCTGAGATGTGAAAAAGAGAAAAGATCAGCACAGCTGTTTCCGGAACACAAACAGATGCTTGCGCTGCAAAGTATCGGATTAAATTTCAGGAGGAAATGGCTGGGGTGGTAGGATTCGAACCTACGATACACGGTACCAAAAACCGTTGCCTTACCACTTGGCTACACCCCATCGCTGTGTGTGGGCCGGGTTATAGCTTTATGATTTGGAATAGGCAACCACTCAATTTCTTTTTGCTGTGAGAAACTTACAAGTGTTCCACAGTTGGGTTTATTTCAGTACGGCCCAGCAGATTTCTGCTGCTGTGATTTTCAAAAGACCCAGTCTGATCTTAGGAGGCTGGATCTGGTTCTCCGCCTCCTTTTGGCATTCCTTCTGCGTTTTCATCAGGTTGGGTCAGTTTTGAACGGTCCTGCGCGATGAGCATGTAAACGTTGGGCACCACGAACAACGTGAAGAGCGTGCCGATGGACAGGCCGGTTGCGATCACCAGCCCCATGTTGAAGCGGGAGGCCGCTCCTGCACCGCTGGCCAGCACCAGAGGGATAACGCCGAGCACCATGGCGGCTGTTGTCATGAGGATCGCACGCAGGCGGATTTGCAGGGCACCGACCACGGCTTCCCGTTTGGTTGCGCCCTGATTTTCCTGCAGTTCGCGGGCAACTTCCACGATGAGAATGCCGTGCTTGGAGATCAGCCCCATGAGCGTGATGATGCCGACCTGCGTGTAAATGTTGATACTGGCGCCGCCTAGCCCGATGTTGATGAAGAACAGCGCTCCTGCGATGGACATGGGCACAGAGACGAGAATGATGATCGGGTCGCGGTAGCTTTCAAACTGGGCGGCAAGTGTCAGGAAGATAATGAGCAAAGCAAAAGCGAAGGTGACAACAAAGCCGCTGCTTTCCTGCTCAAACTGGCGGGATTGTTGGGCATAGTCCACATCGTACCCTTCTGGCAGCTCTTCTGCTGCAATCTGCTGCAGAACCTGCAAGGCTTCTGCCAGAGGTACACCGAAGCTTGGTACGCCAGAGAGGGTCATGGAATTTTGCTGCTGGAAGTGCGGGATGAACTCCGGCGTAACTTGCATATCAAGCGTTGCCACACTGGAGAGCGGCACAACGGTGCTTTGCGGGGCAATGCTGGTTGAAGAACCACCGCCGCCAGAACCACCTGATGCAAATGTGGTGGTTGTCGTGACAGGAGCGGATGCACCGCTTTGTGCAGCGCTACCGCTGCTGCCGAAACCGCTGGCTGCCGGGCTGCTGGTGCCACTGCTGGAAGCTGCACTGCCACCACCGCCGCCAGCGCCACCGCCACTACCAGAGACCGCGCTGCTCTGCGCGCCGCCACTCGAAGACCCGCTGGGTGTGGGCGTGCTGTTGGGTACACTGATGTAGGTGTCGAGAAGCTGCTCCGGGTTGAGGCGGTCGTATTGAATGATCTGCGGAATAACCCTGTAGGAACGGCCATCAAAATCGAAGTAGTTGATGTAGCCGCCGCTCATCATAGCCGTCAGGGATTGACCAACATCCTGTAGCGTAAGCCCCAGTTCGGCCACCCGATCGCGATCAATGTTGATTTTGCCCTGCGGTTTGTCGATCTTCAGATCCTTATCGATGAAGATGAACTTGCCGGAGTTCTGCGCTTCTTCCAGAACCTGTGACCCAACTTCGTAGAGCTTCTCGACAGGTTGGGTGGTCTTGATGACGAACTGAACCGGCAAGCCGCTGCTGCCTGGCAGTGGTGGGTTTTGGAACATCACCGTTTCAAAACCTGTTACCCCTTCCATGAAGGGCTGCATTTCGTACTGCAATTCGGTGGCTGTTTTATCGCGTTCATCCCATGGTGTGAGCAGGACACCGGACAGAACGCTGGAAGAGAGCACCAGCTGGAAGACGCCTTCAACCTCAGAGTACCCATGAGCAATGCGATAGATTTCCTCGGTATAGAGCATTTTCTGCTGCAAGGTGGCGGAAGGTGCTGGCGTTGATTGGGCCAGGACCAGTCCCTGATCTTCCTGAGGGGCCAACTCTTGCTGTGAGGTGGAATAGAGGACCGGAATACTGGCAAGGATCAGGAATGCGAAGGTAAGAACGACCGGGCGATTATCCAGAGATGCTTCCAGCGCGCGTAAATAGCGTTTGCGGAACCGGTCGTAGATATCGTCCACCGTTCTGGTCAGGGCGTCATCCCAACCGGTCGACTCCTGAGATCTGGCCTTCAGGATTTTGGAACTCATCATCGGCGTAAGCGTAAGCGCGACAATGGCTGAGATGGTCACGGAGCCGACAACTGTGAATGCAAACTCTGTAAACAGCGCTCCTGTCAGGCCGCCCTGAAATCCAATGGGGGCATACACGGCGACTAGCACCACCGTCATCGCGATAATGGGCCTGCCCAAGTCCTGCCCGGCCTGTACGGCTGCCCGAAACGGTGTACTGCCCTCTGAGATATGTCGTTCTACATCTTCCACCACGATGATCGCATCATCCACCACGAGGCCAATGGCAAGCACCAAGGCAAGCAGGGTCAGCAGGTTGATGGAGTACCCGAGCACCAGCATGATGAAGAAGGTGCCGATGAGCGAGAGTGGGATTGCGATGACCGGAATGGCGACGGTTCGCGGAGAGCCAATGAAGAGGAAAACCACGAAGGTCACAATCACCAGTGCCTCAACAAGTGCGCTAATCACCTCATCAATTGCAGCGTTGATGAAGAGGCCGGAATCGTAAACGATTCTAGCTTCCAGTCCTGGTGGCATAGCTGCCTGAACGTTTGGGACGAGCTGGCGCACCTCCTCCAGCATGGCGAGCACGTTTGCGGATGGGGCAGCTTGCACGCCGAGATAAACGGCGGGTTTTCCTGAGTAGAGTACGGCTTGGTCATAATCTTCTGATCCCAGTACCACTCTGCCCACATCGCGCAGACGGATAATGGCACCACCGTTTTGAGCAACTGCCAGCTCGCGGAACTCCTCCACATCCGTCAGGTTGGTGTTGGCCGTCAACTCCACCTGCACCATCTGCCCTTTGGTGTTGCCAACCCCGGAAATGAAGTCGTTTCTAGCCAAAGCGTTTGAGACATCGGTGCCTGTCAAACCGTACGCTGCCAGCTTTTCAGGATAGAGCCAGACACGGATGGCAAAGCGTTTTTCGCCATACAGCTCTGCGTTCTGCACGCCTTCAATAGCCTGCACTTGCGGCTGGACGACACGCACGATGTAGTCGGTGAGCTGGTTACGGTCGATCACATCTGAGGTGAAGCCAATGTACATGGCATCGATGGTTTCACCGATCTGAATGGTCAGCACCGGGTTCTGGGTTTCCTGCGGCAGCTGATCGAGCACCGAGCTGATCTGGGTGTTGATCTCCGTCAACGCTTTATCAGCATCGTAATTGAGCACCAGATTGACTGTGATGGTGCTGACCGTGCTGGCACTGGTGGAGGTCATGTAGTCGATGCCATTGGCCTGCGCGATGGCTTCTTCCAATGGGGTGGTGATGAAGCCTGCAACAGTTTCGGCACTGGCACCAAACAGCGTGGTAGAGATGGTGATGACGGCGTTTTCTGTTTTAGGATATTCCAGCACAGGCAATAGGAAGATGGCGCGCAGGCCCAGCGCCAAGATCATCAGGCTGATGGTGGAGGCCAGAACGGGGCGACGAACATAGATCTCAGTGAAGCTGTTCATGGCCCCTCCTACTGCTCGACTGGTTTCGGGTTAGGGTCATTGAGCGGCAATACGGAGTTATCAATCACCACCTTGGAGCCATTGCGTAGTTTGAGCTGCCCAGCGCTCACCACCAACTCGTCCGCCTTGAGGCCTTTGGAGATGACGATCTGATCGCCGCGTTTTGAGCCGGTTTCGATGAAGCGCTGTTTGGCCGTGTAGACGGGCTTGTTCATGTGCATTTCGTCTGTCTTGGTCAGCACATACACCGTGATGCCATAGGAGTTATAGGTGACAGCAGTTTGGGGCACCGTGACTTGCTCTTTCGGTGCGGAGATCACCGTCTCCACGTCCGCAAACATGCCCGGGATCAGCTCTTTATTGGGATTGGCAAAGCGTCCGCGCACTCTGGCGTTACCATTGGTTACGGTTACTTGAGCATCAATCGCAACCACTTTGCCTTTGATCGTCAGGTCAGGATAGGTATCAACTGAAACCTCGATCTCCTGCCCCTGCTTGATCGTACTGAGAAAGCGCTGCGGGATATAGAAATCAACGAAGAGATCATCAAGCTGCTGAAGGTTGACGTAGGCCTGCCCCGGGTTGAGAAGCTGCCCGACACTTACTTGCCGAATGCCAAGTCGGCCTGAGAATGGCGCACGGATGTTTTTCTTCGCGATGATCGCCAGTTGGTTCTGAACCTGCCCCTGAAGGTTCTTGAGGTTCGACCAGTCGACATCAATCTGCTGCTTGCTGACGGCATTGACTTTGTACTGCTTCAGATCCCTGTCGAGGGTCTGGCGAGCCAGAGTTTCCTGAGCTTGCAGAGACTTCAGCTGCGCCACTTCCTGCGTGGTGTCCAGCTCAATCAGCAACATGCCTTTTGGGACATCCTCACCGGAAGAGAAATTGATATGGGTGATCGTGCCCGGCAGTTCAGGGGTCAGGTCTGTTCCCATGATGGCGATGAGCGTGCCGACGGCAGAGACTTTATCCGTCCAAAGCTGCTTGGTGGCTTTGTAAGAAGAGACGGTTTCGATCTTGTTTTGTAGTCCTGAAACGATCTTGCTCAGAACCCGGCCTTTATAAAGCTGGAATGCATAGAGACCACCGAATGCGATGCCCACGCAGATCAGCATGATGATCATGTTCTTCTTTATGTTGGGCTTTTTGTGTTCGCTCATGGCTGGTTCACCGGCTGTATCTGCTTGCGATTAAACGGCGGTACAGCCGAGATGATGGTGAGAGGTCTTCCATCCCTGATTGGCGCAGCATTCGGACGGTTCCACCACCCTCCGCCCAGCGCGAAGAAAAGAGCGACTGTGTCTGTGAAGCGGGCAGCCTGCGCTTGCACTAGATTGATTTTTGCTTGCTGGTAGGTTTGCACTGCGAGCAGTAGCGTTGTCAGGTCGATGGCCCCGACATTGTATTGCTGCTGTGTCAAGCGCAGGCTTTTTCTGGCTGAGCGTTCTGCTGCCAAACTGGCCTTCAATGCGCGGGCGTCATTCTCTAAAGCCGCAATGGCATTGGCCGTATCTCCAAATGCTGTCACAACGGTTTCACGGTAATTGGCAGCTGAGGCTTCAAAGGCAGCAACCGCGGCCTTGCGTTGGCTGTTTAGCGCTCCAGCATCAAAAATAGTTTGCGCGATTGATGTGTTGATTTGCCAGGCACCAGTTCCAGAAAAGAACAGGCGATTGAAGACATCAGATTCGTTGCCAACGTTCCCCGTGATTTGAAAACTAGGAAGCTGGTTTGCCAGAGCAACGCCGATGTTTGCACTGGCCTGCCAGAGCTGTGCCTCCGCAGAGCGCACGTCTGGGCGTTGAGCAACCAGTTCTGACGGTAAGCTCAAAGGTAGCTTTCGCGGCAGCTTCAGATCTGAAAGATCAAACTCCTTCACGATGTTCTGGGTCGGATAGAAACCACCCAGCGTCTTGATCTGGTTCTTCTGAACAACCAGTTGTTGTTGCAGGGGTGGCAGCGTCGCTTTGGTTTGCTCCAGTGTTGCAAGCTGTTGCAGGACCTGACTTTCATCCACACCACCCAGCCTGAACTGCGCCCGCAGAATGGAAAGCTGCTTCTGCTGTACCTTGATGATTTCTTCCGTTGCACGGATCTGGCCCCTTAGGGAGGCCTCCAAGATCACCGCATTTAGCAGGTTGGATGTCAGCGTCAGATGCGCTGCCTCTACCAGGAACTGGTTGTTTTGAATATTCGCGACCTGAGACTCGATGTTCCGACGTGTGCCTCCCCAAACGTCGAGCGTATAAGAGATGGCCAGTGATAGGCTGTAGGTCGTGAAGAACGGATTCAGGTTCGCCACGATCTCACTGGCTCCACCACCGCCAATCGGGAACTTCTGCCGGTTTCGACTGGCATTGCCCGTGACTGTCGGATAAAGCGCAGCGCCCGCTGCATAAGCGGTTTCCTGTGCCTGTCTTAAGTTGGCTTCAGCCTGCGCGATTGTGGGGCTGTTGGCGACAGCGAGGCTGACATAGGTGTTCAGCGCCTTGGACTCAAACAGTTCCCACCACTCTCCGGGCAGATCTCTTTGAGTGGAGAAGCTTTGAGAAGCGCCGCCCTGAATGTTCGCGGAGACTGTTGCGCCCGGGTCATTGCGGGTATAGCGGGCTTCGGGTGAGAGCTCTGGCCTTTTAAAATCCGGGCCAACCATACAGGCAGAGAGCATGAAAAGCAGCAGCAGTCCTGAACGCCCACGCAACGCAGGCGCAAGAGACATCGTCTGCTTGCTGCTTAACCCGAACCTGAAACTCAACAGAGGTGCTCCAATGACCTGCATCTTTTATTGGCGGAGAACGAAGCTGTACGCACACTAAAACACTGGCCAAGGACACGGCTTACCTAAGGGTACTTGATGCTGATTTTGCAGGTCAAACACGCTTCTGATGTGGAATGGGTTATCCCAAACTAATGGTGTGTAACATCCTATTTTACCTAGTTATATTAGATGGTTAGGCTGCGAAATCCCATGGGATGTGTGTTTTCAATGTGGCTTAATGCAGGTCAGACACACGCTCAGAAATCATAGAGAGGAGCAGCTTCTCATAGGCATCAATCGCACGTTCCTGAGAGAAGTCACGGGCTCGTGTCGCCAGCGTATCATCAGAGCGGTCGCATTTGACTGCGGCGAGGATTGCTTCAGAGAGCTTGTCGGCATCTCCAGCTGGCACCAACCAACCATTACGAACATCGCTAAGCGCTTCCCTCGCTCCTGCTCCACTGTTGAGAGCTATGACTGGTGTACCGAGAGCCATGGCACGGACCATCTCTCCAGGGACACTGTCTTGTTGGGAGATGGAAACATAAACGTTGGCGGCACGAAGGAAGCGCTCCGGTTTCTCGACCTCTCCCGGCATGGTGACGATATCATCCAGCGCCAGGTTTGAAGCGAGTAACCGCATCTCCTCCTGATCCTCACTTCGCCCGAGAAGATAAGCCCGCAGATTGTCTTTGTAGCGACTGAGAGCCATGGCCCGCAGGAGTTGGTGATTGGCGTTCTGGCTGGATGTGCCACCAACACTGACCACCTTGTTCGCACCATGGGGATCGAACCAGTCCTCTTCAATGGGCTCTGCTGCCGTTTCAAACACGTTCATTTCGACAAGAGGATTATAGATGATGCAAGTCTTTTCTTTGGGCACCTGCTCGCAAAGATCAACGACGTGTTCAATGGACTTTAGCGTACAGATTACCCTATCTGCATCGCGATAGAGCAAAGGAACGGCAATGGTTGCTGCGCTCTTTTGGGTTTCTATCGCCAGATTGCTGGAGATGGTCACTGAAGAATGCAGTGTGATTGCAACAGGCACTTTGAGACGAGAGCGGGTTTTAACAGCACTGAGGCAGGCGATGTTGCTGCCGGTACCGTGAGACAGAATGATGTCCGGCTTTTCTTTCTCCACCATGCGGGCAACACCAGCAGCAGCTGCTGCAGCTCTGGCTTTTTCCAGAAAGACTGGTGTGATACGCGGTGAGTAGTGGGAGAGATCTCTTGGCTTACCGGTAAGGGTGATCAGCGTGATGTTGTGTTGGCGCGCGGCAAGACCGTTGGCGACCACCTCGGTGATCTCTGTAATGTCTTCATCAAGGAAGCTTTCCTGAACAATAAAGAGCTTCATGACGCGCCCCCGGCCCCCCGGTCGATCTGGTGCGTCTTCAGACACCCAGAAACCTGGTTCAGAGAGCTCGCACCGAAGCTCAATCTAGAAATCTACGGTGTTGTTCTCAATCTGGTTGATTTGATACCCGGTTATCTCCCAATGCAATTATCAGGGTAATTTCGTACTTGGCACCCCATGTCCGGCACATCTGGATCTGTCCGCACAAGCTTAGTGGTTTTATTGGTTTCTACCGCTGGTATGAAAATGAATCACATTGCTGCAGCACAACACTTTTTTCTGCATTTCAATGATGATTTGCCCTTTAAAAATTAGGAGCTCCCGCCTATTGTGCGCGGCAGCAAATTCAGTTCAAACGTGTAGATTAAGCCTCCTATGAACACTCAGGCAAACTATGTGCTCACCCTTTCCTGCGGAGACAGAAAAGGGATCGTTGCAGCGGTTGCTAACTCAATCGCTTCTCAAAACTGCAACATCTGCGAGAGCGCCCAATACGGCGATCCAGAGACCAACCGCTTCTTTATGCGCATTTCCTTCAATGCACCTGAAGGGATGACTAAAGAGCAGTTTGAAGAGGGCTTTGGCCCTGTGGCAACGGGCTATGGTTTTGACTGGAAAGTGCATGACCTTTCCAAGAAGCCACGTGTTCTGGTGCTGGTTTCCCAAATGGGTCACTGCCTGAACGATCTGCTCTACCGTAATTCCACCGGTCAGCTGCCGATGGACCTGGTGGCGGTTGCTTCCAACCACACCAAGTATCAGTCCCGCGTTGAGCATGAGCAGATTCCATTCCATTATCTGCCGGTGACCAAAGAGACCAAGGCTGAGCAGGAAGCCCAGATTGTGGAGCTGGTGGAACGCGAAAACATCGATCTGGTGATCCTTGCGCGTTACATGCAGATTCTCTCCAACGAGCTTTGTGAGAGGCTGGCTGGCAAGGTGATCAATATCCACCACTCTTTCCTGCCTAGCTTTATAGGTGCAAAACCATATCACCGGGCCCATGCACGCGGCGTCAAGATGGTTGGCGCCACAGCGCACTATGTGACCGCTGACCTTGACGAAGGCCCGATCATCGAGCAAGACGTGAGCCGGGTTGAACACTTCCATTCGGTGAACGAACTCATTGCCCAGGGGCGTGATACGGAAAGTCAGGTTCTTGCTCGCGCTGTCCGCTATCATCTGGAGCACCGAATCCTCCTTAACGGTGATCGTACCGTGATCTTTAAATAGGACTTGCCATGAGTGAGGCTCTTATTATCGACGGCAAAGCCATTGCTGCATCTGTAACTGACGAGATCACTGCGCGTGCTGCGCGCCTTGAATCTGAGACAGGTGTCAAGCCAGGGTTGGCTGTTGTGATTGTGGGTGAAGACCCTGCCAGTCAGGTTTATGTACGCAACAAGGGCCGGACTGCAAAAGCATGTGGTTTCAACTCCATCACGCACACCTTGCCAGCTGATGTGAGTGAAGAAGAGCTGCTCGCTCTTGTGACGAGTTTGAATGAAGACGATGCTGTTCACGGTATTCTCGTGCAGCTGCCTCTGCCAAAGCACATCAACGAGAACAAAGTTCTTGATCTGATCAAACCAGAGAAAGACGTCGACGGGTTCCACCCAATCAACGTTGGCCTCCTAGGCAGCGGCAACACGGATCGTGCGCTGGTGCCATGTACACCGGCAGGCAGCGTGCTGCTGGCGAAGAAAGCATTGGGCGATGACCTTTCCGGCAAAACTGCTGTGATTGTTGGCCGTTCCAACATTGTCGGCAAGCCAATTGCACAATTGCTGCTGCAGGAACATTGCACTGTGACCATCGCGCACTCCCGTACAAAGGACCTGCCTGATGTGGTTCGTAGTGCGGATATCGTGATTGCTGCTGTTGGTCGTCCGCAGATGATCAAAGGCGATTGGCTGAAACCGGGTGCTACCGTGATTGACGTTGGTATCAACCGCATTCCTGCGCCTGAGAAAGGTGAAGGTAAGACCCGTCTGGTTGGTGATGTGGCGTTTGATGAAGCGCTGGGTCACACAGCGGCGATTACGCCAGTTCCACGCGGTGTTGGGCCGATGACTATCGCAATGCTGATGAGCAACACGCTGACCGCTGCGCGCCGCCTGATGGGGTTGAGCGAAGAGCCACCGCTCTTTGAAGCGCTGAACAGCTAAAACAGATTTTCAGGTAGGGCTCCGACACTCCATCGGAGCCTTTCTTTTTTGGCCACGCTCCAACCCTGCGCACCTTTGTGCTTTACAGAACTTTGTTTTTATTTGCACTTTTCTTATTGGTTGTAATTTCTGACACACCACACGCCTTGGCACGCCGCTAGCTTCTTCTCAAACAATGTAATTGAGGAGATGCAAATGCACAGTGCGGATCGTGTCACCGCAGTTATAGGCCAAACGCTTGGTTTACCTGAGTTGGCGTTTGATGGTTCTGGCCATGCAGAGCTGGTGTTTGAGGGCAGCTTTTCTGGATTTCTGAGCCGTGTCGATGACAGAAATCTGGAATTCAGTTTCTATCTGCCAGATCTAAATCTCAGCGATCCGAACATCTTAACGGCAATGCTCTCAGCGAACTGCCGTGGTAACGCGACAGGTTCCGGTCGGCTCGCAATTGATGAAGACAGCATGCAGGCGCTTTACTGCGAGCGCTGGAGCGTTGATGATGTGCAGGATCACAAAGTCCCTGAAAGGCTGATTGATTTGGTTTCAACCGCTGCCTTCTGGCTCGCTGAAGGCACGCACTCAACGCTCTCCGCAAAACCACTTACCGTCGCTTCTTAGTGCTGAAAAGAACAGAGCTTTCTGATGCGAAACAATAATCTGATCTCAACAGTCAAATAAATCCAAGCACCTCGACTTGGATGCCTCAAGTAAGGCGGGGGAGCGATGCGCCAGTTATTAGATGAACTTCTGAATGAGATCGGTCGAAGAATTGGCCTTGATGGTCTGTCTTTGAATGAAGACAATACGCTTCTTCTGGGGCTCGAGAAAGACCTCTTCATGACGGCACAGTGGCGCGAGGACACACAGACCCTGCTGTTTAATGCGGTAGTGAACACGCAGCCTTGCGAAGACCCGGCAAAGCTGAAGGCGCTTATGCAGACGAACTGCGTGCTGACGCTTGGCCATGGCATGAGCTTCAACATTGATCCGGCCACAGATCGTATCAACCTGTCTCAGGTGATCGACATTGCCGATAAATCTTCTTTCACACTGCAGGAAAAGCTTGAGCAGTTCATCAGCACTTCCGCCTCCTGGCATGAGCGCCTGAGCAGTTCAGCTCCGCTTGAGATGGACTGGCAACACTCCGCGCCTACCACAACAGAACATTCTTTTGAAACTTTGGGTATGAGAGTATGACCGCAATTAACCTCGCACATTTTCAAAACGCGATCGACAGCCATGTTGCTAACGGTAATCTGGATCAGAAGCTGACAGTGACAGATAGTGGCGCTTTGCAAACCCGTGAAGCAAGCTCCACACTGGCAGGCAAGTTGGTGTCCTGGCACAATCTCAGCTCCTCTGAGGGCACGCAAAAAGCTCAGGATCAAGGCGCATTTCGTACAGCTCTGCAAGACAAGTTTGGCAAAGAGCTGGGCGAGCAGGCCTATAAGTATGCCTGCAATGCCTGCGGATACACCGATGGAAAGTTTCATAGCCTGACGGTAAAGCAGATTTCTACAGGTATCGATTTCGCTGTGCTTCATAAGCATGAAGCTGAAGTGCAGAACAAAAGCATCATTAAATACTTTGAGCAAAACCCGGAGCAGTTATCGAGTGTTGGATTGGCCCGTGTAAATGGTAGTAAGAATGAGATCAGTAAGCTGATTGCGAACAGGACGTCTCAGGACTTTGATAACAACGTACATGGCAAAGTAGAACACGAGCTTGCGGGCGCATTTAAGCAGAACCTCAGAGAAAATATGAGTAACACTGAGCTAGCGAAGGTCTTGGACTTTGTGAAAAGCTATGATCCAGTCCTCGATAATCTGCCTGCACTGAATGAGTTACCAGAAATGGTGCAAGACACAGTAAAGTTTTCCAGGATGATTGCTGAGAAGGCAGATGTAAACAAGATGCAACCTTCAAATCTTGCGATCGTGTTTGGCCCTAACGTCGTAAAAGACAATACCTTAGCCCCTATGGAGCAATTTGGCCTCATTGAGGCTGGAAACAAGTTCTTCACCGCGTTGGTTGAGCGCGAGCTGCCTGACGATTACTACTTGCGCATACCGAAAAACGACTAAATAAAAAGGCCGCTGAGTAGAACACTCAGCGGCCTTTTTTACATTTCTCAGGCTGGATTAGTTGCTCAGTTTTTCAGCCATGATCTGGATGGTTTTGACGTACACACCAGCGCGGTTCCAGGAGCGGATCACTTCGTAGTTTGGTGTGCCCGGTCCCCATGGTTGGCCCGGTTGCCAGCCGTAGGACATGAGGAAGTGCGCGGTGGATGCCAGAGTATCTGCTGTGTTGTACAGCAGGTCACGTTTGCCGTCGCCGCTGTAGTCAATCGCAAACTTGATGTAGGAGGAAGCGAGGAACTGGGTCTGGCCGAGTTCGCCTGCCCATGCACCCTTCATTTCGCTTGGCTGCAAGTCGCCTTTCTGGACGATCAACAGTGCATGATACAGCTCGTTGCGGAAGAAATCTGCGCGGCGGCAGTCATAGGCCAGCGTTGCCAGTGCGCGAATGGTATTCATCTTACCGATGCCACGACCATAGCCTGTTTCAAGGCCCCAGATAGCGGTAATGATTTCGCGCGGAACGCCAAATTCGTTCTCAATGCGGGTGAAGAGCGCGTTGTGCTTCTTCATCAACTTGCGACCTTTGTTAATCAGCGCATTGTTGACGCGAAGCTTGTAGAATTCTTCGAAGCTGAGTTTGAAGGATTTCTGATTGCGATCGTAACCAATGACCTTGCGGTTATACGTAATTCCGCTCAGTGACTTGTTAATAGTTGCCTTGGAGATCCCCTGGGATTGCAGCGTATTTTTGTAGGATGCGAGCCAGCGGTCAAAGCCTGCTCCAGTATCTCCACAGGTCGCTGCCTGGGCTGATGATACGCCTACAACTAACAGACCAGCGCCAAGTAATAGCCCAGCTTTTCTAGTTTTGACCTTTACAGTCTCAATAAATGATTCGAACACCCCAAACTCCTGCGTGATCACTAAGCAATTTTGATGGTTCTAACGAACAATATTAGCCAAATTGGCGGATAACTGAAAAATTTTGCAGTCCTAATATATTTATTCGCATTTTAACCTTGATCCTAACACCGGCATGTGTCCAACTAAAGGCCGTACACAGAACTGTTTTCAACATGCCTGATCGTTTTGGACAACCTATAGGCGCATAATTAAGGACAAGCTAACACTTAGCTGGACTTACGCAGGGGAAGGTATGCACTTAGACGCTAACCTCAATGAGGTGAGTCTCCAGGTTGGGAACTTGTGGTGAAAACAGACTTGGCGACCGGGCAACGTGAAGGTTTCCCATTGGGATATAACGGAGGAATGGGTATGAAATCCATCAAAACCATCGCTGCAACCGCAGTATTGGCAGCAGCAATGAGCACAACTGCTATGGCAGCGGACTTTAAACCTGCAGTTATCTTTGACATGGGCGGTAAGTTCGACAAGTCATTCAACGAAGCTGCTTACAATGGTGCTGAGGCTTTCAAGGCTGAAACCGGTATCGAATATCGCGAATTTGAGATCTCCAACGCTTCCCAGCGTGAGCAGGCTCTTCGCAACTTTGCTCGCCGCGGCATGAACCCAATCGTCGCAATGGGCTTCGCACAAGCAGCTCCAGTTGAAAAAGTTGCTAAAGAATTCCCAGATGTAAACTTTGCAATCATCGACTCCGTTGTTGATCTGCCAAACGTTCGCTCTGTTGTCTTTAAAGAGCAGGAAGGTTCTTACCTTGTAGGTATGATGGCAATGCTCGCTTCCCAGACCGGCAAGATCGGCTTCGTGGGCGGCATGGACATTCCGCTGATCTCCAAGTTCTCCTGTGGCTACAAGCAGGGCGCACTGACCACCAACAAAGACGGTGAAGTGTTCGCTAATATGACTGGTACTACTCCAGCTGCATGGAACGACCCAGTTAAAGGCGGTGAGCTTGCTAAGTCTCACTTCGCACGTGGCGCAGACGTGATCTTCGCTGCTGCTGGTGGCACCGGTCTTGGTGTTCTTCAGGCTGCTGTTGATGAAGACAAGAAGTTCATCGGCGTTGACTCCAACCAGAACCACCTGGCTCCAGGCAAAGTGCTGACCTCCATGGTTAAGCGCGTTGACGTCGCTGTTGCAAACGCATTCATGGATGCGAAAGAAGGCAAGTTCACCACCGGCATCCAGTCTCTTGGTCTTGCTGAAGACGGTGTTGGCTACGCAATGGACGAAAACAACGCTCCACTGGTTAGCGAAGAGATGAAAGCAGCTGTTGAAGCAGCTCGCGCAGACATCATCGCAGGCAAAATCACCGTTCATGACTACATGAGCGACATGTCCTGCCCATACTAAGATCTCTTAGTATGCTGGCTTAGGTCAGATTTCGGCCCCTGCCTGAACTTCAGGCAGGGGCTTTTTTATTGCCTAGCCAACCATTGGACGTGGTGTTTGATTGCTGCCCAGCTGATCTATGGAGTCTTTCAGCAAGGATATGGCATCCTCAAAGTGAGCGTCCTGCGCGATGGTTGAAAGACTGATGCGCAGTGCGTTGGTATCTGTGCGCGGTGCGGCCTGAAAATGGCTATGAGACAGCACCTCAACCCCACGCAAAAGCGCAGCCTGCTCCACCAACTCTGCATTTTGCTGCTCCGGCAACTGCATCCATGTAAACAGCTTTTCCTCACCGCCTTGCAGCGTGACTCCCGGGAACATCGCCTTGAGGGCATGGTAGCGGCGTTTTAGAAGATCCCGCTTTATCTGCAGTGTTGTTTGCAGCTCTCCACCCATGATCCATCTGGAAACGATCTCCACGTTGAGCGGAGAGGCCATCCATGTGCTTTCGCCAATGGCGTTTGCAAAGGCTGTTTTGACGTTGTTTGGAACATGGATATAGCCGGTCCGAAGACCTGCGGACATAACCTTGGACGGTGAACCAATCAGCACGGTGCTTTCTGGCAGGAGTTCCAGAAAACTCTCCTGCTTTTGCGATATGAAAGGCGTATAGGGATCGTCTTCAATGACGGTGAGATTGTGCCTCTCAATGACGGCGGCCAGCCTTTGTCGCTCTTTGCTGGTCATCGTGTGGGTGGTTGGGTTCTGAGCGTTCGGAATGAGGAAGACACCGCGAATATCGTGTTTACTGCAAGCGTCCTCCAATGCATCTGCAGACATTGCCCCCATATGGCCGTTTGCATCACACTCCGCATCAATCGGCACAATCTGAAGCCCCAGAGCTGGCAGGACAGACAGAATGGGTGGGTAGATCATTGCATCAACTGCGATGGCGTCTCCGCGGTTGAACATGGCTTGCAGAGCAATCTGAATGCCGTGCTGAGCGCCACAGGTGACAAGTGTTTGGCTGGGCCTGGCAGGTGCCCCATAAAACTCAGAGAGGAAGTGTGCGCCAATCTCACGATGCTGCGGCGTGCCCTCTGACGGGCCATATTCGTTGAGCGAGTTGACGAGCGGATCTTCACTCAGTTCACGCAGCATGCTGCCCAGATCCGGATTCAGGTGCGCCATCCCTAAATTGCGAGCAAGATCATAGCTCTGGATGCCTTCTGTGTTGGGCATTAGACTCAGCGGGGAGTGCGTGCTGCTGGTTTTGGCGATGTACGTGCCCCTGCCCGTTTCACCGCGCACCAGTTTCCTACGCTCTGCCTCAGCATAGGCACGGGTGATTGTACCAAGCGTCACACCAAGCTGGTAAGCCAGCTCGCGTTGCGGCGGCAGGCGATCACCTTCCACAAGGCGGCCTGTCAGGATGTCGTGTTCCAAAGCCGTTGCAATGCTTAGGTATTTTGGGGAGATGAGCTTGTTTGGGTCAGGCTTCCACATTGTATTCATAACAATAAAGCAATTGATAGATACGATCGATACAATAACTTAGCACGCTGTGTAGATTGTATCAATTGACTGGAATGACAATATGGATTGGGCATCACTCAGCGCCTTTGCGATTTTTGTAGCCATTATGACCGGCACACCGGGACCGGGAAACCTGACCTTCATGGCAATTGGCGCCAGCGCCGGTTATCGCACCGCCTTTCCGGTTATTGTTGCGGCGGAGATCGGTAGCCTTGTGCTGAACCTATGTGTGGCCTTTGGGTTGGGGCAGCTGATGGCACGCGGTGGCCCGTTGGTTACATTCTTCAAGTTCGCGTCTATGGCTTACATGACTTATCTGGCATGGCGCATCGTGCAGCTGAACATCAAGCCGAAGGGCGAAGTCAGCTTGCCAACCTTCTGGGAAGGTTTGCTCATTCATCCACTTAGCCCGAAAACATGGGCCATGAGCCTTGTGGCGTTCACAAGCTTCTTCGCAGCAAATGGTATGGGGCTTTATGAAAACGCCGCGATCCTGACCGCCGGGTTCCTGATTGGCGGCATGATCTCTCACAGCATGTGGGCGATGGTTGGGGTTTCAATTCTGAAGGTGATCGGAGAAGGAACCTTGATGCGCGGCATTACGATTGCCATGGCTGTTGCGATGCTTGCCGCCACTGCATGGTCTCTGCTTCTTTGATGATATCACTGGTGGCGTGATGCAAGCGCTGCCAGTGTACCTTCCAGAATACGCTCCATTTTCGTGCGGTCGGCTTGCTCCATGATGCCGATGATTGGAGCCTGTGTTTTGCCTTCGTGATCCAGAATGGTTGCGCCGCGGGCAAACTCACCGCCGGTTTCCACCAGAACGCCGCAGACAATTGTTCTGGCGATCACTTCCGGATCCAACAGGGCCGCAGCCGCCAGAGGATCGGGCAGGATGAGCAGATCTTCGTGATACCAGGTCTGACCACGCTGGCGCATGAAAGCGCACATATGCTCAGCAAATTTGGCGGGGATCGTATCGCCCAGACGATCAAAGATGCCATCAACCACATCCCCTGGGAGGGCATCATGAAGGCTAGGCTCCCACGGGATCATGGTTGTGTTAACCGCCTGTGAAAGCACCATTTTGGCGGCTTCCGGATCGCATAGAATATTGAACTCAGCTGCAGGTGTGACGTTGCCTCTGCCATGACAAGTGCCGCCCATTGTCCATATACGGTCTATCCCTGCTCCCAGGTCCGGTTCTTCTCGCAGCACCTCTGCCAGATTGGTCAGCGGTCCAATGGTCAGGATCTGGAGTTTGGGACCACCAAGCTCAGCTTTTCGCAGGACATCTCTCAGCGCATTATGGGCTGTTTCACCTGAAGGTTTAAGCAGATGCTGTGGGCGCTCGACACCGCCTAAGCCATCTTGACCATGCACATAAACAGCATCAATCCGTTCACCAACGGTGGGATCAGACGCACCTTTGTGGACGGGAATGTCTGCATTGCAGATGGCCAGCGTATCCAGAATGTTTTGCGTGGCTTGTTCTACATCCACATTGCCAAATGTGGTGGTGATGAAGTCGATCTTCTTACCAGCGCCGATCAGCATCATGAGTGCGATGGCATCATCAATGCCGCCATCCGTGTCCACTGCAAAAACAAAGTTATCCGGCACGTCACTCTCCCGGCACACCTAACTGGCAACGCATATCCATCAATCAGGTTCAGTTTCAGCATTCTGCATTGGCAGACAAGCCCTCGTTTCCGCGGTCTTGATGCCAAACAGCCGACTTCATTGTGCTGCGAAGCATATCACGAAGGGTTACTGAAATGATTTATCCGCGATTTAGCAATCTGAAGCCTTCTTGCGATATCCCCCTAGGGGGGATATAAGCGAGTCATGACTGAGAAGCATACACACCAATCCCATCCGGGAATTGTTAATCGTCTGAAACGCGCCAATGGGCATCTGCGCTCAATCATAGACATGATTGAGGATGGTCGACCTTGCGTGGAAATAGCCCAACAACTTCATGCAGTTGAGAAAGCTGTAATGCAGGCGAAAAAGACCCTGATCTACGATCACCTCGACCACTGCCTTGATGATGCAGTCGACAATCCGGAAGCAAATTCCGAGCAAACGATTGAAGAGTTCAAGGCAATCTCCCGTTACCTGTAGGGGGATATACTAAACTCAAGAAAACAAGAAGCCAAAGGAGTTTCCGCGTGCTTTCCGTACTCGCGAACCGTACCTACCGCCACCTGTTTCTTGCCCAAGTTATTGCACTGTTCGGTACTGGCCTCGCCACTGTCGCGCTGAGCCTGCTTGCGTTTTACATCGCCGGAGATGAAGCTGGCTCAGTGCTTGGAACCGCCTTTGCGATCAAGATGATTGCTTATGTTGGGCTGGCTCCCATCGCTGCGGCTTTTGTTGAGCGTCTGCCACGGCGTGCTGTGCTTGTGGGGCTAGACCTTATCCGTGCAGCGGTTGCGCTCGCACTGCCTTTCGTGACTGAGATCTGGCAGATCTACGTGCTCATCTTTGTGCTGCAATCGGCTTCGGCTGCGTTCACGCCTAGCTTTCAGGCGGTTATTCCAGACGTTTTGCCAGAAGAGAAAGACTATACAAACGCCCTCTCTCTCAGCCGACTTGCCTATGATCTGGAGAACCTGCTGAGCCCGACGATTGCGGCTGGATTGCTGCTGGTGATCAACTTCCATGGGTTGTTTGGCGGCACGGTGATTGGCTTCCTCGCTTCTGCTGCGCTTGTTGTATCCGTAACCTTGCCCAAGCTGAAGCCGATTGAGAACCAGCGCACAGTGAAGCGCATTACACAGGGAACACGTATCTATCTGAGCACCCCTCGCCTGCGCGGCATGCTGGCTGTTTATCTGGCCGTTGCTGCAGGTGGTGCCATGGTGATTGTGAACACCGTGGTGATTGTGCAAGGCACGTTTGGGCTGCAAGCTGATGATGTTGCCATTGCTCTGGCTTGCTTTGGGGCGGGCTCCATGATCACAGCACTTAGCCTGCCGAAGGTGCTGGAACGCTTCAAAGACCGGAGTGTGATGATCCTTGGCGCCAGCGTAATGGCCGTGTGTCTGAGCTTTGGTTTTCTTCTGAGCAGCTTTACGCAGTTGTTGCCGCTCTGGTTCCTGATGGGGCTTGGTTACTCTGCAGCGCAGACGCCCTCAGGCCGTGTTTTGCGACGGTCAGCAACAGGGAGTGATCTGCCTTCCGTGTTTGCCAGTCAGTTTGCTTTGAGCCATGTGTGTTGGCTGGTTGGATACCCGTTGGCAGGCTGGGTTGGTTCCAGCTTTGGTATTCCCACCAGTTTTCTTTCCATGGCGGCTCTGGCGTGGATCAGCGTGTTTACTGCCATGGTGCTATGGCCAAGCAAAGATGCGCAAAAGCTGCGTCATAGCCACGAAGACCTGCCAGACAATGACCCGCACTGGGCCAAAGGCGTCGACAAAGTGGGGAAGAGTCACGTGCACGAGTTCAAGATTGACGACCTGCACACTCGATGGCCGAGCAGCTTGTAAGGCCTATCAGAGATCAGATACGGCCCAGACGCATTGCGATGGGCCAACTGATTTTGCAGCGTTCTTGCGGGTCCCCCCAAAGGCCTGCAAGCTCTTTGGCAAAGCTGTCCGTCAGGTTTGCTTTACCTTCCTTGGCTGCCGCTTTCACTGATGACCATGTGCGGACGTAGCCGAGAAACTGCTCCAGTGACCAATCTCGCTCAATGGACATTGCCGGGTAGCTTAGCTCCTCAAAAGGGAAGTCAAAACTGGCATAGCCATTGTCGACATGTTGGCGCTCTGGTGGCCAGTAAGGGCCGATTTCATCGTAGTAGAACTGGCGGAAGCGATCGTTGCATTTAGCATTGTCTATGGAAAGCACACCGTAACTGACAAGCGCCAGTACGCAACTGGGAGCGGCGATACGTCTGGCTTCCTGATAAAAACTCTGCAGATCAAACCAGTGGGCTGCTTGTGCTGCTACGATCAGATCAACGCTCGTGCCTTCCGCCGAGCACCGCTCAGCGGGTTCTACGGCAAAGCGGATGTTTGGAACAGCTGCTGCATTTTCAATCTGAGAAGCGCTGACGTCGGTGGCTAGGACTTGCTGGAAGTGTCTGGCAATCAAGGCACTGAACTGGCCTGTTCCGCAACCAACATCAACAGCAAGATAGTGGCGCTTACACTGTGCTGCCAGAAACTCGACAAGCTCAGGAGGATAAGTTGGGCGATACTTCGCGTAATCTTCTCCAGCGTTTTGGAAATGTGATGCGGCTAGATCGTTCTGTGTCATGTGCGAGCCTCCCCTATTGCCGATAAGAGACTAACAAAAAACGCGGCCCCGGTAAGGGACCGCGTTCTAAAACTTTTGCCTGTCTGGCTGATTAGTTCAGTGGAGACAGGATGATTTCTACGCGACGGTTCTGTGCGCGGCCAGCTTCGGTTGCGTTGGAAGCAATCGGGCTGGTCAGGCCGTAACCTGCTGCGGAGATGCGTGCACCATTGACGCCCTGGTTGAACAGGTAGTTGCTGACAGAGTCAGCACGGCGCTGGGAAAGCTGCAGGTTAAACTGAGCGGAACCGGTGTTGTCGGTGTGACCGTAAACGTTCAGACGTGTCTGTGGGAACTCTTTAGCAACAAGAGCAACACTGTTCAGCACCTGCATTGCGCGGGAAGACAGAGTTGCCTGCCCAACAGCGAAGGTTACGTCGTTTGGCATGTTCAGAACGATCTGGTTGCCGTTACGGGTTACGGAAACGCCAGAGGACTGAAGCTGCTGACGAAGCTGCGCTTCCTGACGGTCCATGTAGTTGCCGATACCGCCACCGATCAGGCCGCCTGCGGCGGCACCAACGAGAGCGCCTTCAACACGTGCACTTTTACCACCAGCGATCGCACCGATGATTGCGCCGGTCGCAGCACCAAGGCCAGCACCGCCAGCGGTTTTGGAAATGCGGGACTCACCAGTGTACGGGTTGGTTGTGGTACATGCTGCAACGGAAAGGCCGAGAACAATAGCAATCGCGGCGTGCATCAGTTTTTTCATTTAAAATTCTCACATCGTAATTTTGAGGGTCAGATGAATCGTCGTGAATCTGGCCTCACTTCGAACATTAACCCTATCAAAAGCCACTGAGCGCCTAATACAAGTGCTCAAGGGGTGAGTGTCCTTGAATTCCACCGGATTTGTCGCTGAAAACAGCCACTTTCTTTAGTTTGTGATAGCAGTCACAAAAATCATCAATGAATTAAACAAAGCATTTTGACACTCAAAAATTTGCCACAATTTCAGCAAGGCATTTTAAAGCATGCTGTTTAACGCCGTTTTTTCCTAAAAGGCGAACACTAGAGGAAGCCCAAAACAGATAAGAAGGCGGGGTTCCATGAAAACGGTGCTTGCACTAGCATTCAGCATTCTCACCATAACAGGGTCATATGCTCAAAGCCCAAATGCTAATGATCAGCTGCTTTTTGCGCCGGACCAGCCTGCTCCGCCAGAACAGCCCTGCATTACCTTGAGCAACAAGAAGATCCTTTGCGGCAAAGCCGATGACAGTGGCAGCCAGCTGCTTAGTGTCTTCAAAGGGGTGCAGTACGGGCAAGCGGCGCGTTGGCAGCCTTCCAGCGTGTTTGATGAATACGAGCCCAACGGCTACGAGGCTTTGCAATACGGCGCTCGCTGCCCGCAGCCTATCTGGAATCCGAAAGATCAGCTGCGCGGTGAGGAAGACTGCCTCTACATGAACATCTGGGCGCCGGCTGGCGCCATCAAGAACCTCAGCAAACTGCCGGTTATGGTGTTTTTCCATGGTGGTGGTTTCATGGCTGGTGGGGCTGATAAGGCCTATCACGCTGCTGATGGTGAGATCATTGAGCTTTATACCGGCAAGTCTTTTTCCGCTGACCAGAACATCGTTCTGGTGACCGTCAACTTCCGCCTTGGCATTCTGGGTACTTTGGCGACAGATGGGATTACAGGACAAGAACCGTCTAATGGTGGAAACTATGGTCTTCAGGATCAGCAAACAGCCCTGAAGTGGGTGCAGAAGCACATCACCTCATTCGGGGGAGATCCTGATCAGGTGACGATTTTCGGCGTTAGCTCCGGTGCGATGGCGGTTGGATTGCATATGTTCAGCGCAGATAGCTCTCAGGATCTGTTCCGCGCGGGAATCATGCAGAGCAGCGCAGCCTCCTATAAATACCGCAATAAGGAAGAAGGCCGGGATTTGTTTTACTTCTATCTGAAGTGCCTGCGCGCTGCTATTCGCAATCCGGAATCAGATGAGTGCGCATTGACGGCTCAGCTGGATGATCTTGAGAAGGCAACCACACGACAAATTCTTCTCGCTCAAGCCCTGCTGCAGGACCACCTCTTTAAAAAGGGCGTATTCTTGAGCGCCCTGCCCGGCAGCATTGCGTTTTCGCCGATTATTGACGGTAGCTTCCTGAAGGAACAGCCTAACGTGCAGATGGAGAAAGGCAACGAGAAGCCTTTGATGTTGGGCTTCAACAAGGATGAAGGCGTTCTGTTTGCCAACTTCATTGACGCAACTGGCAATCTGAATGCGGTGACGTTCAATGGCATTCTTGGACGTGACTATGAAAACCCGATGCTGATCGTTGGACGCGAGGGTTATGGCGCGCAAACGCCGGCTGCTCATGGCCTGCAGCCCAAGACACCGGCAACAGCTCTTTCTAACTTGATTGGCAACTCTGTTTTTGCTTGCCCAACGATGTCAGCAAACATTGAGAGAGAGAAGCCAACCAACAACACGTGGCTTTACTTCTTCGCGCAGACGTCCGTTGAAAATATGGAAAAGCCCCCTACAAATCCGAAGGTGAATAATGTTTGCGGCCCGCAAAACCAGTGGGGCAATGCCTGCCATGCTTCGGAACTGCCGTTTGTCTTCAACAACATGCCCCCAAACTCAACGGAAGAAGACAAAGCGCTTGCCGTGAGAATGAACGCTCTGTGGGCTCAGTTTGCCAAGACACCGGAAGCAGGTCCTTCTAAAGACTGGAAGCTTTGGGCATGGCCCAAGATCGGCAACCCTTCAAACTTCAACGTGTTGCAGGGTGCGGAAAGTGATGCGAACTTTGAAGATTTATTTGAGCAGTCTGACTGTGCGTTCTGGCTGGGAGAAATAATCGAGAAGAATGCAAATGCCATTCTCATTCCCAAGCAGTTGCCACAGGAATAAGGAAATCTTTTCAAAGTATTAGGGAAAAGAACTGGCGAAGCAGATGATCTCAACTATCTCACTAAGGAGCCTTAAGAAGAGATGGTACAGACGAGTGGATTCGAACCACCGACCTTCGGAGCCACAATCCGACGCTCTAACCAACTGAGCTACGTCTGCTTGCCAGTGGCGCGGAACATAGGTTCAATTTTTAAGGTTGGCAAGTCCCTTGAAACATCAAAATGAAAAAAGTCCACAACACTGATAAAAAATTGGCACTTACCCACTGCGACTAGGTGGTTTCACTCTGTTTTTCAGAGGCTTAAACACAAAATCCTCCCGCCTGAGTTGCAAAATGCTGTGCAATCCAATCGGGAGGATATGTATTTTTTTGAAAAAAATTAGCCGGGCTTATGCGAGCTTCATTTCTTTCATGGACTTGTCGAACGCCTCTTTGGCTGGCTGAGACATGCTGGTCGCAAGTTTCGTTGCTGTTTCCTGCATGTCTTTCACCTGCTGGCTGATCGTGTCGTACTGCTTGCTATTGTAAGCAGACTGAAGTTCGATCGCTTCAGACAGGCTCTTCACACCAAACATGTCGCGGATGTGCGAGAATGCAGCTTCGGAGTTATCCTTTGCAGCATCGACAGCCTTGAGGTTGATTTCCATAATGCTGTCGCGAGTCACTTCCATGGTCTCTTCGAGCATTGCGGTTGCTTCTTCAGAAGCAGATTTCACTTTT
>NZ_DS996816.1:5000-117500 GCF_000156235.1 Pseudovibrio sp. JE062
GTTGCTATGTCAGCAAAGCTCCAAACAAACGCGATTGACGGCCAGAGTTAAAGAGCTCACAGAGCGGGCAAGCCTAGGGCAAAAGGCCCGACCCTATGCCCCTTCAACCAACATTTATCGCCGCAATCACAAAACTTATGCCCGCGAAGACCAACACCACACAACAACAGGCATAGCCAGACCAGATGCCAACACCGCTGCTCAGACCAACGACCTGTCATTCCACCAAACGCTCAAACTAACCCCACCTCAAGCCCCAACTTCACGCCAATCGCAAACCGCAGCCCATTTCCAGCTACCAGTTCACCAGCACCAAAGTCTTAAGGAGAACATTACGGGAATAGACCACGACCAAAACACGCTCCATGCTCTAGCCATGCAAACAGCAGACGGACAAGTCCGGGATCTTTGACAACTGAAAAACGAAAAGCATCTCCTCAAGACAAAGCGGGAGAGGCTTGCAATGCAGGCTAGTCCCTCAGGCTTTGACCACACCTACGAGCGATCATGCACCAAACCGAAGCGGCGAATGACCGTCAGTAGCGCAAGCTAAAAAAGGAAGAACACCGAAAGTCAACATCATCACTTACGCAAAAACTGCTCCAATAGGTAACGCCCCTCAAACTGCCAATGCGACAGGCGTCCTGTATGTCCCATAATCAGCAAGCCCATACATTGAGCAATGGAGCCCGCAGTCCATTCCTTTGCTCGATCACCAAACTCAACGGCAGCACTGCATTCAATCATACGAACGGTTGCGCCGACCTGGCGATTGAGCACAGCATCAAGCTCACGCCCCAGACCAACCGGCTTGAGGCCGTTGAACAGATATAGGCCAAGAGCAAGGTCATCTGGGCGACTGTCATAAAAGTCAAAGAACGCAAGTACTCCGGCAGAGGCAGACTGCGCAGGAAATGCAGCACCCTCGATTGCTTCAGTCACCGCATGATGAAGCTGTTCAAGTGTTTCTTGCAGGACAGCACAATAGAGCTCTTCTTTGCCGTGAAAGTAAGGATAGATGGCTCCTGTCGTACAACCCACAGCGCGGGCGATGGACCGCATTGATGCTCCATCAAGCCCGTCTTGTGAAAACACGTCGCGGGCAGCTTTGGCAATGAGGGAACGGCGAGCTTCACGCAAATGCTCAGCCCGCTTCTGCCGTGCCTCAGCTTCTGCATCTTCCTGATGATTTAAGTTGGCCATAGTCACTTACATTATAGAGGAGCATTTATCGGTCTGTTTGCGGTCCAGTCAAAAGTACCTTGATCACGCTCACGAACGGCCTGCTTCCAGGAGACATCTTCAGCGCGCTTCTTGAAGTTCATCCCTTCCGGGCTATGGCGAGTAATACCATCAAACAGCGTGGCAATCATTTGCGTCTGGTAAAGCCCCATAGACTCGATTGCTTGATTGATCATGAGTTTTTGCATCATCAACTGGTTTATCGGAATGCCAGCCATGCGCTCGGCTAGTCTTTCAACTTCCGCATCAAGCTGATCAGCTGGCACTGCCTTGTGAACCAGTCCAATTCGCTCAGCTTCATGGCCATCAATCTTATCACCTGTCAGCAACATACGTTTCGCACGTTCAGCGCCAAGCCGATACACCCACATCGCAGTCGTTGGACAGCCCCAAACACGCACCGGCATATAGCCGATATGAGCATCTTCTGACATCACGATCATATCTGAACAAAGAGCAATATCAGAACCACCAGCAACGGCATGGCCATGCACCTTAGCGATAACAGGCCGATAACTGCGCCATAATGACATGAACAGGTCCGTGTTCTGCTTCATGAAGGCATAGTCCTTCATCGGGTCCCATGGCATTTCTTGTACACCCGGGTTACTGCCTTCGGTTTCGGCATAAGCCGTCAGATCATAACCTGCACAAAACGCCGGGCCGTTTCCTCCCAGCACGATCACATGAACACCGTCGTCTGTATTGGCTCGTGCCACACAGGCAGCCAACTCATGCGGAATATCCATATCAATGGCATTCATCACATCAGGTCGGTTTAGTGTAATGCGCGCAATCCGCCCGTCTTTCTCATAAAGTACCTTTGCCATGATCCCCTCCCATAACGACTCAACTAAAATATAACAGTGTTATATCGAGAGGAATTGGCCAAAAGAAGAACCCGGCAACACCATCAGTTACCGGGCTTTAATGAGCTAGAGCTCTTCCAGATTGGGAAGAGCCATACGATCAAGGACGAGAAGAGGTGTAATCCACTGATCCGGACGATTGTAAGCTCCACAAAAAACAGTAACGACAATATCAAGAGCAGGAACCACAAAAAGCCGCTGCCCACCATTACCAGCACCGGAGATGACAGGAAAAGCGCGATTGGCCGCTGGTACAAAATGCTCCTGCCAATACCAGGAGTTGCTGTACTGCGAGCCAAAAGCAGTTCTCACCTGTGGTGTCATGTAAGTCTCAAGCCATGTATCAGGAACAATCTGCCGCCCATTCCATTTTCCACCAGCAGCAACCATCTGGCCAATGCGGGTCAATCCCTCCGCCGTCAATCTTAGGCCGGAAGCTGGAGAAGGAACCCCATCCGAACCTCGCATCCAATGGAACTGCGAGATGCCAAGAGGTGCGAAAAGATTTTCTTTGGCAAACGCCTCAAGATCCTGCCCTGTTCCAGCAGAGATCAGGCGTCCTAACAACGCAGTGCAGCCACCGTTATAGTGCCACCGCACGCCTGGCTGCTCAATGATCGGGCGATCCAGAATAAAGCGATATCTGTCTGGAGCATTCTCCATCATAATTTCACTGTTGCGTGGATCAGAATACGGCAGATCTTCGTTCCACTCAGTACCCATCGTCATGTTAAGCGCATTGTTGATGGTCCAGGCAGCGCGCTGCGGGTCTTCTTTCAAATCAGCATAATCTGGGAAAGCATCAAACAAAGACGCATCCGGAGAAGGCACCTTGCCCATCCCCAATGCAATGCCATAAAGCAAACTGGTGATGCTCTTGGTTACAGAGCGCAGATCATGCAGCGTATCGCGTTGAAACTTCACCGTGCCCAGATCTTCTGCCCATGCAAAATCTCGTCCTTCAAAAAAGTGCTCAAATACAATTTTGTCGCCATGGGCAATCATCACCCCATGCAGATCGGTCAGCAGACCTGACTTCACGCCAAGTTCCAGCTTCTCAGAAAGATCATGTGCTGTTTTGAACTGAGCCTGTACCGCTCCAGTTCCGGCAGCCAAGGTCATGCTTCCAACCGCCATTTTCAGCACGCTCCGTCTGTTCATTGTCATTCTGATGATCCTATTCCAGTGCCGAGATGTCCCCTTGCTCGAAAAAACGCGCGATGAAAAAGCGTGAGAAGGTTGGAAGAGATTCCGGCAGAAAAGCCAACTGGCAAATTTCTAGTAGTGTTTATTGTGGTTCCAAAATGGAAAAATCAAAGATCTTGGAAAGTTCAGTAAAGGCACACCAACGTGTCACCCTACGCAGAAAACGCAAGATCCAGACCTAAGATAGAAACTACCTTTAGATCCATCAAGGTGGAAATCTACGCTTCCGCCTTGAAACCTCAAAGAAAACACCGCGAGTTTTTCACCTAAAGCTCAAGCAGAAGCTCTGCGCCTGCGTCCTTTGCACGTGAGCAGCATAGAACCAGAGTGTCTTCCTTCTCTTTTCCGCTCAGCACAAAGTCACGGTGCTCAACATCGGCACCCTTGTATTTTGCGGTGCAGACGCCACAAATACCGTCCGAGCACTTGGTTGGAACAGAAATACCGTTCTCGTTCAGTACATCCGCTGCGCTCTTGTCCTCAGGGATCTCAATGCGCTCACCTGTTGAGGCCAGTTTCACAAAGAAGCTGGTGTTCACGTAGTCGCCCTGATCCGGAACGGAGAAGTACTCTTTGTGCAGGCTTTCTTCTGCCCAGCCATTAGCAGCAGCCGTATCCAACACCCCATCCATGAAGACATCAGGGCCACACGTATAGACATGATAGCCATCCTCATAGTTGGCAAGAATGGATTTCAGATCAGCACGCGTGCCTTCGCTGGAACAATGAATGAAGGCTTTATCTGCCCACTGCGCATTTTGGATTTCTTCGATGAAGCCCGCTTTGTGGCGATGGCGGAAGCAGTAATGCAGCTCAAAAGGTTTGCCGAGCGCATGCAGTCGGTGCGCCATGGCGATCATCGGCGTTACCCCAATACCGCCACCAAACAAAAGCGTCTTCTTGGCATCTTCATGCAAAGGGAAATGGTTGATCGGCTTGGAAATGAACACACGGCGTCCTTCGTGGAAAATCCGATGCATCAGCGCAGAACCGCCGCGCCCTTCTTTTTCTTCCAAAACGCCAATAACATACTTGCTGTTATCTGCCGGATCACCCGCCAGCGAGTATTGGCGCAAGAACTCAGGCGCAACAACCACATCAATATGGGCACCCGCCTCAAATACAGGAAGCGGAGAACCATCATCCAATGTGAACTCGTAGCGCGACACGCCTTCAGCTTCCACATTCACTTTGGACAGGCGCACCGCTAAAACAGGCGAGGAGCTTGCACTCACCTTGTAAACAGGAGCAAGGTCGTTAGATCCGGAAGCGAGACGAGCCTTGTACTCTTCCGCAGAAATCATGCCCTGATAAGCCTTGATGCCCGCTTCACGGTCCATCATGAACGGGAACGGCCACGGATGCGGCGCGAGGTTGGCCGGGTACACGGCAAGGGTCTGGTCTTCGTATTTCAGATCGAGGTCCAGCTGCAACTCACGCGCGTTGGTCTCCTCCGCAATCACGTAGTTGCCTTCGCCGCTGGCAACCAGATCCCACCACCATTTCTTGACGGGGTTGATGGAACCGTTCCCCAGCTTGTCATCAAGCTTGGCAAGCATTTTGGCCGAAGAAGGCATCTTCATCGCAGTCCAGCGGAACGGGGCTTCACTGAACAAGCCCTCAAGGTTCCACGGACACGTCTTCATACAGCGGCCACACAAGGAACCCGCTGGCTGAGACACGCGGTAGCGAGCGCATTTTTCGGAGTCAGACTTCCAGATCTCATAGCCGTTGAACATACGTTTCGGCCCGGCAGTGATCGCGCCGGATGGGCACTCACGCGCACACTTGTTACAGCTTTCACAGAAACGCTGCAGGCCGAAGTCGATGGGCTTGTCATAAGTGAACGGCATGTCGGTGGTCACAACGCCGGACTTCAGGCGCGGGCCGAGATATGGGTTCAGAATAACCTCACCAATGCGACTCACTTCGCCAAGGCCGGAAAGCAGCAGCAGCGGAGGCTGGAGCACTTCGCCGTCCACGACAGAGTGACACCGCGCCGGATAACCTAGACGGCGGATCTGCTCAGCAACGATACCACCGATAATGGAGGTACGCAGATAGGCGCGCATAGACTGGGCGCCAGAGATCCAGTCGTCCCCGCTGGCACCCTCCATCGTCTCATGCCCCTGATCCACCAGAATGGAGATCGCGTTCTTATGATACGGCTTAATCGGCTCGCCGCGCGCATCATGGGAGTAATAGGCATAGTCTGGGCAGCGGGATAGGCCAACGGCATCAGCCCCGAGGAAATACAGCGCTGACTTCACATTGGCTGCATTCTTATCCGGATCCACCGCACTTGGTGAAATTTCCGACGCCGTATCACCGTCCTGCAGCAGGATCAGCGCGGCTAGGGCGCGGCGGGCGCAGTATCCCATCGGGTTTTTTGCCAGATAGCCACCGTTTTTGGCAGCCTCCTGCAACGGTTTGCCCATATCGCCGAACAGCGCACGTGCAAACATGTCGGTTCGCTTGGGAACGCGAGGCACACGCGGCTCATCAATGAAGGTGGTCGTCTCTTCAACCCGCTTGATCCGCTCAAACGGAAACGCCCCCATATGATAGTCGCGGTTTTCAAAGGGCTTACGGTTGAAGGCGTTTTTGAACGTCCCCATACCCAGCTGCCAGGCAGGGCCGTGTGAACTCCAGATATCAGCCAGGTTACGAGGCGCAAGCGGTTGATCCGGCGTCAGCTCCAGCGTGGTGGTGATGGCGGCCAGAGTGAACTCGCGGCCAACGTACGGATTGGAAACAACCGTCTCACCATCCTTCTCCACCACCTCAACAAGACCTGCTGAAACAGCCAGCCGGTTCAGATCCACATCCGCACTGCTGGTGGTATGCGCACGTGCCTCCACACCCAGCAAGCGCAGATAGTTGGCTAGTACTACGGCCACTTCTGCTGCCCGAATGGCAGAGCGCTGTTCGCAGGTGCCGGTGATCCAGTCCCCACCCGGCTCATCAGCTCTCGGTGCGCGTGGATGCTCCATCAACACAACGAGCGCAGATCTATGATGCGTCACAGGCCCCGGCGTGCCAGCTGCACTGTCGCGCACATCTGCCATGGTCACGTCAATACCGGCAGCAAGCGTCTTCGGCTGGAACGTCTGCAGATCTTTCGCAAGTTTATCCAGGTCAGGATTGCGCAATGGCTGATCGAGGAAGTGCTCAGGAACCAGATCACAGGTTCCCATCATGGTCGCATCAAAGAAGTAACCCGCAGCCTTGAGGTGATTGGCCCGATCCTGCGGATCATCAGGAATCTCAGAGAGCTTGGCATTGTGCGCGCCGTCACGGATCGCATCCATGATCGCGCTGAAAGACGCCATCGAGTTGCTCAGGATCTCGGGATTATCAGCTTGAGAGTAAATCGTCGGCTGCACACGGGGCACACGCCCCAGATCCACAGCCTCTTGCGTCCGCTTCAGTCGTTCAGAAGGATACGGTCCAAGATGAACCTTTCTGTTTTTGTATGAAAACAGACGCATAATATTCTCCCCAACCGGTGTGAGCTTGGCGATGCTCTTACTCCGGCTTTTTTAAGCAGCAGCAGTAGTACAGCCCTCCCCGACCGGACCACTGCGAAAATTCATCAATCAACTCATAGGCATTGCTGAGCTCATGTCAACAATAAGCACCCGGATCACGGCGACGTGAAAGGAAAGCCGCAGCTAAACGACAATATAATTGCCAGCAAAGCGACCACAATTGAGATTTTCACTCAAATCACCTCGCATTTGAGGGGATACTGCCAGTTTCAACCCTGCAACACCCTTTCTCAATTCCATCTGCCGGAACCGGCCAGAGGCACCCCAGCAAGCCGTAGAAGCAGCATATGATCACTAAATCCGCTTCAGCCAAATCACAGAGACGCGGAGGACTACGCCATCATCCGCACATAAAAAAAGAGGCTCAGCATTTTCAGCTGAACCTCTTATGCGATGGAGCCTGCGAGCTTTTACTTGATCTCAATCTCATAGGTATTTCCGCCGGAGATCACGCGACCCGACGTGTACATCCGAAACTTCGTCACCACTTTGTCTGTGCCGCGAAAGTCCTTGTCCGGCGAGTAGTACATGATCAGATCGTTCGTCACCTTACCCGCGCACTTACCTGCAGAACTTGGCAGCGCAGAGCGGGATTGCACAAAGCGCACAACACCATGCTCCGGCTTTTTGACGAAAGAGACCTTAGGCAGCTCTGCGGAGCCGCAGGTTTCAGGAACGTAATAGCTATAAACGTTGAGTTTTGCAGTGCGATTGGCTGCAACCTGCTTCCGGATGATCTCTGCATTTACACTGAATGAGAACATCACAAACACGAAGACTAAAAAATACTTCATCGCAATTCTCCCAAAATTTAAATCAAAATTATATAAACTAGAGAATCGACAAAGCACAATAAAACATATGTAATATTCATATTGAGCACACAGATAGATCTATTCTTTAATTTCAAGCATCTCCTTTACGTCAGGTTCTATTTTAGCAAAACAACACAAGCTAATATTTAGAATGCAAACTCTAGTTCTACATCGAATTCTTATAAATCATTGATTGTGCAAGGCTCATGCAGATATTCGTAGCACTTGAGCGACCAGTTCCTCTCGCGTAAGCCGTCCATCCAATCGCAAAGCGGGCTTACCGCAGCTTTTCATCCACGCCTCATGCCGATGCCGGCTTCTGCCAGTGAACTCAGGATTTTCGTATTGTGATGCCCATTTAAAGAAGGCGTCATGGATCTCAAACATGTCTCCACCTTCCAGAATGCGATCTCCAAAACGCTCTTGCTCTCGCTTCTTCAGGCGTCGCAACCGCAACTCTTGCGGCAAGCTGAGAAAAACAATAAGGGTCGCATCCGCTATAAAATCTTTGGCCCAGTTCTCGCAGGCACCAGTCAACACCCAACTTCCGTCTCCCAGAACTGGCGCCATAAGCTTCACCCGCTCTTCCTCAGGCCGCTTAATGGAAAACGGTGGATCTGTTTGCTCCCAAAAGTAATCGTCTGAATCTGCATGAGGAATGGAAAGGGCTTGTGACAAGCCACGCCCAAGCGTGGTTGACCCGGAGCAGGAAGCCCCGAAAACATAAATTCGATTGTGCATCGCTAAAACCTTTTGGAAAGGCAATCAGGAAGGGATCCGCGCAGCAAGATCACTGGCAAATCGAACAAGCTCGCTTTGCGAGACAAAGCCAACCTTCTCAGTTATTCGTGCCAGATGATTACGCGCAGTGTTATAACTAATCTGCATTTTGTCAGCTGTCTCCCGCATTGACAGCCCACCCACAAGACATTGCACCAACTCAGCTTCTCGCAGTGAAATGCTTAGATAGCTCTGCAGCATCTGAACGTCAGTCACCGGAAGATCTGCCGGATCAATGAGAATGCAAAGGACTGGCTGATATTCACCGAGAAAACAATCAAGATAGGGCTGTGTCGCCATTAAAGTTTCAAGCGGAACTGCGGCAAAAATCATTGAAGCTCGCTCTTCGCTCTGAAGCACACAAGGAACCTGAGGCATCTGTGTTGCGCGTGCCATGTGAACAGAACGCTCAATATGCGCACGATGAGAATGACACTTGCTTGAAAGGGAGACACTACGGTCAACAAGCAGTCTTTCTCCTTTACGCAGCACAGCTTCTCCCCGCTGGTTTGCAAGCGCTACATGCAGGCCATGGTCCAGCACGAAAGCAGCACTCGGTATGCGCTCCAGCCAAAACAACTGATCATCACACTCAAACCGCCGCCGCTCCAACTCCAACCCAAGGGCAAAAGCGGACTGAAAGCGCGGCCTGATAAACTCCAATATCGAGCAAAGTTCATCATCCTCCTGCCCCACAAACTTCTCTGGCATAGTCGCCGTGATGACAGCACCATCGGTTCCTTTCCGATGCAGGACAATGCCACGTGAACGATCACACTTGTTCTGTCTGGAAAGAACACGCTCATAGAACTCAGAGCGTTTGACTTGATCAGGACTAATGAAGCGCTCGCTGTAAATCACTTCATCAAAAGCCGCGGCATCCATCAAGGCTGGAAACGGGTTCACACTCTCCCCCTCCCGCATATCCTGCTCAAAGCCATCATCGCAGTTCCAAAAAGCAAGATGATGCGTTTTCAGCTTGCGAAAGCACTGGGCCTGCACGCCAAACAACACCTCCGGATACGTGTGCGCCATCGGTTCAAGCGCACTGAAGATATCCTCTCCAAGGGCCGCACAGGCATACATACGTTTCACAAGAGTATCTTGCAGGTTCTGCAACGGATTTCTCCAGAAAGTGCTGGCTGATCTGCGCCAACAAAACAGTCATTCTAGCGAGGTATTCTCGCTGAAAGGTCACTGGCCAAACGCACCAGTTCACTTTGCGAGCCTAAGGACACCCGGTCGGTAATACGGGCCAGATGGTTGCGGGCGGTGTTGTAGCTGATCTGCATTTTGTCGGCTGTTTCACGAACCGACAAACCAACCACAAGGTTCTGGATCAACTCCGCTTCTCGTTTAGAAACATCCATACACTCCTGCAGATAAGTCACCGGTGCAACGGACAAACTGGACGGATCGATGACAATCGCAAGCACCGCCTCATCCGCAGGAACAAAACAATCAAGATAAGCAGGCGAGCGCTCCAACACCCGAATGGGTGTCATCGCAAAAAGCGCGCCCGGCATAAACTCCCCGTGCAAGGCCAAAGGCCCTATAGGCCTCTTATTTAGCCGAACATTTGCCGCCGTATCTTCCAGCAATTTACGTTGGCTATGAGAGCGGGTGGAAAGCTCACCACGGCAATCCACGTCTATCAAATCTGAGGAGCGAAACATCCGTTCAGCCTCAGCATTGGCAACAGCAACATGCAAGCCGCGATCAAGGACCATCGCCGCACTGGGAATGCGTTCAAGCCAATGTGCACCAAGATAAGCCTTCTGCTCTCGCTGCCTCAACTCAAGAGCCAGAGAGAATGCCCGCTGAAAATGAGGCCGAATGCGCTCCAATGTATCGCAAAGGAACAGGTCTTCTTTGCCGACAAAATCATCCGGCATTGTAAACGCGACAATCGCCGCATCCCCATCCTTCCGATGCATCAGAAAGCCACGGGAGCGATCAAACGTATTTCGCTTGCCCAAAACACGCTCATAAAACTCCGAGCGCTTGACCATGTCCGGCGCGATATAGCGCTCGCTGTAAAGAACGGATTGAAACGGGATAATCGCAGCCAATGGCGGAAACGGATTGCAGCTCCCTGCCTCATCCATGTCTTGCGCCATCCCGTCCTCAGCATTTTGAAAGGACATGTAATAGTAGTCATTGTTCAGATAACACTGCACCTGAACACCAAACAAAACATCACGGTTAGCAGCAGCAAGACCTTCAAAAACCTGCCCAAGATCCTGCCCCAGTATCACACTGGAATACATTCTCCCGATCAGGTCTTCAGCAACGCTCATCTCACCCTCTATCGCGGCACTCTCGCTGCCAGATCACTCGCAAGCCGCACCAACTCACTTTGTGAGTTCACGGAAACCTTGTCGGCAATACGGGCCATATGATTGCGGGCGGTGTTGTAGCTGATGTCCAGCGCATGCGAGGTTTCTCCCATGGAAGCGCCGTGCACCAGATGTTGCAGCAACTCCGCCTCTCGCTTTGAGATGCCAAAGTAATGTTGCAGGTTCTCCAGCTCTGCCAGAGGTCGATCACCTGGATCCATAATCATGCAAAGCAATGGCTGCAGCCCGCGCACAAACGGTGCCAGATAAGCGGGCGTTTCAGCCAACACGTCGATAGGCATCACCACAAAGAATGGATTGGGTGCAGCTTCCCCGTCCAAGACCAAAGGCCCCAACGGCTTGCTCGTCACCCGGCATTTGGTAACCGCATCCTCAAACAACTTGCGATGCCCGTTGTGGCGGGAGGAAACCTCACCGCGTCGATCAATGAAAAAGCTTTCGTTACTGCCAAAGAACACCTCAGCCTGCTTGTTCGCAAAGGCAACATGCATACCCTGATCTAGAATGAAGGCAGCGCTCGGAATGCGATCCAGCCAGAACGTATATGCATCCGTCAGCCCCCGCCGCTGCTCCAAATGCAACGCCACCGAAAATGCACTTTGGAAATGGGGCCGTACCGTATCGAGGGTCTTATCAAGCTGCACGGCATCAGAACCGTCAAAGTCAGACTGCACGGCGACTGAAACCATGGCTGTGTCCATACCATTGCGATGGATTAGAAAGGCTCGAACACGGTCAAACGTGCCATAGTCGCTGAACACGAGGTCAAAGAAGTCCGTATCACGGATTTCATCCGGACTGATGAAGTCCTCAGTATGGATCAAGCCATTCATAGGCGCGAACTTGGCAAAACGCGGAAGTGGGTTGCTCTGCCCAGCGGCAACAATCTTCGCCGCCATGTCATCCTCTGTATTGTGCAAGGCCATGTGATGATATTGGAGCGAATTGAGCGAAACGATCTTGTAGCAGAGCAGGGTTTCGCGAAAAGAGGATGCCATTGGTGCAAAAGCCTGACCGATATCCTCTCCAAGAGCGATATTGGCGTAGAGCTTCCTCACCATCTCATCATGCACACCCTGCATCAGCCCACCCGAATCGAATAAACACCCCTTCTGTCTCTACGTAAATTAAATAGTAAAAATTCCAGATAGCAATAAATTGAGATAATATTTTCTTCGGATGCCGATGCGAAAAACAATTCACACCGATATCTCTCGAGGAATACCCCTGAAAAAACTCAGATATTCATGATGAATACAGACAAATACGCACTCTGCTTAGCAAACAACTGCTACTCATCATCACTTAAGGCTTGTGCGTCTCTTTCAACACCAGTCGCGTCACAATCGCATTATCACGCTCTTCCAGAGTGAACTCCCACCCCATCCTCCGGGCAATGCGCTCACACAGGGAAAGCCCGAAGCCAAAGCTCTCCTCATAGACTGAGGCAGCCCCGTCTTTCTTGCTTGTAGCAACCGGGTTTTCGATCATAAACACACCATCACGATAGCTGATTGTGATCTCCCCTTTTTGGGCATGCTGGAACGCATTTCGGATCAGGTTGCCAAACAGAATAAGCAGCGGTGCCTTCGGAAGCTCAGCCTCGTCCTCACTCAGATCCAGATGCTCCGTCAGCGGTTTGTTGCCCTTCAGATAATCCAGCTCCTCAATGCAGCCCATGATCAGCTTCGCAGGCACAAGCTTCTCCACTCGCGGCGGCGCAGAACTCTCCCGGCCCAGCCACAACAGTGTCTCAACAATGATCCGCATATTGAGGTTCGCCCGCTGGATGCGCTCCACCGGCACCGCGTCCTCCGGATCACTCTCCCGGCTCTTCAGCAACGAGATATTGCCGGCAATCACCGTGATCGGCGTCCGCAGCTCATGGCTCGCGTAACGCAGGAACGTCTGCTCCCGCTCCACAAACTCCGAAATCCGCGCCACGGTACGAGAGAGCTTCACAGCAAGATTGTTTAGCTCCCGATACCGGAAGTCCGGCGGCGCTTCACCCACATTTTCGCTATCCAGAGACTGGGCCCAGTTCTCTAGCGCTGCGATGGGTTTGATCAGACGCTTGGAAAGAATGCGGGCACACACAAAAGTCGCCAGCAGGTTGATGAACCCAACAATCGCGAAAGCTATGATGACGACCTGATCCTCTTCAGAGCCTTCAACATATTCCTCTGTACTCTCAAGCGTGATATAGAGGTTCCGCCCGTCTTCAAGCGGATAGATGTAGAGATAGAGGTAATACGTCGACTTGCAGTTGCCCTCCGCATCACACTCCTGATCTTCCTCATCAAAATACAGCTCCAGCGGCTCCAGCGTTTCGTCTTCAAAATGACGTGCCATGTCCGGCGGTAATGTCTCCAAAGAAAATGCACTTCGGATCAGATAAGTTTCGGGCAGCGGAGCATTCGGATCGACCTGCGCGGCCTCCTCATAGGACCGCCCCAGATCATCCATCATGTAGATGATGCTCTCATCAGAGCCAGCGATAAAGAAGATCGGCAGCAAGAACGTATAGAGCAGCAGCAACAGAATGACGCTGATGAAGAACGTGATGCCAAGCTCACGAAAGATGCTGCGTCCGCGCACCCCAACGGCTGCCTTACTCGCCATCCACTTTCTCCCGAAGACTGTATCCCCCATTGGCATCGCGATAGATCACCTCAACCTCATCGGGTTGCTGAAGTTGCTGGCGGAGTTTGTAGAGATGCACATTCAGGCTGTTACTTTCTGGCGGTTCATCCCCCCACAACGCCCGTTCCAACTGCTCCCGGCTCACAGAGGCCGGACTGTGCTTGACCAGAACACTCAGGATCTTCCAGGCCGTTGGCGACAAACGCAGCACCCGATCCCCACGCTTGGCGATGTTGCGTGCAAAATCCACCTGCAGATCCGCAAGCTCAAACAGCTTCGACTGCGCACTCCGCCGACCCGACAACGCCCGTATCCGCACCACAAGCTCTTCAAAGGCGAAAGGCTTGACCAGATAGTCATCCGTCCCAGCCTCAAACCCGGCCAGCTTGTCAGAAAGCTCATCCCGCGCTGTCAGCATCAGCACCGGTCGATCAATCCCTTCACTACGCAAGGTCTCGCAAACAGTCAGCCCATCCATCTTCGGCAATGTCAGATCAAGGATGATGACATCGAAGTATCCTTCCCGCGCAAACTCCAGCCCCGCCTCACCGTTATAAGCATGATCGCAGCTGATGCCGTGCATCTTCAGCACATCAGAAATCGTGCCCGCCAGATCCAGATCATCTTCGATCAGAAGCGCAAGCAGGTTCTCTTTTTCGGTTTGTGCCATCATCTCATTTGCCCAACGTGCTCATCCACCACAAAACTCTCAGGTACACAGCACCCCATGGCAGCATGCATCCCACTCTCAGCGTTCATCAATAGGCCATCGCCAATAACCAACGAGTGAACGCTGCCGCACTTTCTGCCAACCACAGATATTTACCTTGAGCCTCCACAGGTCATATACATAGCCAAACAACACACCACCCGGAAATGTACCTGAGAAGTCGATATGCCAATCAGAATGAAACCCAAGTCCTATGGCCCCCTCACCGTTGCGTCTCATGAGTACGGCCAGTTCTGGGTGACCAACGAGTTCGGGCATCAATACTCAGCAGGTCTGGGAGACTCCGATGAATTCTCCGCTCCATCAGACCTGATCATGTCCGCCCTTGGGTCGTGTATGGCAATCTCATTGGAAATGGTGGCCAAGCAGCAAAAGGTGGCACTTGGCAATGTCTACATTACTGTAAACGCGGAAAAGGCATCCACATTGCCCCACCGCTTTGGCAGCTTCCATCTGGAGTTTGCTCTCCCGGAGTTTGAGGACCACGAGAAAGCAGAGGCCATGCTCAAAGCTGCCAAAGAAATTTGCACAGTGTCCAACACGCTCAACGCAGAGATCAGCTTCTCACTCGTTTAGCGCAGAACACCAGCTCAAGCTTTCACAATCATCTTGCCGGTATTGGCACCAGTGAACAAACCACACAGCGCCTCTGGCAATTTCTCAAAGCCATCAATCACGGTCTCGTTGTACCTGATCTTGCCGTCCCGCACCCACGGCCCCATCACTTTCAGCATTTCATCCATGCGAGCGGTGTAATCCCGCGCTAAAACCCCAGTCATGGTCGCGCGTTTGTAAAGGAAGTGATGCAGCAAACGTGGCCCCATGTTCGGCACCTCAAGACCAGACTGATACTGACTGATCTGACCACAAATGATGATGCGCGCCCGCAGGTTCATGCTCTCGATGAAAGCGTCAGTCGTAACTCCGCCTGTGTTGTCATAGTAGATATCGACACCGTCCGGAGCATGTTCCGTAAAAGCCTGCTTCATGCCCTCAACATCACTCACTTGCCGATAATTGATGGCCGCATCAAACCCGAGTTCTTCGGTGATCCAGCGCGCTTTCTCATCAGAGCCAACCACACCAATCACCCGAAGCCCAGCCAACTTGCCGATCTGGCCAACGATGGAACCAACCGCACCGGCAGCGCCGCTCACCACCAGAGTTTCACCCGGTCTTGGCTTTCCAGCTTCCAGCAGACCGAAATAGGCAATCCGCCCCGGCATACCAAGCACATGCAACGCTGTTGAGGGCGAAACCTCATCAGCATCCAGCAAGCGGCAGTCTGCAACGGCCCGAAGCCCCGCACTGCGCCAGCCCATATAGGTTTCAACCCAGTCGCCGACCTTGAGCGCCGTAACACCCTCGCCCACTCGGGTGACCCGGCCAACAACAGCTGCACCCTGTACTTCTCCGGTTGGATGCGGCGCTTCCCAGGTATCTTTGGAACTTTGCTGAATACGCATATATGGGTCGACGGACCAGTATGCCCCTTCAACCACAACCTCACCCCGCACAGGTGTAAGGTCCTGCTCCACTTCCTCATACCGATAATTCGCCGGAGACACGTCCGCCTCTGGCCGCACCTCATAAATCCACTGTTTAACCAGCACCATGTTCTTCTTCTTTTCAGTAAGAAGCCCGAAGCAGATCTGCCCCGGGCCAAAATATCAGCTAATCAAAAAGCAGTATCAGCGCATCTGGCGCGCACTGCCGGAAATGCGAATGGAGGAACCTGCTTCAGCTGGGATATGAGCAGTAATGAGAGACTTTGATCCCATATCCTCACCCTGCACAATGTGGATTTCACCACCATGAGCCCAGCCAATATCTCGTAAGTAGCCGGAAAACGCCGCAGCAGCAGCGCCCGTGGCAGGGTCTTCAAACACACCCGCTGAGGCAAACGCATTGCGCACATCAAACTCTTGCGGTCCACGAACATGAACCAGCATGATCGTCACCAGCCCCTGTCCAAGCATAAACTGCTTCATGACTTCCAGATCATAGGCCATCCCAGCCAGTTTAGCTCTGTCCCTCAAAGCGAGCACCAGATGGTTTGCACCACCATGAATACGAGCTGGCGGGATGCGAAGGTCCAGATCACTTTCATTCAAACCAAGCAGCCCAAGCAGCTCAGCTTTCACGTCATCTTCCAAACTCGCACTCTTAGTCTGCGGAGACTGCAAAGCAGCTTGTAGCTGCCCATTCTCCTGCCAGCTCTCAACGGAGATAACGGTTTCATTCAGTTCAAGCTGATGCGTTTTTCGTCCATGCTGCTGAGCCAGCACCGCACCCAATGCAATCGTTGCATGCCCGCAAAACGGCACTTCATTTTCTGGCGAAAAATACCGCACCCGATACCCGTCTTTGTCAGCAAGAGGCACCGCAAACACGGTCTCGGAATAGCCGAGATCAGCCGCAATAGACTGCATCTGCGCATCTGGAAGCATCGCCTCCCCCACAAGAACACCAGCAGGGTTGCCCCCCTCCTCTCCATGGGAGAATGCCGAGATATGTTGAAGCGCTAAAAGATCTGTCTGCATGAGAACCTCCAATCGTCATGACTGAAAAAATAGCCAGCAACGGCTCTCTGCTATATAGAGAATGAAAGGCGAATTGCACGAAATGCCCTCACATTTTAAAGCGAGAGAACAAAAGTGCCTAAAGAGATAAAACAGCTGGACGAAACTGCCTGCAAAATCCTCGAGATTCTGGAGCGTGATGCCCGCATATCCATCAGCGAACTGGCCAGTCGCATCGGCCTCTCCGCCCCCAGCACAACAGAGCGCGTCCGCAAGCTGGAACAAGACGGCATCATCACAGGCTTTACGGTAGAGATAAACCCTAAGGCGCTTGGCTACATTCTGGAAGCAATCGTGCGCGTCAAACCAAGCCCGGGCAACCTCCATGTAGTGGAACAGCTCATCCTCAATGAGCCCCGCTTCACCTCCTGCGATAAAGTCACCGGAGAAGATTGCTTCGTCACCCGCATCTACCTAAAAGACGTCAGCGAACTCGACGACCTGCTCGACCCACTCCACGAAAAAGCAATGACCAACACCTCAATTGTGAAGGCTTCTCCGATTAAGAACCGGATGGTACCATTGCGGTAAGCGTATCTGGCTTCAGAAGCTCAGTTTATTCTCAGTACCGGAGAGCAGTCTGCCGATATTCGCGCGGTGTTTGGCAACCACCATGGAGGCCATCGCCAGTGCGAAGATCTGGAAATAGATTGTATGACCAAATAGCGGGATAAAGGAAAGCACTACGAACAGCAGCGCTGCGCAGATGGAACCCAGAGAAACATAGCGGGTCACAGCAACGATAAGCACAAAAGACCCCAGACAACTTGCTGCAATAATCGGATCCAGCATGAACAGCACAGCGGCAGCCGTCAGCACACCTTTGCCGCCTCTGAAGCCGAAAAACACAGGCCAGTTGTGACCAACTATCGCCCCAGCTCCTGCAAGCAACATGCTCACACTGTCCACCGAAACACCAGAACCTGCATAAACACCAAGGTACAGGCCCACCAAACAGGCAACAACGCCTTTCAGAATATCACCGACAAGAACAACCAGAGCAGCAGGTTTTCCCAGAACACGCAGTGTGTTGGTTAATCCGGCAGACTTACTGCCATGCTCACGGATATCCTTGCCATAGGCTTTGCCAACCAACACAGCCGTGCTGATACTGCCCAGCAGATAACCCGCTCCAAGAGCTGCAATTAGCTTAATCAGATCAATCACAGAGTTAGCCCCTAGCCCACAACGCCCTGTAGCACCAGTTTCTGGTGCACCTCGATAATCTCATCGATACTAAGACGTCCGTCGGGACGATACCAGAAGCAAACACCAGTCAGCATGGCGATAATGGCGAAAGCAGCGACTTCTAAATCCACTTTAGGGAACGCACCAGTCTTCACACCATCAGAAAGGATGTTTCGCAGGTTCACCTCATACTGACTACGCTTGGTAACCACATCTGCACGGTACTCCTCCCCCAGAGACCGCAGTTCCAGATTCGCAATCACGACATCTGCACGGCGTTCAATGTGGTAGCGAATGTGAAACGCAACAAAGGCTTTGAGACGAGAAACCGGGTCATCCCCTTTGCGTTCCAGCTTTTCCCAGTTCTCAATCAGGCTCACCATATGCTGGTTCATCAGCGCCTGAAGCAGCTCATCCTTACTCTCCACATAGCGATAAACGGACCCTGGCTGCACCCCAACCTCAGCCGCAAGCTGACGAAGTGTCATCGCTTCAAAGCCCTTGGCTTCAATCAGCTTTTTCGCTGCGGAGTAGATTGCAGTCTTCGTATCTGCGCCAACGGAGCCTTTGGTTCGTGCCACGATCTGAGCCTTTATCATTCAACATAGGAGACGCAGTGTGTCTGCGCATGCCCGAGAGTTGCCTAGCAGTTTTCGGGAAAGAATACGCAACAGGAAATGCGCCCTAAGGGTTATTGCATAGTAACTGAGCGCCTGCTATTAATCAAACGAACGTTCGTTTAATTAATTTGCGATCCACTGGGAAGCTCAACAAAGAGCGTGGATTGACTGGATCGGTAGCAGGAGGAAGCGCCGTGTTTGACGCCGTAATGAATTTTGGTCTTGGTGAAGACATTGATGCTCTGCGCGAAACCATTCGCCGTTGGGCACAGGACAAACTCGCACCGCGCGCCGCTGAGATCGACGAGACCAACGAGTTTCCGAATGACCTCTGGACAGAGATGGGAGAACTCGGTGTGCTGGGCATGACGGCTGACCCGGAATACGGCGGCACCGGCATGGGCTACCTCGCCCACGTTGTTGCGGTTGAGGAAATCTCCCGCGCCTCCGCTTCCGTCGGCCTCTCCTACGGCGCACACTCCAACCTGTGCGTGAACCAGATCAACCGCCACGGCACGCCTGAGCAAAAGGCAAAGTACCTGCCAAAGCTCTGCTCTGGAGAGCATGTCGGCTCGCTGGCCATGTCCGAACCGGGCGCTGGTTCTGACGTTGTTTCCATGAAACTGCGCGCTGAAAAGCGCAACGACCGCTACGTGCTCAACGGCAACAAAATGTGGATCACAAACGGCCCGGACGCCTCCACTCTGGTCGTCTACGCCAAAACCGATCCAGACGCTGGCCCACGCGGCATGACAGCCTTCCTCATCGAAAAAGGCATGAAGGGTTTCTCCACCGCACAGAAGCTCGACAAACTCGGCATGCGCGGCTCCAACACCTGTGAGCTGGTCTTTGAAGACTGCGAAGTCCCTTACGAGAACGTCCTTGGCGAAGAAGGCAAAGGCGTGAACGTGCTGATGTCCGGTTTGGACTACGAGCGCGTCGTTCTCTCCGGCGGCCCACTGGGCATCATGGCAGCAGCTATGGACATCGTTGTGCCTTACATCCACGAGCGTAAGCAGTTCGGCAAGTCCATCGGCGAGTTCCAGCTGATGCAGGGCAAGATCGCTGACATGTACACCCTAATGAACGCCTCCCGTTCCTACGTGTACGCCGTGGCTGCCGCGTGTGACCGCGGCGAAACCACTCGTAAAGATTCTGCTGGCTGTATCCTCTACTCCGCAGAAAACGCAACTAAACTGGCGCTGGAAGCCATCCAGTCCCTCGGCGGCAACGGTTACATCAACGAGTACCCAACCGGTCGCCTGCTGCGTGATGCAAAACTTTATGAAATCGGCGCAGGCACATCCGAAATCCGCCGCATGCTGATTGGCCGTGAGCTCTTCCAGGAAACCAAATAATGGCTGTCATCAAGTCTCAGGCTGCAACGGGTTCGGAAAGTTACAAAAACAACCGCACCCAGCACCTCGCCGCAATGGATGAGGTCCGCGCAGCAAGCCAGCAAGCACTGTTAGGCGGGGGCGAAGGCCCTCGCGAGCGGCACGTGTCTCGTGGGAAAATCCTCCCGCGCGAGCGCGTTGCCCGTCTGATCGATCCAGGTTCTCCATTTCTGGAAGTCGGTCAGTTTGCTGCCCATAACATGTACGATAACGCCTCCCCTTCGGCTGGCATTGTCACCGGCATCGGTCGGGTCAACGGCATCGAATGCATGATCGTTGCCAACGATGCCACGGTTAAGGGCGGCACTTATTATCCGCTGACGGTGAAGAAGCACCTCCGCGCCCAAGAAATCGCCATGGAGAACAATCTCACGTGCATTTACTTGGTAGATTCTGGCGGAGCTAACCTGCCTCAGCAGGATGAAGTGTTCCCGGATAAAGAGCATTTCGGCCGTATTTTCTACAATCAAGCCAACATGTCCGCAAAGGGCATTCCGCAAATCGCGGTGGTTATGGGCTCCTGTACCGCTGGCGGCGCATACGTGCCAGCCATGTGCGATGAGACCATCATCGTGAAAGAGCAAGGCACCATCTTCCTCGCCGGTCCTCCACTGGTGAAAGCCGCCACGGGCGAAGTGGTTTCTGCTGAAGACTTGGGCGGCGGGGATGTTCACACCCGCCTCTCCGGTGTGGCAGACCACTTGGCCCGTGACGACGCTCATGCGCTGGCACTGGCCCGTCAGGCCGTCTCCAACCTTAACCGCCGCAAGCCGGATCAACTTCTGCTGCAAGCACCAGAAGATCCGCTCTACGACCCGGAAGAAATCCTCGGCGTTGTCCCGGCTGACCTAAAAACCCCATACGACGTGCGCGAAGTCATCGCCCGCGTGGTGGACGGTTCCCGTTTCGACGAGTTCAAAGCCCGCTACGGCACCACGCTCGTTACTGGTTTTGCGCACATTCACGGCATGCCAGTCGGTATCATCGCCAATAACGGCATCCTGTTCTCTGAAGCTGCCCTGAAAGGCGCGCACTTCGTTGAGCTATGCTGCCAGCGCAAAATCCCGCTGGTCTTCCTGCAGAACATCACCGGCTTCATGGTCGGTCAGAAGTACGAAGCAGGCGGCATCGCAAAAGACGGCGCAAAGCTCGTCACCGCGGTAGCATGTGCCAAAGTTCCAAAGATCACCATGCTCATCGGCGGCTCCTTCGGGGCTGGCAACTACGGCATGTGTGGCCGCGCTTACTCACCGCGCATGCTCTGGACGTGGCCAAGCTCCCGCATCTCCGTCATGGGCGGCCCTCAGGCCGCTGGCGTTCTGGCAACCGTGCGTCGTGATGGCATTGAGCGTAAAGGCGGCACGTGGTCAGCAGAAGAGGAAGCAACCTTCAAGCAGCCGATCATTGATCAGTTTGAAGAGCAAGGGCACCCGCTCTACGCGTCTGCACGCCTCTGGGATGATGGCATTGTCGACCCGCGCAAAACCCGCGACGTGCTGGCTCTGTCCATCGCAGCAACCCTCAACGCACCAATAGAAGACACGCCCTTCGGCGTCTTCCGCATGTAAGGGGCTCGGTATGCACGGAGAAGTCAGAGATGTTTGGCCTGTTGATGAGGCAATTATGAGCATTCTTCAGAAGAATATCCCAGATTTGGGTCTGAAAGACGAGCTATCAATCCTCTTCATCAGAGTCTTGGAAGGTCTCATCAAAGCAGGTGATCTCCTCTCAGTTTCCCAACGCAAGGCTTATGTATATGAAGTCGGCAAAGGAGACTTATTACTAGAAGATTCCAGAGAAATCATTACTGCGACCTGTGACATTCCTTATTCAGAAGCCTGCACTTTTAGACCGAATAGAGTAACAGGTGCTCCCGGCGCCACTGTTTCGCATTGGGGGACAGCATAATGTTCAAGAAAATCCTTATTGCGAACCGTGGCGAGATTGCTTGCCGTGTTGCAAAGTCTGCAAAAGCCCTCGGCATCAAAGTTGTGGCTGTCTACTCAGACGCCGACCGCGATGCCCGTCATGTGCAAATGGCAGATGAAGCTTACCGCCTCGGCCCAGCGCCAGTGGTAGAAAGCTATCTCAACATTCCTGAGCTGCTCGCAGCAGCTAAAACCAGCGGCGCAGACGCCATCCATCCGGGCTACGGTTTCCTTTCAGAAAACCCAGAGTTCGTGGAAGCAGTTGAAGCAGCTGGCCTCGTCTTCATCGGCCCTCCAGCAGACGCAATCCGCGCGATGGGTTTGAAAGACGCAGCGAAGAAGCTGATGGAAGAATCCGGCGTTCCTGTTGTACCAGGCTATCACGGCGACAACCAAGACGGCGAGTTCCTGAAAGCGGAAGCTGAGAAGATTGGCTATCCAGTTCTCATCAAAGCCCGTGCAGGCGGCGGCGGTAAAGGCATGCGCCGCGTTGATGATCCGGCAGACTTCATTGAAGCGCTGGAAGGCGCTCAACGTGAAGGCCAGTCCAGCTTTGGCGATCCACGCGTCCTCATCGAAAAGTACATCCTGTCCCCTCGCCACATCGAGGTTCAGGTCTTCTGTGATGGCCATGGCAACGCTGTTCACCTGTTCGAACGCGACTGTTCTCTACAGCGCCGCCACCAGAAGGTGATCGAAGAAGCTCCTGCCCCAGGCATGACCGAAGAGATGCGGAACGCCATGGGTGAAGCCGCTGTAAAAGCTGCTCAAGCCGTTGGCTATGAAGGGGCTGGCACCGTTGAGTTCATCGTTGATGGCTCTGACGGCCTGCGTCCTGATCGTTTCTGGTTCATGGAAATGAACACTCGCTTGCAGGTGGAGCATCCAGTTACCGAGGCAATCACCGGGCAAGATCTGGTCAACTGGCAGCTCTCCGTAGCAGCTGGCGGTACTCTGCCTCTGATGCAGGACGAGCTCACCATCTTCGGACATGCCTTCGAAGCGCGTATCTACGCTGAGGATGCTGAAGCAGGCTTCCTACCAGCAACAGGAACGCTGAACGAGCTCAAGCTGCCAGAACTGTTTGCCCGCATCGATAGCGGTGTGCGCAAAGGCGATACGATCACCCCTTACTACGATCCAATGATCGCAAAGGTGATCTGCCACGGCGAAACTCGTGAAGCCGCTCTGGCAAAGATGTCTCTGGCATTGGAAAAGAGTCACGCTGTCGGCTGCACCACCAACATCACCTTCCTGCATCGTCTATGTAACCACAAAGGCTTTGCAAAAGGAGAGATGGATACAGGTCTCATCGACCGTGAGCTGGAAGCTCTCACCAAACCAACAGCCCCAACCCGGCATGCTTTTGCAATGGCCGCTCTTATTGAGCTAGGCTTTGCAGCTGAGACTGCCGTAGTAGATGATGATCCATGGGTAAGCCTCACCGGTTGGCGTCACTGGACCGCTGCAAAGCAGTTCGCACACCTCTCATGGCGTGATGAAGTGACCGAGGTTGTTGCAAGCCGTCATCATGATGGCAGCCTGACCGTGACGATTGATGGTGAGACCTTCGATCTGCAGATCCTCTCCGTAGATAACAACCACATGCGCGTGGATTTCTCCGGTCAGATCACCTCTGCAGATTTCTTCGTCGAAGACACCAGCCTCACACTCTTCTCCGATGGTGTGACATGGCGCTTCGACCTGCCGGATCATCTGGCAGAACAGGACGACAGTGCAGCATCAGGCAATGCAATCACCTCTCCAATGCCGGGCCTCGTGCGTGCAGTAAACTGCAAGCCGGGTGATAAGGTATCTGAGGGCGACACCCTGATCGTCACTGAAGCCATGAAGATGGAACACTCTCTCAAAGCACCACGTGATGGTGTGGTAGCAGAAGTGATGGCGAACGCAGGTGACCAGGTGGAAGAAGGCGTTATACTCCTCACGCTTGAGGAGGAGGAATAACCGTTGTTGCCATCTGCGAATACCTATGAGGAACTCCGAGAAAAGTTTCAGTGGGACATCCCGGAGTTCTTCAACATTGGCGTAGATATCTGTGACAAGTGGGCGGACAAAGATGCCGCCCGCGAAGCACTCATCTTCGCTGAAGAAGAAGGGCCAACAACCACCTACACGTTCGGTGACTTGAAAAAGCTGAGCAATCAGCTGGCCAACCTGCTCGTTTCACAAGGCATCAATCGCGGTGATCGTGTCGGCATCCTGTTGCCGCAAGCACCAGAGACAGCCTTCTCCCATATCGCAATTCACAAGCTCGGCGGCATCTCCATTCCGCTCTTCTCCCTGTTCGGCGAAGAAGCACTGGAGTACCGACTGGGCAACTCCGGCGCCAAAGCTCTCATCACCAACAACGCTGGTGCTGCAAAGCTTGAAAAGATCCGTAGCCGCCTGCCAGAGCTTGAACTAATCCTGAACATCGAAGGCGCTGACTTCGGCACCCGCTCACTCCATGCTGAAATGGCAGAGCAGAACGAAGACTTCACACCCGTGAAGACCAAAGCCGAAGATCCTGCCATCATCATCTACACCTCTGGCACCACAGGCCAGCCGAAAGGCGCGCTGCACGCACACCGCACGCTGCTCGGCCACCTGCCCGGCGTAGAGATGCCGCACAACATGTTCCCGAAGGAAGGTGACCGTTTCTGGACGCCTGCGGACTGGGCATGGATTGGCGGTTTGATTGATGTTCTCCTGCCAAGCCTGCACCACGGTGTTACAGTCGTCGCCTGTCGCTTTAAGAAGTTCAGCGGTGAAGCAGCTTTCCAGCTGATGCAGGATCTGAAAATTCGCAATGCCTTCATCCCACCAACAGCGTTGAAGATGATGCGGCAGGTTGAGAACCCGAAGGACCGCTGGAACTACTCTCTCCGCTCTCTCGGCAGTGGTGGCGAAGCCCTTGGCGCTGAACTGATCCAATGGGGCCGAGATACATTTGGCCTGACAATCAGCGAGTTTTACGGCCAGACAGAGTGCAATCTGGTTGTCTCCACCTGCGCAGAGCTGATGGAAACCCGTCCGGGTGTTACCGGCAAAGCCGTGCCGGGCTTTGATGTGCAGATTGTAGACGACAACGGCACCATTCTGGAAACCGGTCAGCTCGGCAACATCGGCGTTCGCGCGCCGAACCCTGTTATGTTCCTGCAGTATTGGAATAATCCGGAAGCCACGAAGAAAAAGTTCTCCGGCGACTTTCTCATCACAGGCGATAAAGGCGTGATGGATAAAAACGGCTGGATCCAGTTTGTTGGCCGCGATGATGATGTCATCACATCTTCCGGCTATCGCATCGGCCCGGGCGAGATTGAAGACTGCCTGCTGAAACACGACGCTGTCGCCATGGCGGGTGTGATCGGTAAACCGGACAAACTGCGGACTGAGATCGTCAAAGCCTACATTGTGCTCAAGGAAGGCATTGAGCCCTCTGATGAACTCGCCAAAGAACTTTCTGAGTTTGTTAAGCAGCGTTTAGCTGCCCATGAATATCCAAGAGAACTGGAATTTGTCGAAGCCCTGCCAATGACAACAACCGGTAAGGTGATCCGCAGAGAACTTCGTGCCCGCGCTATCGACGAGGAGGTTTGATCAGCGATGAGCAAGAAACTAAACATTTTTGAAATGGGTCCACGCGATGGCCTGCAAAATGAAAAAACGCTGATCCCGACAGCAAGCAAAATCGAACTGATCAACCGCCTTTCCGAATGCGGGTTTGAGAAGATCGAGACATCTAGCTTCGTATCTCCTAAGTGGGTGCCACAAATGGCAGATGCTTCAGAAGTGTTTGCAGGCATCGCTCGCAAACCCGGCATTCGCTACACCGCGCTGACGCCAAACATCAAAGGCTACGAGCGCGCCAAAGCATCTGGTGCAGATGAAGTTGCAATCTTCGCATCAGCATCTGAAGGCTTCTCTCAAAAGAACATCAACTGTTCCATTGAAGAGAGCTTTGAGCGGTTCGCTCCAATCGTGGAAGCCGCAAAAGCGGACGGCATTCCGGTTCGAGGTTACGTCTCCTGTGTTGTCGAGTGCCCCTATGATGGCCCGACACCGGTTGAGAACAGCGCAATGGTCTCCGAACGCCTGCTGCAGATGGGCTGCTACGAGGTATCCCTCGGCGACACCATTGGTGCAGCTACGCCGGAAACAACCGAAGCCATGCTGGACGCAGTGCTAAAGGTTGTTCCTGTTGAACAGCTTGCCGGTCACTTCCACGACACCAAGGATCTGGCTCTGGCCAACATCATGTCCAGCATCAAGATGGGCCTGCGGACATTTGACTCCGCAGTCGGTGGCTTGGGCGGATGCCCGTATGCTCCAGGTGCCAAAGGCAACGTCAGCACACTGGCAGTCGCCAAAATGGCAAAACTGCTGGACTACGACACTGGTCTGGACATCAAAAAGCTGGAACAAACGCAAGAGTTCATTCTCTCCATTAAAGAGGCAGCCGCCGCATGACCTTTGAGAACATTCGCATCGAGAAAGCCGAAAACGGCATCACCACTCTCTGGCTGGCACGCTCTGAAAAGCACAACGCCATGAATGCTGAAATGATGGACGAGCTTGCAGCCGCAGCCGAGGAGCTCGACAACTGCGAGCAAACCCGCGCAGTCATTCTGGCAGCAGACGGCGAAACCTTCTGCGCTGGCGGCGATCTCAAATGGATGCAGGCACAGGCTGAGAAGGACCGCATCGGCAAGATGCAGGAAGCCAACCGTCTGGCAGGCATGCTCAAACGCCTCGACAGCATGAAAAAGCCTCTGATCGCCCGTGTTCACGGCCCGGCCTACGGCGGCGGCGTCGGTATGCTCAGCGTGTGCGATCTGGTAGTCGCAGCCGACAACACCAAGTTCGCCCTCACCGAAACCCGCCTCGGCCTGATCCCGGCAACCATCGGCCCATATGTTGTACGCCGTCTGGGTGAAGGTCATGCCCGTCAGGTCTTCATGAACGCCCGCCCATTTGGCGCAGAAAGAGCCCACCATTTGGGTCTGGTTTCACTGGTAACAACAGCGGAAGACCTGCACGCAGTAACGCAGAAAGAAGCAGCAGCTTATCTGAACTGCGCACCGGGTGCAGTGGCAGACGCAAAAGCACTCTGCCAGAACTTGGCACGCATGCCAGTAGAAGATCAGATTGACTACACAGCAAATGCCCTAGCGGACAGATGGGAAACATCTGAAGCACAGGCCGGAATTGCTGCCTTCTTCGCTAAAGAAACACCACCTTGGCGTAAATAAATCTTCATGACGACTGTTTGACCTGCGGCATATGCACAAATGCTGAGTTTTTTCTTTACTTGCTGGAGCGCTTTGTTACATAGCATTTAGCGAAAAAACGAGAAAAGAATGCTGCCGGCACTGCAAGCTATCAGGTCAAAACAGGATTTTCATACCCTTGTCTTCATTGCAGGGACTGTTTTGCTGAACGCGATTGGTGCTGGTTTGATCATACCGGTGACCCCGGCACTACTCGCAGAGCTTAGCCAGACCACCATCGCAGATGCAGCCCTTTGGGGTGGCTACATCGCAGCGAGCTACGCTGCCATGCAGTTCCTATTCGGCCCAGCCGTTGGTGCAATTTCAGACCGTTTTGGCCGTCGTCCGGTACTGCTGATCTCGCTGGCTGCCCTCACAATCGACTACCTGATCATGACCTTCGCAGGCTCGCTCTGGGTCTTGTTCATCGGCAGGCTACTCGCCGGAGTGGCCAGCGCTACCTACGCCACCGCTTACGCAGCCGTCTCCGACATCTCCCACAACGGCAAACGCGCCACCCGCTTTGGCATGGTCGGTGCAGCCATCGGCTTCGGCTTTGTGATTGGCCCTGTCATTGGCGGCACCCTCGCCCTCTTCGGCATTCGTGTACCGTTCTACATTTCCGCGATCCTGATCGCCATCACCTTCGTCTACGGTCTGTTCTATATGCCAGAGACCCTGCCAAAAGCAGCGCGAAAAGCCATCCGCTGGCGCAGAGCAAACCCTGTTGGGGCGGCTTTGGACATCGCCCAGACACCTGTACTGATGTGGCTGTTCATCGCCCTCTTCCTGTTTGAGATGGCGAACTTCGTATACCCAGCCATCTGGCCTTACTACACCATCGAAGCCTTCCACTGGACCACCGCACAGGTCGGCCTCTCCCTTGCCATCGTCGGCATCGGCTTTTCAAGCGTCAAAGGCGGCCTCATCCGCTGGATCATCCCTCGCAAAGGGGAAGCTAAAACGGTTCTCTACGGCTTCTTCTTCGCCGTTATCGCACTGCTGGGCTTCGCCTTCGCACCTAACACGCTCACCGTCATCCTGCTGCTTCCACCAGCTGCGCTTGGTGCCATGATCCCACCCGCTATGATCGCCCTGATGAGCCACCACGTCTCACAGGACAAACAAGGCCGTCTGCAAGGCGCATTGACCAGCATCATCGGCCTTACACTGGTGCTCTCTACGCTGATGATGACCCAGCTTTTCACCCACTTCACAGCTGATGGAGCAGAGCTTTATTACCCTGGCGCACCATTCCTGCTCGCAGCCACATTCATGGTGCTTGCCATCGGTCCATTCCTGATCGGCTTGAAGAAAATCAGCGGCAACTCCCAGCCCGTTGCCCTACCAGAAAGCACGCTCGCAGAGTAACCTCTCAGGCTATCGAATTTCGCTGCAGGTACTCTGTTGTTGAGACGATATTGCTGCAAATAAACGACAGCGAAGCCATGATCGCAGCCTGTACAAACTCCTGCTGCGACGACTGGTCATTAGCCCCCGGCTCACGCGTCGCGCAAGCATCATAGATAATCGTAATCGGATACCCCAGTTCCGTCGTCGCATGCGCTGCCGCAGCTATACAGTCCTTGCTCATGGACCCACATATCACCAGCTCCTCAACATTCTCATCATCCAGAATTTGCTTGAGATTGTTATTGAGGAAGATGTTGGAGGTATACTTGGTCACCACGGGCTCATGCGGCAACGGCTTGGCCATATCATGGATCTCCGCCCCGATGGTTCCCTCAACGGTAAACGGCGCATCCTTCTCTTTGAAATGGTGCTGAATGTGAACGATGGTCTGATCCTGAGCGCGTGCATTTGCAAGCAACATCTGAATGTTCCCTGCAGCTTCCAACTGCCCCTCTAACTCACATTTCCCACCGGGAAAGAAGTCGTTCTGACAGTCAATTATCAGCAGCGCTGTCCTCGTCATTTTCCGTTCAACACCTCCTGTCACAGGCAGTTCACTAACACTCTAATAGATATCGATTGACGGAACTGAGCCAGAAAAATCCGCATTTTTCATAAAATCTAGAGGTAAGCGCCAGACCTTATAAAGAGCGGGCAGCACACATGCAGCCAGGTTCAGACGGCTAGATATTCTTCGGTAGTAATCACTTTGCCATAAGCGAAGGAAAGTGCAGCCATGATCGCCCCTTGAACGTACTTTGCAGGCACAACTTCCCCCTCAAATTCAAGGTCACAAGTCGCACAAGCATCATAAATAACGGTAATAGGATACCCCAGATCAACGGTCGCCCGCGCCGCTGCATCAATGCATAGATGAGACATGCCCCCGCAAATCACAATCTCCTCGACCCCAGCATCCTCAAGGATTTGCTGAAGGTTAGTATTGAGATAGCTGTTCGCCGTGTACTTCACCACCACATGCTCCCCTTCCACCGGCTTGCAGCTGTCATGTAGCTCAGCTCCAATGGTTCCTTCAGCCAGGAAGGGTGCATACTTGTCTTTGAAAAAATGCTGAATATGGACAACGATATCTTTGTTGTCGCGCGCCGCTTTGAGCAAGCGCTGAATGTTTGCTGCAGATTCGACCTGCCCCACCAACTCACACTTCCCACCCGGGAAGAAGTCATTCTGACAATCAATGATGATAAGGGCCTTTTTGGTCATATCCCCTCTACAAGTTGTTCATGAAAAAAGTCGCTTACGCTCCATTCACCGTGTCCAGAAACTCATCCGTCGAAATCACGTTGCTATGCGCAAACCGCAGCGATGCCATCATCGCGGTATGAACGTGATCTGCAGGCACTTTCACACCATTGAACTCAAGGTCTTCCGTCGCACAGGCGTCATAGATAATCGTCAGCGGATATCCCAAATCCAGAGTTTGCCGAGCGGTCGCGTTCACGCAGTTCTGGCTCATGGAACCACACATCACGATTTCATCGATACCCGCCTCAACAAGGATCTGCTGCAGGTTGGTATCCTTATAGCCATTCATATAGTTTTTAACGACAACCGGCTCCCCATCGACGGGCTTGGCACACTCGTTAATCTCTACCCCGGGAGATCCTTCAACCAGATAAGGCTCTGACTTATCTTTATACATATGCTGGAGATGAATGACGTTTTCGTCGTTGTCACGAACCACCTCCAGAAGACGAGCAATGTTTTTTCCGGCTTCAACTTGCCCAGCTAAAGGGCAGGCACCACCTGGAAAATAATCGTTCTGGCAGTCGACAATAATTAGGGCCCTTTTTGGCATAAGCACACCTCAGTCCTATTGGTCTTTTCAGCGCAGACAATAAGGGCAACACGTTTAAGCATGCCGGATTTTAAGAAGCAGATTTTATAAAATCCCGAGCTAACAACGCCAAAAGCCAGCTTGAACAGCTGGCTCCTGAACTCATCTGAAAGTGCACGCTTATCCCGCCAGATAGTCGTCTGTCGTGATCACCTTGCCATAAGCAAATGCCAGAGACGCCATGAAGGCACCGTGCACGTACTTTGCAGGGATCACTTCACCATTGTGCTCCATGTCCAAAGTTGCACAGGCATCATCAATGATGGTTGCGGTGTAACCCAGATCAACAGCGCCACGCACAGTCGCATCAATGCAGTTGTGAGACATGGAACCAACAACAACCAGATGCTCAATGCCCTGCTCGTCCAACACCTCTTTCAGATTGGTCTCAAGGAAGCTGTTTGCAAACTGCTTCACAACAAGCGGCTCACCATTCTGTGGCAACACAGTCTCATGGATCTTCACGCCTTCAGTACCTTTGTTGAAGAACGGGGCATCACCTGCTTCCACCACATGCTGGATATGGATGATTGGTGTGTTCTTGCTGCGGCTGTCTTCCAGCAGGCGCTTTACGTTCTGAGCAGCTTCAACCTGCCCTTTCAGTTCCCAGGCACCGCCCGGGAAGTAATCGTTCTGCACATCGACAATAACCAGTGCTGACTTAGACATGTATGCCTCCATCGGTTTGATCTTATGCAGCCAACCTAATCCGCATCCTCTAATCACTCGATTGGCATATACGACATAAAACATGCTATAATTGCCAAATGAGCAACTCAAATAAGCATCATCGCATCGGCATCATCTCCTACCCGGGTGCCCAGCTTTCAGCTGTTTACGGCCTCGTTGACATGCTCAACGCCGCAAACAAGGGAGAAGCAACGTGCATAGAGGCTACGATCCTTCAGCAAGATCAACTGCCGACTATGGAGAGCTGCACGTTCTCCGCAGTCATCCTCCCTCCCAGTCTGGCAGCTCAACAACCAACTGTTTCCTCTGCTCTGACTCAATGGCTCAAACAACAGCATGAACATGGCGCAATCCTCTGCTCCATCTGCGTGGGCGCTGTCTTACTTGCTGAAACAGGCATTCTTGACGGAAGACCAGCAACTACCCATTGGGCGATTACAGAAAGCTTCGCAGAACGGTTCCCGCTTGTGAAACTCGACACAGACAAGATGATCGTGGACGAAGGCGATGTTATCACCGCCGGCGGTATCATGGCCTGGACGGATCTCGGCCTCAGGCTTATCGACCACTTTGCAGGCCACGCAACCATGTTGGACGTCGCCCGCCATTTTCTCATAGATCCGGCAGGACGGGAGCAAAAAAACTATCGCCGTTTCTATCCCAACCTCTCCCATGGCGATCAAGCAATCCTCAAAGCCCAGCACTGGCTGCAGATGGCTTATAAGCGAAAGCTGACGGTGCCCGACATGGCAGAGAAAGCCGGCCTCACTGGCAGAACATTCCTACGCCGTTTTGAAACCGCAACAGGCCACACACCCAACGCTTACCTCCAGCAACTGCGCATCACTGAAGCCCGCCAACAACTGGAGCAAACCAAACGCTCTTTCAATGAGATCGCATGGGAGGTTGGCTACGACGACCCAACCGCCTGTCGCCGTGTCTTCATCAAAACCACAGGCCTAAGCCCCGGTCAGTACCGTCAGAAGTTCGGCTACCAAAGCCATGCCGCTTAGTGCGGATGTGTCAGAAACTCATCCGTTGACACCACAGATGCATTAGAGAAGATCAGCGAAGCCATGATCGCAGCTTGAACATCATCAACGGAGACTTCGCGTCCACGGAACTCCATACAACTCGCCGCACAGGCATCATAAATCACAGTCACCGGATACCCCAGATCCATGGTGGCACGCGCTGTCTCAACAATGCAGTACTGGGTCATCGACCCGCAGATCACCAGATCATCAATCTTGTGCTCCGTCAGCAACTGCTTGAGATTGGTGCCTTCCAAAGCATTGAAACTGTACTTGGTGACAATCGGTTCGTCTTGTTTTGGCCAGACCATCTTGTTGATCTCAGCCCCAAATGAACCCTCAGCCATGAAAGGCGAGTTGGGGTCTTTGTAGACATGCTTGATATGAATGACGAACTCGTGGTGCTGCCTCGCATCTTTCAGCAGTTCAACAATATTCCCCGCAGCTTCCATCTGCTTGGGCAACTCAAACTTCCCACCCGGGAAATGGTCATTCTGACATGCAATGATGAGCAAAGCGGTGTTATGCGTCATACCCAACCCTCTACAGCGCATCCCTGCTGGACGGTTCAGCACCCGCAAAGGAAACGCGCAACAAGCGTCAGAGCCTGAAAAAAGATGCTCACAAGCGCGTCAGGCCCTAGTGAAAATTCACCAGCCCGCATACTAGGCCCCAATTCATTTAGGCGACGCGCACGCAATCAGTCGGATTTTAGAGAACTCAATAGCGAAGTAGAACTGGTTAGAATGAAACCCGACTATGAAGCTTCCAGTTCAATCTCTATTGAGAAAATCAAATTACTTCTTGTTGCTCTTTTTTCACCGCAACCCAACCGCCTAACAAGAGCCCAATCCAAATCACAACAAGGTACACACAGTAAGACACTACAAGCTGCATGGCCTCGATTATGAAGCTAACTCCACTGGCCACAGGAACGGGTTCATTCAGCAGCAACAACCCTTCTTGTAATTGACCATGTGAAAAATATGCTTGGAGCAGCTTAAATTGTAAGGCAATGCACGCTTCTCTCATCAACAAAGCGAAAACTGCAAACAAAGCAGCGAAAACCCCAAAACTCAAACCGCTGATCTGACGTCGATGTTTTCTAACCAGAACATAGGCGTAGGCCACTGCTAAAAAACCAGCAAGCAAATACAAGGCCTTAGCACTAAGCGTATACAAGTTTAAGTTCAGCCCAATTATGGGTGAAATATTCAGCCATGTAAGCACAGACAGAAAATAAACTACTGCGAAGAGCAGCACATGATGAGTTCTAGAGAACTGTTTTGATTTCAATATGGTATCTTCAACCTTCATTGTTAATCAACCAGCATTACGCGCATCACGCTTGGCAGCTTCTTTCTCAGCTGTTCCAAACCCAATTCTGTATCCGAAGAAAATGGACCAATAAGCCAGAAAGGCAAAGAACAATACAAGACCAATTATCAGTCCCATAATGTCAGAAAGGCCTTCGATATCTGGGAACGCCAGATAGCCAAGAGGAGCATCAATAGCGATAATGATCAAAAGACATAAACCCGTTAGCTTATGAAGCTTCCCTCCTATCAGGCGAGCGCCTTCTCTTTTGAACAACCTTTGCCCAACAAGCATCGCTGTGACTAACGGAGCTACAAAAGCAACATGCTTTACGGGAATCTCTGTCTGGAAAAATTGTAGCGCAATAAAAAGTACTGCAAATAGAACCACCTTAATGAGAACGTAAATCGCAGCAAATCTGCCTGCGTATCTGAGTAAATTAACCTGCAAAGTACCCATAAATTATCCAATCAATATAACTACAGATTGCATTATCTCACACACTTCCCCCAAGGCAATAAAAAACCCGGCATCTCTCGACACCGGGTCTCTTAATTCTCGCAGTACTTTCAGCGGTTAGCCGCCGAAGTCGTCCAGCATGATGTCTTCACGTTCCACGCCCAGATCAAGCAGCATGTTGATCACGGACTGGTTCATGATTGGAGGACCACACATGTAGTACTCACAGTCTTCTGGCGCAGCGTGGTCCTTCAGATACTCGTTGTAGAGCACGTTGTGAATGAACCCGGTGTAACCGTCCCAGTCATCATCAGGCTGAGGATCAGAAAGCGCCACATGCCATGTGAAGTTCGGGAACTCTTGCGCCAGCTGGTCGAAGTCCTCAACGAAGAACATCTCTTTCTTGGAACGAGCACCGTACCAGAAAGTGATCTTACGATCACGGTTCTCAAGACGCTTTAGCTGATCGAAGATGTGTGAGCGCATTGGCGCCATACCAGCACCACCACCGATGAACACCATTTCCTTGTCAGTTTCGCGAGCGAAGAACTCACCGAACGGACCGGAGATGGTCACCTTGTCACCCGGCTTCAGGTTGAAGATGAACGAAGACATCTTACCAGCCGGAATGCCTGTGGTACCAGGAGGTGGAGAAGCAACACGAACGTTCAGCATGATCATGCCTTTTTCGTCCGGATAGTTCGCCATGGAATAAGCACGCTCAACAGGCTCGTCCACGATGGACTCATACTGCCACAGATTGAACTTGTCCCAATCTTCACGATACTGCTCTTCGATGTCGAAGTCGGTATACTTCAGCTTGTGCGCAGGCGCTTCAATCTGAATGTAACCACCAGCACGGAAGTTCACGTCTTCGCCTTCTGGCAGGTCCAGAACCAGCGCTTTAATGAAGGTCGCAACGTTTTCGTTGGAGCGAACAGTACACTCCCACTTTTTCACGCCGAACACTTCTTCAGGCACTTCAATCTTCATGTCCTGCTTCACAGCAACCTGACAGGAAAGACGGTCACCACAGCGCGCTTCACGCTTGGTGATGTGGCTTTCCTCAGTTGCCAGAATGGAACCACCGCCCTCGTGCACTTTCACGCGGCACTGAGCACAGGTTCCACCGCCACCACAGGCGGAAGGAACGAAGATCTTCTGATCAGCCAGAACGTTGAGAAGTTTACCGCCCGCAGGAACGGAAACAGTGCGCTCACCGTTAATTTCGATGTTAACGTCGCCGGAAGCAACCAGCTTGCTGCGCGCCATGAGAATGACGATCACCAGCGCAAGCACGATCAGAGTGAAGAGCGTAATGCCCCAGGTAAAGTCTTGCATCTGCTCGTCTCCCTTACAGCTTCACGCCTGAGAAAGCCATGAAACCCATAGCCATCAGACCAGCGGTGATGAAGGTGATGCCAAGACCCTGCAATCCATCAGGAACGTCAGAGTACTTCAGCTTTTCACGCACACCAGCCATTGCAGTAATCGCGAGCGCCCAACCAATACCGGAAGCAACACCGTAAACAGAGGATTCTGCCAGGTTGTAGTCACGCTCCACCATGAACAGAGAACCACCCATGATGGCGCAGTTCACAGTGATCAGCGGCAGGAAGATACCCAGCGCGTTGTAAAGCGCAGGAACATAGCGATCGAGGAACATTTCCAAAATCTGCACCACAGCAGCGATAACGCCGATGTAAGAGATCAGCCCCAGGAAGCGCAGGTCAGTACCTTCAAGACCAGCCCACTCCAGCGCGCCTTCGTTCAGCAGCGTGGTATAGAGCAGGTTGTTGATTGGCACAGTCAGAGCCTGCACAACAACAACAGAGATACCCAGACCCAGCGCAGTCTCAACCTTCTTGGAAACCGCAAGGAACGTACACATTCCAAGGAAGAAGGAGAGCGCAAGGTTTTCGATAAAGATCGCCTTTACGGCGAGGGAAAGAAGCCCTTCCATAATCAGTGAGCTCCCTCAGTTTCCATGATTTTATATTCGCGCTTCTCAACCTGCGCAGGCTTCCATGTGCGGAAACCCCAGATCAGCAGACCAATCACGAAGAACGCGGAAGGAGGCAGCAACAGCAGGCCGTTTGGCACATACCAGCCACCGTTGTTCACGGTCTCAAGGATCTGAACACCAAACAGGGAACCTGAGCCGAACAGCTCACGAACAACACCAACCAGCAGCAGGATCAGGGAGTAACCCAGACCGTTACCGATACCATCAAGGAAGGATGGAATTGGTGGGTTCTTCATCGCGTATGCTTCAGCGCGACCCATCACGATACAGTTGGTGATGATCAGACCAACAAACACGGAAAGTGTCTTGGAAATCTCATAGAGATACGCCTTCAGGATCTGGTCCACCAGAATAACGAGAGACGCAATAATCACCATCTGCACGATAATGCGGATAGAAGATGGGATCTGGTTACGCAAAATGGAGATGAAGAAGTTGGAGAACGCTGTCACAAGCGTCACCGCAATCGCCATCACCAGCGCAACCTTCAAGGAAGAGGTTACCGCAAGTGCGGAACAGATGCCAAGAACCTGAAGTGTGATCGGGTTGTTATCGACCATCGGGTCCTTGAGCATGGAGAAGTCTTTGCCAGCCATTACGCCTCTCCTTTTTTCAGATTGTCGAGGAAGGTTTTGAAGCCCTGCTCGCCCATCCAGAATTTGACCAGGTTGTCGACACCACGGGAGGTCAGCGTTGCACCTGCAATCGCATCAATGTGGTGTTTGGAGCCATCAATACCTGCTGGTGCAGCTTTGCCGACGCCAATGTTAACTGCGCCGTTGTCACCATAAACCAGCTTACCAGGCCACTGAGCCATCCATTTTGGATTGTCTACCTCAGCACCAAGACCAGGAGTCTCGCCGTGAGCGTAGAAACGCAGGCCGTAAACTTCATTGCCATCAGCATTCAGTGCGATGAAGCCATAAAGCGTGGACCACAGGCCGTAACCGTGAACCGGCAAAACGATACGCTCAATTTTGCCTGCATCATCCCGAAGCAGATAAACTGAAGCCAGCTTAGCCTGACGCTTGATGGATGCCGGATCGTTTGCCAGAGTGATGGAACGAGCTGGATCTTTCGCAGCAACACGCTGGTCATAGGTCGCAGCATCTTCTGCATCAGAAAACTTGCCGGTCGCAACATCAACAAGGCGAGGTTCGAATGCACCAAATGCCTTCTCAACATCGATGCCGTCCTGATACAGGCCAGCAACCTTGAGAATGTTGGTCTTCTTATCCAGTGTCTTGTTGATTTCCTGCTGTGGCTTCAGCATCACCGCAGCGCCGGAAACAATCATGGAACAGATCAGACACAGAACCACAGCAACGGTAATCGTGCGCGGTGCAGAGTCCAGAGGCATCGCGTTGAAGCGCGCCCAAAGACCTGTTGGAGCTGTTGTGTTTTCAGCATTATGCATGGCGCTTCATCCTCCGTGTGATGTTCGCCTTCACAACGAAGTAGTCGATCAGCGGAGAGAAGATATTGCCGAACAGGATCGCCAGCATCATACCTTCAGGGAAGGCCGGGTTGATGACGCGGATCAGGATACACATCACACCAATCAGCGCAGCGTAGATGTAACGGCCCGGATTGGTCATTGCAGCCGTCACAGGCTCAGTCACCATGAACACAAGGCCGAACATGAAGCCGCCAGTGACAAGGTGCCAGTACCAAGGCATTGCAAACATTGGATTGGACTCAGAGCCAATCAGATTCAGCAACAGGCTGAAACCAATCATGCCGCCCAGACAGCCAAGAATGAGACGATAGTTCGCGATACCAGTGGTCACGAGGAACACACCGCCAAGCGCAATTGCAATCGTGGAAGTCTCACCAAAGGAACCCTGAATGGTGCCGATGAAGGAGCTGGTCCATGTGATGCCGTTTGCAGCCAGACCCTGCATGCCGTCAGCTGCAGCAACACCCAGTGCAGTCGCACCAGAGAAGCCGTCAACTGGCGTCCACACCGCATCACCGGACATTGCTGCCGGATAAGCGAAGTACAGGAACGCACGGCCAACAAGCGCCGGGTTCAGGAAGTTCTTGCCGGTACCACCGAACACTTCCTTACCGATAACCACACCAAACGCGATACCAAGACCAACCTGCCACAGCGGAGTGGAAGCTGGAAGGATCAGCGTGTAGAGCATGGAAGAAACGAAGAAGCCTTCGTTCACTTCGTGGCCACGCACAATGGCGAACAGCACTTCAAAGATACCACCAACACCGAGCGTTACGATGTAGATTGGCAGGAAGTACAGAGCACCATGCGCCATGTTGGCGAAGATGTTGTCCGGATTAAAGCCGATACCCAGCAGAGACAGGATCGCAGCACGCCAGCCTGCTGGCTCGGTGATGCCCATCGCAGCCAGTGCAGAGTTGGTCTGCAGGCCGGTGTTGTACATACCAAACAGGATCGCAGGGATCGTCGCCAGCACAACATAGGTCATGACACGCTTAAGGTCAGCATGGTCACGAGCGTGCGGCGCAACGCTGGTCACTGTTTTTGGAGTGTAGATGAAAGTATCCACCATCTCGTAGACGGCGTAAAACTTTTCGTATTTGCCACCCTTTTCAAAGAGCGGCGCAATACGATCAAACTTATCGCGCAAGCTCACGGGTTAGCCCTCTTTCTCGATTTTATCAAGATTTGCACGCAGCGCAGCTCCGTATTCATTCTTGGAATGGCAGATGAAGGTGCATAGCGCCAAATCTTCCTCGTCCAACTCCAGGGCACCAAGCTTCTGCGCCATGTCAGTGTCCAGCACCATCAGGGCACGGAGCAGCTGAGTTGGAAGAACATCGAGCGGCATTACCTTCTCGTAGGTACCCAGTGGAACGATCGCGCGGATGGAGCCGTTCTTGTTGGTGCCAAACGGGAACTTCAGCTTGCTGCGGAAGAAACCGGAAGGATGCACATTAAGGTTAGACCACTTGGTCATGAATGGGCGAACCCAGCCAACAACGTCTTGCTTGCGGTCTTCTTCCATCAGCGTCACCTGAGTGTGGTAACGACCAAGGAAGGCAAACTGGTCTTCGGCAATTGTGCCGGAGAGAATAGAGCCGGAAACCACACGGGCAGGAATACCCGGTTGAGTTTCACCAGCCAGCAGATCGGTCAGATCAGCACCAACGCGAGTTGTTACCAGACGCGGCTTTGAAGCCAGCGGACCTGCAACAGAAACAACGCAGGAAACATCCAGCTCACCTGTCAGGAACAGGTTACCGATTGCGATGACATCCTGATAACCGATGGTCCAGACTGTCTTGCTCTCGTTGACCGGATCGAGGAAGTGAATGTGAGTACCCGCATTACCTGCTGGGTGCTTACCTTCAAAGCTTTCCATCTGCACATCAGCAACGCCAGCACCTGGGAGCTTGTCCTTAGGGCTGTGGCATACGAATGTGCGGCCATCGGTCAGTTTAGAGACAACCTGAAGCCCAGCTTCAAACGCGCCAGCATTCGCATTGATGATCACACCAGCATCCGCTGCAAGCGGGTTGGTGTCCATCGCAGTTACGAAAATGGAACGCGGCTGCGTTTCAAAAACCGGAACCTTGGAGTATGGGCGGGTGCGGAAGCTTGTCCAAAGACCAGACTTGGCAAGCTGCTCACGAACGACAGTTGCGTCCAGAGTTGCCAAAGCGCCAGCTTCAAACTTTGAGAAAGCGACCTGTTCTTCGTTGCCATCATCCAATTTGATAACGATGGTTTCCAGAACGCGACGTGCACCACGATTGACTGCTTCAACGACACCAGCACCCGGAGCAACATAGTTGATTTCTGGAGAGCGTTTGTCGATGAAAAGTGGTTGACCCTTTACGACGCGATCGCCTTCAGCAACCAGCATACGCGGTTTCAACCCGTTGTAATCCCCACCATTCACGGCAACACGACGAACCGCTTGACCCTTGTGGATCTCTTGGTTCGGAGCACCGGTGATCGGCAGATCCAATCCTTTTGTAATCTTCATCCCTTACCCTGTCAGGCTTCTTATAGGGCAAACCACTAGATGTTCACGGGATATCTACGGGTAAGTGATGCTAAGTCATTCTGCTACGTACAAAATGCCGCGCATGCGGATTATTGACTTTGGCAAGTCGAACCGAGATAAATCCCCCCACAGATCGCATTTTCAGCAACAAAGCCCGAGCATTGCTGAACGTAACTCATCCGTGGCTCCGGTTAGGAGTAACCGCCCGCATACCATTAAAGTGTGCCGCGGTCAGCTATTCCTACGGATTTATGCGGGCCAATACCCTGATATACCGCAAATTTCAATAGGGATTCGTGATATTGACGTAACGGCAATAAGGGTGTTTCGCGAAAATTTTATCTCAAATAAGTTTTCCCCGAACTTTTCACATGCACGTAGTACCACCTACGACTTTCTTCATCTTCAACTAATGCTGATCTTGGTCGCGGCAGTAACCGCCCCCTATTTAACTTGACAGAAAACCAGAATAAGCCGATTACGCGGGGAAATGAAAAAACTCTGAGGCCGAAATGCGCTTCCTCATTACAGCTCTCGTACTCATCTTTGTCACTGCATGTGTACCCAATGACAAAAGCCGCGAAGAAATCGTACTTCATGGCAAAACCATGGGCACAACATTTAATGTCAAAGCCATCAAAGGGTCGTCTTCTGTAACCCAGCAGGAGCTGCAAAAGCAGGTCGATGATGCTCTCGTCGGCGTCAACAAGGCCATGTCCAACTGGGACAAAAACTCAGAGATCAGCCGTTTTAACCGCTCCACCAGCACTGAATGGACGCCAATCTCCCGCGACTTCAGTATCGTGATGCAGGAAGCTTTGCGCATCCATAATCTGACGGGCGGCTACTTTGATGTCACCCTCGCACCGCTCATCGAGCTGTGGGGCTTCGGCACCAAGCAGGATACCCCACCACAGCCTAGTCCGCGTGAAATCCGCGATGCACTGGAGTCTGTCGGCATGAGCACCATGCTTGAGTTTGAGACCGATCCACCAGCACTGCGCAAGGTCAACACGGACACCTCCGTGAACCTCTCCGCAATCGCGAAAGGCTTCGGCATCGACAAAGTTGCCTCCGTTCTGGAGCAAAACGGCATCAACGAATACCTCGTCGAAATCGGCGGTGATCTGGTCACCAAAGGCAACAACGCCAAGAATGAACCTTGGGTCGTTGGCATCGAAAAGCCGGATTCCGCGACGCGAACAGTTCAGCAAATCGTTCGCATCAGCGATAAAGGCATGGCAACATCCGGCGATTATCGCATATATAAGGAAGTCAACGGCAAGCGCTTCTCACACATTATTGATGCTGCATCAGGGCGTCCTGTGACGCATAAACTTGCATCAGTAACTGTAATTGCTGACAATGCGATGCGCGCTGACGGTCTGGCAACAGCTCTCCTGGCAATGGGAGACAAGCGCGGCATGGCTCTGGCAGAGCGTGAAGGGATTGCCGCATTTTTCATCGTTCGTGAAGGGGACCACTTCATCACCCGGTCTTCCAGCGCGTTTAGAAAATTCGAGCAGTCTGCAGAGAAGTAACGGAATATCGAAATGGCAACTTTCATCATCGCGTTTGTCATGCTGATCCTGATCGTAGCAGGAATGGCAATTGGCGCCGTTTTCAGAAACAAGCCGATCACTGGCAGCTGCGGCGGCTTGAATGCTATTGAAGGCGCAGACCATTGCGTCGTCTGTAAGCGTGAAATCGACCCGAACAGCCCGCTGCGTGAAAAGCTGCAGCCTTGCAAACGCAAACAGGCGATGGAAGAGCAAAGCGCAGCTTAACGGCACTCCATTTTAGCAAATCCGAAGGGGCCACACGGCCCCTTTTTCATGCCTGCTATCTGTCGGCTGTGTAATCCCGCGCCGCATCCGGCCCTTCTCCGCCAATCAGTTTGGCAAAGAAACCGGCCACGATCCCAAAGCCAACGCCAATAGCGACAAAGCCAATGCCGAGGAACAAGCTTCCCAGTGTCGGAAAGATCCCCTGCCCGATCGATGTCAGGCTATCTCCACCAATCAACCAGAGCAGCAAATTCATCCATCCGCAGATGAAACCGCCAGAGAACCAGCTCGGCATACTCGACTTGAGCAGTGGGTGATAGTTGATCACGCCAATCAACGCCACCAGACCACCAAGCGTAATGCACCAGAGGATCAGACCGAACTGAACCACAAACGTCACATTCAGATTAAGCCAGGCAATGAGGTAGAGACACAGAAGCCCAAACGCCAGTCCAAACAACTTGGCTGTGATCCCTCGTCTGAGCAGTGACGGTTTAGAAAACATAACTTCTGGCTCCCATCGGTTCATGCGGCTGGCCAATGCCATGAGTATACCACCATAAACCAAGGGTCTTAAAACTAGTTTTCTGCAATCAGAAGATTATCTGTTCGCCCAGCCAAAATCGAAAACGCCGAACACCATCAGGCAGAAGCTGACAAGCGCCAGCAGACCAAACACCCAGCACTTAAGCTTCCAGCGACCAGTCTGGCCTTTCCAGGCATCACGGAACAGGCGACCGCTCAGCACAAACACCACAAGCAGGATCACGCCGACCCAGGATGGTATGTCGCTAAAGAAGTTTGAGAGCTGATCCATTGTGCCTCCGCCTTGTTATTGCCTCTCTTTAGTTCTGCCTTTCCAAAAAGGCAAACGCTCAAAGCAATCACGCCACCACCTTGCCAAAGCCAAAAGTCAAAACACTCACCTGCCCCAGCACCACATCCACCATCAAAGCCTCATTTCCTGAGGGAGCAAAACAATGTCAGGACTTCGCCAGAGCAATCAACCTCCCCATTACCTGGTCCTTCTAAACGCCCAAATACAGCCAACTTACATGCATCTTTCATATCTATTTTTCATATTTCATTGACCTTTTCAGCTAGGCAGACTACAAGGCCCACGAAGAAAAGAGCTCGCTTGCCATTTGCCGCCTCATGATCTCCCCGTTACGGTTCATGAGTGAGCGGAAGCGATGGGTAGGGCAACAAAGCTCTTGCTTTACAGATAATGACCCTCCTCGAAAGAAATACTAAATGACGATACCTGAAGGGGTTTCCCCGGCGCTTTCTACCGCACTAGAAAAGCGCGAATACACGTCTCTCACCCCGGTCCAGACCGCCGTTCTTGATGAAGAGCTGAAAGGCAAAGACCTTTTGGTTTCTGCTCAGACAGGCTCTGGTAAAACCGTTGCATTCGGCATCGCAATTGCGCCGGAACTGCTGGGTGACGAAGAGCGTATGGGCCGGGCAAACGAACCTCTTGCATTGTGTGTTGCGCCAACCCGTGAGCTGGCAATCCAGGTCTCCAAAGAACTGGAATGGCTCTACGGCGAAGCTGGAGCTCGTATCACCACCTGTGTGGGTGGTATGGACATGCGCCGTGAACGCCGCAATCTTTCTGCAGGCGCACACATCGTAGTCGGCACCCCAGGCCGCCTGCGTGACCATATTGAACGCGGTTCTTTTGACACCTCCGCTCTGCGCACTGTTGTGCTCGACGAAGCGGACGAAATGCTGGACCTCGGCTTCCGCGAAGACCTCGAATTTATTCTCGACGCAGCACCAGAAGAACGCCGCACTCTGCTGTTCTCTGCAACTGTACCTCCGCAGATCGAAAGCCTCGCGAAGCGTTTCCAGCGGGATGCACAGCGCATCTCCACTGTAACCAATCGCGAACAGCACGCAGACATTGAATACCGCGCAATGCAGGTCGCTCCCAACGACCGCGAAAACGCAATCATCAACGTCCTGCGTTTCTACGAAGCACAAAACACCATCATCTTCTGCGGCACCCGCGAGATGGTGAAACACCTTTCCGCACGCCTCGGCAACCGTGGTTTCGCAGTTGTGGCTCTCTCCGGTGAGCTGAGCCAGGCTGAACGTAACCATGCGCTTGGTGCAATGCGTAATGGCCGTGCCCGCGTTTGTGTGGCAACCGACGTCGCAGCACGCGGCATCGACTTGCCAAACCTGGATCTCGTGATCCACGCAGACTTGCCAAACAACGCAGAAACCCTGCTGCACCGTTCTGGCCGTACCGGTCGTGCAGGCCGTAAAGGCGTTTGTACGCTGGTTGTGCCTCACACCCGCCGCCGCTCCGCAACGCGCCTCCTTGGCTTTGCGAAAGTGAAAGCAGAATGGGGTCCGGCACCAACAGCGCAGCAAATCCGCGACAAAGACCGTGAGCGCATCCTTGCGTCTACCGATCTGCAGGAAGCACCAAGCGAAGAAGATCTGCCAATGGTTCAGGAGCTTCTTGAAAAGTTCACACCAGAACAGATCGCAGCCGCTTACATGCGCCAGATCCACCAGGGTCTGCCTGCACCAGAAGAACTGCTGGCAAGCTCCTTCGAAGACCGCGAGCGCAAGCCGCGTAAAGACTTCGACAACGGTGTTTGGTTCCGTCTCAATGTTGGCCGTAAGCACAACGCAGAACCTCGCTGGCTCCTGCCAATGATCTGCCGTGCAGGTCACATCACCAAAAAAGACATCGGCTCCATCCGCATCTTTGATGCAGACAGCCGCTTCGAGCTCGACGCAAAACTCGCTGACAAGTTCCAGGAAACCGTCAAAGAAAACGGCACCGGTGAAAAATCAATCACCATCACCCGTATCGAAGGCAATCCTGAGCGCGGTAGCAGCGGTCGTCCAGGCGGTCGTCGCAACCACCGTGGCGGTGGCGGCGGTGGTTACCGTGGCGAAGGCGGACGCGGCGAAGGTCGCGGCCGTGGTCGTGGTGGCGAAGGCGGTGGTTACCGTGGTCGTCGTGATCGTGATGGCGAAGGTCGTGGTCGTGGCCGCGGCGAAAACAAGCCAGGCGGTGGCAAAAGCTTCCGCGACAACCGCGGCGGCGAATAAGCCTCACATCTTAAGATTTGCAAACGGGCCTCTCGAGGCCCGTTTTCTTTTGCAGAAAGCTTGCCGACCAAACTGCACAAACACGAACAGCACCGCATGGCATCCCATGCAGTGGTGAGGCTGAAAGTCCCCGCAAGGCGGGTGGAGCAAGACGAACAGGCTGAGCCTGCGCTACTTGTTAGAAATGAGTCTTCGGCAACAGCTGGTCGCCTCGCTCGGGTCTTTTAATATGGACAACATCGCCTCTTATCCTGAAAGACACGATGGCCAGTTTCCTGGAAAGACAAAGCTGCCCTCGCAACGGGTTTCCCCAAAAGCAAAAGCTCTCTGCCTCTGGCATTCACCGCTCTGACCAGTAAATGCCACCGCTTGATGCCCTTCAGGCTTGGGCCCTTCCTCCCAGACCATGCGGTCACGCCTGAAAATCGGTTCCACCGGACAACCGAAAGATGCGTTACTTCTCCCGAAAGCCCAACCCCGCCCACGCCGCGAGATGGACGGTCCACCCCGGCCCGATTGCGTGGGCACACAACAAAGATAAAGCCGTAAACAGGCAAGGGGGATAAGTTTTCTGGCCCCCTCATGTCCTGACCCCCAATCAGCTTTCGATGCAGGAGGCTCCCCTTCCTTCGTCATCCCGCACAAACGCAGTGCGATGCGGGACCCAGAGCCCCACACCCGAACCTCTCTGCTGGATACCGGATCTCCACTTCGCTCCGTCCGGCATGACGGCAGAGGCACGGCAGCCCACACGAAGCAGCACCTTCCCCTCCTCCGTCATCCCGCACTCGATGCGGGACCCAGAGCCCCACATCAGAACGTCTCTTCTGGATACCAGATCTCCACTCCGCTCCATCCGGCATGACGGCAGGGCGCCCATTCCGGTGTTATCCCGGCCACCGAGCCGGGATCCATTACCACAAACGCCTCTCCCACGGCTTCCTCAACACCTACTCAAAGCAGCCAAGAACGTCTTTCTCAAAATACGGCTCCTGATTGACCCAGAACATGTAATCCACCTTCAGAAAATCCTCTGCAAATGCGTGCAGCAGGGGGACGATGTTTTGTTTGCTGTCAATCACTTCGGCGGTTCCGGTGCGGCCCGTGTAGTTGCCGTCCTGAATAGCGATGCCAAGGGGGGCGGTGTAATCCCGCTCGTGCATCATCGCGATGGGGTGGTTCAGCTGTCCCTTGCGCTTGACCATCAAGTCCGGAGAACCCAGACCAACGCCAATGCTCTCGCCATGCTCATAGACGGACTTCAGATAGCCCTCGTCCTCAAAGGGAAGCCACTCACCCGGCATAAAGTTGGCATACTGCATCACCACCGAGGTTGAGAACGCAGCCTTCATGGATGACATGTTGTGTTTCAGTCCATCAGCATACTTGGCTGGCGTGAACTGCTGGTCCTGCTTTTTGGAAACACCAATCGCAGACTCTTGCAGGTTGATCCCTTCAATCCGCCCATCAAAGGCTTCTCCAAGCGCCAAAAGCAGCTTAGCAAACCGCTCTTGCACCTTGCTGTTCCAACGCTTCGCAACCCAGCCTTCTGTGCGGTTGTCATCATCAAACTGCTGAACAGCCCCGCCAGCATACGCATCTGCTAAAAGATAATCAGGAACAGGCACATAGTCAGGATTAAACGAAGCATCCTGAAGCTGGACAAAGAGTGTCTTCCCCTTGGACTGAAGATAGGCAAGATCAGCTTCGATCAGGGAGAAATCGTAGTCCCCCTCACCTTTCTCAAGTTCCCGCCACGGATACATGATCTGCGCGCCCACAAACCGCGCATGATCAAGAAACGGATGATCCTTAATCGCCTCGCGGTCTCTGGCAAAATAAACGAAGTGCTTCATGCCATCTTGAGCAATCGGGCAAGACGCCCCCAGATACTGCTTGTAGGCCTCAGCATACCGGTCAGCAGGGTTCTTCCACTTGGCAAATGCAGATGGGGCGGAGAATGAAAAAAGCGCAACAAGGCCAATGGCAACAGAGGTGCGCACATTAAGAACTGGCATAGAGGAATAACCTGACATCTATAGAAAATAGATCATCAGAAAACCGCGCAACTTTGTCGACAAAGAGGCTTACAGCACGGCGGACACCACTTACACCAAGCTAATGCGTCAACGCCGTACTCTTACATAAGGGAGGGGAGCCTCTTCCTTAAACAGCAAAGCCCTGACGCTTCAACTGCTGCACAATCTGGTCCATCTTTTGCAAAAACTGTGAGCGATCTTTCTGAGAGAACGGTCTCGGCCCACCTGTCTGCTCCCCAAAGCTGCGCAGGTCTTCCATCAGGTTACGGGTTGCCAGAGCCATGCCGATGGATGCCTCATCAAACACCTTCCCTTTTGGCGAAAGCGCAATCGCACCAGCTTTCACAACACGGTCTGCCAGCGGAATATCCTGAGTTACGACGATATCACCCGGCACAGCGCGCTCAGCGATCCAGTCATCCGCCACATCAGGTCCATCCGGCACAATCACCCGCTCAACATCCATGTCGCGCGGTGTGTTGATGAAGCTGTTGGCGACAACGAACACCTTCAGGCGATACCGGTCCGCAACCTTGTAGACCTCGTCTTTGACGGGGCAAGCATCGGCATCAATGTAAATAAGTATCTTTTTCGCGCTGGTCACAGCCGCATATCTCCTGCAATGCAGCGCACGCCCCAATGTAGTTCTGATCTTCAGGCAGGAATGCGCTCAACTCACGCCTTTACTCGCGCAGGAGCTATCACCTTGTCAATCAGACTTGCCATTTCAAGCACATGCCAGTCACTTCCGGCCCGCCCAAACAGCATCAAACCCGTACCCGGCGTGCCATAGGTGTTCATCGGAATAGTCACAGCACAACCATCTACCCAGTTCACCGCCCGCGTATTCTGCGAAAGCTGAGAACCAATCTTCTCCAGATTGCTGTCAATATCACTCAGCATCGGCGCAATGATCGGCACAGTCGGTGCAATCAGAATATCAAACTTGCCCGCCATCTCTTTAAAGGCCCGAATAGCTTCCACCCGCTTGGACCGCGCCTCTTCCATCTCTTTGCTCGTCACTTCAGCAGACTGGAGGATCCGCTCAAGCACATAAGGATCTGCGGTTTGCTTGAGCCCTTCCAGATACCCGGAAACCAACGCAGTCGCCTCATAACTACATATCGTACCAAGGCAAGTCGTGCTGTGACACAAAGCTGGCTCCGAAACCGGAGCGATGATAGCTCCAGCATCCCGGATCGCCAGCATCGCGCGATCAAAGTCAGCGCTGACTTGAGTGTCCAGCCCCTCAGCCAAAGGCGAAGCAACCAGCCCCACATGTAAACCATCGAGACTGCTGATCTTGCGTGGCACAAGGCATTGGCCGGAAAGCACCGCATGCAATCGGGTACACATATGCAGTGATCGTGCAATAAAGCCGACCGTATCAAACGAGGGGCAAATCGAGAAAACGCCCTTGGTAGAGATCGCCGCACGCGTCGGTTTGAATCCATAAAGACTATTCAGAGCTGCCGGAATACGCACAGACCCGCCCGTGTCCGTCGCCAGCGCGGCATCACACAGCCCAAGCCCAACACTCGCCATCGCACCGGAGGACGACCCACCAGGAATGCGCAGTGCATCAAGAATATTCTCGGGAGATCCAAAGTGAGGATTGAGCCCTAACCCGGTGAAGGCCAGCTCACTCATATTGGTACGGCCACATGTAAAAGCCCCAGCAGCCTTCAGCGCAGAAACCACCTTGGCATCTTCACAGGCCGGAGCCCGATTGCGCAGGAAGGACGAGCCTGCACTGGTGACAATGCCAAACTCATCAAACAGATCCTTGAGAGAAACCGCGACACCATGCAGAGGCAGCGTGCCATACGCATCCTTCTGCCTCTGATCAGCCGCCTCAGCTGAACGCATGATCCGCTCTGCATCAAACTCCAGAAAGATACGCTCAACATATCCATCAGGCAGGTCCATTGCCCGATCAATATACCGGCGTGCTACATCTACCGCTCTGAAGTGTATACGAGGATCCGTCGACAAGTTAGCTCCACTCATCACACATGCATATTATCGCAGTCTGATGGTTGTCGCTTGTTTTGCGCTTAAGTTCAATCATCTCCAAACAAAAGAGATACCAGTCTGTTAATCCGCCAACGTGAAGCGCAGCAAACCTCGTTTATGCAGCGAGGGAAGAAGCGGCAGAGCTTAACGCGTCAACACTCTCCAGCAGATCCGGCAGGGCCAACCCGCTCAGAGCCAAGCGAGACCACAACACCACGGAGCCATCCTCCCCTTGCCCGACGATGATGGGATGCCCCTCAACATCAGGCAAGTTCAGCGTCAGCAGATTGCCATCACTCAGGCTTTCATGAATGGCCTCACGCTCTACCCGAACCAGCAGTTTAATGTAATCCGGCTCATTCCCCACAAAGTACATGCTGAACTGGCCATCAACATCCACCTGATAAACCTCATTCTCTTCATACTCATTGATCAGGTACTGGCGCATGAGATCTTTCATCAGATGATGGAAGTTCACATTCTCAGAAACCATGCTTCTTCCCTGCCTTCAGCCCCGCATACTTCTCATTGAAATACGCACCCGTTATCTCATCCGCCTGCACGGTATCCGCAGTCCAGTCCGTCACATAAGTCGTAGCCGGGTTCTCCATGGTGCTCAGGTGTGAAGACATAAATTTGGATCTGGAGTTTTGCTCGACAATAAAACGCTCAAGTTTCTTGCCCGGCTCACTGGGAACATCCAGTGACTTGAAGAAGCCCTGAATCTCCTCGAAGGGAATAGGCTTCAGCCCTTCAATATCCAGCGTCAGTGAAGGCTTTGGCCCAGCTTTCGTCCACGACACCACGGTCGGTGCCTCTCCCATGATCGTTTGCTTCCCGTCCTGAAGCCGAAAAGCCCCCGGAAACGTCGGCCATGCATCAACTACAACAGCCTCTTGCGTGGGGTCTCTGGGATCACCAATCATGCAAAACGCATGGTCAACCATCGAAGAGGAAACGCGAGCCACCGGACGCTCCGTTTCAGATGCTGCCAGAAGCTTGTAACTCACCTCCGCATGCCCAGAGCAGTTTCCGGCCTGCACACGCAAAGAACTCTCCGCTAAACCGCCATTTTGTGATGCTTTAGCCAGCCCATAATTAGCCCGCAGATAGCTCTCACCGCGCGAAGCAAAGACGTCTGACGGCAAGTTACCTGCTCCATGAGGCAACAACTGCTTGGTCTGCCAGATAACTTTCTGCGCAGTCTTCAAGTCCTCAAAAGTCTGCGCAGACACACGCACTTCTTGCCCTTGAAACTCACCAAGGTACTTCTGTGCTTTCTTCACTGTTGTGAAATTAACAGTATCAGGTGTCTCAGCAGTATTCGAACGAAGACAATGAACAAGCGAACTAAACGTCGGCACCTGAACCTCCCATTACACAACCTAAACTAGAAATAATCTCTCAAAATCGATAGTAATAGCGAGAGAAAATCTAACTGTCAGATTCAGCACAGGAGCCGATTACATAAAATTGAAGATCAGAAACCAAAAATTCGATAAAGCATACAACCATATGATTTTCATAAGCTTTGCCAGATCTTCATCCCAACCGTCCAATCCAAAACAAATAAAATTTATTTAAAACAACTGTATTTTAGCCATCAAAAAAGCCCGCCAGAAGAACCGGCGGACTCTTTGAAACTCAATTAAAGAGCGAACTTAGCGCTTCGGCTTATTGAACGCCGCAGCCAGTGCAGCAGCCATGGCGTTGTTGCCACCACCACCATTATCAGCTGGCTTATTACCACCACGACCACCACCGCGAGGCCCACCACCACGGTTGCCACCATTCGGGCGATTGCCGCCACCCGGACGACCACCACCGTGATTGCGTCCACCGCCACGCTCAGCCTGACGCTCCCGTGCATTTTCGCGAGCATCCGCGCTGTCTTTGCGCATGGTCAGACCGATACGTTTGCGGGCAATGTCCACCTCAACAACACGCACCTTCACGATATCACCAGCCTTCACCACCGTATGCGGATCATCCACGAACCGGTCTGCTAGCTGAGACACGTGCACAAGACCGTCCTGATGCACGCCGATATCAACGAAGGCGCCGAAGTTGGTCACGTTAGTCACCGTGCCTTCCAGCATCATACCCGGCTTCAGATCCTGCATAGTCTCAACACCGTCCTGGAAGGAGGCCGTTTTGAACTCAGGACGCGGGTCACGGCCCGGCTTTTCCAGCTCTGAGAAGATGTCCTTCACAGTCGGCAGACCGAATTTCTCGTCCGTAAACTCTTTTGGATCCAGATTGCTCAGCAGGTTGGAGCCCATGATCTCACGAATATCACGACCACACGCCTTGATGATCTTCTGTGCCACTGGATAAGCTTCCGGGTGAACAGAAGACGCATCCAACGGGTTATCGCCATCTGCAATCCGCAGGAAGCCCGCGCACTGCTCAAACGCTTTCGGCCCAAGGCGAGCCACTTTCAGCAGCTCCTTGCGGTTTTTGAAAGCACCAACCGTATCGCGATACTCAACCACCGCCTTAGCAAGGCTCTCAGTTAGGCCAGAGATATGCGAGAGCAGCGGAGCAGACGCGGTGTTAAGATCAACCCCAACCGCGTTCACTGCATCCTCAACTACACCATCCAGAGAACGCGCCAGCTTGGTCTGGTTCACATCATGCTGATACTGCCCCACGCCAATGGATTTCGGCTCAATCTTCACCAGCTCCGCCAGTGGGTCCTGCAAACGACGACCGATAGACGCCGCACCGCGAAGCGACACATCCACATCCGGCATTTCCTTCGCAGCCAACGCAGAAGCTGAGTAAACAGAAGCTCCCGCCTCATTCACCATCACCTTGGTTGGGCGATGCTCAGCAGGAATGTCCTTCAGCAGATCAGCAGCCAGTTTATCCGTCTCACGGCTTGCGGTGCCGTTACCAATCGCAATCAGGCTCACACCATGCTTAGCAACCAGCATCCGCAGCGTTGCAAGCGAACCCTGAATGTCATTGCGTGGCTGGAATGGGTAGATCGTTGCCGTATCCACCAGCTTGCCCGTTGCATCAACAACAGCCACCTTCACACCGGTACGAATACCCGGATCAAGCCCCAGCGTCGCACGCGGCCCAGCAGGAGCGGCCAAAAGCAAGTCTTTCAGGTTACGAGCAAAAACCTTGATCGCTTCTTCTTCCGCCTTGTCACGAAGCTCACTCATCAGGTCTAGCTCAACATGAAGGCCAATCTTCACCTTCCACGTCCAGCGGCACACATCAGAAAGCCACTTGTCAGCAGGACGGCCCTTGTTCTCGATACCCGCAGCATCCGCAATCATCTGCTCAACAGGCTTCACAGCGGAAACGTCGTCTTCGTCCACCTTCAGGTCCAACGCCAGAATGCCCTCATTGCGACCACGCAGCAGCGCCAGTGCACGGTGGCTTGGAATGTTCTTCCAGTTCTCGGAGTAACCGAAGTAATCTGAGAATTTCGCACCTTCCTGCTCTTTGCCCGCAACAACTTCCGCCTTCACAGCCCCCTGACGCGCCACATAGTTACGCAGCTTACCAACCAGCTGAGCGTTCTCGGAAAAACGCTCCATCAGGATCTGACGCGCCCCATCCAGCACGGCCTTGGTGTCCGCAAAGCCTTTCTCCGCATCAACAAAGCTGCCCGCTTCACTCTCAGGCATCTTATTCGGATCACCGAGCAGCAGATCAGCCAGTGGCTCAATGCCAGCTTCACGTGCAATCTGCGCTTTGGTGCGACGCTTCTTTTTGTAAGGCAGATAGAGGTCTTCCAGCGCGGCTTTGTTGTCCGCCGTCGCGATCTGCTTTGCCAGCTCGTCGGTAAGTTTGCCCTGCTCATCAATGGATTTCACAATCGCTTTGCGGCGATCTTCCATCTCACGCATGTAAATCAGGCGCTCTTCCAACGTACGCAGCTGGCTATCATCCAACCCGCCCGTCGCTTCTTTACGGTAGCGCGCAATAAACGGAACCGTAGAGCCTTCATCCAACAACTGCACCGCAGAATTCACCTGCCCCGGCGCACAGCCAATTTCACCAGCAATCCGCTGAGAAATCCGCAAAGCAACATCCGCAGGCAATGCACCAGCTTTGGCAGAAGAGGAAGAAGAAGCAACAGAGCTCAGATCAGACATTCAAATCTCATAGGCTTATTAATATTGAAAGCCCACCCTAGGTCCCCAATGCGGGCAAAACTAGGTGCGAGAAGGGAATATGAACAGGGAAAGAAAGGGGTGATACCTGCAAGAGCATCATTCGGAAGATCAGCTCCATTTTCTGTCTTCTCAAGACAACACAATTTGTAGATGGTGATACTATAAATCATACAAATGGAGCTTTGCTATGAAATCACGGATCACATTATCAATAAGGAGCGACGGCTCTTTTGAAATGTTTCTCAATGAAGCTGGCCGTGATGATCTTGTAGAACTGCTTCAATCTCTCTCCAAAGAGAATGATCACTTCCATCTTGCACCTAAGGAACTTGAGTTGGATTGCGAGATATCAGAGATCCCCTATCGAGAATCCGACCGATTATTGTCGAACGGTAAAGTACTTTTTCGCCCCGACGATTGGGACCGTCTTTACTTCCCACACGTGATGAATGGCGAGCCTTGTTGAGTGTGTGAATTAAGAGGGATTTCTCATGGAAATGAAAATCGTCATTTTACCAGGTTTAGATGGCACAGGAGTTCTCTCCTGCAAGATCCGTGAGTCTCTTTCTGCAAATTACAAAGTTGAGACGATTTCATATCCGCCAAACCTATCCCATTATAATGAGCTTTTAGACTGGCTTTATGCGTTACTTCCCAGTGAAGATTTCATCATTGTAGCTGAGTCATTCTCAGGCCCCCTCGCAGCCATGATCGCTGCAAAGCACCCCAAATTCTTAAAAGGTGTTGTGTTCGTCGCAACCTTTGCTCAAAGGCCACGAAACCTGCCCGCATCATTCGCGTACATCCTTCAAGTTGTTCCAATAAAATCTAGTTACCTAGCGCAGATGGTACAGCCAATCTTGATGGGAAAGTGGTCTAACCGTGATTTTACGAGCACATTCAAACAGGCATTGAATAAGGTTCCAGCATCGACTCTTTCCAAACGGCTGGCGGAAGTTCTTAAAGTTGATGTGATTTCGCAACTTACTGAGATAAGCGTACCTACATTGTATTTGCAGGCAAAACACGACCGATTGGTACCACAGAGAATGTCAGCTCCCTTTAATCGCACGTCAGCTACATTCTGCACGATTGAGGGGCCGCACTTCCTACTGCAAGCAAATGCTGGAGAGACTGCTACAAAAATATCGGAGTTCATAGGAAGTCTGAATTGAACTTTAACTCACGAAGACTGTGATAGTTGAACTTGTTACTACCATAGCCAGCTAACACTACCCTTCCAGCGCCTCAATCATCTCCACGCGCATTGCATGTCGTCCGCCTTCAAACTGAGCGGAAAGGAATGCGTCCACGATATCGAGTGCAACTCCTTCGCCAATCACGCGAACACCCATAGAAAGCATGTTGGCGTTGTTGTGCTCACGGATCATGCGAGCGGAGAATGTGTCACTACAAACCCCACAGCGAACACCTTTGATCTTGTTTGCTGCCATCATGATCCCTTGGCCAGTACCGCATAAAACAAACCCAAACCGGCAATCACCGGAGGCAACAAGCTGCGCAGCCGCTTCTCCATGCTTTGGATAAGGCGTGCTTTCAGGCGTTGTCGGCCCAATATCGACGACTTCTCAACCCTTCTCAGCGATATGAGCAGCAACGACATGTCGAAGCTGAATACCTGCGTGATCACTGGAAAGAACAACCCGTTTGTTGGATGGCATGAAGAAAAAATCCCGTTTCTTGAAGGCTGAGGCAATTCTCGGATGAGATTGGTACCTTGTTTCACGTCACCGCACCACATCTATCAGTGTCGCCCTCTCAATCACACCGTCTCACCAGTCTGCTCAGCAACTCTCCCCCTCCCCTTCGCCGTCCCCAGATAGACCGAACCGATGATGACAAGCAGCGCGATAAAGCGCTGAGGGGTCATCACTTCCCCTAGCAGAATAACACTAAGAATAGCGCCGCCAACGGGTACGGCAAAGTTGACCTGAGACATTCTGTTGGCACCAATTTTGGGGACCAGATAGAAGTAAATCAGATTGGCGCAAGCTGTTGAAATCACGCCCAGATAGACAACTGCGCCCAGAGAAGAACCAGTCAGCTCAATGGCTGAAAAGTCTGTGCCTGTAGCCACAGCATAAATCCCGATAGTGACCGTCCCCACAATCATTGAACCAGCCGCCATCTCCAACGGCGGGCGCTTCACATACTTTCTGATGTAAACCGTTGAGGTTGCGTAAGAAGCTGTCGCAGCAAGGATGGCGAACTGCCCCGTAACCTGCACGCCCAATCCAGAAAGTGCACCTGGCCCAACAAGGATCGCGACACCAGTCAATCCACCCAACACACCAAGCGTGGTTCTAAGCGTGAGTGCCTCTTCAGGAACAAGCCACGCGGCAAGTAACAGTGTCACCATTGGCGATGTCCCCATGAGGATGGAGGTCAAAGCACTATCAACCGACTGCTCTCCATAACTGATAAGCAGAAAAGGAAGTGCACTGCCCAGAAGCCCTGTCACCGCATAGGAAACCCAGTCGACGGGATCTTTGGAAAGAGAAAGGCCACGTATTTTCAAAGCACTAAAGATAATCAAGCTACCAACAAGCATCCGTCCGAAAACCAGAAAAGCGGGCTCAAGGGAAGCAACGCCAATCTTGATCACAACATAAGACGAGCTCCACATGGCAGCGAGCAGTAGCCATAAGGAAAGATGAAAAAGAGTTGTCTTGTGCATTCTCTGAAATCCGATAAATTGCTACTATATTAGAAGCATTACACCGCTTCGATTTTAGAAGCAAGGAACATGCACCATGAGTGAAGAAGATCGTCCCGTCGCAAAACATGGCGAACCAGTGCCCGGCTCTCCAAGCGGGCAGCCGATCATGGTCCTCTTCGACCTGCTCAGCAGGCGATGGGCTATGGGCATACTGTGGGGGCTGAGCGAGAAAAACCGCACATTTCGCGAGCTTCAGGCCTATTGCGGCTCAGCTTCGCCAAGCGTTCTGAACACACGCCTCAAAGAACTACGCAGCGTCGGCCTCATCGAAAAAGCCTCTGACGGCTACACCCTGACTAAGACAGGCCGGGAACTCTATAACCGCCTGGAACCTCTAGGCGACTGGGCGATGGAATGGGTTCCGACAATTTAGAGAGCCTATCTGACAGCACAAATGCAGCTCAGAAACGATCTCAATAAATTATCGGCTCACGCAAAAAGCCTAAGAAAACATCATTACTTTTTGCCTGGGCTTCTAAACTTGGCGAGCAGCTGGCACACCTATACCATCAGCAGCATTTGAATCACGGGTACAATACCCCAGACGGAATGGAGCATAAGCATGGCAGTTTCTAAGAGTGATCTAGAGAAGTACGCTTCAGTGACCACGGATAAACTCCGCTATTGCGATGCGGACAGCCAGGGCCATGTCAACAATGCCGTGTTCAGCACATTCTTAGAAACCGGACGTACCGAACTGTTCATCCATGAGAAGCTAAACCTGTTCACCAAAACCAGCGGCTTCGCACTGGCAAACCTCAATATGGATTTCTTGCGCCCTGTGTTCTGGCCCGGAGAAGTGCAGATCTACACCGGCATCGCCAGAATTGGTGGAAGCTCACTGGAGCTTCAGCAGCTCGTTGTCCAAAACAACGAAGTCGCCGCCTCAGCCAAAACAACCATGGTTCAGATCGATCTGACCACAAACAAAGCCAAGAAGTTCACCGATGACATTCGTCAGGAACTGTCGAACTATCTTCTTTAGGGAGTCTTACCGTGAGGCGATGACGTTACATCGCCTCTCACCGCACCACTGTAATCTTCTTTGCAGCACGGGTCACAGCGGTGTAGAGCCAGCGGGTTTTGTGCTCGCGGAAGGCCCAGCTTTCGTCGAACAGCACCACATCATCCCATTGAGAACCCTGAGATTTATGCACGGTCAGCGCATAGCCGTAGTCAAACTCGTCAGCCCGGCGGCGGATGGCGTAAGGGAGCTGCTCGCTGCCTTCCTCAAACATCGCTGGCAGCACCTTCACCTTGACGGCTTTCTTGGAAAAATCATCCTCTGAAATCACGTCAAAGCGTAGCGTATTGCCGCGTGGCGGACGCAGGCGGGAGACTTCCCAAAGGCCACCATTCAGCAAGCCCTTGGTCTTGTCATTGCGCAAGCAAACCAACTTGTCACCTACAGACGGCATCTGCGTGGTGAAGCCTTTCAGATCACGGATACGGCCATTGTAAAGTCGGCGCGTCTTGTTGGTACCAACCAGCACCTGATCAGAGGCAAGGATGCGCTCCTTATCGATCTCCCGGCGGGAAATCACGGCGCTGTCACCATACTGGCCAAAGTCCAGTTCTTCCCCATCACGAATATCCATGGACATGCGCACGATCGGATTGTCTTTCGCCTGACGGTGAACCTCGGTGAGCATGATGTCCGGCTCAGCCTCGGTGAAGAAACCACCACCACGAACAGGTGGCAACTGCGCAGGATCACCCAGCACCAGCACCTTCTTGCCGAAGGAAAGCAGGTCGCGTCCAAGTTCCTCATCCACCATGGAACATTCATCGATGATGATCAGATCCACTTTGGCAGCAGGACTATCGCGGTTGATGGCAAACTGCGGGCTTTCATCCTCGTCTTCATCATCCTTCTTCGTCCCCTTGGGGCGATAGATCAACGAGTGGATGGTCGACGCGTCCGCACACCCTTTTTGGCGCAGAACGTGCGCAGCCTTACCGGTGAACGCACCAAAGGCAACTTCACCATCCAAACCCTCTGCCAAATGACGGGCCAGCGTGGTCTTTCCGGTTCCGGCATACCCAAACAAGCGAAACACCTGTGGCCCGTGAGAGCGTGCCCAGCGCGCCACTTCAGTAAGTGCATCATCTTGTTGCGGAGACCAATCCATTCCAGACCACCTGTAATAACTTTCTCAAACGTCAATGAGTAATAAACGAAGCTGACCTGAAACGCCCTCGTTTTCTTAAAAAGGTCAACAGGACACTCCAAATTGAACTTGTGAAACTTACGCGGAATTCAGGCACTGTCGCTAGGGTTGCAGCAGCCTATCAATTTCGGAGCAACCCCATGCCACTGTGGAAGACATGTGCCAGCGAAAGTCCCGACATCTACGCCACGGCCCGCGCCGTTGAAGGCTTAGCCAAAGCCCGCATTCCAGAAACCGGAGTGAGCCCGGAAGAAGCCTACAATCTTGTGCGGGACGAGCTGTATCTAGATGGCAACGCACGGCAAAACCTTGCCACGTTCTGCACCACATGGGTGGAGGATGAAGTCCACAAACTCATGGCTGATTGCATCGATAAGAACATGATCGATAAGGATGAGTATCCGCAAACGGCAGAGATCGAAGCCCGCTGCGTTCACATCATCGCTAGCCTCTGGAACTCGCCGGAAGCCGAAGAAACCATCGGCTGCTCCACAACCGGCTCTTCAGAAGCCGCCATGCTGGGCGGCCTTGCACTGAAATGGGCATGGAGAGACCGCCGCAAGAAAGAAGGCAAGCCTCACGATAAGCCCAATATGGTTTGCGGTCCTGTTCAGGTGTGCTGGCATAAGTTCGCAAAATACTTCGATGTGGAACTGCGCCAGATCCCACTCAGCGAAGGCTCTCTCCATATGCGGCCTGAGCAGTTGAAAGACTATGTGGACGAAAACACAATCTGCGTCGTCCCCACACTGGGCGTTACCTTCACCGGCGTTTACGAACCCGTCAAAGAAATCTGCCAGGAGCTGGATAGGCTTCAGAATGAAACCGGTCTGGACATCCCAGTCCACGTGGATGCCGCATCCGGTGGCTTCGTTGCACCCTTCTTGCATCCGGAACTGCTGTGGGATTTCCGCCTCGACCGCGTGAAATCCATCAACGCCTCTGGCCACAAGTTCGGCCTCGCGCCTCTGGGTGTGGGCTGGGTGATCTGGCGCGATAAAAAAGAGTTGCCGTCTGATCTGGTGTTCAACGTTGATTATCTGGGCGGCAACATGCCCACCTTCGCGCTGAACTTCTCTCGCCCCGGCGGACAGATCGTCATCCAGTATTACAACTTCATGCGATTAGGATGGGATGGCTACCGAGACATCCAGTCCGCTTGCGCAGAAAATGCTCAGTATCTGGCAGAGAAACTATCAGAACTGCCGGAGCTGGATATCCTTTACGACGGCAACGGCGCCCTACCCTGCGTATGCTATCGCCTTAAACATCCGAACAAAGCTCACTACACGCTCTACGATCTTTCAGAGCGCGTCCGCATGAATGGATGGCAAATCGCATCCTATCCACTGCCATCAGATATGGAAGATACGGTTGTCCAGCGCGTCATGATCCGCCACGGCGTCTCTCACGATGCCGTCGAGCAGCTCTACTGGGACATCAAGAAAGCCCTGAACTATCTGGACAAAAACAACATCAAGTGGTCCGAGGCTGGACCAAGTTTCTCTCACGGATAGAACATATCCCCGAAAAGTGGAAACCGGTTTTCGGAAAAGGATATGCCCCAAACAAACCCGTGAGAGATGATCTTTGAGTATCAGGCCAGCTGTTCCAGCAGCTGTGCCAGATAGTCTGGCTCATCAAGATGGTTCTCAACCATCAGCTCAAACTCTTTGTAAGTCGCCACGTACTGCACAGCTCCCATCAGATCACGGGTTTCATTCTCCCGTGCGGCCAATGGGTGAGACGAGCCTTTAAGCCCTTCAAAGTAAGCATCAACAAACGCTTCGCCCAGCGACTTATCGATCTCGCAGAGGAACGGATAAACGCCAGCCACATCATAAACCGGCAAATCCCAACGGCATTCATCCCAGTCCAGAATACCAACCAGTTCACCAGAGTTCTCACTAATCAGCGTGTTCGGCGGGCCAAAATCACCATGGATCAGATGCTTGGTCTCATTCAGCTTCGCCAAAGCACCAAGGGCATCATTTAGAGATGCCTCAACATCAGTCCAGTACTCTGAGGTCAGGTACTTGCCATCGATGTTCTTGGAAGCTTCCATCCCAGAAAGCGCTTCCAGTAACGCAGCGCCAGACTTCAGCGTCTCCTTGCTGACACCCGGACGTTCTTCCTCTGCAAATTTAAACGCATCCCGCTCCTCCCAAAGCTTGATGTGCAGATTTGCCAGAGCCTGACCGCTTTGCTTGCAGGTCTCAACCTTGTCCAGTGGAGGTGTTTCCCCTTCGATCAGCTCAAAGAGAGAGTAGTGTGCACCTTCCACCTCGGTCACACGCTCCTGATTAACACCGTACAGCGCCTTCGGAACCTCATAGCCAATCAGATCATGAAGCAGGTCCAGACATTTGAATTCAGAGAGGATCTGCTCTTCGGTTCTGTTTGGATTGTGACGACGAAGAACCACAGGCTCGTCACCGTCTATCTCTCCCAACCATGTTTCATTGGCATGGCCTTCTCCAAAAGAGGACCACTTGGTGTTTTCCGGCAAGGCAAAAGCTTCATCAAGGAGCTTGATTTCCTGCTTATTCATTTGCATCCCCCATTAACTCGCCAAAATCTCCCAGTGCATAGCGCGTGTTGCCATCACGACCCGTCACGCGTTCTGCATTCAACATTGAATTGACGATTGCTTCTTCTGTAGCTTCTGCTGCTGCTCTAAACACTCTGTCAATTCGCCGCTCATCCATTTGTTCCACCGAATGCGTACGTTTTCTGCTCTTAATGTCCACCGGATCCACAGTTGTGAACGCTAAAGCTATATCGCCACTTCCATGACCAAGGAATGAACCAGTTCGTGCAAGTCCTACGGATGTCCGTCTGGCTACTCGCTTCAACTGTCGTTCGCTCAGTGGCAGATCCGTTCCAACGATCATGATGATGGAACCTTTCTCAGGCCCACTCTCATCACGTGCCAGCTTCTCTTCAATCTGCGGACCAATGTGCCGTCCAGCCAATGTAAAGTCCGGCATGCGGCCCATATTGGAAAGCACCAGAGCACCCACATGGTACTCTTTATTGCCCAGTTTCACCTGGCGAGAGGCACTCCCGATGCCCCCTTTCAGCCCATAACAGGACATGCCCCGTCCTGCACCAACTGCACCTTGTTCAAACTCGTCTGAAACTGCAGAAATCGCCTCCAGAGCGTGATTGGGCCGAACATACAACGCACTGATCTTGTTCAGAAAAGCATCGTTACATTCAAACACGACAGGGTTGATGGTTCCCATCACGAAATCGATGTCTGGCGTTTCTGCCAGCGTATGCTGGATAAGCCCCTCACTCACAGCACCAACGCTCAACGTGTTGGTCAGCAAGATAGGCGTTTCCAGCTCTCCCAGTTCCTCAACCTGCACCAGCCCGACGCTCTTGCCGAACCCATTGAAAACATGGGAAGCCGCGCGGGTTCTCAGGTTAAAGGCGTTCTCATTGTGAGTGGTAATTGCTGTCACGCCAGTCTGGCAGTCTCCATCCGAAAGCGTCACGTGCCCAACTTTGACACCCGGAACATCACAGATTGTGTTCCGCTGACCCTTTGGCAAAGACCCAATATTGATTTTCTGAAACATTCCAACCTCTGGCACAAATCGTATTCCACTCAGGTGTACCAGTCCTATTTCATAGTTAATCAGCAAACAACGCCATCAAGGCAAATGGTGGCTTAATTCAGGAAAGATCCGCTTCAATATTGGCCGACCAATTTCACTTCCAGTATAACCTCCCTGTATATATCCGATGGTTTTCCCGTTTTAACTCATCAAGAATTTCAATAAAATCAACGAAAATAAGTGTAAGCAGCTAATTGCAAAATACCCCGAAATATCGGAAAATGGTCTACCAATTAGCTGTCACCAAATTCCAAGCATCAGAATCTTTCCTGCATCATATCAACCGCTCCGGCTGCAGGAAACTGATAGGACTGGCCAAAAGTGACGCATGCTGCCTGATACACTTTGAACAATGAGGACAAAATGACCGCAGAAATCATCAGCTTTGGGGAGCCGTTGTTCGAGTTCAATCAGGTCAAGGAATACAGCGGTGAAGGCCCGGACTATCTCTCCGGCTTTGGTGGTGATGCCTCAAACTTTGCGTGCTGCGCAGCCCGTCAGGGCGCTAGCGTCGCAATCCTGACCCATCTGGGTACTGATGTTTTCGGCAACAAGTTCATTGATCTTTGGGAGAAAGAAGGCGTCCAGACCCACCTTGTTGAACGCAACGCCATTGCGGCAACCGGTATTTACTTCATCTCTCACGACGAGCAAGGTCACCACTTCAGCTTTGCCCGCAAAGGCTCCGCCGCATCGCAGATCACACCAGAGCAGCTGCCAGCAGATGCAATCCGCGCAGCGAAGCTGTTCCACGTCACCGCAATCACACAGGCCATCTCCACCAGTTCTTGCGACAGCGTATTCAAAGGCATCGAAATTGCTAAAGAGGGCGGTACGCTCACCTCTTTCGACACCAACCTGCGCCTCAAACTGTGGGATCTGAACCGCGCCCGCGGCATCATCCACGAAACTGCACGTCTCGTTGATTTCATCATGCCAAGCGTTGATGAAGCCGAAGTGCTGACCGGCCTGTCTGATCCAGACAAAATTTGCGACTTCTACCTCAACCTCGGCTCAAAGAACGTTATTCTGAAGCTGGGTAAAGAAGGCGCCATGTACGCCACCGCATCTGAGAGAAAGCGCGTGGCAGGTAATCCGGTTGAGGCTATCGATGCAACAGGCGCAGGCGACTGCTTCTCCGGCTCATTCTTCACCAATGTGGTGGCAGGCAAGTCACTGGAAGAGAGCCTCAAATACGCCAACGCCGCAGCAGCGTTGACCACTCAGGGCTACGGTGCAGTTGCTCCAATCCCAACACGGAACCAGGTCGAAGCCTTTATGAAGGCCCGAGATATCTGATAGGCAAGTATGAGAGTAGGCTCGCTCTAAAACAGCGGGCCTTTTTTATTTGAACTGATCGCCAAAGAAGCCGATGTGATTGCGCATTTCCCGGCGCGCACCTTCCACATCCCGCGCGCGGATCGCATCCAGAATGGCCTTGTGCTCTTCAATGCCATGACGACGCGCAAATTCCGGCAGCAGCGGGTAAAGCCCCTTGCTCATGTTCATGCCCACGAGGATCTGCGGCTTCATTAGCTCATAAACAGCAGCGGCATATTCATTCTTCGCAGCCTTCACCACCGCAGCATGGAACCGCATATCACCATCAATGGTACCGACGGAGTCCAATCCATCGCTATGGATCTGCGCCAACGCGGCATCCAGCTCTTCCATTTCCTCATCTGTCCAGCGCTCAGCAGCTAGTGCCGCCATCTCACCTTCAAACGCCATACGGGTTTCCTGGCATTGGATGACATCACCAATTCCAGAGATCGCAAACTCACCAAGGGTTGGAGCAAATGGGGTTGGAGTGACGTGCTCTTTGATGACAAAGCTACCAGAACCGCGCACAGTCTTGATGTAGCCTTCTTTACGCAGGCGCTCCATTGCACCGCGTACAACAGGCCGCGAGACGCCGTACCGCTCACAAAGCGCGTTTTCAGTCGGAAGCTTCAAGCCTTCCGGAAATTCTCCGGAATCGACAGCTTCTTTCATCTTGTCGTAAACCGCATTCGAGAGGTTTGCTGGACGGGCCACCGCTCACTCCAATTATTCTTGTTTTTCTTAGCTGTTTGCAGCCTTTGGAATTGCATTAATTTACAACAGCCCGCCTGAGCTAACAAGCTTGCCACCCTAAACCCGCCCAAAGCACATCTCGCAAAAACACCAGTAGAAAACCCTGAGTAAAATCAGAGAACTACACCAATTATGAGCTCATCAAAATAAGCGAACAACCATGTCTGCTTAAGCAACTGCGACATTATGTAGTCTACTTATTTACAGCGCATCTTTCTAATATATCTGAGAGGGATTGTGGGGTCTCTCCAAGGTTGGGGGTGTTATTATGCGTCGACTTCCTTTCAAGACTATTCAGTGTGCGGCAACTGACTTCTGTGGCACTTTGGCTGTCACCAGTATCCTCGTAGGCCTCCTTTATCTGATCTTCACGCTGACCTGAGTTCTCTGCGTTTTCCAACAGCTTAGGACACAGCATCTGTTGGACAGGTCAAACTCTGCTCTGGCGAACTTCCGCAACTTGAGTCATTCTTGACGGTGACGTTCAAGTAATCTTCAGATGACTGTACATGACCGATGTTCTGCAACTAAGCCCTTATGCGCCCGATGAAATCAACGAGGAGATGGATCGCCGCTTCTCGCCTGCCCACTATTGGGAGCTTCAGCAGGACGAAGATCTGAAAGCCCAAATACTGCCAAACATTCGAGTGGTCGCCACCAAGGGGGATGTGGGCCTGCCAACAGAACTCATGGCCTCCCTGCCCAATTTGGAACTCATCACGGTCTACGGTGCAGGCTACGACAAAATCGACCTGGATCAGGCCCGCAATCGCAACATCATCATCACCACGACGCCAGACGCGCTGACCGAAGCCGTCGCCGATCATGTGGTTGCGCTCGCCCTCGCCTCCTCTCGCAGAATTGCAGAGGGGGACCGCTTTATCCGCAATGGCGACTGGCTCAGGGGCAAACTCGGCATCGGCTACAGCTTACGCGGCAAAACACTCGGCATTTTCGGGTATGGGCGTATTGGCAGAAAAACCGCAGAGATTCTCGGCGGTACATTTGGCATGCATATCTTGTACTGCGACAGGAACAGCGACCCATCCGAGGACAGCCTATGCAGAGCGACACCTCTTGAGCTGGCAAACGAATCTGACGTGCTGGTTATTGCCGCTTCAGGCAGTCCCGACACAAAAAATATTATAGATATTAATATATTAGAAGCACTCGGACCTCAAGGCCTTCTTATCAATATTGCCCGCGGTTCATTAGTAAACACTCAACATTTGATCGCTGCACTTGAGAGCAGAAAACTGGGCGCAGCAGCATTGGATGTATTTCCAGATGAGCCCAATGTTCCCAATGAACTGATCAGTTCACCCTACACAACACTCACACCCCATCTCGCAAGTGCCACACTGGAAACGCGACTGGAGATGGGACGCCAAGTAATTGAAAATATTTCATCTTATACGCGAAATGGAGAAGTATTTAGCCGACTAAATTTCTAACCTATACGTAACCCCAACAACATTTACATAGAAAAAACAAAAATATAGCTCACACCCACTCGATTCAGGTGTTATTGTTACCTGCGAGTTCCACTTACTTTATAAATAAAGCAAATTCATGCCTTTAAAAAAATCCAGAGTTACTGTGTCCGATATTGCGAAAGCAGCGGGGGTATCGGTGGCGACCGTGTCGAATACAATAAACGACACCGGCCGCATGACGGAAGAAACCAAAGCTCGCGTAAAGAAAGCAATGCAGGAGCTGGGCTTTGTAAGAGATTACAACGCCGCCAAACTCCGTTCCGGCCGCTCACGCCTTATTGGCGTACTCGTACCGGACATCTCAGTCCCGTTTTATGCCGAGTTCTGCACCTCACTGGAAGCCGCACTTTCAGAACACGGCTATCTGCCTGTGATCGCAAATGTCGGAGAGGACACCAAGCGCCAGCAGACTATGCTGGAGGAAGTCATCGGTCACGGCGTAGCTGGCATCGCCATCAGCCCAAGCGCGGGCACCAAGCGCAGCGACTTTGAGATCGCCAGCACACGCAAGATTCCAGTTGTCACCTTCTGCCGTGAGATTGAAGGTCTAGCCATGGATTACATCGGCTCCAACAACTATCAGGCCGCTCAGCTGGCCACCAAACACCTGTTGGAACAAGGCCACCGCAAGTTCGCAATGATCGCAGGCCTGCAGGAAACAATGCCAGGCCGCGAGCGCAAACGCGGGTTTTACGACGCCTTGAAAGCAGCAGGCATTCCTGAAGCAGATATCCATGTGGAAGTATGTGGCTTCGATCGTGAATGCGGCCGCATCAAAGCGCAGGAGTTGATCTCAAACCAAACCGAGTTCACCGCCCTGCTCTGCCACAACGATCTGGTTTCAGTCGGCGCAGCAGCAGAGCTAAAGAAAGCCGGCCGCAATATTGGCGAGGACCTCGCCGTAGTCGGCTTCGACAATCTTCCAGAGGGAGAAGCATGGACACCTGCCCTCACCTCAGTGGAGAGCTACCCACGCACAATCGGCAAGGACGTCGCCAACCTGCTCATCAAACGCCTTGATGGAGACACTGCCCCCACCATGACGGAGCGTGTAGAGCCGCATCTGTTGGTACGCGACTCTTCCAGATTTCAGGTCTGACGCCTTTACTTAGGACGAGGCTCGTCCCAGAGATTTTCCCAGGAGTAAGGGCTGCCGGACAGAAAGTACTCATCGCCAGGAATGAAGCGATGGTTCTTGTCCAGATGTGCAATACGGGACATGTCGTGCTCATCAAGATCGCACGCGAGCGCCGCAAGGTTCTGTGCGAGTCGCTCAGGATTGCCTGACTTCGGCACAACGATAATGCCGTTCTGGATCGCCCATTTCAGCACCACCTGAGATGTGGTCGCATCATGCTTCTCTGCAATCTCTTCAATAACAGGATGTGCCAGAACAACCTCCTGCTTCTGCTGCTCAGTCAGGTCAGCAGGAATACCACGGCCAAGCGGTGAGTAAGCCGTAATCGCGATGTTGTTGTGCAGGCAGTAAGAGCGCAATTCATTCTGCTGAAGGAACGGATGTAGCTCCACCTGATTAACCGCAGGCGCAACCCGCGCTTCCATGATCAGGTCTTCCAGCTTGTGAGTGCTGAAGTTGGAAACGCCGATGGTGTTCACCAAGCCCTCATCAAAACACTCTTCCAGCTCACGCCACGTGCTCATCAGCGGCACGTCCTCAAGCGAATAGTAATCCGCTGAACTGGTAGGCTTCTTCACGCCCTTCTTCAGCGCAACAGGCCAGTGCATGAGATAAAGGTCGAGATACTCCATCTGAAGATCCGCAAGCGTCTTCTCTAGTGCACCTCTCACATCCTCAGGCTTATGAAAGCTGTTCCAAAGCTTGGAGGTGATGAAGAGATCTCCGCGTTTGATGCCGTCTTCTTTCATCGCATCAGCGATTGCCTGACCGATCTCCGCTTCGTTATCGTACATCATCGCGCAATCGATGTGACGATACCCGGCCTTCAACGCCGCACGCAGCGCAGGATAGGTTTTGCCTTCTCCAAAGTTCACCGTGCCAAGGCCCAGCATTGGCATCTTGTAACCGGTGGAAAGTGTCTTTGATCGCATGATGCCCCCTCAAAAAAGAAAACCTGCCAGCATAGGCCAGCAGGTTTCCTTACAACGTATTGTGCACCAGATAAACACCAGCGCGAACCATTTCAGCTCATCAAAGAGCCAAATACTCTAAGCCACGTACTTGTTGAGCACCTCTAATGCAGCCAACTTGCGGGAGAGATCTCCCTCCAGCCATTGCTCCATGGCACCAAGGACTTTTTCCTGAGAATAACAACGCAGGCACGTTGCAGCTCCCGGGATAAGAACCCCGTTTTCCATCTGCGCAGCTTCAAAGATATCATCCAGCGCTCCAGTGTCAGCTTCAGCGCTCACAAGCTCCAGTGCTGTCACCCGCAAACGACGACGCGGACTTGATAGATAGCTACGTACATCAATGTTAGCCTCAGCTTTTCCGGCCAAAACTTTCAGTGCAGACGCGGACACAGCATCGGTCTTGTCCTTCAATGCAGCTGTCACAACCTTCTCAGCTTCCGGCTTTGCAGAGGTGCCAAGCAGCTCAACACGCATGGCACGCACGGCAACATCGTTCTCAGGCGGCAGAGCAAGAATGCGGTCAATCGCATCTTCGGAAAGCTCAAGACCATTCTCAACCAGATGCACGAGGCTCTGGCTTGCAGCAAAGCGAACCTGCATCTGACGGTCAGACAGAGCAGACACCAACGCTTCAATCAGCTCCGGACGCTTCGCATCACCACAGATACGCAAAGCCAACAGACGGATGTCCAGCGCTGGATCATCAGGACGACCCGGCACAACACGCTTCTTCTCAATCAGCTCATTCGCCAACTCAAGGAAGTGCATGTCCTTCTTGCCAAGCTCAACAGGCTCTTCTGCAAGCTTCTCAATCTCATCCTCAGTGTTCAGGATAGCGCCAAGGGTAGAACCCGGGAAGGCAACAACATTGTCCGGCAGATCTTCAGCTCTCTCAATCGCACCTTCTGGCACCTCTTCAGAGACTACCTCGTTTGCACCGGAGGTCACCTTCGCAACCAGATCCTCAGCAGCAGGCTCTTCCGAAACAACCTCTTCTTCAGCAACGACCTCTTCTGGAATCTGCGGCTCGATCACATTACCTTCACGATCAATCTGAACACGCGGCGGCTTATCGTCACCTTTGCCGTTGTTGCCTAGGTCAGACGGATCTTTCTCTTTCGCAGTGTCGAGAATATCCTGATCATGCGCTTCAGGCATCAGCTTGCCGGAAACAGCCCAGACCAGCTGCACAGATGCATTGTCTGCAATGTCACCCTCACCTTCAGCCAGCTTGGCAAGTGAGTTCAAAGCGGCAAGGCGGATTTCCTGTTCAGCACTGGTAACCTGCTCCTGCAGCACAGCCAGCCCTTCAACGCTCGGCTTCTCCCCATGCAGCACGATAAATGCCTTCAGAACAGCTTCTTCCGTGCGGTGGGTCGCGATTTCAGTCAGCAGTGAGGTCGCAGCTTCACTTTCCACCTTCGCCAAGACCGGGACCAGAGCGGCAACAAACACATCACTCGCGCTGCGTAGAGAGCGCTCAGTCCGCTCAATCAACGAATCCGGCTTGGTGATCTCAACTGAAGCCATCCGCTCCAGCGCCATCACGCGCAGCGTTTCTTCCTCATCCTCAAAAGCCACTTTTTCAAGCTTGGAGTAAGAGATTTTGCCCGGAGCCTTCAAAGCCAGCCGGCGCATCTGCGGCTCACTATCTGCCAGCAGAACAGCCAGATCAGCTTCTTCACCACGTGCCATCAGCACTTCAGCCGCTGCAACACGAACATCCGGATCAGCATCAGCAAACAGAGCACGCAGGATCTCACCAACGCGCTCATCTTTCGCAGAAGAAAGCGCACGCGCCGTATGCTCGCGCACACGAGCAGAAGCATCAGACGCCAGCCCAGCCAGTTCCAGCAAGCCAGTCACACCCATTTCAGCGAGCGCCACAGTAACTTCCGGCCAGACTTCCTGACCAAACGGATCCCGTGCAGCTTCCAGCAACGTAGCCGCCGATGCTTCACACTTGAGCGTGCCAAGCGCCAGAATGGACTTACGCTGCACATCCAGCCAGTCATCCCACTCAGCGCCGTAACCATCCCAGGCAACGTCATCTTCGCAGCGATCTTTGGCAAGCTTCGTCAGCCACTCTTCAGCAACTGTTCCGCCTACAATTGCAAGACCATCAATGGCCGAGAGCTTCACTTCCAGCACAGGGTCGTTCAGCAGGCTCCAGAGAAGCACATCAGCATCAAGGCCTTTGCCCGCGCTGATCAGAGCCTCTACCGCATCACTGCGAACGTCTTCATCCTCATCCCGCAAAGCTTCTGCTAGTGCGGCCTGAGCTGTCGAATTTCCAAACTTTCCAAGAATTTGAGCGGACAAACACTTTTCACGCTCTTCGCCGTTTGCAAGCAACTCACACAGGATCTTCACGAGCTTATCGGTAGCTTCGGTCTGCTCGATTGCAAAATCCTGATCCAAACGCCTGGTGGAAACCGTCATGATTGGCTTTTCTCCTCAAGCGTATTCTCGAAAAGTGGGCACCGGATCACGGCAAGAATACGCAAAACTAAAACTCAAAGCAGGTTGAAGGTTCAACATCGAAAGCCAACCGCTTCAAGGTCCACTTCTGCAAAAGGGCCAACCTCTGAAAGCCCCTTGGCACAAGCGGAAAAAGAACTGGCGGGGTGCGCCCGCCAGTTCCTGATTTCTTATGCAATATCGCGACGAGCGAAAGACATAGACCGGAAACTATCCTTGTATGGGCTTGTGCCGATCTTCTTAATGCGACCAACACCCATCTTGTAGTTGTAGTTACCGCTGATCCAGTCAACCACGCGGCCAGACAGAGCATTCGCTGGCTGTGCAGTGTGCAGGAAGTCCATGTAAAGCATGCCCTTCTTCAGCGCTGGAGTAACAATTGCTACCGCAGTGATCGCTGCTTCAGTCAGCTCGATGTGGCCTTCGTCCATCAGCTTGGTGAAGGTGAAGTCATCGCCTTCGATACCTACTGTGGTGTCTGTCTGAACCGGAATACGGTCAGAGTAGAGCATCACATAGTCACCGTTCTCGATACCGCGCTCTTTCGCATCATCTGGGTGGATTTCAACCCAGTTTTCAGGCCAGCGCTGTACGATGTAAGGACGACGGCGGTCATCATAACCAGACTGCCAACGCTCATTGATACGACCAGAAGTCACCCAGAGCTCATCATCCTTCGGCTTCATCCATGCCCAGTAATCGGAGAACAGGCTCCATGGGCTCTTCTGGATGTTACACTTACCAGTCTGAGAGTTGAAGTGAGTGAGCTTCTTGTTGTAGCGGTTGGAACCACTTGGACCAGTCGCAGACAGTTCACGGGTGGTATCATGCAGACGCTTGGTACCCTGCAGGGTGCCATCTTCAAGCATAACAACCGGGCCCTGAATACCGTCAGTACCGAACTCAGCAAACTTCTCGTGAAGAGTCTTGCCTTCCTTCTGCGCAGCAACCTTCAGCATAAAGAAGTCTTTACGGCTGCCACGGGAGAAGCGGGCTGCTTCTTCAAGCACTTCATTGGAGTCTTTCCAGTCGTAGCCCTTGAAGCCCATTTTCTTCGCGAGGTTCGCAACAATCCACCAGTCAGGTTTTGCTTCACCCGGTGCATCGTAGAATTTTGGATACAGACGCAGACGACGCTCACCGTTTGCACGGGTGAATGTGTCTTCACCCCAACCTGCAGCTGGGAAGACGATGTCAGCGAAACGTGCACCAATTGGATCTACGAGGTAGATGTCTTGGTTCACAACAACCATACCACCGCTGTCTACACGCTTCTTCAGTGTGTCGATGATGGTTTGCTTGTCGTAAGAGCGCACCTGATTTGGGTTCTGAACGGTCAGCTCTTCAAACTTTGCAGCAAGAGACTGGGAACCACACATGGACTGGATCCAGGTGTTACCAATCACGTGAGCAAAGCGGGTGTGACCACTCATCAGATACCGGTCGGTATCCATTGCGCGGCGACGACGGCCTGGCAGTTTCTCAGGAGACTTGTTGCGTGGGTAAGAACCACCCTTCAAGCCACCACGCTGGTGACCACCAGCACGACCGATAACCTGACCTGGGCGACCACCACAGCCACAGATAATACCAAGGGAAGAAATCGCATTGGTGTTACCGGTGTTGTTGGACCAGTAGAAGCCCTTCTCGATCATGATGGATGTCTTAGGACGTGATCCATCTTCACGAGGTTTCGCCATCCACTCAGCAGCTGTGTAGATCTTCTCTACATCGATCTGAGCAGTTTCAGCAGCTGCAGTTGGTTCAAACTCATCCTGAGCCATCAGCCACTTAACGAAGTCTTCGTAGCCTTTGGTCTGGAATTTGCCCCAAGTGGTACGCCACTGCCATGGAGTGTTACGGGTACCCTGACCGAAGCCTGAGGAGCTTTCCCACTTGTTGTTGACCCAGTCACGGATCCACTCAGCGTCCTGCCAGCCGTTTTCGATAATCACACGAGCAATCGCGTTCACAACGAGAAGGTCAGTACCAGGCTGGATGTCGAGCCACAGACCGCCATTTTTCTCAGCGTAAGCCACACCAGCGGTCTTACGTGGGATCATGAAGATGGTCTTCTGACCATTCTGGATCGCAGGCATCATCCAGTCAGTGAACAGGATGGTCTTGGACTCATATGGGTCCGTACCGCAAACCATCAGGGTCTCAGCATCTTTCCAATCCTGATAGGATGGACCGAAGTTGTCGAAACCAGCGTCACGGAAGCCTGGTGTGGAGGTCACATCAGACGGAGTGTCGTGGAAAGTGAAGTTCGCAGTGCTAACAGAGCGCAGAGCATACTTGGAAATCGCATAGGTGTTTTCCATGTAGCCGTAGGAGAATGTTTTCACGCAGAAAGCGTTCTCGCCGTGCTTCTTGATAACGTGCTTACCAACTTCCGCAGCAACTTCCAGAGCCAGATCCCAGGTCACTGGCATCAGTGTGCCGAACATGCGGATCATTGGTGACTTCAGACGATCACGGGTTGGGGTCTGAGGGTTGTAAACCTTCTTCGCCAGCGCACCACCACGGATAGATGAGTTACCATTGATGTTTACATGCTTGGTATCTTTATCCGGAATGATGATCACATGGTGAGGTTCACCCTTGTGCAGCACAACGTTGTACTGGTTAGGAGCAACCCATGGGCCCAGCGGATCAACCGGGAAGTCTACGCCAAAGGCGTTTTCAGCGGCTTTTTCACCACCTACTTTTCCGCCCTTAACAGGCCAGCGATAGATCTTATAACCACACGCTACGATACAATAATCACAAGCAGTGGAAAGAACATCAGCGTCTACCGGAGGCAGCGGAATGTTTGTTCCAGGAATGTAGTAGGGAGTTGACATGATTTACTCCTCACCCTTTGAGATTGTCGTAGCGGCCATAGATCAGCCCGAACATACCAACAGCGTAGATATCGTCGCCGTCTAGCTCGAGAAGAACCTGAGGCAGACTCTGGTAAGCCTGGCCGGAGATGAAGATACCGTGACGGGTTAGGTCAAAGGTGGTTAGGTGCAGTGGGCATGGGCCCAGCGCCTTATCACCTTTCTGATAGGTACCCTGCAGCGGACCACCCTGGTGAGTACAGGTGTAGTTGAACGCGACAATGTCCTTGTCAGTACCGATACCGCCGCCAGCTTCCTTGCCCAGCTTAACAATCATGGACTCGGAGTAAGCGCCATCATCTGGGTAGCTGAAGTCAAATGGCTCGTCTTCTTTCAGATCAGAAAGCTTACAAATGAACTTGCGCTCATAAGTGGAGACCATTGCAGGCACCTTCGCGGAGGAAGGACCAGACTTCAGTGCCACCATTACGGTGAAGGTAGAAATACCGGAAGTCAGCAGGAACTGACGGCGTGTCATCACGCAGCGCTTGCCAGTTTTCGCGATTTCCTCAGGGCCGTTAACGACCTCAATCATCTCAGGAGAGACGGACTTAGGTTGATGTGTCATCTCCATCTCCTCTTAGTTCGCTACAGCCGGAAGCGGTTCATACTCAGGAAGATCAGGTGTTTCCATGAGAAGACGCTCGCCAGAGAAGCTTTCTACGAAGGCCACCAGATCAGCTTTCTCTTTGTCGGTCAGACCAAGAGGTTTGATCAGGTCAGTTTTCGTTGCTGCCCAGTCGTTAGTGCCACCACCCTGGTTGTAGAATTCAACTACGTCTTCCAGAGTTTCCAGCATGCCGTTGTGCATGTAAGGAGCGGTGTACTTGGTGTAACGCAGAGAAGGCACACGGAACTTACCGAGGTCAGCTTCCTGCTTGGTCACGAAGTAAAGGCCCGGATCGTCCTTCCACTTGCGATATTTCTCTTCCGTGGAACCTTTTGCATAAAGCTCGAAGCGGAAGGTGATCTGTGCAAGCTCATCATCTTCCCAGCCGTCATAAGCTGGAACGCCGAGGTTGTAGTACTTCTGGTTGGAGATCAGAGCACCGTCGTGACAGGTTGAACAACCTGCTTTGCCGGTGAACAGTTCCATACCACGCTTCTGCTGGTCAGACAGAGCATTGTCATCGCCCAGCATGTACAGGTCGAACGGAGTATCGCGCTGAACGATGGAACGTTCGAATGCAGCAATCGCCATGTAAGCGTCGCGCATCAGCGGATATTCTGTGCCGAACACGTCATTGAAGCGCTCACGATATTCAGGAATGAACGCAAGGCGTGCTTCCATCATGTCGTCTTCACCGTTACCGGCAACACCGCCACGTGCAGCTGTGCGGGCCTCTGCTTCCAGAGATTTGGAAACACCAGTCCAGAACAGATTGCCGTAGTAAGCAGAGTTCACGATGGTTGGTGAATTACGCCAGTGAACAGTACCTGGGTAGCCCAGAGAGATCTTGTCCGGGAAATCCCAGCCAAGTTCTGGAAGGTGACAGGCCGAACAAGGCATTGCACCGTTACCGGACAGGCGTGGATCGAAGAACAGAAGCTTACCCAGCTCAACCTTTTCAGGTGTCATTGGGTTATCTGGTGGAGAAGGAGGCTCTCCCAAAGGAGCCAGTTCTGCCGGGCGTTTTTCAGCCGCTTGAACACCAGCTGCCACTGCAACAATGGAAACACCAGCAAGTGCAATCGCACTAATGGTTTTTTTGAATGTTGTCATTTTAGCAGCCCCCTAGTTCTTCTTGTTTTTCCAGTCTTCGATCAACTCGTAAGAGTAGTCGTCGGCTGTCCAAACGTATTCAGGAGTATCGAAGCTGTCGCCAGACAAGGACTTGAGGAACGCGACCAGATTGGCTTTTTCGCTGTTCTTCAGGTTGAGTGGCTTCAGACGTGAGTCTTTGTTGACATCATCACCACCGCCCTGGTTGTAGAATTCTACAACGTCTTCAAGGGTCGCCAGCATGCCGTTGTGCATGTAAGGCGCGGTGTAGGTCAGCTCACGAAGAGTTGGGGTCAGGAAGGAACGCTTGTTCTCTTCTTTGTGATCCCGGATGTATGCACCCTGGTCTTCACGCAGGTTCATGTAGTTTTCTACGCCCATGAACTTCGCGTAAGTCACATAGGTGATGTGACGCAGCGGATCAGACCAGATGTCCGGATTGTTTGGAACACCGGTATTGTGTGGCTGATCATCAGTGAAGCGGTTGCCGGAGTGACAGGATGAACATCCTGCTTTGCCCATGAAGAGTTCATAACCGCGTCTCTCAGCGACGGTCAGCTCACCACGGTCAAACGCGGAACCTTGAGATGTAATGGATTTAAGGAATGCTTCCAAAGCACCACGAGCACCACCGTTGGATGGTTCGCCCTTGCCCGCAGCTTTAAACATTTCAACGTAAACAGGATCCTGCTTAAAGCGCTCCTGCATAATACGCATATCCATGTTCATGATGTAGGTCTCTGTGATCATACCACGAGACACGTCGTTCAGGTTTGTACCCAAACGGCCATCATGCATCCATGCAGCACGGTGTCCGACGTTCGCCAGTGTTGGCGTGTTACGGAAACCTTCTGTACCTGTATATGCGGTAGAAAGCTGCTCGCCATCTGTGAACGCCTTAGCTGGATCATGACATGTTGAACAGCTAAGGTTGGTGTCACCAGACAAACGGCTATCATAGAATAAGCGTTTTCCCAGTTCTACAAGAGCAGGATTCTGCTCAATTTTTGCAACAGGCCCTAAATCTGTTGCGAATGCCGCAGTGCTTGTCATCAAAGCAATCGACATACCGACGAGAAGGCGCATTGTTACCCCCAGTTTGCCTAGGATGACGCCGCCTGGATTCGTTGCCAAGCGGCGTCGATCCCCGAATACGCATTATTTCTGCATGGGGTTGAACTGCATTCATTGATTGCAATCAGAAGCTGGATTTAAGAGTTCTAAACAATGATATTTTTTCACCTTCATCCGGTAACAAAATGTTGAATAAAAGTAATCCTTAGAATATTGATTTATATCAATGTCCTTTACTACAGGGGACTTTACGCCAAATCACGTAATAAGCGGGGAGCTTAACGCATGTCGGGGACAACCCCTCCTAAGATAGCGTCATCGCCTGACCAACCATCTTTTGAATGTGTTCATGAAACCTGCGGTTTTAAGGGCGAAGAATGCATCTGCCGCCCTATGCATCTTCACTTCGACAGAGCTGAACTTCGCACCGCCCGAACCATCGAGCTGAACGAAGGTGATCAGCTGGCACCCGAAGACTTTCCGGAACCAGTTGTCTTTGCAGTCCTCACTGGTGTGATTGCTGTCGAGAGTCATTTAAGTGATGGCCGCCGCTCTCTACTGACACTCCGCTTCCCGGGCGAATACCTCGACATGAACCGCGCGGACAGACATGCATCCGGTGAGGTTGTCGCGCTTGCGCCAACATCCGTAAAGCTTGTCCCACGCAATGTGTTCGAAGAACTTCTCCTGCGAGATGGAAATCTGCGCCGCATTTACTGGCGCCGCGCAACAGACATCATGCACCAGCAGTTCGACCATTCCTCTGATCTGGGCAAGAAGACCCCAACAGAGCGCATGGCCTCCTTTATCTTTGAACTGCGCAACCGCATGAACATCCCGCGCTTCGTAGAAGAGTTCACTCTGCCAATCTCCAGACAGTCTATCGCGGACTACCTCGGCCTGCGCGCTGAAACCGTCAGCCGTGTTCTGAAAAGTCTGGAGAAAGAAGGCGCAGTCAAACTCATCGGCAAACACAAGATTGAAGTTCTGGACTTCAAAGGCCTACGTAAGATCGCCAACGGCGCACGCCCGCGCCTGTCCAACCACCGCTGATCAAATCAGCAAACACAAGAGCTGGCGAACTACCAGCTCTTTCAGCCCTACTCTTCCTCTACATTATTAATACGCGCCGTGATCTCATTAAGACGGGTCAGGCTCTGCATCGTCATGGGCAGCATGATGGCAGCTTCCACAAACTCCCATGAATACGCTACAATAGAGAAGATCATCCCTGTGCTCATATCCGGTAGGCCAGCTGCAAGCACCAGATTGGTGACGATGAAGGCAATCTGAAACAGGAAGATCACGCCATAAACGATCGCTTCCGTATCTGAAAGCCGCACTTCATGAGTTCGCAAAGCTCTCAGATGCCGCCAGACACCTTTCCGACTACCCCGCTCCAACACATTCACCTGATTTTCACTCTCCGCATTGAGCGAGGAGTTCAACAGATAGAATCGGCTGTTAAACGCCGAATAGGTCAGCAGCATCAGGAGAACAACTGCAAATGCAGAGGCCGACAGTAACAAATGGAACCCGGCGAGCACCACCATAGCTACAACGATCTGAATAACAGCTGAAAGCACCTCAGGTACTTCACCTTCCAGATAATCCACCAGCTCCCGGCTCATGTTCAGCCGCGCAGCCCGTTTTGAGACCGGTTTATTCTGATGCTTCTGATCCAGTGCAGCGCCAAGATGAACGCGGATGGTACCGTAGGCGCGAGTATCATAAATCCGTCGGGCAACAGCAATCACCGTCAGCCCGACAAGCACGGCACCCATTATAATGACATTATCATAGGCACCCTGCAGCAGGTCATCGATGGCAAACCCGATCAGCAGCGGGATCAACGCCATCAGAAAATTCTCTGCGAGCACACCAGCCCATGTCAGACAGATCCGATAAGGAAAGGTCTTCACAATGGTAGAAAGCCCAAGATGCCCCTCTAAACGCATTAAGTCCTCAACACGAAGATAATAGATTGTCATTTTAGATAATCTATTATCTCATTGTGTCAAGGCCTGCCCGTTGCAGAGCTAAGCCACCATCTCCTCAACACCAACCAGCTCAAAAGAACCAACTGCCGTTTCTATCCCATTCAGCAGCACCGCAAGCTTGTGCTCACCATCGTAATACCGCCGGGTCGTAATGGGCCGCATGCTATGCTGACCTGTAACAGAGAGCTTCTGCCCTGCACGCAACTCCCCGCGCTTCCATTTGAACACCTTGGGTGCCAAAGTCCCGTTGGCTTTCCGATGGTAGATTACAAAATCCAGCATGTAAGAAATCGGCTGGTCGGAAGAGTTCGCGATCTCAGCAGCAAAGGAAAGCTTGGAGCCAAACTCGACACGGCTATCCCGCAGCTCACAAGAGACAACCTGCGCATGTTCAGGATCATACCCGAGCACCGCAAGGCTCGGCAGATGCGCGGCTTTCACGTTGCTCCGCAGAGCATGGCGTACCATCCGCTTCCGCCGCTCAGAAGGCTCTTCCATCCATCTCTTACACACCTCAGCTGTCAGATCTGGATGATCCTTTGAGATGTCATTGAGATGATTGGCAACAGACCGGCGCACATACTCGGTCTCGTCATCCTTCAACGCCTCCAACAAAGGCAAACACTTCTCCGGCGCTTCAATGAACCCCTTCAAGCGCTGCCCCCATGGCAGCCGTGGTCGCGTCCCCTCAGAAACGAGCCGCCGCACATGGGCGCTTTCATCCGCGGCCCATTCAGTCAACAACACCATCGCTTCATCTTCATAGCGCTCGATGAAAGCACGAATGGCAAACTCAGCAGAAAACCGACTGGTCATCTCTTTCATGGCCGCCATGGAAAGCTCAAAGTGCTCCAGACCATAAAGCAGAACATAGTCTGAGTACGGCATGGTGATGAAACCATAGAGCCCATCCCCTTCATGCTCCCAGACAGGCTCGTCATCCATAGCCAGCGGCGCAGAAAGCGTCGCCATCATGATCCAGAGCGCATCGCTATAATCTTCCGGCAGATAACGACGCAGACAACGTGCCAGATGAAGTGAGCGCTCCTTTAGCTCCAGGTCACTCAATCCCTCCAGCGCTTCCACCATAAAACCAGCACTGTCAAACGCAGGATGAACCCTCGCCAAAGCAGAGGCCACACGTTGGATAGAGGCTTGATTGAAGACCTCTTTAAAAGGCTCAGCCATAAGTCCCCACCACGCTAAAGAACTCCATTGCACCCGCTTTACGAGGCTGATGCTCACGGCTCATATCAATCATTGAAAAATACGCCTGCCCAGCTTCATGCTGACCAGCCGCAGCAAATGCCCGCTCACTCGCGCTACTATCCGCCCAGACTACAATATCAGCGTAAGCACCATCCTCATGCTTCACAAGTGAACGACGCACAAAGCCCTTATGCCCATCCAGAAATTCACTCTGAAACCGCTCAGACGCAGCGACAAGATCCGCCTCCGTCTTATCAGCAGCAAGATGAAAAGGAGCAAACTCAATCACTTGGTTGGTCATCATTATTTCCTTAGAAGTCTCGATGACCCGTTTGTATGGACAAATATGCCATTTAATGACACATTTCTTTCATGACCACAGAGAGAACCAGAGCAACCGCGCTGGAGCGCTTAGATCGACTTGAACAAATAGAAACACTGCTGAAGTCCGGCGAGTGCCCGACAACCCATGATCTGGCGAAAGAACTCGGTATTTCTCAAAGAACCCTGTTCCGGGATCTGGAGTTACTCCGTGAACGCGGCCTGCCGATCGAAGCGGACAAAGGCCGCGGCGGCGGCATTCGCTTGCAATCCCGTTGGGGAGTTGGTCGTCTCAAGCTGGAGTATAAAGAGGCCATCGATCTGCTCATCAGCCTCGCCATCGCTGAGAGCATGCACTCCCCTCTCCTGCTGGCCAATCTCAAGCCAATCCGCCGAAAACTGATCGCCTCTTTCTCCCCGGAACTGCGCTCACGGGTCGACACTCTGAAGTCCCGCATCTGGATCGGCGGAACGGCTTCGGTCTATGTATATGGATCCTTTGAGGAAATCGACAGCGACGCCATGAGCCCAATCAACGAAGCCTTTCTGATGAGCAAATGCATCCAGATCGAGTACAGTGATCAGAACGGCAATCTCTCCCAGCGTACCATCGAACCGCACTACCTCTTCCTGAGCTATCCGGTCTGGTACATCATGGCCTGGGACCACCTGCGCAACGCCGTCCGCACCTTCCGCCTCGACCGCATAAAATCCGCCCAAATGCTCGCAAAAAGCTTCCCCTTAAAACCCAGACAACCCTTCATAGAGGCCATCGACGGCATAGAACCAACGACACCTTAAGCACCGTTTCTCTGGGTTTCGCACCACGTCATCAAAGCTTCAACAAACATTCATAGGCCTGCCATGCGGGGCCCCTAACCAGAAAGCACTTAACCGCAAAACTATTCTGACAGGGGATTTTCATGCGCGTTCTTCGCACTTCACTTATGGGCGGCATTTCGGTTGCCATGCTGGCAGCAGGCCTTTCTGCTGTAACTGCATCTGAAGCAAAGTTCTTCAAACGCATCGCGACCATGCCGGTTTACGAAACATTGGCAGAAGGCGTAGACCGCAAGTCGGAAACCGTGGCAGAAATCATTACCGCTTCTGAAGACGGCATGACCCTCGCCTTTACCGATGGCCCTCAGAAAGAGATCGTCTTCCTCGATGCTTCCAACGCCGCACAGCCAGTTCCAGCAGGGCGTACCGCACTCGGTGGCGAGCCCACTTCTGTAGCGATTTCAGGCAAGTATGCACTTGCAGGTGTAAACACCTCCGAAAGCTACACCAAGCCGTCCGGCTACCTCGCTGTCATCGATTTGGCGACCAAACAGATCACCGCAAAGTGCGATGTCAAAGGCCAGCCTGACTCTGTGGCTGTCTCCAAAGACGGCAAGTTCCTCGCGATTGCTATTGAAAACGAGCGTGACGAAGACCTGAACGACGGCGCTTTACCTCAGTTGCCAGCAGGTTTCCTGACCATCTTCGATCTGGACAACAACGGCATGCCGACAAACTGCGATGCCGTGCGCACCGTGGAAATGACAGGCCTTGCGGCAGAAGGTGGCGATGACCCAGAACCAGAATACGTCGCCATCAACAGCAAGGGCGAAGCTGTTGTAACTCTTCAGGAAAATAACCACCTCGCCATCGTGGACTTGGATTCCGGCAAGATAATCAACCACTTCTCAGCCGGTACAGCAACCGCTGAAAACGTGCCGGTTAAGAAGGCGCGTCTCTCTGATGCCTCTGGTTCGAAGGTGGACGTTCCTCGGGAACCGGATGCTGTGGCTTGGATTGATGGCAATCGCTTCGTGACAGCCAACGAAGGGGATTACAAAGGCGGCTCTCGTGGTTTCACCATCTGGAACAAAGACGGCACCATCGAGTTCGACAGCGGCAACCAGATGGAACATCTGGCCATGTCCCACGGGCATTACCCTGCCAAGCGCGCACACAAGAAGGGTACTGAGCCTGAGGGCGTAACTGTTGGCAAGTTCGGCGGAGAAACCCTGATCTTCGTAAACTCCGAGCGCGGAAACTTCGTCGCGGTCTATCGCGACACGGGCGGTAAACCTGAGTTCGTCCAGTTCCTGCCAACTCACATTGGCCCAGAAGGCCTGCTGGCGATACCGTCCCGCAATCTCTTCGTTGTCGCCAACGAGAAGGACAATGTGGAAGACAAAGTCCGCGCCCACGTTGGCCTCTACGAGTTTGGCGCAACCTCTGCTGAGTACCCGCAGCTGGTCTCCAACATTGATCCGGAAACCAACGCACCAATCGGCTGGGGCGCAATCTCCGGCATGGTGGCAGATAAAGACGATGCCAACAAACTCTACGCCGTCTCTGACAGCTTCTACGACAAAGCCCGCATCTTCACGCTGGACGTTTCCAAACAGCCTGTTGAAATCACAGGCCACATGGATCTGACAGGCGGCACCGCGAAAAAGTACGATCTGGAAGGCATCGCCCTGCGCAAAGAGGGTGGCTTCTGGCTGGCATCTGAAGGCAATGCGAAGAAGGAAATGGAACACTACCTGCTTCAGGCCTCTGCCAATGGTGAGATCCAGAAAGAAATCAAACTGCCAGCAAGCCTTATCGCACAAGCCAAGCGCTTCTCACTGGAAGGCGTGGCCGAGTTTGAGGTGAACGGCAAAACCCTCGTAGCCGTTGCAGTTCAGCGTGAGTGGAACGACGATCCGAAAGGCATGACCAAAATCGGCATCTACAACCCTGAGGATGAAAGCTGGGGCTTCGTTCACTACCCGCTGGACGCGCCACGCAGTTCCGCCGGTGGTTGGGTTGGCCTCTCCGAAATCACAGCTCTCGGCAATGGCAAGTTCGCTATTCTGGAGCGTGACAACAAAGGCGGTAAGGAAGCAGCCATCAAGCAGGTAACCACGATCTCACTGCAAGGCATCACGCCTGCACCACACGGCACCGAACTTCCAGTGCTGACCAAGAAAGTCGTTCTCGATCTGCTGCCAGCCATGTCCGCAACCAATGGCTGGACACCAGATAAGGTGGAAGGGCTGGCTATCACCAACGATGGCCGCATCCTCGTCTCTACCGACAATGACGGCGTAGATGATGCCAGCGGAGAAAGCCTCTTCTTCTCCATGGGCGATGCAGCACAGCTGAACTAAGAGCAACACAACTGAATGAAGAACAGCCCGGCGGAACATTTCGCCGGGTTTTTCAATGCCGTGATTGGAAAATTCTGGCGGTGTCCCTCCGCAGCCTTAAATCAGGTAGATATTATCACGTATAAACAATCTATACGTGCTGTATCAAATAATACAACAGCCACCCAAGCAACGCACCAATAGTGAAGTCAGATAAATACTTCTGATTCTCAATAAACTCGGTGCACATATGCCTATATCTAATTTAAATACACCACAAACAACTGTGCAAATAGATCAAAGCACAAGTTTCGCGCAAGTTAATGCAAAGGATGCACAAGCCACTAACTTGAGTTATTCCACTTCACAGACAGATACCCCTAAAAAAACGGGCTTCTACTACGCCCCCTTTGCATCTGAAGATATTTTGGACTACGCCGCAGGCGCTAATCGAACCAGAAACACCACTGGCAAAGAGCCACGCCATATCATCGTGGCAAATGACGCAGACAAGACCAAGCTGGAAACCCTGAAGCAGCAACTGATTGAAAAAAAGCATACACAAGCCAGCGACATGCGCCAGACAGCAAATGCAGTCATCTCAGAACTAAACCTTGAAGGATTTGAGCTTCTGGATTTTGTGTCTTCAGATGATTACAAAGCCATGATGAAACTAGCGCAAAACTACACTTTCGAGGCTCATGTTTTGCAGCAGTCAGACATTATCAGCAATGAAAACACCGGCATTCTGGGCACATTGAAGAGCAGCGAAAACAAGCTTTATGTTCTCGGTCATGGCTCTTCCGGCTCCAACGAGATATCCAGTAAACGGAGCGCCAGTGAAGAAGGCTATGAAATAGTCTCCTCAAGAGATCTTGCCGAGCAACTCTCCAAAGGTGGACTGGACAAGTCTTTCTCTGACATCCGTGTCGCAAGTTGCTACAGCGCTGATACAACCAAGCCAGAGTCATTTGATCCAGCTGAACTCAAACTGGCAGCTGAACCGGGCTATATAGACGCCCCGGAAGATCCCGAACTGGACGGCACAAAGGTGGTCCCATTTGCCCAATCGCTTGCAAATGATCTGAAGGAAGTTGGCTTCGACAAAGTTGAAGTTGCAGGTTATCACGGCACAAGTACAGCCATCTCAGATGACACGCATAGATACCAGACACTTCATACAGACGATGCGCCAGTAGCCAGAAGCTCCGAAGTGCGAGAGTTGTTCCTGCCCGTCTGAGCTTGGCACCCTCCCAACTGAATGCATAAAGCCCGACAAAGCTTCTTCGCCGGGCCTTCTGCTTAGCGCTGGCTTTCTGCCAGCCTACGCAAAATAGCATCAGCTTGGGTCCAGAGGATCGCACTCCCCTCCTCTGCAACCTGATTCAGCTCGGAGCGGTTCAGGCGTTTAGCAAGTGTCGCACCAAAATCAGGCGAATGGACTGGGCTTGTATCCTTCAGCCCATACCATAACTGCACGTCCTGCTTGATGTTTTCGACGTTGAACGACCAACGCCCCATGGCAAGCCCAGTATCACGGGCATACCCGGCAGCACCCTGAGAGAAGCCGGCAGCAAGCACATCTCGATAAAGTGGAGCAAACGATGCTGAGGCATAAAACGCACTGTCCTCAGGCCCACTCATCCCTTCAATCATCTGCCACAACCAATCAGCTGTCGCCATGCCTGCAATGTCTGCCTCAAGACGATCTGGATCATCACAAGCAAGCGAAACCATGCCCTTCAACTCATTAGGAAGCATAGCAAATAGCTCTGGAGAGGCCAGCTCATCCTGACCGGAGACAACAGCAACGCCATCAACAAGACCAGCATCAGCCAGCGCCAACGCAAACGGAGCGCCTTGCGAAAAGCCAATCGCAAACGCCTGATCAGCTTTCACAAAATCAAGCAGTTCTTTGATATCCGCTGCCCAGCTTTCAAAACTTTTCTCAGGATCAGCCTCGGAGTTCCCCAGCCCAGGACGATCAACGGAGAGAATGCGCAGACCAAGATCTGCTGCAGCCTGCTCTCCAAACGGAATGGCCGAGGCCATCCCTGCACCCTGACACAAAATCACAGGCCGCCCGTCTGCAGCGCCCCATTCACTCCACGCAAGGACGCGGCCACTGGAAAGTTTCAGTGTTCCATCTTGCAGCTTCACAACATATTCCTCAATGCAAATTCAAAAGCTAAATCAACAAACTAATAAGACAGGCAATCTCTGCTCTCAAAGCTGCAACTAGCAAAACCGGTAATCACGGCCAGATCAAGCCAACAATCTCATTTTCCCCGATCACGCAAACACGATTTAAAAGAAAGCCCGGAGGAACACCCCGGGCCTTATCGCTTATTTCTTGGTAGCAAGTTGCTCGCCCATGGAAGCCAGCTCTTCAACATGCCAGAATTCCCGGATCTTGCCGTCTTCAACGCGGTAGACCTCAAAGCCAGCAATATCAAAGGTGTTACCGTTCGCTTCAGAACCGAACAGACCATCGGTATTTGTGCCTTTATAGCGCCAGTAAATCAGAACCTTATCATCACCAACCGGCTCAACCATACCAAGCTCATGGCGGGAGTCCGGCGCACCAACTGCCAGAGCCGTGAAGGTGTCCAGCGCGGACTGCTTGGCGTTTTGGCCATCATGACCGTTGTGGTCCACCATGTCGTCTGCGTAGAACTCAGCCAGTTTCGCGCGGTCAAACGGACGACTGTCGGCAACCTCATAAAATTTACTCAGAAGATCAGTAGCTTCAGTCGCACCTGCAACGGCAGTTGAAAGGGCAAGAGCTGCACCTGCTACAGCAAGCTTCAGTTTGTTCATTGGTGTGTTTCCCTTGTTTTCATTAGGCAAACCCCATATGAAATCAAAGAAGCAGAACGTCTAGTACGCACTATTTTAGCAGCTAGTATACAAAAAGGTACTGCATACCATGAGCGATGACAGCACAGACACACCAAGTGGAGCATTCGTTGGCTACGAAACATGCCCGGTGCGCCGAACGCTCACCGTTCTCAATGGAAAATGGAAGCTCTTGATTATATACGAGCTTTTGCCCGCTCCATGCCGCTTCAACGAGCTGAAGCGCAGACTGCCCGGCGTCTCTCAACGCTTGCTCACAGCCCAATTGAGATCACTGGAAGCAGACGGAATTGTCGATCGTATGGTAATGGAAGTTGTCCCGCCCCATGTGGAATACTCTCTCTCTGAAAAAGGCAGATCCCTGCAGCCAGTCCTTCAGGCAATGGAAACCTGGGGCGAGAACGAGATTAAAAACTTCCCGATAAGCTAGTCTTTGCGCTCATAGTGATAGGTGATCTTGGGCTTGTTCTTACCGAACAGGATCTTCAGGATCACAAGGGGAATAGTGATGGCAATGATGGCCAGCATCAGGCCTGAGGCAAACCCGATCACAAGGAGGATAAATGCCAGCAAAGCCATTGCGAACAATATCGCGATAACTCGTCCGGTCACATATTCCAGAAAATTCAGCATCACCATCTCCAACGGGCATATCTCTGAGAACCACACAGCGGTTTCTGAACGAGAATACGCAAACAAACATCCAAAACAGCGCCGTTGCTATGTGCGCTGTTTCAGAGCTACCCCAAGGGTACACCACTAAAAGATGGCGATGCAACTGAAGAGAATCAAGCGTTCTCGTGCTTTTTAGCTGCTGAGTTATTCCCGCTCTCTGCATTCAGATCAGCAAAGGTCCGGCCAGAAGCAACCAGCTCCTCCAGCAGTTTTGCGGGCTGCCAGAAGTAGGCATCCTCCTGTGCATACGCCTTGATATTGCTGAGGATTTTCTCCAGACCAATCTCATCGGCATACTGCATCGGGCCACCACGCCAACGCGGGAATCCATAGCCGTAGATCAGCGTCATATCCACGTCCAATGGCCGCAAAGCAATGCCTTCCTCAACCACCTTCGCAGCCTCATTCACCATCGCCGCCATGTAGCGATCCAGGATCTGCTCTTTTGAAAGATTTTGTGCGTTGATTTGTTTTTCCTTGCGTTCTTCTGTCAGAATGTCGAGTACAGCCGGGTTTGGCGTCCCTTTCCGAGCGCCATCCTCATAAACGTAATAGCCCTTGCTGGTTTTCTGTCCAAACCAACCTTGCTCACACATGCGGTCTGCAAATGTGAAATAGCGTTCACGTGGATCACGGGTTGGCGCCTTCCGCTTGCGAGTCGCCCAGCCGATATCCAGACCGGCCAGATCAGACACCGCGTACGGCCCCATCGGGAAACCGAACTCTAACATCACGTCATCCACCTCAAACGGTGTTGAACCATCCACCACAATCGCATCTGCAGCAGCACGATAGGTTGCCAGAATGCGGTTGCCGATGAAGCCATCACAAACACCAGCCCGAACAGCAACCTTGCGCATGATCTTGCCAAGCTGGAAACCAGTCGCAATCACGTCTGGAGCTGTCTTATCCGCGACCACTACTTCCAGCAGTTTCATAATGTGTGCCGGAGAGAAGAAGTGCAGCCCAATCACATCCTGCGGACGCTTGGTGACGGCGGCAATGGCGTTCACATCCAGATAGGAGGTGTTGGTTGCCAGAACGGCACCCTCCTTACAAACCTCATCCAGCTTCTGGAACACTTGCTTCTTCACGTCGATGTCTTCAAACACCGCCTCAACAACCAGATCTACATCAGAAAGCGAGACATAGTCCGTGCTCAAGGACAGCGCTTCATCAAAAATCCGCTGCTCCTGCTCCGCTGAAAGCTTGCCTTTCTTGACGGCACCGCCAACGTTCTTGGCAATCGTCGCCTTCGCCCGGCCAAGCCCTTCATCATCACGCTCGATCAGCGTGACGGAAAGCCCATTCATCAGCGCACCAGTCGCAATGCCTGCGCCCATGGTTCCGCCGCCAATCACACCAATGGACTTGAGCGTACGCGGAGCAATGCCCTCAATCTCTGGAAGCTTGCCAAGAGCCCGATCCGCAAAGAAAGCATGCGCCAGCGCACGGTGCTGAGCGGAGTTCTTCAGCTCCATAAACATCTCACGCTCTTTCGCCATGCCATCCGCAAAACTGGTCTGGCTGGCCATCTCAATGGCTTCAACACAAACCACCGGCGACTTCTGACCACGCGCCCGCTTGGCAACAGCAGCTTTGGCATCCGCAAACACCTGAGCATCAACCGCAGGAGCAACCAACTCGGAACAACGGCGCAGCGGAGTTCCGTTGTCGATCACAGACCGCGCAAACGCCAGACCTGCTGCAACCGCATCAGCCTCTTCGCTCACACCATCCAGAATACCAGCAGCCTTCGCAGCATCCGCCCCAATCGGCGCACCACTCGGGATCATCTCCAGCGCTTTCTCATAGCCCGCAAGTCGCGGCAGTCGCTGCGTACCACCTGCACCCGGAATGATGCCCAGATGCACTTCCGGCAGACCAACCTTGGCGCCCTTCACCCCAACACGGAAGTGACAGCCGAGCGCAACTTCAAGCCCGCCGCCGAGCGCAACACCATGAATAGCCGCAATCACAGGCTTGGAGCAGGCTTCAATACCATCAATCACATCAGGCAGATGCGGTTCAGTGGCAGGACGCTTGAATTCACGGATATCCGCCCCGGCGATGAACACCTTGCCTTCCCCAACAATCACCGCAGCTTTCGCCACTTCGTCTTCCTCAAACTGCTTGATGCGCGCAACCAGATCCTGCCGGATCGCCAGAGACAACGCATTCACCGGCGCATTGCTCACGGTCATAACCGCAACATCACCGCGCAATTCATAGGAAACCTGACCTGATGACTTAAATGAAGAAGACACTCGAAACTCCCTGAGGCAAAGCGCACTCCCGCGCCGCACTACCATTCGCAATTCCACGTAGTTTAGCAGGGCGCGGCAGGAATTCCAGTTGTAAAATACAATTCCGATATGCGGAATTATAAGCGATAAAATACGGCGAACCTCACCGTCTAAGCTGGCTCCTCCAACCCATTAGGCAAGGAAATCCAGATCACAGTCTGAGCCTCCTGCGAATGGCGCGAAAGGTGGCCTTTGCCATGCGTGTCCTCAATCATCAAAAACTCCCCAGCCTCTACAGTACGAACCTCACCATCACTGGTCTCATACTCAACCGCCCCATCAAGCCGCACAGTCAAACATCGATCAGGAACCGTATGCCATTCCACTTGGCGCATCCCAGCCGGAATACGGGTGATGCGGACACGTGAAGCCGAATAGCTGGCAGTCACATCAAACGGCACAGCATCTGGATGCACCGACACCTGATTGGTCGGTATCTCAATTTCATCGAAATGCGATTCCCCATCCGGTGTTGCGTAGATACGTAGGCACTTCACAGCAGCAGCCTCCCTCAATCTGACCAAGACATCGCGAGATCTACCTAGCACACCACAACCAGAAGACGAAACAACCACATTGGTTGGGGCTTAAAGTCCATGACTTATTACATCTTCTCTTTTGAGCAGAATCTAGTGGGATTGCTAGTTAGAAAAATTGTCCCTATAGGTGTCCCAACAAAGGCAGAATGCTTGTTGGACTGCCACAAGTATGGTCCGCTAAGATCAATGCCTTCAGTTAAGTACGATGAAAATTTTCTAGGGTTGTAAACTTGAAGTACCGCGCCGAAATTGACGGGCTGCGAGCAGTCGCAGTCGTTCCTGTTATCTTCTTCCATGTCGGTTTTGAGCACTTCAAAGGAGGCTTCATAGGTGTAGATGTTTTCTTTGTGATCAGCGGTTACTTAATCACCACAATTCTAATAAATGACCTTGAGCAAAATCGGTTTAGTCTCTTAACTTTCTACGAGCGACGAGCTCGAAGGATACTACCCGCTCTCTTCACTGTCCTTGCTACAACGACTTTATTAGCTTATTTTTTCCTGTATCCAGCTGATTTGGAAGAGTATAGCTTAAGCTTGCTATCAGTATTTGGTTTTGTATCGAATATTTTCTTCTGGAAAAATTCTGATTACTTTGCAACAGAGGCAGAATTAACTCCACTCCTGCATACATGGAGTTTAGCTGTTGAAGAGCAATACTACGTTGTATTCCCTATCTTTCTTGTAATATTATGGCGACATTGTCGGCATAGGGTACTGTTCGCAACTATAGCAATTACAATAGTTAGTTTCATTTTAAGCGAGTGGGGATGGCGAACTGACGCAACAGCGAACTTTTACCTAGCTCCTACGCGGGCTTGGGAGCTACTTTCTGGTTCTTTGGTCGCTTTTTTCCTGCAAAAGAGAAGCGTTCAAAGTAACAATCTATTGTCGTTTTTGGGCCTGATAGCAATTATTTTTGCAATCTTTACTTTCAATGATTTAACACCGTTTCCCAGTATCTTCACTCTTGTTCCGGTAATTGGCACTGTATTAATCATCGCGTTTGCGGGTGAAAGAACATACACGGCAAAATTACTCAGCAACAAAATACTGGTAAGTGTCGGACTCCTAAGCTATTCAGCCTACTTATGGCATCAACCTGTGTTCGCGTTTTATCGCCGAATCTATGGTATCGAACTCGAGAGCATGTCAGCCTTCACACTTATCGGTATTACAGCTATTTTATCGGTTTTCTCTTGGAGGTTTATTGAACTTCCCTTCAGGAACAAGCAGCACCTCAGCAGAAAAAAAATCTTTATTATCGCGCCATCTTTTGCATCAGTAATTGGATTGATTTGCTTAAGTCTGATTTTAACTGACGGAGCCCGATTTCGTTTTGATTTTCCAGACAAACCTGAACCCTGGGCTGGTATCAAATGCCATGGTGCTGCAAATATAAGTAAGTTTGAAGACCCACTCAGTGAATGCTTAGGCAACGGAAAAACATCCGGCAATGGTGACATTTATCTCATTGGCGACAGTCATGCTGCACAACTTACGTTTGCTCTTCGAGCAGTCGCTGCACAGCGGAATAAACGTTTCTATTTCATCAATACAGAAAATCAGAACGACTATCCCTATTCGTTTTTGAGTAAACCGGTTGCATCTGACCGGCTATTAGAGCATCTGCTTAAAGTCTCCAAACAAGGCGATTACTTTGTAACTTCATTTCATAGAGGTCATCTAAACGACTCACGCGACAAACATATACCGCTGAATTCGGACCTGAAATTCGGTGAAAAGGCTTCAATGTTTAGAAGTAACTTTTCTTCTTATATGAAGCGATTCAGAAGAAAAGGAATATCTATCTATCTTGTAAAAGATGGGCCTTTACTCGCAGATAGCAGTACCTCCTTAGAGGCTTGCATGCACGCATTTCAAGAAGCAAGTTACTCCCCTTGCCTCATCAACTTTGAACAGGATAACTACACACGCACAAGACAGCTTAAAGTTTTTGACCAACTAGCTGAAAACTTTGAGTTTGTGAAAACCGTAGATTATCTTCCAACATTATACGACAATGATGTCTTTTCGCCGATCTCAGAAGACGGCCAGTATCTTATGTTCGATAGGCATCACCTGACTGAAACTGCATCTTTAAAACTGAAAGACTTTTTTGCGTCGTCTCTCAAACCTGTGAATACTATTAATTGAGATTAACACGGCTAATAGTGTTTCCTGAGCGATCTTCATGCCAAAAACAAAAAACCCGGCACCTTACGGCACCGGGTTTCTCGTTTAGTCTTGGAAGCGCATCATCGAAAACGACCTCTGTTTCCGATGATGGACACCTTAGAAGCAGCGCTTACTTGGAAGCGTCTGCCCAGCTCTTGATCAGCTCGTCGTAGTCAACGGTGACCGGAGTTGGTTTTTCGTTAGCCAGTTTGGCTTTAGGTGCGCCTGGCTGGTTCAGCCAGTAGTCGCGATCCTTAACTTCGTTGAGCTTAGGACCACACTCGCCCTGAACACCAGCACGCTCAAGACGCTTCAGAACTTTGTCCTGAGCAGCAGCAAGAGCAGTCATAGCTTCCTGAGGAGTTTTCGCGCCTGAGGATGCATCACCAATGTTCTGCCACCACAGCTGAGCCAGCTTTGGATAGTCAGGAACGTTGGTACCGGTTGGGGTCCACTGTACGCGAGCTGGTGAACGGTAGAATTCAACCAGACCACCTAGCTTAGGTGCGCGCTCGGTGAATGATGCATCACGAACGTCACTGTCACGCACGAAGGTCAGACCAACGTGAGACTTCTTCAGAGAAGTTGTCTTTGCAACGGTGAACTGAGCGTACAGCCATGCAGCTTTCGCACGATCTTCCGGAGTAGACTTCATCAGAGTCCAGGAACCAGCATCCTGATAACCCAGCTTCATGCCTTCTTCCCAGTATGCACCCTTCGGAGAAGGAGCCATACGCCACTTAGGAGTGCCGTCTGCGTTCACAACTGGAATACCATCTTTCACCATGTCTGCGGTGAAGGCTGTGTACCAGAAGATCTGCTGAGCAACAGAACCTTGTGCCGGAACTGGACCAGCTTCAGAGAACACCATACCTGGTGCTTCAGCCGGAGCGTATTTCTTCAGCCACTCGATGTACTTGGTGATGGAGTAAACCGCTGCAGGACCATCGGTTGCACCACCGCGCTCAACGGAAGAACCAGCTGGGGAACAGCCGTTCACACGAATGCCCCACTCGTCAACTGGCAGACCGTTCGGGATACCCTTGTCGCCAGCACCAGCCATGGAGAGCCATGCATCGGTAAAGCGCCAACCCAAGGATGGGTCTTTCTTACCGTAGTCCATGTGGCCATAGACTTTTTCGCCGTTGATTTCTTTCACGTCGTTGGTGAAGAACTCTGCGATGTCTTCGTAAGCAGACCAGTTAACCGGAACACCCAACTCGTAGCCATATTTCGCTTTAAACTGAGCTTTGATGTCTGGGTTGGTGAACCAGTCATAGCGGAACCAGTAAAGGTTCGCGAACTGCTGATCAGGAAGCTGGTAAAGCTTGCCGTCCGGACCAGTGGTGAAGGACTTGCCGATGAAGTCTTCAATGTCCAGAGTTGGCAGAGTTACGTCTTTACCTTCGTTCGCCATCCAGTCGGTCAGGTTACGAACCTGCTGGTAACGAGCGTGAGTACCGATCAGGTCGGAGTCGTTGATGTACGCGTCGTAGATGTTCTCGCCAGACTGCATCTGGGTCTGAAGCTTCTCAACAACGTCACCTTCACCGATCAGATCGTGAGTAACTTTAATACCGGTGATTTCGGTAAATGCTTTTGCAAGAACCTTAGCTTCGTATTCGTGGGTCGCAATGGTCTCGGAAACCACTTTGATTTCCATACCTTTGAAAGGCTCAGCAGCTTTGATGAACCAGTCCATTTCCTTCATCTGCTCTTCCTGAGAAAGAGTAGAAGGCTGGAACTCGTCGCTCACCCACTTCTTAGCGGCTTCCATGTCTGCAAATGCAGAGCTGGAAGCACAGATCATGGCTGCAAAGCCAACGGACGCTAATAGCTGACGTCTCATATATATTCCTCCCGACTATAATTTATTGCACTGACAGTTCCCCTAGACGTCAGTGCGGAGAAAAAAGCTCATTCCTAAACCCAGCGGAACACGCAAAACGCATATGCCACACAGACCAACAGAGCCCACCAAAGGTTTGTGCTAACAAACCCAAGCCAAAACAGGCAGATAAACGCACTGCCCAACAGCGAGACAAACAAGCGGTCACCGCGTGTTGTCTCAAATCTCAAAATGCCATGCCGCGGGCTTCCCCCCGGCACAAACCACTCCCAAACCGCCATTCCGGAAAGAAACAGCGCAATCATGGAAAAGAAAATCGCTGTTGGCTGCGTCCAGGCCATCCAAGAAAAATCCATGCCTTGCTCTCCTGATTAAACGCGGCCCAGGGCAAAGCCCTTAGCGATGTAGTTACGTACGAAGTAGATCACCAACGCACCCGGAATAATGGTCAAGATTCCAGCCGCGGCGAGTACACCCCAATCCATGCCGGAAGCTGAAACCGTACGGGTCATGGTCGCCGCAATCGGCTTGGCAGCCGTGGTTGTCAGCGTACGGGCAATCAGCAGCTCAACCCATGAGAACATGAAGCAGAAGAACGCTGCCACGCCGATGCCGCTTGCAATCAGAGGCATGAAGATCTTGCCGAAGAATTTCGGGAAGGAGTAGCCATCGATATACGCAGTCTCATCGATCTCTTTCGGAACGCCGGACATAAAGCCTTCAAGGATCCACACAGCCAGCGGCACGTTGAACAGACAGTGCGCCAGAGCCACAGCAATGTGCGTGTCGATCAGGCCGAAAGCGGAGTAAAGCTGGAAGAACGGCAGCGCAAACACCGCCGGAGGTGCCATACGGTTGGTCAGCAGCCAGAAGAACAGGTGCTTATCACCCAGAAACTTGTAGCGAGAGAACGCATAAGCCGCTGGCAGCGCAACCGCCACGGAGATCACCGTGTTCAGCGCCACATAGGTAATGGAGTTGATGTAACCGCTGTACCAGCTAGGGTCTGTGAAGATCACCATGTAGTTGGCGAGCGTCGGCTCATCCGGCCACAGGGTGAACTTGCTCAGGATCTCCTGGTTGGTCTTCAAACTCATATTGAAGAGCCAATAGATCGGCAGCATCAAAAACGTGATGTACAGAGTTGGCACGAGGAAGGAATAACGGCTTCCTGTTCTTTGTGCCTTCGCGCGGGCCCGGCTGCGTGGAGCTTGTCCACCAGCAGCAACACCACCATCAATTGTAGCAGTTCCAGTTGTTGTCGACATGGTGCTTACTCCTCGCCTGCGTAGTGTTTTTTCTCAGTCCCGGCATTGTTCATTACGGTGTAGAACACCCAGGAGAACAAGAGGATGATGAGGAAGTAGACGAGGGACATTGCAGCAGCTGGTCCAAGGTCAAACTGACCAATCGCCATCTTCACAAGGTCGATACTCAGGAAGGTCGTGGAGTTACCCGGTCCGCCACCTGTCACAACAAACGGCTCGGTGTAAATCATGAAGCTGTCCATGAAGCGCAGCAGAACCGCAATCAGCAACACACTGTGCATCTTTGGCAGCTGGATGTAACGGAACACAGCCCAGCGGGAAGCACCATCGATGCGTGCTGCCTGATAATAAGCCTCAGGAATGGAAACCAGACCCGCATAGCACAGCAGCACAACAAGGCTGGTCCAGTGCCACACATCCATAACAATCACGGTGGCCCAGGCCGCAACAGGGTCCTGCGTGTAATTGTAATTGATGCCCAGCGAGTTCAGGAAGTAACCAAGAAGACCGATGTCCGCACGGCCAAACACCTGCCAGATGGTGCCAACCACGTTCCACGGCACGAGCAGTGGCAGCGCCATCAGCACCAGACAAACCGGAACGCCCCAGCCCTTTTTAGGCATGCAAAGCGCAATCCCGATACCCAGCGGAATTTCAATCGCGAGGATCGTGAAAGAGAAGATCAGGTTGCGCACCAGAGCATCATGAAAACGCTCCGAGGCAAGCAGTTCCTGAAACCATTCAATACCAACCCAGAAGAACTGGTTGTTTCCAAAGCTGTCCTGAAACGCGTAGTTCACAACAGTCATCAACGGGATAACAGCGGTAAAGGCCACCAGCAAAAGAACCGGTAAAACCATGAACCAGGCTTTGTTGTTTACGGTCTTTTCCATGGCTTAAGCCCCCTCGCTTACGAGCCAGCTATCGGCATAAAGGTTCGTCTGTGTCGGGTCGAAGAGAGCGGTCGGGCTTTCCGGAATGCTCTCGCCTTCGCCAACAATCGCGTTCAGCGCAATGCCATCCATCTCACCGCGCAGAATGCGGTAACGTCCGATGTCCTCAACATTGTTGACGGTCAGCGGCAAGCCTTCGCCAGCACCACCCAGCTTCACGAACTCAGGGCGAATGCCCACTTCGGTCTTCTGAGCAACCTTTTTCGGGTCAAGACCGCACTGCAGCGGAACACTGTGGTCGCCAATGCGCGCCATGGTGCCATCCACCTCACATGGCAGAACGTTCATGCCCGGGGAACCGATGAAGTAACCAACAAACGTATGCTGCGGGCGACGGAACAGCTCATCCGGCGTTCCGATCTGCACCACTTCACCGCCATACATCACCACAACCTTATCCGCGAAGGTCAGCGCCTCGGTCTGGTCGTGGGTCACGTAAACCATGGTGAAACCAAACTGCTTGTGCAGATGCTTCAGCTGCGAGCGCAGAACCCACTTCATGTGCGGGTCAATCACGGTCAGCGGCTCATCAAACAGGATCGCATTGGTGTCAGAACGCACCAGACCACGCCCTAGAGAAATCTTCTGCTTCTCATCAGCTGTCAGACCCTGCGCCTTGCGCTTGGCCTTGCTCTCCAGATCAATGATCTTCAGAATTTCATTGACCTTCTGATCAACCTCAGCCGCCGGAACACCGCGATTGCGCAGCGGGAAAGCGAGATTGTCGTAAACAGACATGGTGTCGTAAACGACTGGGAACTGGAACACCTGCGCGATGTTACGCGCTTCGGTGGAAAGCTCCGTGACCGGCTTGCCATCAAACAGCAGCTCACCCTCAGACGGGGTCAGCAGGCCGGAAATGATGTTCAAAAGAGTTGTCTTGCCACAGCCGGAAGAGCCAAGAAGCGCATAAGCACCACCGTCTTCAAAGGTCAGATTAACTTCCTTCAAAGCGTAGTCGCTTGGGCTCGTTGGGTTCGGCAGATAAGAGTGGCGAATGTGGTCGAGATCAATACGTGCCATGCTCGCCTCCTTAAGCCGCTTCGCTCATGAGAGACGCAACAGAGCGACCCTCATCATCAAAGATCATGAAGTTCTTGGCGTCCACGTACACCTCGATCTCAGCATCCACATCCACGTTATGAATGCCATGCTCCAGCGCCACCCAGCGGTGGTTCAGGCAGGTCAGGTGGATGAAGCTCTCAGATCCGGTGATCTCGGAAACATCAACAACGGCAGGAAGACACACAGCATCTTCGCTCGGGCGCTGCAGGTAGAGGTGATGGGGCCGGAAACCTGCTTTGTAATGTCCATCAGGAAGACGCTTCTCTTCCTCAGATGCCGGAATAACTGTGCCGTTGGACGTGCGGAACTCACTTCCGCTTTTTGTCAGGCCCAACAGGTTCAGCGGCGGATCAGAGAAAGTTTGCGCAGTGACGATGTCCTGAGGATTTCTGTAAACATCGATGGTGTCACCAAACTGAGAAACACGGCCTTCATGCAAAGTGGCTGTACGCCCGCCAAGCAGCAGCGCTTCAGTTGGTTCTGTAGTCGCGTAAACAAACACGGCACCGCTCTCAGAAAAAATCTTCGGCAGCTCATCGCGCAGTTCTTCGCGCAGTTTATAATCCAGGTTCGCCAGCGGCTCATCCATCAGCACCAGATGCGCGCCTTTCACAAGCGCGCGCGCCAGTGCTGTACGCTGCTGCTGACCACCGGAAAGGTTCAGCGGCGTTCTGTCCAGATACGGAGAGAGCTTCATCAGATCCGCAGCTTTGCGCACCTGCTTGTCGATCTCATCCCCCTTCAGCCCTGCAACGCGCAGCGGGCTGGCGATGTTTTCGTAAACCGTGAGAGCCGGGTAGTTGATGAACTGCTGATAGACCATGGCGACATCGCGCTTGCGCACGGAAACACCGGTCATATCCTGTCCATTTACGAGCACTTGCCCTGCAGTTGGTTTGTCCAGCCCTGCCATCAAACGCATCAGCGTTGTTTTGCCCGACAGTGTTGGTCCCAACAATACGTTCAATGAACCACTTTCAAGACGCAGAGACACGTCACGAATATGATCCATGCCGTCAACAGTTTTGCTGACGCCCCTTAATTCAAGCATGTTGCCCTCCCGGAACAGAAAGCGACCCGACTGCTTTCTGCGGTACGCGCTGCTTGCACTGCGGTACCTTCAAATTCCTGACTGTAATTCCATAAACAGCTCAAAACCGAGCTGAATCCCATAGTAAAGGCCGAGGCCTTTTAAAGAACATCGCAGCTTTTTGATGCTGCGTTCCTGTCAAATTTTCACGAGCCTCCCCGAACACTTTCAAGTTCTGCTTTCTTACGCAGCTCCGTCCCTACAAAGTGCCATTAGAGACCAAAATTAAACTACGTCCTAACCTACACGTCAATTTTCGTTTACAGCCGATTACGCGCATATTCGCGTAATTTCGAAATATAAGCGAAACCACTTAAGCGTCAATTCGAAAATTGACAAAACGAAACTCCCAGTTGTTATCCATTAGGATGAGAACGCACCACGTGCGGCTGAAAATGTTGAAGATCTGTCATTCCTGCACCCCACACCCGTCTCCTTTAACACCTTGAAAAGACTGAGGTGTTCACTCAAACTCAAATATACTGAGCCAACTAATATTTTCGCGGCGAAATAATTCGAACCTATTTTCGGCAATCTGACGTTCTCCACCGGGTGTGTTCAAATCCTGAATTTCCTTTGCTTAAAGATCGATTCTGGAGCCCAGCTTGACGGTTCGCACTCGCACCTCCCACCAGTTTCGCAGCACCCCTTGCCCTACAGGTAGATGCAACTCTATTGTCGTGAAGCAAGATTAAACTGAAGCGACAGACTTTGGTTGATCAGGGAGGGGAACTGCATCATGGATTTTTGCCTACAGCTTTACAGCGCACGAAACTTCCAGCCTTGGAAAGAGGTCATTCAGGAAACCGCTCTCCTCGGATACACGCAGGTCGAAGGCTTCGAAGAGCTCTACCCCACACTGGAAGCCGCCCAGAAAATCCGCAAGTTGCTCGACCAATACGACCTGGACATGCCCTCCGGCCATTTTGATCTGAAGGATCTGGAAGAAAACCTCGACCAGTGCATCAAGATCGCAGTCCTCCTTGGCATGCACACCATCTTTGCCCCCTACCTCACGCCAGAAGACCGCCCCAAAACCAAGCACGAATGGACCGTCTTCGCTCACCGGCTGGAGCATCTTGCAGGCACGCTCAAGCACAAGGGCTTTCACTTCGGCTGGCATAACCACGATTTCGAGTTCCGCCCCCTCCCCGATGGCACCATCCCCATGGAGATCATCATCTCCGAAGCACCCTCTGTGGAATGGGAGATCGACGCCGCATGGATCATCAAGGCAGATCTTGACCCGCTGGATTGGATCGAAGCCCACGGCACCCGCATCACCGCCGTCCATATCAAAGACATCGCGCCAGAAGGCGAAGGCGTGGATGAAGATGGCTGGGCAGATGTAGGGTTTGGCACCGTTCCATGGGGCCACATCCTCGCTGCCCTGCAGGAAAAGAGCCGCACCAAAATCTACATTCTGGAGCACGACGACCCGAACAATTTTCTCCGCTTCGCTGACCGTTCCTTAACCTCACTTAAAATGCTTGAGGGCGTATAGGTAGTTTGCCATAGACACGCCTCTCCCATGCATTAAGGCAAGCCGATTGTCTCCACCAAGGAGACGGCATAAGGGAGAGGTAGGATGAACAGACGAGAGTTTCTCGGAGCATCTGCCCTAACAATTTCCAGCGCCTATTACATGGGCATCGTGGCTGGACCAGTCTTCGCAGAAAGCAAAGACAAAGCAAATTCCATCAAAAACGCAAAGGTCACGTACTTTGATGCCCGCCCCGGCGCGCGCTCCAGAGACGTTGGCTTCGATTCCGATGGCATGGTTTGGTACTGCGGACAGGCAGATGGCACGCTCACACGTCTTGATCCTGACACTGGAGAACTTCACCCGGTTTCACTGGGCGAAAAAGCAGCGCCACACGGCGTGGTACTTGGCCCGGACAACGCAATGTGGGTCACAGAAGGCGGACAGAACGCCATTGCCCGCGTAGATCCAGCAACCGACGCCGTCACCCTCATTCCACTACCAGCCGAGTTTGAGGACGCAAACCTCAACACCGGCGTGTTTGACCACGACGGCATCTACTGGTTCACCGGACAAAACGGCGTCTATGGCCGCGTTGATCCCGTAACGCAGGAAATTGAAGTCTGGCCTAGCCCACAAGGCCCCGGCCCTTATGGCATCACCGTCACCCCGCAGGGAGATGTCTGGTACGCGTCTCTCGCAGGCAGCCACATCGCCAACATCGACAGAGCCAACGGACGCGCCCGCATTGTGACGCCTCCCACAGAGGAACAAGGCGCCCGCCGTGTCTGGTCCAACTCAGAAGGCAAACTCTGGGTCAGTGAATGGCTCTCAGGGCAGGTTAGCGAGTATGACCCGCAAGCCGACACATGGCGCGAATGGCGCCTCCCTGGCAATGACCCACTGCCCTACTCTGTCTATGTTGACGAAAACGACAAGGTCTGGCTCACCGACTTTGATGCCGATGTCGTTGTCTACTTTGATCCAGACACAGAAGAGTTCACCAGCTTCCCAAGCAACAAAACCGATCCTGATGTCCGCCAACTGGCAGGACGCAAAGGTGAAGTTTGGGGCGGAGAGTCTGGAACTGACAGGATCGTGCGCATTCAGTTTGAAGAAACAGAAACAACGCCATCCTGATCCAATCACATCGGCAAAAGAGAAGGGCGCTCATCCGGGCGCCCTTTTTGTTTAGAAGGAAAATGCCATCTGATCTTTGTTGGCTTTTGTTCCATGAGGAATACCTTCATGATCCAACAGCCAGATCTTGGTATCTATACCACCACCAAAACCAACCAGAGCCCCATTCGAGCCAATCACGCGGTGGCAAGGAATAACAATCGGCAGCGGGTTTGCATTGTTCGCCAACCCAACGGCACGGCTCGCCCCCGGATTGCCCAGCGCTTTCGCCACATCGCCATAGCTGCGCGTCTCACCAAACGGGATCGCTGCAAGCTGTTCCCAGACACTCTTTTGAAACTCAGTGCCAATCAGCTTCCAATTGAGAGAAAACTCCTTGAGGTCGCCAGCAAAATACGCTGCCAACTGCGCAATCAGATCTGCGTAAGGCGTTGCATCTTCAATCCAGCCATCCTCAACGTACCGTCTGCGCGCACTTTCAGGAAAATGGATAAACTCCAGCCCACCGGCTTCCCCACCAATCAAAAGCTCCCCGACAGGGCTTTCATAAGTGCAATATGTGATTGGTTCTGCGTCAGTGGTCATGCTCATCCCCTCCTTCGGAAGCTCATGAAAAAACTCTCCGCCGCTAGCTGCAGCGGAGAGTTCTGTAAAGCTTATTGAAGGCATCAGAGCTTAGCAAGCTCACGCTCCTCATTCAGAGGCGTAAGTAACCTGTTTTTGAACGCCGAGACCTTCGATGCCCAGCTCCATCTTGTCGCCCGGCTTCAGGTAAGTCTCTGGCTTCTGGCCCATACCAACACCCGGAGGCGTACCGGTGGAGATCACATCACCCGGCTGCAGGCTCATGAACTGGGACAGATGCGAAATCACCTGCGCCACGCCAAACACCATGGTCTTGGTAGAACCATCCTGATAGCGGTTGCCGTTCACTTCCAGATACATGGAAAGGTTCTGTGGGTCTTCCACTTCATCACGGGTCACAAGCCATGGACCAATCGGACCAAAGGTGTCAGCAGACTTACCTTTTACCCACTGACCACTGCGATGCAGCTGAAAATCACGCTCAGACAGATCATTGACCACGCAATAGCCAGCTACGTGGTCCAGCGCCTCTTCCTCACTCACATACTTGGTGTGCTTACCGATCACCACACCAAGCTCCACTTCCCAGTCTGTCTTCACAGAACCACGTGGGATCTCGATGTTATCGTTCGGGCCACAAATGGCAGAGGTCGCTTTGAAGAACGTCACAGGCTCTTCCGGCACCTGCATGCCAGCTTCTGCGGCATGGTCAGAATAGTTCAGGCCGATGCAGATGAACTTGCCAACATGGCCAACACAAGCACCAATGCGTGGGTTCCCGTCCACCACTGGCAGGCTGTTCAGATCCAAAGCCGCAATCTTCGCAAGTCCCTCTGCGCTCAAGGTGTCACCGGCGATGTCCCCAACCACACCAGAAAGATCACGAATGTTGCCATCTGCATCCAGAACACCTGGCTTCTCGGCGTTCATCTCACCAAATCTAAGGAGCTTCATGTCCCTACCCTTCTTATTAAACCGCCCATCCGCCATCAATGGCGTGTGTCTGTCCGGTTGTAAATCCGCTTTCATCACTACCAAGGTACACAGCCAGCGCAGCGATTTCTTCTGGCTTGCCAATGCGTCCCATAGGCTGACGCGCAATAAAATCTTTCATGGCCTGCTCGTAGTTCCCGGTCGCCTTAAGGCGGTCATGCAGGGATGGACTATCAACCGTACCCGGACAAATGGCATTACAGCGAATGCCTTTGGTCACAAAGTCCGCCGCAATCGCCTTGGTCAGGCCAATCACCGCCGCTTTGGAGGAACAGTATACGAACCGGTTCGGCACGCCTTTCAGCGAAGAGGCCACGGACGACATGTTGATGATGGAACCGCCACCGTTTTCCAGCATATCTGGAATCGCCGCACGGCATAGACGGTACATCGCCTTCACATTCAAATTGAAAGAGAAGTCCCAGGCATCCTCATCACACTCCAGAATCGTTCCGTTGTGCACAAAGCCAGCACAGTTGAACAGGATGTCCAGCGGGCCGGTCTTCTTCAGGGTTTCCTGAACCTCATCCGCATTGGTCACATCCAGCTTCAAGCCGGTGACACCATCAATGGCATTCAACTCCGCAAGCGCAGCCTCGTTGATGTCAGTCGCAAAAACCTTTGCACCTTCAGCGGCATAGGCTTCCACCGTCGCACGGCCAATTCCCTGCCCTGCCGCAGTGATCAGGGCTGTCTTGCCAGTAAGTCGTCCCATGTGTCCTCCCCCGGACTGAATTTTTAAAAAATATAGGCTCGGCCGAACCAACCAGAAACGCGGATTATTAGAGAGGAAGCACTGCTTATCGTCAAAGCAAAAGGCAGGTGACCCCTTGGTCTTCTCCCAAAGACCGCAGAAATCCGTCAGTTCACCAAATCACATAATGGCATAACTTAAATATAAAAACTTCTTTCAAATGTAAATTAGAAATTGACAACCGCCGGTTTTGCATCAAACAATAAGCTCAAATCGAACAGAGCTGATTATGGCAGACACACAAGCAATAAAAGACAAAGCTGAGAAATACCGCGCGCCCGCCCTGGAGAAGGGACTGGATATTCTGGAGTTACTCTCCCAGTACGCATCCGGCCTGTCTCAGGCAGAAATCGCGAAAGCTCTCGACCGGTCTCCGAACGAGATCTACCGTATGCTCACCACACTGGTACGCCGCGAGTATGTTTCGCGCTCCATCGAGGGCGACCGCTTTCAGCTCAGCCTGAAAATGTATTCCATGTCGCATCGCCACCCACCGGTGACCCGCCTGCTGGAAGCAGCAGTGCCCATGATGCGCAAGACGGCCAAAGACGTTCACCAGTCCAGCCACATCGGCATGGAACATCAGGGAGAGATCGTCGTCGTCGCCAGCGTGGAAGCACCGGGCAACTGGAGTTTCGTGCTCAAAACCGGCTCGGTCATCGGCCTCTGGAACACAGGCACCGGACGGGCAATCGCTGCCTTCCAGAAGCCGGAGATCCGCGAACTCATGTACAACCAGCATGAACGCGCCCTTGGAGAACCGGAGATGAGCTACGACCAGTTCCGTGCCATTCTGGAGGAGGTGCAGCAGCAAGGCTTCGTACGCATGCCATCCGCCAGCACGGTCGGTGTTACCAATCTGGCCTTCCCAATTCTGGGACCAGACGGCCATGCGGTTGCGGCACTCAGCTGCCCGTTCATGGAGCGGATAGACGACTTTAAAGCACCAGGAATTGAAGAAGTTCAGGAGGCCTACGCTCAGGTCGCAAAGGACATAACCAACATTTACGGCACAGTAACAACCTAAGGAAATCGCTATGGGCTTGGGAGGGAAGCTGGCTCATCGACAATTGGGAGGAACAAATCTGCAGCTACCGACGTTGGGGATCGGCGGCGCAGCATTTGGCGGGCTGTTCGCAACAGCACCTCGCAAAGAGTCCATGAGCACATTGGATCGCGCCAAAGAGGTTGGTCTCACATACATTGACACCGCCCCTTACTACGGCTTTGGCCGCTCTGAACGCGTCATTGGAGATGCCGTGCGCAAGTACGACTACATCATCTCCACCAAGGTTGGCCGCCTGCTTAAACCCGGCATGGCGGACAATCCAGCCCAGTTCGGCTGGCCTGATCCGCTTCCCTTCCACCCGGTCTACGATTATTCGTATGACGGTATCATGCGCTCCTATGAGGCCAGCCTGCACCGCACTGGCCTTGACCGCCTCGACATCCTTCTGGTTCATGACATCGGCACCGCCACCCATGGCCCGGAAGAAAACCTGCGCCATATGAAAGACCTGAAAGGCGGCATCAGAGCCCTTCAGGAACTCAAGAGCTCCGGCGCGATCTCAGCCATGGGCCTTGGCGTCAACGAGACCGCCATCTGCATGGAGCTGATGCAGCAAGCCCATTGGGATGCTTTCCTGCTCGCAGGGCGTTACACCCTGCTGGAACAAGCCCCTCTGCAAGACCTGCTACCAGCCTGCCTTGAAGCAAAAACCTCCATCATTCTGGGTGGCCCCTTCAACTCTGGCATCCTCGTAGGCGGCAACACCTGGAACTATGAAAGCGCTCCCCCTGAAATACTGACACATGTGAATGCGCTGAAAGAGTGCTGTCAGGAGTTCTCCGTTGATCTTGCTGCTGCGGCCCTGCACTTCCCACTCGCACACCCAGCAGTCGCCAGCGTCATTCCCGGAATGCGCAATCGCAGCGAGCTGGAAGGCATCCTCAAATGGATCGCAGCTGACATCCCCGATGCCTTTTGGGCGCGACTAAAAGAAAGAGAATTACTCCCGGCAGACGCCCCTGTCCCTTCTGGCAATCTTTTCTTCGAACAAGAGGTGAAGCATGCTTAGGATTGATGCCCACCACCATTTCTGGAAGCTTTCCCGCGGCGACTACAGCTGGCTGACACCAGACCTGAACGTCCTTTATCGCGACTTCCTCGTCAGCGACATCCAGCCCCTGCTCACGCAAGCCAAGATGGACGGAACCATTCTCGTTCAGGCCGCTGACACCGTTGAAGAAACCCACTTCATGCTGGAACTGGCCGCACAGCACGACTGGATCCTCGGCGTTGTCGGCTGGGTGGATATGGAGGCAGCGAACGCCCCTGAGATCATTCGGGAGCTCTCACAAAACCCAAAGCTAGTCGGCATTCGTCCGATGATACAAGACATTGAAGACGATGAGTGGATGCTGCAGGACAACCTGCGCCCCGCCATTCAGGCCCTCATCGACAACAATCTGACACTCGACCTGCTGGTCCAGCCTAGGCATCTGCCACACCTCAAAACTTTCCTCAGCCGCTATCCAGATCTGCGCGCAGTCATCGACCATGGCGCAAAACCGGATATCCGCAACAAGGCCATCGAGACGTGGTCCCAACACGTCGGCGACATCGCACGCACCTCCAACGTCTGCTGTAAACTCTCCGGCCTCCTCACAGAAGCCTCCGAAAACGCAGAGATCGAAGATATCGCGCCCTACGCTTTTCACATCCTGAAATGCTTTGGGCCTGAGCGCGTGATGTTCGGCAGCGACTGGCCGGTTCTTCTCCTCGCGAATACCTATCAAAACTGGGTGGACATGGTGGAACAGCTCACCGCTGACCTGCCTCAGGCAGATTGGGAGGCCATCTTTGGTGGCACCGCTGCAAAGTTCTACCTCACCAAAACAATGGAAACTCTCTGAAATGTCGGCACCCATTCCAGCCAGCGTCAAACTCCAGCCAGCTGACAACGTCATCATCGCCACAAGAGCGCTACAGCCGGGCGATCAGGCAGGCGACCTTCAGGTCCGCGATAACATCCCGGCAGGCCACAAAATCGCTGAGCGTGACATCAAGCAAGGCGAAGCACTCATCAAGTTCGGCCAGACAATCGGCTTCGCCATAACCGACATTCAGGCAGGCTCCCACGTGCATTCGCACAACATGGAGTTCTCCGATCCCGGCGTGCACCACAGCTTCTGCAAGGACTACAAGCCAACGCAATACGTAGAGCATCCGGAAGAACGCACCTTCCTTGGCTATCACCGCGAAGACGGCAGCGTCGGCACCCGCAACTACATCGCCGTCCTCACCAGCGTAAACTGCTCTGCCACAGCAGCTCACCGCATCGCCGATGCTTTCAGTGACGAAGACCTGCTCCAGTTTGAGAACGTTGACGGCGTTGCCTCCTTCGCCCACGGCACAGGCTGCGGCATGGCAGGCGACAACGAAGGCTTCGCAAACCTGCAACGCGTCCTCTGGGGTTACGCCAGAAACCCGAATGTCGGCGGCGTTCTGCTGGTAGGCCTGGGCTGCGAAGTCAACCAGATCGACTTTCTTTTGGATGCCTACGGCCTCAAGCAATCACCAACCTTCCAGTTCATGAACATTCAGGGCATGGGCGGGCTGCGCAAAACCATCGAAGCAGGCATTGAGAAGGTCAAAGCCATGCTGCCGGAGGTCAACAAAGCCACCCGTCATCCAGCACCGGTTTCCAAGTTGATGGTCGGCCTGCAATGCGGCGGCTCCGATGGCTGGTCCGGCGTCACGGCCAACCCGGCCCTTGGCTACGCGACGGATCTGCTCGTCAAATACGGCGGCACTTCCGTCCTCTCTGAAACCTCAGAGATCTACGGTGCAGAACATCTGCTCACCAGCCGCGCCGCCAACCAGAAGATTGCCGAAAAGCTCGTTGAACGGGTCCGTTGGTGGGAGGACTACACCGCCCGCAACAACGGCACCATGGACAACAACCCCTCACCGGGCAACAAACGCGGCGGCCTGACAACCATCCTCGAAAAATCCCTCGGCGCAGTCGCCAAAGGCGGCACGACAGCGCTGCAAGGCGTCTACAAATACGGTGAACCTATCGAGACCAACGGCTTCGTCTTTATGGACAGCCCCGGCTATGACCCTGCTTCTGTCACCGGCCAGATCGCCAGTGGTTGCAACCTGATCGTCTTCACCACGGGTCGCGGCTCCGCCTTTGGCAGCAAGCCATCGCCAACGATCAAAGTCGCCAGTAACACACCTCTCTTCGAGCATATGCCTGAGGATATGGACTTCAACGCAGGCTCCATCATCTCCGAAGGAAGATCCGTCGAAGAGGTTGGTACAGAACTGTTTGAGCTGATGATCAAAGTCGCGTCTGGCGAACACAGCAAATCAGAAGCTCAGGGCCTGGGCGACTACGAGTTCGTGCCTTGGCAAATTGGCGCGGTGATGTAGCCAGCCAGCTACCGGCGAAACCTCGCCCTGTACTCGCGCGGTGTCATGCCTTTCACCGCGCGAAACTGGCGATTAAAGTTGGCCAGCGCCGAATACCCAACATTATGAGCAATGAGCGACACAGGGGCATCGCCGCCAGAAAGCTGCGCGCACGCATCCCCAATCCGAATACGTTTCAGATACTCAGAGACCGTCTGCCCGGTATGGCGTTGAAACAGCCGGTGCACACCTGAAACACTGAGCGCCGCAGTTTCTGCCAGTTCTTCCAAAGGCAACACCCGTGAATACTCGGAATGAATAAGCGTCAGCACTCGGTCAATCCGCTCATTCCCACCATCCGCGCTGGAAAGCACCACCGGATCATGCGCAAGCTGCATCGCATACTCATCCTCAGAAAGCTCCGCCAGCACCCGCAAGATGGTGAACAAGCGCTCCAACGGATCTTCCTTAAAGAATCTCCTGATCTTCGGCACCACTCGATGCCTTGCATCATCGCTGAAACTCAAACCCGCCAAGGCCCGCTGAAACAGCTTCTTCACGCCGGAGAGCTCTGACATCTCATTGGTGATCCGCTCAATCCACTCTGGCTCAAACCAGATCACCAGTGCCTGATGGGGCTCCTCATCATCAGGCTGCTGTTGGACGCCCAAGTATGCGGAAGATTGGGCCCAAGCAGCACAAGGTCTGCATGCCCATAATCGCCCACATGATCCCCCACATAGCGTTGGCCTTCCGAGTTCAATGTCAGCGTCAGCTCATATTCAGGATGATGATGCCAGGAGAACGGAATGCCATCATGAAGACGCCGGTTCATCACCTTGAATGAACCGTCTTCAGACTCTGGCACTTTCTCCAGATATGATCGCATTTCACCCTCTGAACCAGTAAGACGCCAGAATAGTATCAGTATCAGCTAGTTTAGAACAACTCTCACATACCAAAGTGAATAAACTTACAAGCCATTGAAGGATCTGGGAGGACCACATGGACGCTGAACTGCTTGCAGACAATCACTGGGGCTCAACTGCAACCGACACCCAGTTGAAAGACATCAAGAAAACCCTGCCCTTACGCGTACTGTCAGAAGAAGACTGGCAACACTGGATCACCCGCGGCTATGTCATCGTGCGTCAGGCCGTGCCGCAGGAAAACGTAAAGCGCCTGGTAGATCTGCTTTGGGAGTTTGATGAGAAAGATCCTAAGGATCCCTCCACCTGGTACACCCCACAACGCCGCGCCCACAAAATGCTGGAGCTTAACAACGCGGGCATGCTGGAGATTTATAACCACCAGTACCTGTGGGACAACCGCATGCAGCAACGCATCTACGATGCCTTCGTAGATATCTGGGACCGCGAAGATCTTTGGGTCAGCATCGACCGCGCCAATCTCAATCCCCCCAAGAAAGACCGAGACGGAAAACCCGGCTTCATTCATTGGGATGTCGACACCTCCTTGCGCCCGCTGCCCATCAGCGTGCAAGGCGTCCTCTCACTGGTGAAGCAGGATGAAGAAACCGGTGGCTTCCAATGCATCCCCAAACTCTTCGAAGACTTTGAGGAGTGGGTTAAGACCCAACCAGAAGATCGCAATCCAAAACATCCGGATTACACAGGCTTTGAAATTGAAAAAATTGAGATGGAACCGGGCGATTTGATGATCTTCAATGCGCTCCTCGCCCACGGCATCCGTCCCAACAACTCCAAAGACAAGGTACGCATCGCCCAATACATCTCCATGTTCCCGTCAGAACAGAGCAATGAAGATCTGAGGCAGGAGCGCATCCATCAGTGGCGCAATATGGTACCGCCGCAAAGAGCATCCTTCCCCGGCGACCCACGCGAATGGGAAAAGAAAAACGCCCAAACCGCTGAACTGACCAATCTCGGCAAAAAGCTTCTGGGGCTGGACCTCTGGTAAAACGAAAAAGAGCGCTTCCTCATTATGGGGAAACGCTCTTGCACCGGTACACATTGCTCTATGCGTAACTGACGACCTCAAACTCAATGCCGTCATCGTCGTCGAAGTAGAAGCGGCGACCAGGCTCGTAATCTGCGTGGTTCCGGGTCTTATACCCGCCTGCCAGCACCTTCTTCTCAACCGCATCCAGATCATCAACGACCACGCCAACGTGGTTCAGACTACCATGAGTGACGTAATTGTCTTCCTTGGTCGCATTGGTGTTTCCGAGAGAATAAACGGCGATGTAACTGTCATCTGTTCCAACATGAACAGTGGTTCCACCCGCCCGAGCAGCACCCTGCCAACGCACATGCCAACCAAACCAATCTGAAAGACGGCCTGCGGTCGCAATTGGGTCAGAAACGGTGATGTTTACGTGCTCTAAAAAACTCTTTGTCATCGCAATAGCCTTTCTTTTGACTTCTGATGACACCCTGTTTAGGACTTCAAGTTAAGTTTAAGTCAAGCACTATTTTTGAGAAATTTATGAAGCACTCAGATGTCATGACAATCGGTGAACTCGCCGAAAGATCCGGCCTCACCACATCGGCTATCCGCTTTTACGAAACCAAGGGAATAGTCACAGCCAGCCGCAATGCAGGCGGCCAACGCCGCTTCATGCGCGCCGACATCCGCCGCTTGTCTTTCGCTCTCATCGCACAAGAATTTGGCTTCACAATCAAAGAAATTTCAGAGCAACTGGGAACCTTGCCACCGGGCCGCGCACCCAACAAAGTAGAATGGAAACGCCTGAGCCAACAGTTCAAGGTGCACTTGGATGAGCGTATCACCCGCATGGAACGCTTAAGATCCCAGCTGGAAGGCTGCATGGGCTGTGGCTGTCTCTCCCTCGACAAATGCGAGCTCTACAACGCCGGCGACGCTGCCGCCAGCTACGGCCGCGGTCCCCGCTTCATCTACGGTGACAAATCTTTCAGGCAGCAAGCAGAACCAGCTGAATGACAAGGACGCATTCGTCCTTGTCATCATCAACCACACCGGTTGAAATGCGGGCAAAGTTGGAGGACTAAGGCTTTCATGAGCCCGCCCGCGAAAAAACCTTAGTTCTGCACCAGAACCACTTGGCCACTTCCTGAGCTGCTAAGAACATCGCGGTAATGCTCCGCAACCTTGGCAGCAGGCACACAATGCGTGCTATCCATTCCAAACTTCTCGGCAGATTCTTTCACGAGCGAGAGGCTCAATGAGTTGATGCGCTTATCATCAGCCAGCTCCAGCGCCACAGTTCGCACAAACGCATCAACACCAGCCGTTGCAATCGCAATTGCAGCAGTATTCGGCATCGGATGTTGGGCGACAGCACCGGAGGTTAGAGTAATGGAGCCACCCTTATTGAGGTACTTGTGACCAACACGGGTCAAGTTCACCTGCCCCATGACTTTACTCTGCAAAGCCCGCTCATAGGCATGGTCCCCTTCCTCATCAAAGCCACCAAACACGCCATCACCAGCAACACTGATGATCGCATCTACGGCGCCAATCTTTTCAAAAAGCGCCTCAAGAGAAGCTTTGTCTTCAATATCAGCCTGCATATCACCACTGGACCTGCCAACAGTGATCACCTCATGCTCCTGCCCCAACAGTTTCGCAACTTCACTTCCAACAAGGCCAGTGCCACCTACAACAACAGTTTTCATCTCAAACTCCTAATCAGTCTGTGTTTCTTGAAAACTGATGTACGCCCCAACTCATTCAGAAAAAAGCATAGCTTTCTGACCAACTCCGTCACATTATTAGACTATGACGAATTTAGATCATCTCAATGTCATCAGCACGATCTGTGAAGTCGGAAGCTTCCAACTCGCAAGCGAAAAGCTGAACAAGGCACGCTCCGCGGTTTCTTATTCAGTGAAGCAGGTCGAAGAGTTCTACCAACTCCAGATCTTCGATCGCTCCAAGTACCGCCCAGAGCTCACGCCTGAAGGAAAAACTCTACTGGTTCAGATCAGAAGACTTCTGGAGCAAGCCAAAGCCTTCGAAGATTCAGTAAAAGACCTGAAGGGAGAAAACGAGCCTGAGATCCGCTTGGCAGTTAGCAGCATCTTTCCAGTCACTTGGATCACGGACCTCCTAAAGTCACTCCGTACCAAGTTCCCTCAGACAACGATCCACTTGGATGTAGAAGTAGCCTCCGGAGAGCGCATGCTCCTGTCTGAATCTGTCGACATGGCCATCTTCGCCGCCCCAACTCGCAATGCATCGTTGGATTACAAGCCCATCACCAATAAGGATGTACCCCTTGTCATCTCTGATGTTTTGATTGGAGAGGCTGCCCCACATTCTCTCACGCGTGCTAGTTTGGCTGAGCATCCTCAGATCGTGGTAAAGTCCTCTGATGCTCAATCACCCGACACAGGCCTGCTTGCGGATGCACCAAAGTGGTATGTGACGGACCTGCAGGCCAAGAAAGATCTGATTACCTCTGGACTGGGCTGGGGCCGTCTTCCCCATCATATGATCGCTCAGGAGCTTTCTGAGGGCGTTCTGAAGACCCTGCCAACTCTTGGCGAGATCAGCCTGCCAATCTGCCTTGCCAAGCGCGGCAACCACCATTCGGGTCCGGTGGCCTCACATATCTGGAAGTACTTTGATGGAGAGCAGAATTTCCCGGCCTAGGCGGGTTAGTTGCTAGTTTCTGTTTCAAAATCCGGACAACAAAAAACCCGCCATCTTTGCGATAGCGGGTTTGATATTTTGGTTGCGGGGGCAGGATTTGAACCTGCGACCTTCAGGTTATGAGCCTGACGAGCTACCGGGCTGCTCCACCCCGCGGTAATAAGGTATGTTCTGTGTATTTTGTCGAGATTTTTGTGTGTCTTATTCATGCCCGGCGGCGCCCTACTCTCCCGCGTCTTAAGACGAAGTACCATTGGCGCAGGGGCGTTTCACTTCCGAGTTCGGGATGGGATCGGGTGGGGGCGCCCCGCCATAGCCACCGGGCAGGAATAAGTCACATTATGAACTGGTCTGTTTTGTTTAGTTGAAGCTTTGTTTTTGGATTTAAGCTTTATGATTATAGCTTAATGGGAGTGATCAAGATCGATCGAGCTATTAGTAAGGCTCAGCTTCGGATGTTACCACCCTTCCACATGCCTCCTATCGACGTGGTGGTCTTCCACGGCTCTCAAGGGATATCTTGTTTTGAGGTTGGTTTCCCGCTTAGATGCCTTCAGCGGTTATCCATTCCGTACATAGCTACCCTGCAATGCGGCTGGCGCCACAACAGGTCCACCAGAGGTACGTCCATCCCGGTCCTCTCGTACTAGGGACAGATCCTCTCAAATTTCCTACACCCACGGCAGATAGGGACCGAACTGTCTCGCGACGTTCTGAACCCAGCTCACGTACCGCTTTAATTGGCGAACAGCCAAACCCTTGGGACCTGCTCCAGCCCCAGGATGCGATGAGCCGACATCGAGGTGCCAAACAATGCCGTCGATATGGACTCTTGGGCATCATCAGCCTGTTATCCCCGGCGTACCTTTTATCCGTTGAGCGATGGCCCTTCCACGAGGGACCACCGGATCACTATGACCGACTTTCGTCTCTGCTCGACTTGTCAGTCTCGCAGTCAGGCAGGCTTATGCCATTGCACTCAACGAGCGATTTCCGACCGCTCTGAGCCTACCTTCGCGCGCCTCCGTTACCATTTGGGAGGCGACCGCCCCAGTCAAACTACCCGCCACACACGGTCCCGGATATTGTAGTACCGCGGTTAGATATCCATGAGGACAAGGGTGGTATTTCAAGGATGGCTCCACCCGAGCTGGCGCCCGGGGTTCAACGCCTACCACCTATCCTACACATGTCATCACGAATACCAGTGTGAAGCTGTAGTAAAGGTGCACGGGGTCTTTCCGTCTGACCGCAGGAACCCCGCATCTTCACGGGGAATTCAATTTCACTGAGTCTGTGCTGGAGACAGCGGGGAAGTCGTTACGCCATTCGTGCAGGTCGGAACTTACCCGACAAGGAATTTCGCTACCTTAGGACCGTTATAGTTACGGCCGCCGTTTACTGGGGCTTCAATTCGGTGCTTGCACACCTCCTCTTAACCTTCCAGCACCGGGCAGGCGTCAGACCCTATACGTCGCCTTGCGGCTTCGCAGAGCCCTGTGTTTTTGATAAACAGTCGCAACCCCCTATTCTGTGCCCCCGATACAAAGTTGCCTTCGTACCGGGCTCCCTTCTCGCGAACTTACGGGAGCAATTTGCCGAGTTCCTTCAGCACAGTTCTCTCAAGCGCCTTGGTATACTCTACCTGTC
>NZ_DS996815.1:0-71610 GCF_000156235.1 Pseudovibrio sp. JE062
ATCAGCAGGAACTGTGCATTCGGTGACAGCAGCTTGCGCACACAAGCCAGCATGTGCGGCACATTCTCAAAGAAGTCCCAGACTTCACCGTTCGGTCCGCGGCCATACTTTGGCGGGTCGAGGATAATGCCGTCATAGGTGTTTCCACGGCGCACTTCCCGTTCCACAAACTTCATAGCGTCATCACAAATCCAGCGGATTGGCTTGTCTTCAAGGCCAGAAAGCTCTTGGTTTTCGCGAGCCCAGCCAATGGCTTTCTTGGAAGCATCCACGTGAGTAACATGCGCGCCAAGGGCAGCAGGCAGCAGCGATGCCAGTCCGGTGTATCCAAACAGGTTGAGGATCTTCAGCTGGCGGTCAGATTTCTTGATCTGCTGACCAACCCAATCCCAGTGGGCCGCCTGTTCCGGGAACACGCCAACATGACGGAAGGACATGAACTGGCCGTTGAAGGTGGCCGGTCCGTACTTCATCTGCCAGATTTCATCGACTTGCTTGGCAAACTTCCAGCGCCCCGGACCTTCTTCCTCAACATCGCCGGTAAAGATCGCATCAGCGCGCTTCCATTCGCTCTCCGGAAGACGCGGCGCACCCATGGCCTGAGCTTCTGGGCGAATGACCGTGTAGCGACCATACCGTTCCAGCTTCTGGCCATGCCCCATGTCCAGCAGCGCATAGTCTTCCCAGCCATTCATCTCCACCATCACAGGCAAAACGCTGGCAGGTGTCTCGAAGCAGGCAGAGGTTGGCTTGTGTTCGCGCACAATCGGCTCAACGGCAACAGGTGCCGGAGCTGAACGTGGTTGCTCACGTCGATTTGAACGGTTTGCAGCCGTGTTTTCCTTCTGGCCACCACGAGCGTCGCGGGCAGGGCGTGTGTCGCGTCCGTCTCGATTATCGCGTTTAGCGGCAAAGCTGCGCTTCGGACCATTGTCCTTCCGCGAACCGCCTTTTTTGGATTGCGCATTGCGGGCCCGTGGAGCGCCGCCTTTTGGTGATTTACTCAAGGATGTTGCCTTTGATTTTCTGCGCACAAACGCAAGGCAAGGCCTCACGCTGAATTCGTTTATTTAATGAAAAGGCATTAAGGCGATGACGCCCTCTGGTCAACGCTTTAGCGCAAAACAAGCTCTTTACCGTTAAGTGAGTATCCACAGCGGGGAAACTCCAGCATATCTCAGGACTGATAAAACGTCATTGTCTTCTGAAAAGAAGTTTTGAGCATCCATGACAATTTTAACACGAGAGGTACTTGTCTTTTCACTCGATTTAAGTCCAATCTACATGACGTGGAATGCAAAAGTGACCTTAAGGCGCGGAGCCTACCTAAAGGAAGCACTGAAAAGAACGAGGGGGCCGATCCATGGAAATGTCTGGAGAGCAGCAAATACCTGCGAGTCAGGAAAAGGTTTGGGAAGCTCTCAACGATCCTGAGTTGCTGAAAAAGTGTATCCCCGGTTGCGATAGTCTGGAAAAAACTTCTGACACCGAAATGACCGCAACGGTCACAGCCAAGGTTGGCCCGGTGAAGGCGAAGTTCAAAGGAGAAGTGACGCTCTCTGATCTGAACCCGCCAAACTCCTATAAGATCTCTGGTGAAGGCAAAGGCGGCGTTGCAGGTTTTGCGAAGGGCTCGGCAGATGTAACCCTGTCAGAGAGTGGGGATGGCACTCTTCTGAGTTATGAGGTTAATGCAAAGGTTGGTGGCAAACTTGCTCAGCTAGGAAACCGACTGATCGACTCAACAGCCAAGAAAATGGCGGAAGAGTTCTTCTCTAACCTGAATAGAGAACTCGGTGGAACACCTGCGGCGGACAAGGACGAGGCGCTTGAGTCCGTTGAACTGGATCAGGGCTTGATTGAAAAAGCAAAATCAATTGCCAACGAGCACGCCATTGAAGGATCAGTCGAAGCAATCGCCGATGCAGAGCACGCATTGGAAGATGCAGTTAAGGATGTTGAGGAGAAGGTTGAAGTTGCGGCGGGCAAAGGATTTTTAGGTGGTCCGCTGGGTTGGGGCTTGATCGCCCTTATTGTTTTACTTGGACTTTATTGGTTGCTTGGAACCTAAGAATTTGGCGGTCGTAATCAGTCGGGTGCGGAGAGGGCACTTGATTGATGAATGACCCCGCCGAATATCAAGGCCTTTGGCCTAAATTACAACCAACTGCGTTGATAGGACGGGAGATCCTGATCAGGGCTGTTGGCTTCATAGTCTGCGGACGCGAAATGCAGGCTTTATTGAGGGAGGAAAACCATGACGACTGTCTCTATGACGGTGAATGGAAAGCAGATTTCTGGTGAGGTCGAAGACCGCACCCTTTTGTCTACATTTCTGCGCGAAAATCAGGGACTAACCGGAACGCACGTTGGCTGTGACACCTCACAGTGCGGAGCTTGCCTTGTTCATATGGACGGCAAGGCAGTCAAATCCTGCAGCATGCTTGCTGTGCAGGCATCCGGTTCTGCTGTCACCACCATTGAAGGCATTTCTCAAAACGGCCAGCTGCACATCATGCAGAAAGCCTTCAAGGAAAATCACGGCCTTCAGTGTGGTTTCTGTACGCCTGGCATGATCATGTCCGCAATCGATATGGTCAATCGCCTTGGTACCGATCTGGACGAAAAAACAATTCGCCATGAGCTGGAAGGCAACATCTGTCGCTGTACCGGCTACCACAACATCGTCAAGGCAATCAAAGCCGCTGCTGACGAAATGGCGGAAGTCCTCGAAGCCGCAGAATAATCCAGAATTGACTGCTCTGTAGTCCGGCGACGCCCTGTTTCAGGTGCGTTGGACGCCCGGGCTCTATGACAGTTGCTGAAGTTAACCTTCCGGGAGGGGATGGAAATGACAGCAGAAGGAATTGGCGCACGAGTGCTGCGCAAGGAAGACAAAAGATTTTTGACAGGAAATGGCCGCTACACGGATGACATGACCATGCCTCGCATGGGCTATGCGGCTTTCGTTCGTTCAACACACGCTCACGCACGCATCACGTCCATCAATACGGACGAAGCGATGAAAATGCCGGGCGTTGATGCTGTTCTGAACGGCCACCAACTGGTGGCAGACGGTATCGGCAACATCATATGCGGATGGATGATCCACTCCAAAGACGGCTCTCCAATGAACATGGGCGCTTACCGTGCTCTGGAATCCGAAATCGTCCGCTACGTGGGGCAGGCCATCGCGATTGTCGTTGCTGACACCCAGCAACAGGCCCGTGATGCAGCCGAAGCTGTTGTCGTGGAGTATGAAGAGCTGCCAACCGTTGTCGATAGCCTTGATGCGTTGAAAGAAGGTGCGCCGCAACTCCATCCGGAAGCAGCAGGCAACCTTATCTACGATTGGGAGATCGGTGAGGAAGCAGCAACCAACGAAGCATTTGCAAATGCTGCGCATGTCACCACGATGGACATTGACAACAACCGCCTTGTTCCAAACCCAATGGAACCTCGTGCGGCTTTGGCCCACTTCGATCCATCAGAAGAGCATTACACGCTCTACACCACTTCTCAGAACCCACATGTGGCGCGCTTGGTGCTCTCAGCGTTCTACAACGTGGCACCTGAGAACAAACTGCGCGTGATCGCACCGGATGTTGGCGGTGGCTTTGGCTCTAAGATCTTCATCTACCCAGAAGAAATCGCCTGCCTCTGGGCAACAAAGCGTGTTGGGCGTCCAGTAAAATGGACCTCAGATCGCACAGAAGCATTTCTCACAGATGCTCATGGTCGTGACCATCACACAACCGCAGAACTGGCACTAGATGCGAACAACAAGATCACCGGTTTCCGCGTGAAGACAGTCGCCAACCTTGGCGCTTACATGTCGTTGTTCTCATCCTCTGTTCCAACCTACTTGTACGCAACGCTGCTATCCGGCCAATACAACATTCCAAACATCTACGCGAATGTGAAAGCGGTCTACACCAACACCACTCCGGTGGATGCGTACCGTGGTGCTGGTCGTCCGGAAGCCACGTATGTGGTGGAACGCATGATGGAAACTGCTGCGAAAGAAGTTGGCATGGCGCCAGCAGAATTCCGCCGCATCAACTTCGTCCGCGAGTTCCCGCACCAGACACCTGTGATCATGGCCTATGATGCTGGTGATTACGAAGCCTCCCTCGATGCAGCCATGAAGGCCATCGATTACGACGGCTTCGCTCAGCGCCGGGCTCAGTCCGAGGCTGCTGGCAAGCTCCGTGGCATGGGCATGTCCTGCTACATTGAAGCATGCGGCATCGCACCGTCTCAGGCCGTTGGTTCTCTTGGTGCTGGCGTTGGTCTTTGGGAATCCGCTGAGGTCCGCGTGAACGCCGTTGGAACCATTGAGGTTCTCACCGGTTCGCATAGCCACGGTCAGGGTCACGAGACCACCTTCGCACAGCTGGTTTCAGATCGCCTTGGTCTGCCAACGGAAAGCATTTCCATCGTGCATGGTGACACCGACAAGGTGCAGATGGGCATGGGCACATACGGCTCACGCTCAGGTGCGGTCGGCATGTCTGCAATTGCCAAGGCCCTCGACAAGGTTGAAGCCAAAGCGAAGAAGATTGCAGCACACCTGATGGAAGCCTCTGAAGGCGATATCGAAATCGAGGGCGGCGAACTCAAAGTCGCTGGCACCGATAAGAAGCTCACCTTCACCGAAGTCGCTCTTGCAGCTTACACCGCCCACAACCTGCCGGAAGGCATGGAACCGGGCCTGAAGGAAGGGGCATTCTACGATCCAACCAACTTCACATTCCCAGCTGGCTGTTACATCTGTGAGGTGGAAGTTGACCCGGATACCGGCGTTGTCTCCATCGAAAACTTCGTGGCGGCAGATGACTTCGGCACCATCATCAACCCGATGATTGTGGAAGGTCAGGTCCATGGTGGACTGGTACAGGGCATTGGTCAGGCCATGCTGGAAAACACCCAGTATGACGAAGATGGCCAGCTGCTGACCGCATCCTACATGGACTACACCATGCCACGCGCAGATGATGTTCCATCCTTCAAGCTGGAAACCACAGTCACCGAATGCCCGGGCAACCCGCTCGGCATGAAAGGCTGCGGTGAAGCTGGCGCGATCGGATCACCACCTGCTGTCATCAACGCCGTAACGGACGCTATTGGCATCCGCGACATGAATATGCCTGCTTCGCCAAACCGCGTCTGGCAACTCATTCAGGACAACGGCATGAAGCAGGCGGCGGAGTAAAGCGGTGACACAGGCTGGCGCAAAACCGACATTGGATCACAAGTTCATTGCCATTGAACTCAACCAGCGGGCATGGGCTCTTCTTGAAAAAGAAGGCCGCTCGCCTGAGGACAATGACGAGATGCTCCATGTCGCTCATGCCAGCCTCTGGCACTGGCTTCAGATAGGGACGAAAGCCAATCATCAACGCGGATTGTGGCTCGTGGGCCGTGTCCATGTTCTGCTCGAAAATCGTGAAGCAGCAATGCGTTACGCCCGGCAGACAATGGACATGACCGAAGCTCATCAAGACGACATGGCGGACTTCGACCATGCCTACGCCTCTGAGCTTCTCGCACGTGCCACTCTGCTTTCAGGTGAAGAAGGCGAAGCTGCCGTTCTTTTTGAAAGAGCTGCACGGCTTGGCCAACTGATCCACGGTGAGCAGAACCGCAAGATTTTCTTCTCAGATCTGGAAGCCATTCCGTATCCGAAAGCCGAATTATCCGATTTAAACTCATAGCAACTCTGCCAAAGACCCCATTAGGGGATGGGAGGCTAAAAATGTACGAGACCAAATACCATCGCGCATCGACAGTGTCAGATGCTGCGGCAATGCTGAAAAACGCAGACGACGGCAAACTGCTTTCTGGCGGTCAGACCCTGATCCCAACCATGAAGCAACGCCTTGCTGCACCAAGCGATCTGATCGACCTACGCCATATCGATGAAATCGCTGGCATTGTGAAACAAGCTGACGGCTCAATTCGCATAGGCGCAGCAACGTGCCATGCAGATGTTGCTGCCAACGAAGATGTCAAAGCCGCTCTTCCGGGACTGGCTGATCTGGCAAACACCATCGGCGATCCTCACGTTCGTCATATGGGGACCATGGGCGGTTCCATTGCCAACAACGATCCGGCAGCGGATTATCCAGCAGCTCTGCTGGCACTCGGTGCAACCATCGAGACCAACAAACGCGAGTTCTCTGCGGAAGACTTCTTTACCGGCATGTTCGAAACAGCGCTGGATGAAGATGAGATCGTGACTGCGGTTGTCTTCCCAACCGCATCCAACACGGCTTACGCCAAGTTCCCGAACCCAGCGTCCCGCTATGCGATGGCAGGGGTGTTTGTGGCGAAGACGAGCGCTGGTGCACGTGTTGCGGTGACTGGTGCTGGACAGGACGGTGTGTTCCGCATGCAGGACATGGAAAAGGCGTTGGATAGTAACTGGTCAGCTGATGCTGTTGCTGGCATGGCGCCATCTGCTGATAACATGCTTTCCGACCTTCACGGCACTGCCGCGTATCGCGCCAATCTGGTGACGGTTATGGCAAAACGTGCTGTTGCTGCATCCAATTAAGCGTTTTGGGAGGAGGGGCCTTGTCCCTTCTCCTCACTTCTCCAATGTCACATAGCCAGCATTTTGAGCGCGCTGGAAGGTGATGGCCGCGTATCCGTGCACCTCGCCCAGATAGGCCAGCAATGCGGAGAGGAAGGTCGTCAGGCCGATCAGCTCAAAGCTTTCTTCCAAAATATAAAAGATCTTATATCCAAGTGAGTTATATCCCTCGCTGCCTGCAAACACAGCTCCCAGCATCTCAAAACCAATTGCACCAGAAAGATAGATGCTGCCTGAAATCACGAACAGCACAGCAAACCGCCGTGGAAGCCGAATAAGGAAGCGCAGGTAAACCAACCCCAGTGCTCCAACCAGGAACGCCGCAGGCAAAACCCAGGCGAAGTAAAGAGCACCGCTCAGATCAAAGGCATTGCGCAGCGGATCAATAGTCACCTCATGGATCGCGATGTTCTCATCAACTGACATGTAGAGAAACCCAAGCGCCAATCCCATCCAGTAAAGCCAGTTTTGAGGCTTGGCAGAATGTCGCTCAATCACGCCAATGAGGGCCGTCAGTCCGGCGATGCACAACATCACCATGGAAGAGAACCAGGCGCCGAGGTTGAGTTCCTCATCCAGCGAGATGTGACGCAGGTCTTTCAGCGGTGTTTCGATGCCAATCGTGTCAACAAACACCTGCTGTACGATGCCGAGCAGAATGATGAGGAGCACCATGCCGTAAAGAACGATAGGCACTCTTTTCAAATTAACCGCTGGCATGTGCTTGATTCCCCGAGACTTCCTGCTGCAACCAGCTAACTAAATCAAAGGATCCATAAAAAAGAGCTAAGAAAAATTGCCAGCGTCAGAGGCGAGTAGATCCCCTCCACCAGCCACAAAAAAGGGCGCTCAAAGCGCCCCTTTCACGTTTCACATAAGAACGCGTTTAAACGTGCTGACCGCCGTTGATATGTATTTCAGCGCCTGTCACGTAGGAAGATGGGGCCGAACACAGGAAGTAGATGGTATCAGCCACCTCAGACGTACTGCCCAGACGGCGCATCGGAATGGTCTCGACGATCTTCTCAGTGCCCGGTGACAGGATGGAGGTATCAATCTCACCTGGAGCAATCGCATTGACGCGTACACCATGCGGACCAAAGTCAGCTGCCATTTCGCGCGTGAGGGAAGCAAGAGCTGCCTTGGAGGTCGCATAAGCGGTACCAGCGAATGGATGGACCCGGCTACCAGCAATGGAGGTGACGTTCACAACAGAACCTCTGGCCGCCTTCAACTCATCAAACAAACCACGAGCCAGCATAATTGGTGCAAAGAAGTTTACCTGAAACACATTTCGCCATGTTTGCATTGGCGTGGTCAGAGAATCGAGGCGCTGGCCTTCATCATCCTTCGGGCTGATGCCGGCGTTATTGACCAAGGCGTGCAACATTGAACCATTGTCCTGAAGACGCTCTTTAATCTGGGCAACTGCTTTTTCCAGATTTTCCGCGTCACCCAGGTCGACCTCAATATGGTCTTCCGGTCCGGATGGCCAGGGACACTTGTCAGAAAAGGGTTGTCTGGAACAGCTAATGACCCGATAACCCGCCGAAGAAAACTTTTTTACCGTTGCGTGGCCGATTCCGCGGCTCGCACCTGTCAAAACGATTGTCTTGCGGAGATCCTTCGTCGTTTGGTTGGTGTTCATAGGGGCTTTGCTCGTGATAGGACTGCAGGAAACTGGAGTATTATTCTCTAGTTTTAAGAGATCTACAGATTATATAATGCTTTGCAAGCGAAATTGGGAGCCCGAAAGCAACCAACAATGATCATTTGTCACTGCAACGTCATTAATGACAAACAAATAAAACAAGCTGCACGGGAGCTTTGTGAGAATCCGGAGGGTGGAGTCCCCACTCCGGGAGCGGTATTTCGTCACCTCGGGTACAGGCCAAAATGTGGTGGTTGCTTTAAAAGCATCATCGAAGTTGTATATGCTGAGGCTGAACAAGTTAAAGATGACTCTGGACAGTAACTTGGAATTATTCTAAAAAAGGTCAATACCTCAATTTGTCAAGGAGAGAGTGACATGAAGGGTGAACCTAAAGTACTGGAATATCTCAATAAGGCGCTCCGCCACGAGCTGACTGCAGTTAATCAATACTGGCTGCACTACCGTCTCCTTGAAGACTGGGGCTTCACAAAGCTTGCAAAGAAAGAACGCGAAGAGTCCATCGAAGAGATGGAACATGCTGACAAGCTGATCGAGCGCATCATCTTCCTCGAAGGTCATCCGAATCTGCAGACACTTGATCCGCTGCGCATCGGTCAGGACCTCAAGGAATGCCTTGAATGCGATCTGGCTGGCGAATACTCCGCACGTGCTCTGTACAAGGAAGCACGCGAAGTTTGTCGCGAAGAAGGCGACTACGTCACCATGAAACTCTTTGAAGACCTGATGGCAGACGAAGAAGGTCACATCGACTTCCTCGAAACCCAGCTGGAACTTCTGGAAAAGATCGGCGTCGAGCGCTACGGCTTGCTGCAGGCAACCCCTGCAAACGAAGGCGAATAAGCTTTACACGCATGATTTTGAAAGGCCGGAGAGAGACGCGCTCTCCGGCTTTTTTTTATGGCGTATTCCCGAAAAGTGGGAACCGGTTTTCGGAGAAGAATGCGCGACGAACTCTACTTGCGCGGCTTCGCCCGGCGCGTCGCTTCCGCATCAAGCGGATTATCCGGCCAAGGATGTTTCGGATACTGCCCCTTCATATCAGCCTTTACATCTGCCCATGATCCTTGCCAGAACCCCGGCAGATCCTTTGTGATCTGAATTGGCCGCTGGGCAGGAGAGAGCAGTTGCAACACCAACTGGATCTTTCCGCCGCAAATGCTTGGATGCTGCGCAAGCCCGAACAACTCCTGCACCCGAACGGAAAGCATCGGCCCCTGTTCGCCATCATATTCAATCGGAATGCGCGATCCTGTCGGCACCACGAAGTGAGAAGGGGCCAGATTGTCCAGCTCAGTGCTCAACTCCCACGGAACAAGCGTGGACAGCGCATCACCCAGCGTGCTTGCATCCACCTGCGAGAGAGCAGTCTTGCCTGCCAAAAACGGTCGCAACCAGCCAAAATCAGCATCCAGAGCCTTATCGCTCAGATCCGGCCACTCTTTTCCGACGGTTTCACGCAGATAGTTCACTCGCCCGCGATAGCGCTGCTGATCCTTGCTCCATGGCAGCCGCGCCGAGCCTTTGCGGGCAATCTGTTCAAGAAGAGCATCGGTGATAGCTTCCGGGTCCGGATCAGAAATCTTCTTCTCGTCCAGCACCAACTTGCCGAGCACACGCTGTCGAACGGCCTTGATGACACCATCAGGCATAAACTGCACGTACTCTTTCTCGCGAATGTGCGAGCCAAAGCGGGCTTCCAGTTCTTTAAAGGAAAGCGGAGCGGCCAGCAGAATACGCGCACGGGCAGCGGTGCCGGTAACTTCCGCAATGCTGAGAAACTTCTCTGTATAGAGCGCTTCGCTCTCTTCCAGTTGCGCACCCCGGCCATTGGCAAGACGGAAGCTGCCCCGAGCGCCGCGCTGCTGCGCAATGCGGTCCGGATAAGCAAGGCTGAGAATGTCGCCTGCATCCTCAAAATTGGCGCGCTGAGAAGAATGCCCCCCAACCAGCTTCACCCAGCGCTTCGCTTGCGCGCGAGCTTCCTTACCCCGTTGGCTCTGGTCCTGCATCAATCGGCGCAAACGATCACGAAGATCCGTGGATCGGCCACCCAGCCCATGCTCGCCGATGGTCACAGCGATCAAAGAAGCCAGTTCTGCCTGATCTTCCTGTGCAGCCTGAACCAGCATATGTCCAAGACGGGGATGTAATGGCAGACCAGCAAGATCACGCCCTGCTTTCGTCAGGCTACCGTCCGCGTCCAGCGCATCCAGTTCTTCCAGCAGTTCTTTGGCTTCAGACCATGCAGCCGCGGGAGGCGGGGTCATGAACCTCAACTGTGCAGGATCAGCAACACCCCAGTTCGCCACATCCAGCACCAAGCCGGAAAGATCACTCTCCAGAATCTCTGGCTTTTCAGCAGCAGGCAGCGCTTTGGTCTGCGCTTCTTCCCAAAGCCGATAGCAAATGCCCGGTTCCACACGACCTGCACGGCCCTTGCGTTGCTCAGCAGTTGCGCGGGAAACCTTCACAGTTTCAAGACGGGTCAGCCCAGTTTGCGGGTCATAGCGAGGGACGCGGGAAAGGCCGGAGTCGATAACAATGCGCACGCCTTCAATGGTCAAAGAGGTCTGGGCAATCGCCGTGGTCAACACCACTTTCCGGCGTCCTGCCTTAACTGGGCGAACGGCAAGATCCTGCGCTTTGCTATCCAGCGCGCCGTAAAGCGGAGCTATGTCCACATCAGCGCCAACGCGACCTTCCAACAAAGACTGCGTACGCTTGATCTCACCTTGTCCCGGCAAGAACACAAGGACGGAGCCAGTCTCTTCTGCAAGAGCAGAACGAACGGCCCGCGCGATCTGATCTTCCAACCGCCCTCGTGGATCGCGGCCAATGTAGTGCGTCTCAACCGGATACTGACGGCCTTCACTCTTCAGGATCGGTGCATCATCCAGCAGCTTGGAAACCTCTGCTGCATCCAGCGTTGCAGACATTGGGACGATGCGCAGGTCATCCCGCAAAGCTTCCTGAACATCCAGAGCCAGCGCTAGGCCCAGATCACCATCCATGGAGCGCTCATGGTATTCATCGAAGAGCACAGCAGCTACGCCGGAAAGCTCCGGGTCATCAAGGATCATGCGGGTGAAGACACCCTCGGTTACAACCTCAATGCGGGTCTTTGCGGAAACCTTGCTGTCCATGCGCACGCGATAACCAACCGTCTCGCCAACGCTCTCACCAAGCGTATGGGCCATGCGCCGAGCAGCGGCACGCGCGGCAAGGCGACGTGGTTCCAGCACAATGATCTTGCCATCTTCCCGCCAGGACGCATCCAGCAAAGCCAGCGGAACGCGCGTTGTTTTACCCGCACCCGGCTCAGCGACCAGCACTGCATTGGTGTTTTGCTCAAGAGCTGTGAGCAGATCCGGCAGGATCGCATCGATTGGCAAAGAGGAAGACGTCATGGGCTCCGCAAAATATAGGCGTCAAAAAGTTGAAGCAGCTTGCCAGACCTTAAACTATGCGAAGCTGCTTCCAGTCAAATTGGAATTTTGGCCCGGACTTAGTCCGCAGTCTTGGTGTCCTTGCGGTGCCAGCTGCGGCCTGTCAGGTCCACCAGATACTCATCCGGCGCACGAGTATAAGCCGCAAGGCCTTCAAGGGCAGGGCTCTTATGCGTGATGATGTAAGTCGGAATGGACTTCATGATGCCTTCATGCGGAGCCTTGGCTTCAAAAGCAGCCCGGAATTCACCACCGTGCAGCCAATGCGAGATCTTTGGCGGAATGCCGCCAGCCAGATACACACCACCACGCGCCAGATTGGTGATAGCAAAGTCACCAGCCACACGGCCAAGCGCAGCACAGAACAGCCGCAGCACCTTCTGTGCAACCTCATCCCCGTCATCGGCTGCCAAAGGCACATCAGATGGCTTCTCATAGGTGCGGTGCACTCCGTCAGCCTGCAGAACGGCTTTGGCAAGGCGAACCAGTCCAGCTCCGCAAACAACCTGCTCAGCGCCAACACGGCCACCAATGCGCTCGATATACGGCCAGATGCGATACTCTTCGTCGCTCAACGGGCCAAGTTCCACATGGCCGCCTTCGCCCGGAACCGGAATCCACTTGCCGCAAGACCGGATCATCGCGCCAGCGCCAAGCCCGGTGCCCGGCCCAACAACAAATTTGGTCGCATTCTGGACAGCTTCACCGCCGCCCACCTGATCAACATCCATTGGTGAGAGGGAAGGCAAGGCAAGCGCCTGTGCTTCAAAGTCGTTGAGAATAACAACCTGCTCCAGCCCAAGCTCTTTAATAAGGGCAGGGGGCTCAATCACCCAGCTGGCGTTGGTCAACGCAATCCGGTCGCTGGAAACAGGAGCCGCAACAGCCAGAACAGCAGAGCGTGGAGCAGCATAACCTTGGTCCAGAACACCGGCACGAATGGCATCCTGAATGGTCGCATGCGCTTTCGTCCCTTCCTGACCACAAAGTTTGGTCGGCTCATTAGGGCCTTCGATCAGCGCAAAGCGGGCATTGGTGCCGCCGATGTCAGCGACAAGGACCGGATAGGGCAGGTTTCTTGTAAGCGGAGCAGAGTGCAGCATTTATAAGTGTGACTTTATTATTGGCTGGAAATTTCTGGTGTCTGGGAAGAGGTAGAGAGCCCTGCAAGACGTGCAGAACGCAAAATGATGTCTGCAGTGCTGCGGTTCAGGGCCATCGGAATATCATAGACAAGCGCCAGACGCATCAGTGCCTTCACGTCCACATCATGCGGCATAGGGGAAAGCGGATCGACAAAGAAGAACAGACCATCCAGCGCACGCTCGGCAATCATCGCACCAATCTGCTGGTCACCGCCAAGCGGACCGCTTTTCATGCGCTCTACATCCAGAGAAGGGCATGCATCCTGAATACGGCCACCCGTTGTACCCGTCGCAAAGAGCTTATAGTCCGCCAGTTTGCTTTCATGCTGTTTGGCAAACGCGACCATTTCATCTTTTTTGGCATCGTGGGCGATAAGGGCGAGAGTTCTACGCTCAGTCATTTTGGCTCCGTCAACACGTCGCTGGAGCGCATCCCGGAGGTGGATCCGTTAATTCGGACTGGGACACGCACAAACAAAAGCTCAGAGCTTGCCTGAAAATGTACGCGGCATGCTCTAAGCCTCTTGGGATTACTTATCCTTTAGCGCGTCTTGACAGGGTTTGAAAGAGACAACTTGCGCCGTTTGTGCCTGTTATTTGAGCGGCGACAAACGGCAGCAGGTCATGCACAGGTTTCCGAAACCTTTCGGAGCCTGAGTGCATTAGTCAAACAGCGAGCACATCACCGTATCTCTGCGGGACTTGGCGCGGATGAACTTGGGTTGGTCATCGACAAGACCGGCAATCTCCAACACAAGCTTCATACGGATTGCATCACTGAAGCCTTCCTTAGAGCGCACGGGAATCGAAAATGCGCCCGGACCGCCAATGACACAGTCCTCATAGTAATGGTCCAGATGCAGCATGGACTGCCAGGAGATGCTCTCTTCCTTCAGCATCAGTGGCAAGCCATTGACCGTAACACCTTGCGCGATCGCAGCATCGCGCGCTTCGGTCACTGCACTACCCTGATTGTTCGGACCATCGCCGGAAATGTCGATGACACGACGCATGCCGTTATACTCATTGGCCGTAACCAGATTGACCGCTTGCGTCAGAGCCGAGGAAATGGAGGTGCGTTGTACACGGCGCAAAGGAGCCTCCGCGATTTTGCCAGCAAACTTGCCAGCCGATGCCTTGTCTGAAATGACGGTCCAGTCCGCAACAACAAAGTGCTCGTCCTTCCCGCCCCACTCCATATAGGCAACAGCAATGCGACCGATGGGGCCGTATTTGATCGCATCAAGCACTTCGTCAGATGTCAGTGCCGCAACATACCCTTCTCTCTGAACGCGCTGTTCCTCCGGGTCCATACTCTGCGAAATGTCCACGGCCAGAACCAGTTCAAGGTCCACTTCCTTAGACATGTCGAAATTCAAAGATGCATGAGTGTTAGAATTAGCCAGGATGGGGGTTGAGAACAAGAAACCACCAAGTGCGAATGCGCCCGCAATCGCTTTGAGGGTCTTTGTGCACATGGGCCGCATTTTCAGCCTCCTTTTTTACAAGGTTCAGGGTGTCCCGGTCACGACCTCCCCACCTCAATTTTTTATTTTTGCTGTAATCGGCACTGAGCTAACGAAAACAGGTTACATCCATAGTATTCCTTAGGTCATCCATGAATGTGGAAGACCATTCACTAGCATTGATATATATAGGGTTGTATTAAGCTGGCTCTGTCGAAAATAACTGTTTGATTTGCCAGTAAACGCAATCTGAAGATTTTGCGGCGACAAATGATCACCGAGTTAGTGCGTTGAAAATATTTTGTTTATTTCACTAATATTCAGAGTTGATCAAATGTTACATAAAGTTGATTAATTTCTTCATGATCGCTTTGCGATTTGGTCTCTCAGAGTGAGTCGACACCTAAGTAATTTCCGCAAGTACTTGAATCGAAACTATTTGATTTTATTAGTATGGCAAAAACAGTGGTTTAGTTAGCTAGCAGTAAGATTCTGCAAATCGCGACCTTTATTTCCTTGACCTTCCGTTTCACCTAATGCAAATGTGTGTTTGAAATATTTCTCACCTCGTGAAGAAATATTCTTTTCTGATTTGGGGGAGTGCTCAGAAGCTCTGAAACTGGGCATTTCAGACGGAAATTTGGGAATGGATTCTGGAGGAATCTCCAGAAAACCATATAGGAATATAAGAGGCTAGACCATGAAGGCAGACGAATGGACCACATCTTTGGCCATTAGAGCCGCTTGGATGTCTTTCATTGGCCGAAGCACTCAGGGGGAGATTGCTGGCCGCCTTGGGGTTTCTCCTGCAAAGGTTCATCGCCTAATAGCACATGCTCAAAAAGAAGGCTTGATAAAATTTCATATCGAAGCCCGGCCTTCTGAATGCGTTGAATTAGAACAATTTCTCTGTAAGCGAATGAATCTGGAAAATTGCTTTATTGCTCCAGATCTTGGCAGCGGCGACGAAGCCGACTCTTTCACGGCAGTTTCATCATTTGCAGGCCAATATCTTCATTCACTTTTTACAACAAACCCGCCTAAGCGCATCGGCGTAGGTATGGGCCGGACGCTCCAGTCCACCATCGAGGCCATGCCTCGTGTCCATCTTCCTGAGCTTGAGCTGCTGTCTGTATCCGGCTCGCTCACCCGCCGCCTTTCTGCCAACCCGTATGATGTTGTGCAGCAGCTTTGCGCAAAAACCGGCGGTGAAGGTTTCTACCTTCCTGTTCCGTATATCGCTGAAACTAAAGCAGAAAGAGACACTTTCGTTTCTCAGGGCGCAGTGCAGGAACTGCTCTCCAAAGCGAAGGCTGCCGAGCTGTTCATCATCGGTATCGGATCTGTAGAGAAGGAAGGTCACCTGGTACAGCGCAAGCTGATTACCTCAGAAGAACGCGAAGAACTGCTGGACAGCGGCGCGTGTTCTGACGTGATGGGCCGCTTTGTCGATATTAACGGCAATGAAGTGTCCTGTTCTCTAAACGAAAAAGCAGTCGGATTGCACTTTGATGAAGTCCGTAAGGCGCATGTCGTCGCAATCGTTGGCGGCTACCGCAAAGCGAAAGCAACACTGGCGGCACTTGCGACCGGTATCATCAAGGATCTGATCATCGACGAGGTATTGGCCAGAGAACTCGCTGGCCTGCTGAAAGAGAACGAGCTCGAAACAACAGCATAAGTTGGAAGCCCGTTCTTTTAAGGAAGAGCCCTTTCCGCTCTAAGGAAAGACTATAATAAGGAAGAAACCGTGAAAACCACAACAATCCTCGGTGCAGTTGCCCTGGCAGCCGTCATGACGACAGGAGCAATGGCAGAAACTTTCAAGCCCGCAGTCGTTTACGACTTCGGCGGTCGTAACGACCGGTCTTTCAATGAAGCTGCTTACAAAGGCGCATTGCAGTTTGAAGAACGCACAGGCGTAAAGTTCCGCGATTTTGAGATCCAGAATCCATCTCAGCGCGAACAGGCTCTGCGTAACTTCGCTCGTCGCGGCCTCGATCCAATCATCACGATTGGTTTTGCTCAGGCAGCAGCGCTGGAGAAAGTTGCGAAAGAGTTTCCTGACACGCACTTCGCTATCGTTGACGCAGTTGTAGACCTGCCAAACGTACGTTCCATCGTCTTCAAGGAAGGCGAAGGCTCGTTCCTCGTTGGTCTGCTGGCAGCAATGGCAACTGAATCCAACACCATTGGTTTTGTTGGTGGTATGGACATTCCGCTGATCCGCAAGTTTGCATGTGGCTACAAGCAGGGTGCGAAATACGCAAAGCCTGACATTGAAGTCATTGAAAACATGACCGGAACCACCGGCGCAGCATGGACTGACCCACTCAAGGGTGGTGAGCTCGCGCGCTCTCAGTTCGCACGCGGTGCAGACGTTGTATTCCATGCAGCTGGCCTCACCGGCACTGGTGTTCTTCAGGCAGCAGCTGACGAAGGCAAACTGGGTATCGGCGTAGACTCCAACCAGAACCACCTGCACCCAGGTTCCGTTCTGACATCCATGATCAAGGGCGTAGATGTAGCTGTCGATAAGACACTGACAGACGCACAGGAAGGCAAGTGGACTTCTGGTGTTGAAGTACTCGGCCTTGCTGAGAATGGTGTTTCCTGGTCTTACGATGAGTACAACAAGCCGCTTATCAGTGAAGATATGAAGTCTGCAGTTGAGCAGGCGAAGATGGATATTATTTCTGGCAAAGTAGAAGTTCACGATTACATGGTGGATTCTACCTGCCCGTTCTAATTTAATAGAAGTGCCCGCACTACCTGGTGTGGGCATTTTCGCTTACGGTTGTTCTTCGGGACGACCACTTCTTCGGAGCTTTGATGTTCTGAAGGAAATTATGAGGGACTTGCGCCCCTGTAGCCCACGTAGAGATTTCAGCCTTTGGGAGCGAAGGTTGAGGGGGAAACGAGGAAACTGCATTGGGATCTGTTCGCTGCTTCTCCTGGGGGTGGGGCAAAGCTTTTGAAACGGTGTACTTCGAAAGCAGGGAATAAGATCGATGCGCAAGTTATTGATTTGATAGACCAGAAAGGCCGGGCAACAGTGGCTGAAAGCAATGTACCTGCCATCGAGTTAATTGGCGTAAGTAAGAGTTTTGGGCCTGTTCAAGCGAACAAGGACATTGACCTTGTAGTTGGAAAAGGTTCCATTCACGGGATCATTGGTGAGAACGGAGCGGGTAAGTCCACCTTGATGTCGATCCTCTACGGCTTTTATCACGCCGATAGCGGAACAATTAAAGTCGATGGTAAGGCAACCACTATTCCTGATTCGAAGAGCGCGATTGCGCAGGGCATCGGTATGGTGCACCAGCATTTCATGCTCGTCGATCCATTCACAGTTCTAGAAAACGTTATTCTTGGCGCTGAGGGCGGCGCACTGTTGAAAGACGGTGTCGCAAACGCACGTCGCGAACTTAAGCGTTTGGCAGACGAATATGACATGACAATTGACCCAGACGCAGTCGTGGGTGAATTGCCAGTTGGTTTGCAGCAGCGCGTAGAGATCCTGAAGGCTCTTTACCGTGGTGCAGACATTCTCATCCTTGATGAGCCTACAGGTGTGCTCACACCTGCTGAAGCTGATCACCTCTTCCGCATCCTTCGCGTACTGCGCGATCAGGGCAAGACAGTTCTGCTGATCACCCACAAACTGCGCGAAATCATGGATGTGACCGATACGGTTTCCGTGATGCGTCGTGGTGAAATGGTTGCGTCACGCAAAACTGCTGAAACTTCCATGGAAGAACTGGCCGAACTCATGGTTGGCCGCAGCGTTCTCCTCGAAGTTGATAAGCCTGAAGTGGAAGTTGGCAAGCCACTCCTTAAAGTGGAAGGCCTCAACGTACGCGACGAGCGCGGTGTTCTGCGCGTGAAGGACGTATCCTTCGAAGTACGCGCAGGTGAAGTTCTTGGTATCGCAGGCGTTTCCGGTAACGGCCAGTCAGAGCTTCTTGCAGCTCTTTCCGGTATTACCCGCGCTGAAAGCGGTAAGATGGAACTGGTTGGCGAGAAACTGGACCTCTCCGAAGCACACGATGCAGCAGAGATGCGCCAGCGCGGCATGAGCCACGTGCCAGAAGATCGCCACCGCATGGGTCTGATCAACGCGTTCGCTGAGTACGAGAACTCCATTCTCGGCTACCACCGCGAACCAAAGTACTCAAAAGGTCTGTTCCTCGATAAGGGCGCGATCCGCAAGGAAGCAAACGAACGCATCGAGAAGTACGACATCCGTCCTCCAACCACTGAAATGGCAGCCGCGAAATTCTCAGGCGGTAACCAGCAGAAAATCGTTCTGGCACGCGAAATCGAATGCGATCCAGACGTTCTTCTGATCGGTCAGCCAACACGCGGTGTTGATATCGGTGCGATTGAGTACATCCATAACCGGATCATGGACATGCGCGCCCAAGGCAAAGCAGTCCTTCTCGTATCCGTAGAACTAGACGAAATTCGCTCTCTCTCAGACCGCATCATTGTCATGTTTGATGGCAACGTGGTCGGTGAGCGTGGGGCCGAAGCAACAGAGCAGGATCTTGGTCTCCTCATGGCTGGTGTCAATCAAGAGGCAGCAGAATGATCATGAACAACCTGTTTCACAATAATATTTGCTTTGACCTGACATTTGGGGGAACACAGAAATGAGTAAGGGGCAACTTCCTCGTTGGGTTGATTACGGTCTGCTACCGGCCCTCAACCTGATCGCGGCATTCATCGTTTCTGGCTTGGTGGTTGTAGTAATTGGCGAAGACCCGTTCGAAGCTGTTAAATGGCTTGTATGGGGCGCTCTGGGTTACGGTGAAGGCATCGGCTACACCCTGTACTACGCAACAAACTTTATCTTTACCGGTCTGGCAGTGGCAGTCGCCTTCCATGCTGGTCTGTTTAACATTGGTGGTGAAGGTCAGGCCTACGTAGGTGGTCTGGGTATCGCTTTGGTCTGTCTTGCTATGGACCGCTTCGTTCCATGGTGGATCACATTCCCGTTTGCGATTGCAGGCGGCGCGCTCTTCGGTGCAGCTTGGGCATTCATCCCAGCATATCTGCAGGCAAAGCGTGGATCCCACATCGTTATTACGACAATCATGTTCAACTTCATCGCATCCGCGCTGATGGTGTACCTGCTGTCTAACGTCCTGATCCCTCAGGGCACCATGTCTCCTTCCTCCCGTAACTTCGAGGCAGGTGGTCAGCTTCCGCTGCTCAGAAACGTCTTCACAAGCTTCGACTTCGGTCAGTCTCCTGTGAACCTGGCGTTCTTCCTGGCTCTTGCAGTTTGTGTGGTTGTCTGGCTTCTCATCTGGCACACCAAGCTCGGCTACGAAATCCGCAGCTTTGGTAAGAACCCTGATGCAGCGTCTTATGCTGGTATCTCTCCGGTTCGCATCACCGTTGTGACCATGCTGATTTCCGGTGCTCTTGCTGGTCTGATGGGCATCAACGTTGTGATGGGTGAGCAGACACGCCTGCTTCTCGACTTCGCAGGTGGTGCTGGCTTCGTTGGTATCGCGGTTGCCCTGATGGGACGAGGACATCCGATCGGGATTATTCTCGCATCCATGCTCTTCGGTCTGCTCTATCAGGGCGGCGCAGAACTGGCGTTCGAAATCCCAACAATCTCACGCGACATGATCGTGGTTATTCAGGCCCTGGTTATTCTCTTCGCTGGTGCACTTGAGCATATGTTCCGCCCAGCAGTCGTAGCGTTCTTCGATCGCTTCTCTTCAAACACAGCAGAAGCTTAAGGAGACGGACATGTTAGACACAATCATTCTTGTTCTCGACAGTACATTCCGCCTGTCAACTCCTCTTCTGTTTGCGTGCCTTGCTGGCCTGTTCTCAGAGCGTTCCGGTATCGTCGATATTGGTCTGGAAGGTAAGATCCTCGGCGCTGCATTTGCAGCAGCTGCAGCGGCCTATGTTTTCCAGAGCCCATGGATCGGCCTTCTTGCGGGCATCATCGTTTCCGTTCTTCTGGCTCTGGTGCACGGTTATGCATCCATCAGCCAGCGCGGTAACCAGGTGGTGTCTGGCGTGGCGATCAACTTCCTTGCGGCTGGTCTGACCGTATTGCTTGGTCAGGCATGGTTCTCTCAAGGTGGTCGGACTCCGGCGCTGTCTCCAGCAACACGCTTTGAAAGCATTACATTGCCATTCGCCGATACTCTGGCGAACGTCCCTGTGCTCGGCCCGATCTATGCAGATCTGATCTCCGGTCACAACATCCTGGTTTATGCATCCTTTGCTGCCGTACCGTTGACCTGGTGGATCGTGTTCAGAACACGCTTCGGCCTGCGTCTTCGCGCAGTAGGCGAGAATCCTTCCGCTGCTGATACTGCGGGTCTATCAGTAACACTGCTACGTTACCGTGCGACAATCATCTGTGGTATTCTCTGCGGGTTCTCCGGTGCTTACCTGTCTGTTGCGCAGGGCGCTGGTTTTATTAAGGACATGAGTGCGGGTAAGGGCTTTATTGCTCTGGCAGCTCTTATCTTCGCTAAGTGGAAGCCAGTGAACGCCATGTTCACCTGTCTCCTCTTCGGCTTCCTTGATGCATTGGCAATCCGTCTTCAGGGCCAGGAAATTCCTGGAATTGGTGAAGTACCTGTTCAGGTCTTCCAGGCTCTGCCGTACGTGCTGACTGTGGTTCTTCTTGCCGGCTTCATTGGTCGCGCAATCCCACCGAAGGCATCTGGTATCCCTTACGTTAAAGAGCGTACATAAGGACAATAATAATGAGCGCATTTGACAAGCTTTTCGAAGAAGCAAAGGCGGCGCGAGAAACCGCCTATGCGCCATACTCCAACTTCAAGGTGGGCGCTGCATTGCTCACCTCTGATGGCAAAGTGGTCTCCGGGTGTAACGTCGAAAACGGCGCCTACCCGGAAGGCACCTGTGCTGAAGGCGGAGCAATCGCGGCCATGATCCGCGGCGGCTCTTCCAAGATTGATGAAGTTGTAGTTCTGGCAGACGCCGCGCTGTGCACACCATGTGGTGGTTGTCGTCAAAAACTTTCGGAATTTGCGAGCAACAAGCAGATCAAGATCCATGTAGCCAATCTAGAAGGTCTGCGTAAAACCTTCACCATGGAAGAACTGCTGCCTGCTGGCTTTGAATTGAATGAACAGATTGAGGATTGATTATGAGCGGATTTGGTAAGGAATCAGCGGAAATTGTACGCGCTGCTCGCCCAGGTGATTACAAAGTTGGGATGATCCTCGGTTCTGGTCTGGGTTCCCTGGCTGAGGAAGTGGAAGACGCAGTACGCGTTCCATACAACCGCCTCACCGGTTTCCCTGTCTCTTCTGTTACCGCGCACGCAAGTGAGCTGGTTGCAGGCACTCTGGAAGGTGTTCCGGTCATTATTCTGTCCGGTCGTGCACACTACTATGAGAGCGGCAACCCATCCGTAATGCGCACTCCGCTTGAGACCCTCAAAGCACTTGGCTGTGAAACAATCGTTGCAACCAATGCTGCGGGTTCCCTGCGTGAAAACATCAAACCGGGTTCTCCAATGCTGATCAACGACCACATCAACTGGTCTGGTCTGAACCCGCTCATCGGCGAAGAAGACGAGAGTCGTTTCCTCGACCTTTCCGCCGCATACGACCCAGAGCTTCGTGAGCAGCTCAAAAAAGCAGCTGCTGAAGTTGGTGAAGATCTCGAAGAGGGCGTCTACATGTGGTTCTCCGGTCCGTCTTTCGAGACCCCGGCAGAAATTCGCATGTCTCAGGTGCTCGGTGCTGATGCCGTTGGCATGTCCACCGTACCGGAAGTGATTATGTCTCGCTTCCTCGGCATGCGCGTCGCAGCAATCTCCACCATCACCAATATGGGAGCTGGCCTACAAGCCCACGGCCTCTCTCATGATGAAACCAAGGAAATGGCCCCGCTTGGAGCGGCCAAGATCAAAAAGATTTTGCGTGCCTTCCTCAAAAACATGGCTTGAAGGAAACTGGCAAAATGACCGAAGCATCAACAAAAGAAATAGCAAAGCGTGCTCTAGGACTTATCGATCTTACCAACCTGAACGATGACTGCACCGCAGAAGATGTAGCAGCACTTATTGAGCGCTCCTCTACACCTTACGGGCACACTGCAGCCATCTGCATCTGGCCTCGCTTTATTAAGCAGGCAGCTGAACTGCTGAAGAACTCTCCGGTTCGCATCGCAACCGTTGTAAACTTCCCGGCTGGCGGTGAAGACACAGCAGCAGTGATCGAAGAAACCAAACAGGCTCTCGCTGACGGCGCGGACGAAATTGACCTCGTCATGCCATATCGCGCATTCGCAGAAGGCCGTCGCGGTTTCGCTGAAGATCAGATTAAACAGGTTCGTGACGCAATTCCTGCTCCAGCACAGCTCAAGGTTATCCTTGAAACCGGTGAGCTGAAGGATCCTCGTCTGATCCACCTGGCTTCTGAAATTTCTATTGCGCAGGGTGCAGACTTCATCAAAACCTCCACAGGCAAGGTGAAAGTCAACGCAACTCTCGAAGCTGCAGAAATCATGCTCAATGTTCTGCGTGAAACTTCCAAGGAAGATCACCGCGTTGTTGGCTTCAAGCCAGCTGGTGGTGTGCGCACTGTAGAAGAAGCAGCTGAATACCTGAAACTGGCTGACGAACTGATGGGCAGCAACTGGGTATCTTCAGCAACGTTCCGTTTCGGCGCAAGTGGCCTGCTCGACGCAGTGCTCGCTGGCATCGAAGGCCGTGATAACGACACTAAAGAGACCTACTGATATGCTTCCTCAAGAAATCGTTCGTAAGAAACGTGAAGGCGAAGTCCTGACTGCAGAAGAAATCCAGTTCTTCGTAAAGGGCATCACCGATAACAGCGTAACTGAAGGACAGGTTGCTGCTCTGGCAATGGCTGTGTTCTTCAAAGGTCTCAGCGTTGACGAGCGCGTCGCTCTGACCCTTGGCATGCGCGACAGCGGTGACGTTCTCGACTGGTCCGACATCGAAGCACCAATCGTTGACAAGCACTCCACTGGTGGTGTTGGCGACAACGTGTCTCTGATGCTTGCGCCTGCACTGGCTGCAAATGGTGCTGCAGTTCCAATGATCTCCGGTCGTGGCCTCGGCCACACCGGTGGTACTCTGGACAAGCTGGAAACCATTCCTGGCTACTCTGCAAAACCATCCAACGAACTGTTCCGCAAGGTTGTTCGTGAAGTTGGTTGTGCAATCATCGGCCAGACTGGTGACCTCGCACCTGCTGACAAGCGCTTCTACGGTATCCGTGATGTGACCGCGACTGTTGAGAGCATTGATCTCATCACCGCGTCCATCCTCTCCAAGAAGCTGGCTGCTGGCCTTGAAACTCTGGTTCTCGACGTTAAGTGGGGCACCGGCGCATTCATGGCGAACTACGAAGACGCAAAAGCTCTGGCTGAAAGCCTTGTTCTTGTTGCAAACGGCGCTGGTCTTAAAACCACCGCATTGCTGACAGATATGAACGAGTCTCTGGCATCTGCAGCTGGTAACGCGATCGAAGTTCAGAACGCTGTAGACTTCCTGAAAGGCACTCACGTCGACAACCGTCTGTGGGATGTGACCGTTGCAATTGGTGCAGAAGGTCTTGCCAACTCAGGTCTTGCTGACTCCGTTGATGACGGTAAGAAGAAGATGGAAGAAGCCTTCACCTCTGGTAAGGCAGCTGAACTCTTCGGCAAGATGGTCGGTGAACTCGGCGGTCCTAACGACTTCATGGAGAAGCCAGAAGCATACCTTGCGAAGGCTCCGATCCAGCGTCCAGTTTACATGCCGGAAGCGTCTCTGGTTACTGGTGTTGATGCACGTGCAGTTGGTCTTGCAGTTGTTGAACTCGGCGGTGGTCGTCGTGCAGCAGCGGACGAAATCGATCCAGCTGTTGGCCTCACAGACATCGCTGGTGTTGGCACATCTGTAGATAGCGAAACTCCAATCGCTATCATCCATGCACACACCGAAGATCAGGTAGAGCGTGCAGAGAAAGTTCTGCGTGACGCTTACACCTTCGGTTCTGCAGCGGACGTCAAAGAATTCGACACCATCCGTGACCGTATTGCGCCTTAATCAGCGCAGCTATAATTAACTGGCAGGACAGCCTCTCACCTCATTAGAGCAGACATTATCTGACTGAGAGCTGTCCTCCAAAGACTTAAGGAAACGCGAATGCCACGCGCAATTATGTGTGTACTCGACAGCTTCGGTATCGGCGCAGCCGACGATGCTGACAAGTTTGGCGATGTCGGCTCCGACACCCTCGGTCACATTGCCGATGCATGTGCAGAAGGTAAAGGCGATAAAGAAGGTCTGCGCAGCGGTCCTCTGTCTCTGCCTAACATGGATCGTCTTGGGCTGGGCGCTGCCGCTCGTGCATCCACTGGCAAAGACGTTAAAGGCCTGGATTTCTCCGGCACTCCAGAATCCCATTGGGGTTTTGCTGCTGAAGTTTCCAACGGCAAAGACACACCATCCGGTCACTGGGAAATCGCTGGCGTACCAGTCACGTTCGACTGGGGCTACTTCCCGGATGAAAACCCATCTTTCCCTGCTGAGCTGGTCGAAAAGATCATCGAAGTGGGTGAGCTGCCAGGCGTTCTGTGCCTGACACATGGTTCCGGTACTGTCGTTATTGAAGAGTTCGGTGAAGAGCACGTCAAAACCGGCAAGCCAATCATCTACACCTCTGCGGACAGCGTTCTGCAGATTGCAGCACACGAAGAGAGCTTTGGCCTTGAGCGCCTGCTGGACCTCTGCGTGAAGTGCCGCACGCTGGTGGACGATTACAACATCGGTCGTGTGATTGCTCGTCCGTTTGTTGGATCTAAGGAAGCTGGCTTCGAGCGTACTGCAAACCGTCGCGATTACTCTGTTCTTCCACCGGCTCCAACTGTTCTGGACCGTCTGGAAGATGCTGGTCGTCAGGTGATTGCAGTCGGCAAGATCTCCGACATCTATGCAGCTCAAGGCATCACCAAATTGCTGAAGGGCGCTGGCAACGATCAGCTCTTTGACCGCACTTTGGAAGCAATGGACTTGGCGAAAGACGGAGACCTTGTGTTCTCTAACTTCGTCGACTTCGATATGCTCTACGGCCACCGCCGTGACGTACCGGGTTATGCCGCAGCTCTGGAACACTTCGATAAGCGTCTGCCAGAGATGATCGAAAAGATGAACGACGGCGACCTGTTGATCCTGACTGCTGACCACGGTTGTGACCCAACCTGGAAAGGCACAGACCACACCCGCGAGCACGTGCCTGTGCTGGCTCTGGTGAAAGGTGAGCAGGGTTCCGACATCGGAAAACGTCCGACTTTTGCTGATATCGGTGAGTCTGTTGCCAAGCATCTTGGCATTTCAGCTGGCGAAAACGGAAAGAGTTTTCTGTAGATCCAGCCGGGATATTTGAAAATAAGCCGGGCAAGCTCCGTTTGCCCGGTTTAGTGTACCGCGATATATTTCCGAATTGCCTATGATTTGCAAATGGTAAGGATGCAGGGAGAGGCATCCGTCGTGTTACATTAGAGGGGAATGCAGCATGCAGGCTCGCAAGTTTACTGCACAGCAAGATGGAAGCTTAACGCCGGAGATGAAGAAGGCGTTTGAAGAAGATGGCTTCCTCGTTCTTGAAGGATTTGCATCTCCAGAAGAATGCGATCAGCTCAAAGCACGCATGAACCAACTGATCGACGAATTCGACCCGTCATCGGTTGCGTCCGTTTTCGAAACCAATGCCCAATCCCATGCGAAGGACGCTTACTTCCGCGAAAGCGGCGATAAGATCCGTTTCTTCTTTGAGGCTGAGGCATTTGATGAAAACGGTGCTCTGACAAAGGACAAGCATCAGGCGTTGAACAAGGTGGGCCACGCCCTCCATGATTACGACCCGGTGTTTGAACAGTTCTCACGTTCCCCCAAGATGGAACGTGTTGCAAAAGATGTTGGACTGATAGAGCCGTTGCTCGCGCAGTCCATGTACATCTTCAAGCCACCGCACATTGGTGGCGAAGTAAACAACCATCAGGACTCCACCTTCCTCCACACAGCGCCGTTGACCTGCACAGGCTTCTGGTTCGCTTTGGAAGATGCGGATGAAACCAATGGTGGTTTGTATGGCGTTCCAGGCGGCCACAAAGGGCCACTGCGCAAACGCTTCCATTACAACGGCGAAGCCCTCGTGATGGAAACCCTAGACGAAACCCCACTCGAAAAATCTGAGGAAGACGCTGCACCGTTGGTCGCCCCGAAAGGAACCCTCGTCATCCTTCACGGACTGGTGCCGCACAAGTCAGCTCCGAACCGCTCTGACAAATCCCGTCACGCCTATGCAGTTCATATGGTAGACGGTACAGCAAAGTGGTCGGACGATAACTGGATTGTTCGGGCTAAAGACAAGCCAATGCACGGATTTTAAGAAATGAGACCAAAGCAGAATGTGGTGCCACGCGCTGAACTGCACTGTCATATTGAAGGTGCTGCACCTCCAACGCTCGTAAGAAAGCTGGCTCAACGCTATGATGTAGATCTGGGTGATCTGTTCGACACCAACGGAGCCTACAGCTGGCATGATTTTACCACCTTCATTCAGCAGTACGATGTAGCCGCATCCCTGTTCCGTCGCCCTGGCGACTACGCAGAACTCGCTGAAACCTACTACAAAATGCTGGCCGCCGAAGGCGTGATCTACGCGGAAGTGTTCATCTCTCCGGACCATGCTGTCAAAGCTGGCCTGAGCTACCAGTCCTATCTGGAAGGCCTTGTCGCTGGCCTTGAGCGCGCAAAAGCAGACACCGGCATCGAAGGTCGCCTTGTGCCACTTGGTGTACGCCATGAAGGTGCTGAGTCCGTTGAAGGCGCAATCAAAGCCGTCATCGACAACCCGCACCCAATGGTCACCGGTTTCGGTCTGGCAGGTGATGAGCGTATCGGTCCGGCAAAGGACTTCGAAAAAGCCTTCGCAATGGCGCGCGAAGCAGGCCTGGGCCTTACCGCACACGCGGGTGAGTTCGGAGGTGCTGAAAGCGTCCGTGATGCACTAGATTACCTGAAGATCACCCGTGTTGGTCACGGCGTCCGCGCTGTAGAAGACGAAGCACTGGTTCAGCGTCTGGTGGATGAGGAAATCACCCTTGAGGTGTGCCCGCACTCCAACATCGCGCTCGGTGTTTACTCCAACCTTCGCTTCCACCCGGTGAACATGCTGCGTCAGGCTGGTGTCCGCATCACCCTGAACTCCGATGATCCGCCATTCTTCCACACGACCTTGGGCCACGAATACGTGGAAACCTCTCGTGTGTTTGGGTGGACCCGCGACATCCAGAAATCCATCACGAAGAACGCGCTGGAAGCAGCCTTCGTGGATGAGGAAACCCGTGCTGTTCTTCTAAAGCGTTTGGACACTTTAACTGAAGAAGCATGAGTTTTTGCTTGAGTTGAGTGTGCATAAGCGGGAAAACTGGCATAGCCGGGTTTCTTATGCTCAAAACCTCAGAGCGTAGCTTGAAAAAAGCCCGTACCTCCATAAAAAGGTGCGGGCTTTATAGTGTAGGCCACTGGGGCATTTTAGGCTTCGGGCTGATATTGCATAAGGCCTACTCCGGCAAACCAGAAACACGAGTGCTTTCGGGCCTCACATGGCAAAACGACAGGAAACGACGAAGATGGAGATGCAAGCATCGCAGGCTTTGTCCTTGCTCAACGCAAAAGCTGTACGTGAACGCTCACACATGCTTTTGGAGCTGGGATTGCAGGGCGAACTTGAGCACTTTGCCGTTGATCTCTCGCACCTTGCAGAAGCAGCCCGCAGAACGCTGGCAGCAACTGATAACAGCTATCCTGACAGGCAGATCCCGTTTCATGCGCGTTGGCGCCATTTTGAAACCGGTGGCATCGACCGTTGGGCCATGCTGGCCGGTGCGCGCCGCTTTTCAGACGTGCAAGGCATGGGCCGCGCCGCATTCGATCTGGCGATTGTTTCAGCTCTGCTCGATGCCGCTGCAGGCGAAAACTGGAAGTACCGCGAAGCCATCACTGGCGAGACGTTCAGGCATTCTGAAGGTCTGGCAATCGGCTCACTGGCCATGTTCTCCGCCGGCTTCTTCTCCGATGAACCGCTGGACCCACTTCGGGCAGATGCTGTCACATTGTTCCGTCTGGACAAAGACGAACTCGCAGAAGGTCTGCAGGTCACAGATAAGAACCAGCTCATTGGGCTGGATGGACGGTTGTCTTTGCTGAACCGTCTGGGGGAGGCCGTCTCTCTCCGTGATGATCTGTTTGGCAAGGAAGATGAGCCACGTCCGGGCGGGCTGTTCGATGTCCTCTATGAAGAAGGGCAAAGCGGACCTCTGGATGCTGAGCGCATTCTGGAAGTGGTTCTGGATGGTCTGGGACCGATCTGGCCCAACCGTGAGCAGATTGATGGTGTGATCCTGGGCGATACCTGGCGCCACTCAAAGGTCACAGCTCAGGACAAAACAGACAATCTGGTGCCTCTTCACAAACTTTCTCAATGGATTGCCTATTCTTTAGTTGAACCTCTCTCGTGGGCTGGTATTGAGATGGCAAACATTGATGGTTTGACCGGCCTTGCTGAGTATCGCAACGGTGGACTGTTTATGGACACAGGCGTGCTGCGCCTGAAAGACCCACAACAGTCCTTGAACAAGCACGAAGTAAGTAGCGAGCTGGTTGTTGAATGGAGAGCCCTGACGATCGCTCTCCTCGATAAGCTCGCCGATTGGATTCGGGCAGATTTGTCTGTCTCTCGGGACCAGCTTCCTCTGGCATGTGTACTGGAAGGTGGTTCCTGGGCAGCAGGACGACAGATTGCCCTTGAAAAACGAGGTGATGGATCTCCACCCCTGATGATTATCAGTGATGGAACGGTTTTTTGATCTATAACCTGAAATCAATTGCACCCGGCCATATCGGGTGCCGAACATAAGACACGCACTGCCATGTACATGCTGACAAACGGCAGGTGCACATAAAAGACCCGACAGGGTTGAAAAAGAGGAACACGATGTCCGGCGCAACCGTAATCGCACACCCGCTTGTCCAGCATAAGCTGACCCACATGCGGAGAAAAACAACTCCGACGCAGGACTTCCGCCGCTTGCTGCGCGAAATCTCTCTGTTGCTGTGCTACGAAGTAACACGCGACCTGAAGATGACCACCCAGACCATCGACACGCCTGTCGCTGAAATGGAAGCACCTGTTCTGGCTGGTAAAAAGCTCTGCTTCGCATCCATCCTGCGCGCTGGTAACGGCCTGCTGGAAGGCATGCTGGAACTGATCCCATCCGCTCGTGTTGCGCACATCGGTCTCTACCGTGATCCTAAGACCCTGGAAGCAGTTGAATACTACTTCAAGGCACCACAGGAACTGGACGAGCGTCTGGTGATTGTTGTTGATCCAATGCTCGCAACTGCAAACTCCGCAATCTCCGCTGTTGAGCGCCTGAAAAAGCGCGGCGCGAAGAACATGGTGTTCGTATGTCTGCTGGCAGCTCCTGAAGGTGTTGCACGCTTCAACGAAGCGCACCCGGACGTGCCGATCTACACCGCATCCATCGATGAAAAGCTCAACGAGAAGGGCTACATCGTACCGGGCCTGGGCGATGCCGGTGACCGGATGTACGGTACAAAATAAACTTTCTTGGTTTATAAGCGTCAGACCTCAGGTCTGGCGCTTTTTTCTTGTAGGGACACTCAAGAAATACAGACAGAAATACCGGAGACGATACGCACCGCAAAACTGTGTATTCGTCCCTTATGAGGTGCATGCCGTTTAAAGGCGATACGCAGAAGGGGATGATGGAATGCCAAACAATGCTCGTACCCGTCTGAAAGTGTGCTGTATTTCAACATCCGGCGAAGCAGCTACAGCTGTTGCCTGCGGTGCCGATGCTGTCGGTCTTGTCGCGCACATGCCCTCCGGCCCCGGTGTGATCGAGGATGATCTCATTCTCAATATCGCCCGGCAAATCCCACCTGCCGTCGCCACCTGGCTCCTCACATCCCGCACGACAGCACGGGAAATTGTCGAACATGTGCTGACCTGCGGAACCAACACAGTCCAGATCGTCAGCCCAATCGACCCCGGCGAATATCAGGAGCTACGTCTTGATCTCCCTGCAAGCACGCGCATCGTTCAGGTTGTTCACGTCGAAGACGAATATTCCTTTGAAATCGCACAGGAATATGGACGCGTTGCTGATGCTGTCCTGCTCGATTCTGGTCGCCCCTCGGAGAATGAACTGGGTGGAACTGGGAGAACCCACAACTGGGACCTAAGCCGTCACATCGTTGAGAAGCTGGATGTACCTGTCTTCCTTGCTGGAGGCCTTACACCGCAGAATATTATCGAGGCGATTGAGACTGTGAAGCCATACGGTGTCGATGTCTGCAGCGGTGTCCGCGTCAATGGTCGCCTCAACAGAACCCGCCTGACAGAATTTGCCGCTGCGATCGCCTGTACTTGATGACTAGGTAGATCTCCGGAATTCTTCGGTTTTTAATTAGAATTCTTGCCTTTCTCTTCGGCTCGGCTGTATACCTATGAAAAGTAATGGGCAAAACGCTGAACGATCTTTGAACACGGCGAAAGACCGGGATGCTATGCTGCCCAAAGGGAGCGGGGGAGCACGTGCAACGATATATCTGGGTCATGGTTGTTGTTGTTTGCGCCGCACTGATCGTACCAAAGGTGCTGGAAGAGCGTTTGCTGGGTGTTGTTGAGGTTCACGAACCTAAGCCTGACGCTCAGCCGACCAAGACAACCAAGCGCACGACCCGGATCAGAAAAGCCGCCAATGGCCACTTCATGGCTTCCATCAAGATCAATGGTCATAAGACCGAGGCCCTGATCGATACTGGCGCGAGTCTGCTCGCTATTCCTTACAGTATCGCCCGTAAAGCTGGCATCCGTGTCCGCAACGAAGACTTCACTGTCGAAGTGCGCACCGCCAACGGCATCACCTCTGGTGCAACAGCCTCAATTTCAAATCTCTATTTGGGCTCAATTCATATACGCAACGTTAAAAGTCTTATCCTTAAAGATGAAGCGCTCTCGCAGGTGCTTTTAGGGATGTCTGCGTTGAACAGGCTTGGCAAAATCACACTCGGCAACAAAGAGCTTGTGATTACACCAAGATAAGCAAAAAAATAAATCCTGCTGCGTGCAGCCCTGCAAAGGGCGGTATCCTTTTGTCTTGCTTGTACTAATTCTCGTTTCATAGGAGGTTGGTAGTGAAACGGTGACCTGAGGGGGAGGCAGGTCTGCAATTGAAAGGGAAAGCAGTGGCTATTCGTGATTTCGGTGAGCTGGAAAACCGGGAAACTGTGAAGGAAGTGACACTGCACGGCGGAGATCTGACCGCAAGCATCCTCACTTACGGAGCCACAGTACGCAGACTGCAACTGGGAGATCGTGACTTAACGCTCGGCTTCGACAATCTGCGCGACTACGAACTTCACTCCCCACACATGGGCGCCACCGCAGGCCGCTGCGCCAACCGCATTACAAATGGTTGCTTCTCAATCGGCGATGACGAGTTCCAACTCTCCGTCAATGAAGGTGGACGTCACCATCTCCATGGCGGACACACAGGGTTTGCCCACCGCATCTGGACCATCGAAGAAGCCAGCGAAGACAGCGTTTTGCTCTCTTTGGAATCTCCGGATGGGGAAGAAGGCTATCCGGGCACTGTCCAGATCACATGCCGCTATACCCTCACCAAAGACAACACGCTGCGCATCGAGTTTTCCGGCTCCACAGATAAGCCGACCCTGTTGAACCCTGCGCACCACAGCTACTTCAATCTGGGTGATCATGAAGATGTGACAAAACACCAGGTCATGATCCCGGCCCGCTCTTATCTGCCAGTTTCCGATGAATTGATCCCAACCGGAGAAATCGTTGATGTGGCTGGCACCGCCTACGATTTCCGCGAAATGCGTCAGATCCAGGATGAGCAGGACAACCGTTTTGACAACAACTTCTGCCTTCGCCAGTTCCGTCTGGAAAAGCCAGAGCTGTCCGCTGTCGTGTTTGAGCCTGAAACTCAAATTAAGATGGAAGTCTGGTCAACCGAGCCGGGCATTCAGTTTTACGATGGCAGCTCGCTGAATACACCAGTTCCGGGCTTCAATGGCAAAAACTATGGCCCACGTGCTGGCCTGTGCCTTGAGCCTCAATGCTGGCCTGATAGCCCAAACCACGAGGAGTTTGCGTGTTCCACGCTTCAACCAACTGAGCACTACCTGCAAATAACAGAATACCGTTTCATCTGATGTGCTGAGGAGAGTAGCACATCAGGCGTTGTAAAGGACGATAACAGTGAAGACTATCTTTTCGCCTGATCAGCTGTTGCATGCCCCGACCAAAGAAATCTCGGATGGGAAACTGGTACCTGCCAACGAGATACCCTCTCGCGCCGAAATCGTTCTTGAGCACATCAAGAAAGCGCAGTTCGGAGAGGTTCTTGCTCCCAACGATTTTTCTCTGGACCCGATCCTTAAAGTCCATGACGCGGACTATGTCACGTTCCTGCTGGATTTCTGGCAGCTCTGGCTGGCAGAAGGGCGCACTGAAGAGGAAGTCTTCCCGTTTGTCTGGCCAGTCCATGGCCTCAGACACGATATCGTCCCCGATCAGATTGATGGCAAGCTCGGCTTCTATTCGTTTGATGCAGGCACCCCCATGGGGGCTCACACATGGACTGCAGCGCGCAAGAGTGCAGAAACGGCTTTGACCGGGGCAGACCTGCTCCTCTCCGGCGACAACTCCGCATTCGCGCTCTGCCGCCCTCCGGGACACCACGCCCACCGCCGCCTCTATGGTGGCTACTGCTTCCTGAACAATGCCGCAATCGCAGCCCAGCATCTGCGCGATCAGGGCGTAGGCAAGGTCACGATTTTCGACGTGGACTACCACCACGGCAATGGAACACAGGCGATTTTCTATGACCGGGCCGACGTCCAGTTCCTGTCTATCCATGCGGACCCGAAAGTGGAGTTTCCCTACTACCTGGGCCATGCCAACGAGCGTGGCCTGAAAGAAGGAGCAGGGTACAACCACAACTACCCACTTCCACATGGAACCTCCTGGGTCGAGTGGGCCGAAGCCATGGAAGATGCTTGCCGAAGCATCGAGAAGTTCGCGCCGGACGTGATCATTGTCTCCCTTGGCATGGATCTCTATGAGAAAGACCCGATCTCCAAGTTCAAACTGAAGACAGATGACTTCTCCAGAATAGGCGCCCGCATCGCCAGACTGGGCAAACCAACACTGTTCGTGATGGAAGGCGGTTATGCTGTCGGAGATTTGGGCACCAACTGCACCAAGGCACTCAGCGGATATCTCGATACTGTGACTGTCGGTTCCTGACAGGCTAACACACTCTGAAACATGCATTTTATACCGTGGCGGGAGATTATCTTCCCCGCCACTTGTGTCTTGCGGCTGCCTCCCTCTTGAAAGCAGCTCACATTATGCGTACATCCTTGCGAACTGAAATTTCTTAAAGCGTATTCCCGTAAGGTGGGGAACGGTTTTCGGATAACAACACGCAAGAACATGAGGGATTAAAGCAGCCCAGCCGCTTAACCAAAAGGCAGCTGCTTTAAGTGATCAGATAATGCCAGAGCAAAATAGCCCGAAAACAAACCTGTTTTGGTTGTTTTTCAACCCGTTTGGACGAATCTCCAAAGGCGTATACTGGCTCGCAATCGCGCTGATCTTCTGTGTGATGTACATTGCTATAAGCGTGACTGCTGGCTCGCTGACTTACAACGAAAGTGATGCAGTAGATCTCACACTGGCGCAGGTTTACAACGATATGTTGGCAACAAACCCGCTGTTGTTTCCGCTGATCCTCCTCACAAACTTTATGATGTTTATGCTTGTGATCAAGCGTCTGCAGGATCGTGGAATCACGGGATTTGTGGCGCTGACCTTGTTCCTGCCTTTCCTCAATCTGCTTGTGCCAATCGTCGTTGGCTTCCTGAAAAGCGAGGAAGGCCCGAACAGGTACGGTCCAACGTCCAACAGCCGCCCGATTAAACCCAAAAAGTAAGTGTCTCTGTTGAGATTTTGCGGTGTTATAGGCCAGTGAAATTCACGAAGTGCTGGCAACTCGTGATTGACCATCTGGCACAGCACAGCTAAATCTCTGAGCATGACTGATACGCTTTCTCCTGCGGTACAGATCTGCCGCGACCTTATCCGTTGTCCAAGTGTCACCCCAGCTGAAGGCGGTGCTCTTTCCACGCTCGAAAACCTGCTTGCAGGCGCTGGTTTCGATGTTTCCCGTGTCACCTTCACCGATGAAGATACACCGGACGTCGAGAACCTGTTTGCCACCATCGGCAAAGGCAAACCGCACTTCGTGTTTGCAGGGCATACCGATGTTGTACCAGTAGGCGACGAAGCCGCATGGACCCATGGCCCGTTCGACGGCACCATCGCAGATGGCATGCTGCACGGTCGTGGAACGGCAGATATGAAAGGCGGTGTAGCAGCGTTTGCAGCCGCTGCTCTGGACTATGTGAAAGCGCATCCAGACGGAATTCCGGGCCAGATCTCCTTCCTCATCACTGGTGATGAAGAAGGCCCTGCAATCAACGGCACTGTGAAACTGCTGGAGTGGGCCAAAGAGCAAGGGCATGAGTTTGATGCTTGTATTGTTGGCGAACCAACCAACCCGGATGTTCTGGGCGATGCCATCAAAGTGGGACGCCGCGGCTCCCTGACAGGCACAATTAAAGTCAACGGCACACAGGGCCATGTGGCCTATCAGCATCTGGCAGACAACCCAGTTCCGGGCATGCTCAAACTGCTGAGTGCAGTGGCTGAGGTGGAACTGGACAAAGGCAACGAGCGGTTCCAGCCATCCAATCTGGAAATCACCACCGTCGACGTTGGCAACACAGCAACCAACGTTATTCCGGCGCACGTAATGGCGAAGTTCAACATTCGCTTTAACGATCAGTGGTCCGTCAAATCTCTGAGCGAGCACGTCACCAAACTTCTGAGCGATGCAGCGCCAGAAGGTCTTGATTGGAGCATTGAGTACGCCAAGGAAGCAACCGACAGCTTCCTGACCCATGACGAAGCGCTGATTCAGACCCTGTCCAACTCCATCAAGACAGTTACAGGCCGCACGCCGGAGCTGTCCACCGGTGGCGGAACTTCAGATGCACGCTTCATCAAGAACTACTGTGCTGTAGTTGAGTTCGGCCTTGTTGGTCAGACCATGCACAAGGTCGATGAGCACGTCGCAGTGGCGGATATCGAGCAACTCGCCGACATCTACCTCCGCTTCCTGCAAGACTACTTTCAGGCTTGAGTTGATTAGGAACAGGATGGTGTGATGGCTCTTGGCATTCAGGAAATTCGCCAGTCCTGCATTGCATCCTGGAGGATCATGAAGGGTGAGGCAGAAGCGGTGCAGCAGTTTGATCTGTCTGCCGACGGCTTCTGGCGCTCCTTTCTGGTCATCTTCCTGTTGCTGCCCCTTTACTTCCTGTCTCTGATCTCCGAGCAGGCTTTGATGCTTGAGCATCAGGCCGCGATGGGACCAGAGGCGACGGAAGTTGTTGCAACTGGTGCTCAGTTCTATACCGGCAAAACCATCTCGCTGTTCGTGGATTGGATTGCCTTTCCGATCGTCGTCGGTCTTCTGGCTGGATCTCTGGGTCTGGGACGCAACTACGGCCCCTACATCATCGTCAGAAACTGGAGCACACTGCTCATTCTGCTGCCACAGACGTTCCTCAATCTGTTCTATCTGGCAGGGCTGATCCCGTCTGCTCTGCTGATCATGCTGACATTCCCGATTGTCGGCTGGGTGCTGTGGTACCGATTCCAGATCGCCCGCATTGTTGGCGGGTGCACATTCTCCATTTCAATCGGTCTTGTTGTGCTGGATCTGGTGCTTTCCATCTTGATCAGCGCCTCGTTTGACCGGCTGTTTGCCTGATCAAACCAGTTTTTCGCCTGCCCCTTTAAATTTTCAGTAGCGCTCACCTAAGTTTCCGCGCACACTTGACGTGGAGGAAAATTGGGAGGGACGGATGTCAGACAATCATCTGACTGTACCTGCGGGTGCACAAAACCCGCAGAACAAGCTGGCGAAACCAATAGTTCGTCAGGTTACTTTGGAGGATATAACAAGCTCCCTAAAGCTTGGAATTCTGGACTTTGTGAAAACGCCGGTTATTGGCTTAACCTTCGGCGCGTTCTTTATGATCGGCGGAATACTGGTTACATTGCTCTCGTTCTGGGTGGACATGAGCTACATCAGCTACCCGCTGGCCTGCGGCTTCCTGCTGCTTGGGCCATTTGCAGCGCTTGGGCTCTATGAAGTCTCCAGACGGTTACAGGCAGGGGAAACACCACGTATGAGTGGCCTGTTCACTCTGATGTGGGAGCAACGGCGTGGTGAGATCGCCTGGATGGCCTTTGTGGTGATCTTCATCCAGTTCCTATGGATGTTTAAAGTCCACCTGCTACTGGCACTCTTCTTAGGGATGCAAGGCTACGGCACATTTGTGCAGTTCGCGCAGACGATCTTTGAAACCTCGGACGGCCTCCTGTTCCTTGCGGCAGGCCATCTTGTGGGGGCGTTCTTTGCAGTCCTGCTGTTTGCTGTCAGCGTGGTCTCTTTTCCAATCCTGTTGGATACGGAACTGGACTTTGTCACCGCGATGATCACGAGCGTAAAGGTCGTAACTGGAAGCCCTGTGGTCATGGTTGGATGGGGACTGCTCATCACGGCAATCCTGATGGTCTCCATGATCCCTGCGTTCATCGGTCTGCTGGTCACACTGCCAGTGCTGGGCCACACCACATGGCACCTTTACAAGCGTGTGGTGACCTTCGAAGACGCAAAGTAAATCGGCAAACCGGGGGAGGACGGCCTCCGGTTTCCTTTTTTAAGCTGTCGGGAAAAGTAGCCTAGTCTTCTTCATCCGCTGGCGCTTCATCAGCACCAACGTTCTTCAGGCTATCCTGATAGGCGAGGAAAGACGCTTCATCCTCTTCTGGCGTGCGATAGTCCACCTGAGTGAGGTAAAGCCCTTCAGGAACCGCAACAGGTCCACATGCCTTGCGATCACATGCTTCCAACGCCGCTTTCAGATCATCCTTGGTCCAGCGGCCTTCGCCCACAAGACGCAGGCTACCCACCATAGAGCGAACCTGATTGTGCAGGAACGAGCGGGAGCTGCATTCCAGAAATACGTGATAGCCTTGACGATAAACGCAAATGCGCTCCATGGTCTTCCACGGGCTCTTCGCCTGACATCGCGTATGGCGGAATGTCGTGAAATCGTGATGCCCCAGCAGCACTTGTGCCGCTTCATTCATGGCTTCTGCATCAAGCTCCGGCTTCACATACCAGGCCAAGCCACGGTCATGCGTCAGAGGCTCAAGACGGTTGGCAATCTTGTAGCGGTAATGACGGCGGATGGCAGAAAAGCGCGCATCAAAGCCAAGCCCCGCCTTCTCACAATCAAGAATAGCAACAGGGTCCGGCTGCGCATGAAAGTTCAGCGCATTTTTCACGGTTTCTGCTGGCCAGTCCTTGGAAAGATCCAGATGCGCCACCTGGCCCGTTGCATGAACACCTGAGTCCGTGCGGCCAGCGCCACCAATGGTCACTGTCTCACCTGTGAAAGACTTGATCGCGCGCTCAATCACACCCTGAACTGTTGGGCCGTTGTCCTGACGCTGCCAGCCAACGAAAGGGCGTCCGTCATAATCAATGGTAATTTTGTAGCGCGGCATTCTTGTTCTTTGCAAAGGTTGAGCGGCAGGCTGTTCAGCCCGTGCAGAGTGGCACAGGCGAACGCCCGCAGGATGCATCGGAAATTTCGCGCTGTACTATCAGATTTGAATGAGCAAGACCAGACCTCGTGACAAGGCTGGAACGGAACCTACTCAAACTCCTGAAATGGCGTAGCATAGGTCACTTCAACAGGAAGCTCCTCACGCCCCGCCTGCGTAAATGGCAGCGCCATGAAGATGGGCCCCGCATACGGCCCTTGCACCTTCTTCGCCAGCTCATTGTCAAAGCCAAAACGGTTGAAGTAGTCGGGCGCACCAAGCACGAGGACAAGATCTTCACCCAACCCCTGCAACTCATCCAGCGCTGCTTGAATAAGCTTGGTACCAACGCCTTTGTTCTTGGCAGCTGGCTCTACGCAAACCGGTGCAAGGCAGCTGATCTTCAGCCGATGACCTTCGCCAGTGCCAGTCACCCGTGAGAAGGCAAGGTGCCCTAGAAGATTGCCATCAGTATCCGTCGCAATCCGTTCCAGAACCAGAGCGCCGCAACCACGAAGCCGCTCAACCAGACGACCCTCATTGCTCTGCCCGAATGCCCGAACCAGCAGCGACAGGATCGCAGGTTCATCTTTCTTTTCTGGCCCACGGAGATCAACCTGATCCACTCCAAACTGTTGGACTTCAACCATGTCGCCTCCGTGTGTTCTTGTGTCTCTTAAGAAAAGCCTATCTGATTAAGGTGGGTCAGGAAACCTTGTCTCCAGCACTAAGCTTAGAGCCGCGTAAAAATTCATCGGTAGACATGGCCTTTTTGCCTGCCCGCTGAACCTGAACCAGCTTGATTGCACCAGAACCACACGCAACGGTCAGCGTGCTTTCTTCTGCAACCAGAACCTCGCCAGCAGTGCCAGAACCTTCAGCAAGGCTGCTGCGCAGGATCTTCACACGCTCAGCGCTCTTGCCGCCCAGTTCCATCTCACACCAAGCACCTGGGAAAGGAGAAAGGCCGCGAATATGGTTGTGCACCTGCTCTGCCGGCAGAGACCAGTCAATGCGGGTTTCGCTCTTCTGGATTTTCTTGGCATAGGTCACGCCATCCTCAGACTGAGGCGTAGAACCCAAGCCGCCACGAGACAGCGCAGAAAGCGCACGCAGCATCAGGTCGCCACCAAGGCCGGAAAGGCGATCATGCAGTTCGCCAGCAGTCATATCCTCAGTGATCGCAACGGTTTCAGACATGCATACTGGGCCTGTATCCAGCCCTTCTTCCATCTGCATCACCTGAATGCCAGAGGCTTTGTCACCTGCCATAATCGCACGGTTGATCGGTGCAGCACCGCGCCAGCGTGGCAGCAAGGAGGCATGACCATTCAGGCAGCCGTACTCGGTACCTTCCAGAATGGCTTTCGGCAGCAGAAGACCATAGGCCACCACAACAGCCACATCTGCTTCAAAAGAGCGGAACCGTTCCTGTTCCTCTTCGCTCTTCAAAGAGGTCGGCGTGAACACAGGAATGCCAAGGCTCTCAGCAGCTTCATGCACCGGTGTCTTCTTCAGCTCCATGCCGCGTCCGGCTTTGCGTGGTGGCTGCGAGTAACAGGCAACCACATCCCAACCTTGCCCAACAATCTCAATCAGAGTTGGGACGGAAAAATCGGGAGTACCCATGAAGATGACGCGCAATGACATAGCTGACCTGCCTGCTGTAATTTTTGTGTTGCTGCTTTATAGCCTATCTCCGGCAAGTGGAAACCGGTTTTCCAGCAAAGATGCGTGGGAAACAGCCCCTCTTGCCGCTGGGAGGAACGCAATAAAAAAGCGGCCTCCGCAGAAGCCGCTTAATCTGAATGCATTGCCAGGTGGATCAGGCTTGCTTCTGCTGCTTGATCATTTTTTTGACGATCCGGTCACGCTTCAGGCGAGACAGATAGTCAATGAACAATACGCCGTTCAGGTGGTCCAGCTCGTGCTGAATACAGGTTGCCAGCAGGCCGCCAGCTTCAATTTCCTGTTTCTCACCTTCGATGTTGAGGAAGGAGACGCGAACCTCAGCAGGGCGCTCAACATCTTCATAAATCCCAGGAATGGAAAGGCAGCCTTCCTGATAGGTGTTCTTCTCTTCAGAAGACCAGGTGATCTCAGGATTGATGAAAACCATCGGTTCTTTTTCGACGCTGTCGTCTTCTTCGCTTTCGCGCTCTGCAACATCCAGAACGAACATGCGCTTCATCACACCAATCTGGCTCGCAGCAAGGCCAATGCCCGGCGCGTCGTACATGGTCTGCAGCATGTCGTCGGCAAGTGTTCTGATTTCGTCGTTGATGTCTTCAATCGGAGCGCACTTCTCACGAAGGCAGGCTTCCGGGACAAATTTAATCTCGCGAATCGTCATAATTACTTTTGAAGTTGTTCTCGTTGCAAAGCTGTCATGCTCAACATGAGGCCGGCTGACATTGATGTTCTGGCTTCATATCCTCTTATAGGAACTTTGCCAAGTCGTTGACTATAGGCTTTTGGCTAGAGGTTTTTAAGAGGGCTCCCCATCAATTGAAGGATGTGGGTTGCAGTGCATCCAAGAAAGCTGAGAGGTATCGCGGGCTTGCAAAGTGTTCTATGTTTGTTTCATGGAACAGACGGTCTTCACATACGGTGCATTCACCCTCTCATACATTCAGGCAGCCATCATTGGTGGCGGTCTTTTGTTCTTGCTGCTGCTCATCTGGATCATGGGTTTACGCGCAAAATTGAACAGGGTGCGCGTTACATCGGCGCTGGAGCAAAAACAGGCTGCGGATACGGAAGCTGCTCTGGCAGAACTGGTGCGCTCTCAAGGGGAGATGACCGGCCGCATGCAAACCATGGCAGAGGTGTTTGGCTCCCGCCAGTCAGACCTGATGCGTGTGGTGAATGACCGTCTGGATGGCCTCGGCAAAACGCTGGGTGCCTCTGTTCTGGAAACCCATCGCCAAACCCATGCCAGCCTGACGGGACTGCAGGAGCGGATGGCTCTGCTCGATAAAGCCAACAAAACCATGGGTGAGTTGGCCGGGCAGGTGACGGACCTGCAAATGGTGCTAAATGACAAGCAGTCTCGCGGCGCGTTTGGACAAGGTCGCATGGAAGCCATCATTGACGATGCATTGCCGCCAACCAGCTTTTCGTTTCAGAGTACACTCTCCAACCGATCACGCCCCGACTGCCTGATCCATATGCCAACGGGCGCACCGCCTTTGGTCGTTGACGCCAAGTTCCCGTTAGAGGCGTTTGCAGCCATCAAGGATGCTGAGACCAAGCCAGAGCTGAAAGAAGCTGCTAACCGTTTCCGAAAGGATATCTCCAAACACCTTGAAGATATCGCAGGCAAATACTTGCTACCGGGTGAAACGCAGGACACGGCACTCATGTTCGTGCCCTCTGAAAGCCTCTTCGCTGAAATCCACGAGGGCTTTCCAGACCTGACCCAGAAAGCTCACCGTCTGCGGGTGGTGATCGTATCACCATCCCTGCTGGTTCTGGCCGTGCAGGTGATCCAGTCCGTACTGCGAGATGCACGCATGCGCGAACAAGCCCATCTCATTCAGGCGGAAGTTGGCAAGCTGCTGCTGGACGTTGGTCGGCTGACAGAGCGCGTCTCCAAACTGCAAAACCACTTCGCCCAGACCAACAAGGATCTGGACCAGATCATGATCTCTGGCGATAAGATCAGCAACCGCGCCCGCAAGATCGATGAAATGCAACTGGGTGGCAAAGCGAGTGAGCCGGTTACGTCCTCTGCATCGCAAGCACCACAAACAACCCATCTGGCTGATGATGAACTGCCATCGCCCTTTCAGTTCGATCGCAGATAAGCTCTAGGAAACCTGCGCGAGATGGTCCCGTAGCGCCGCCACTGCCGGACGCCGCCACGCTGCTGAGCTTCCCACCATGTAATAGGCGTTCCCCGTTACATGACGAGCGGAAACCGGTTCTATCAAAGTGCCATCCGCCAGATCTTTCTCAATCAGGAGGGAGGGGAGCAGTGCAAGCCCAAGCCCCTGACGCGCCGCCTCCAACACCATAAAGAAGTGCTCAAAAGAGAGGGAGGTATCTCCCGGCAAATAGCTGGAAAGCTTATGCGCCTCCGCCCAATACTCCCAGCTACCAAGGCGAGTGGAATGGATGAGCCGCGGCAAACCAAGGACATCTTGCAGGCTCTCCGGTTGCACATCACCCAGAAGGCTTTGGCTGCACACCAAAACCATCTCTTCATCGCAGATATGATGGCTCTCTAGCGCAGACCAGCTACCCCGCCCAACAGTAAGCGCCACATCCACGCTGGAAGGATCCCAGTTGACGGGGTCTTTGTGCCCAGCAGAAAAATCCGCTGGGATCGTGACAAGATCAATGCTGATAGCAGGGTAGGCCTCTGTGAAACCTTTGATCCTCTGCATCAGCCAAAGGTTAGCCAGAGACGGCAAAGTGCCAATGCGCAGCTGACCTGAGACCGAGCCCTTCAGCTCATGCTCCAGATCCTCAACCAGCTTCAGTGCATTCTTCGCTTTCTGGCTAAGCAGCAATCCATCCTGCGTCAGCGCCAGTGTCTTCCCCTGCCGGGAAAACAGAACAAGCCCAAGCTGCTCCTCCAAACTCTGAATGCGCCGCGAAACAGCACCCTGTGTAATGCCCAGTTCTCTGGCCGCCCGCGTAAAGCTGCCATGACGCGCAGCAGCGTCAAAAACAGGCAGCACAGATAGGATTTGAGAGGTGATCGAAAGATTGTGTCGGCTCATAATATGAGTTTAACTCATGTCTATGTGACTGTCATTGGCCTATTCATGAGATTTTAGGCAGTTTAAAACAACTCCAACATGAGTTTTAGGTATAGAACGTACTTCAGATAGTGCTTCCGCTTCTCTCATCTGAATGCGTAATGAAGTTTGAAAGTAAGGTGAGGCTGATCATGGCGCATCCATTCCATCTGGCATTTCCAATTGATGATCTGGAGCAGACCAAAGCGTTCTACATGGGCGTGCTTGGGTGCAAACAAGGCCGTGAGCTGGAAGGCAAATGGGTCGATTTTGACCTGTTCGGTCACCAGATGTCCGCTCACCTTCGCGATAAATCGCAAATCTCAATCGGAGTCACTGGCGTAGTTGACGGCGATGCTGTCCCCGTTCCTCACTTTGGCGTTGTTTTGCCAATGGATGAATGGTTGGCTTTAGCAGACCGCCTGAAAGCGCATGAAGGAATTGAATGGCTGCTTGAACCGAAGATCAGGTTTCAGGGGCAGCCGGGAGAGCAGGGAACTTTCTTCATCAAAGATCCCTCGGGCAATGCTCTTGAATTCAAAGCTTTCGCCAGTGACTCTGACATTTTCGCAACCTGAGTAGAACCCCATGGAAATTTTAGAAGCAACACATACAACACAAAACCTTAGCGCATCTGATAAAATCAAAGTCGCTCTCGCTCAGATCGCTCCGGTCTGGCTGAAGCGTGAAGCAACACTGCAAAAAGTGGCAGATGCGGTAGAACTCGCAGGCAAACAAGGCTGCCAGATCGTCACCTTTGGCGAAGCTCTGGTGCCGGGTTACCCGTTCTGGATTGAACGCACTGACGGTGCCCGCTTCAACGACCCAAAGCAAAAGGCGATTTACGCCGAGTACCTTGAGCAAGGCGTTGTGATCGAAGACGGCCACCTTGATGGCATCTGCGCAATCGCGAAGAAGTACAGCATCGCTGTTTATCTTGGTGTGATGGAGCGCGCGGCCAACAGAAGCGGCCACAGCCTTTACTGCACACTGGTTTATATCGATCAGAACGGTGAAATCGGCTCCTCTCATCGCAAGCTGCAACCAACCTATGAAGAGCGTCTTGCTTGGGCTCCGGGCGATGGCAACGGCCTGCGCGTGCATCCGCTGGGCCGCTTCACTGTTGGTGGCCTCAACTGCTTCGAAAACTGGATGCCTCTGTCTCGCGCTGCTCTGTATGCACAAGGTGAAGACCTCCACGTTGCTGTCTGGCCGGGCGGACTTCACAACACGGAAGACACAACCCGCTTCGTTGCGAAGGAAAGCAGAAGCTATGTGATTTCAGTATCCGGCCTCATGCGTCCATCAGACTTCCCGCAAGACACGCTGGAGCTCGCCGAAATTCTGGAAAACAGCAATGACTTCCTCGCAAACGGTGGCTCCTGTATCTCCGCACCGGATGGCTCCTGGGTCGTTGAACCTCAGGTCGGCAAAGAAGTGCTTATCACGGCTGAGCTGGATCATGCTGTGGTACGTGGTGAACGCCAGAACTTCGATCCGACCGGCCACTACAGCCGCCCGGACGTGACACGTTTGGTCGTCGATCGCAAACGCCAGCAACTGGCTGATTTCATCGACGCTGAATGAAACTAAATACTCAGGAGTAAAGAGTGAGGCAGGACGTAAAGTAGCCCAGTTTTTCTCTCAAAAATTTCAGTGAAGTTGAGAGAAGCAACCCGCTACAGACCAACCTGCCTCATAGTAAGATTAAGATCTGGAACGGCAAAATCTTGTCATTCAAACGACATTGGACTTTGCGGCCCTGCCGGGCTTCTTTTTGATCTTCACCTTGCATACTGAGTACTAAGCCATGGAAATTTTGGAAGTTACGCATACATCGCAAAACCCATCCGCATCAGACAAAATCAAAGTGGCCCTCGCGCAGATCGCACCGGTCTGGCTGAAGCGAGAAGCGACCTTGCAAAAGGTACTGGATGCGGTGGAGTTGGCGGGCAAACAGGGCTGCCAACTCGTGGCCTTTGGCGAAACACTTGTGCCGGGGTATCCCTTCTGGATCGAGCGAACAGATGGAGCACGGTTCAACGACCCAAAGCAAAAAGCCATGTATGCGCGATTTCTGGATCAAGGCGTCGTCATTGAGGAAGGCCACCTCGATGCAGTCTGCGCCATGGCGAAGAAACACAGCATATCCATCTACCTCGGTGTGATGGAGCGGGCGGCGAACAGAAGCGGCCACAGCCTCTACTGCACGCTGGTCTACATTGATCAAAACGGAGAGATCGGATCAGTCCATCGCAAGCTGCAACCAAGCTATGCGGAGCGCCTTGCATGGGCACCGGGTGATGGCAACGGCTTGCGGGTGCATCCACTAGGCCGGTTCACCGTTGGAGGCCTTAACTGCGCAGAAAACTGGATGCCGCTTTCCCGTGTTGCCCTGTATGCGCAAGGCGAAGATTTGCATGTAGCTGTCTGGCCGGGTGGTTTGCGAAACACGGAAGACCCAACCCGCTTCGTGGCAAAGGAAAGCAGAAGCTACACACTCTCTGTCTCCGGCCTCATGCGGGCTTCAGATTTTCCGGAGGATACGCCGGAACTCGCTGAAATCCTTGAAGGCAGCAGTGAGTTCCTCGCTGATGGCGGTTCCTGCATCGCTGCGCCGGATGGCTCATGGATTGTGGAGCCGCAAGTGGGCAGGGAGATTCTGATCACCGCAGAGCTGGATCACGCCATGGTCCGTGCTGAGCGCCAACTCTTCGACCCAACCGGTCACTACAGCCGACCGGATGTAACCCGCTTGGTCGTCGACCGAAAACGTCAGCAGCTTGCTGATTTTGTCGACTCTTAATAAAACGAACTGCGTAATTGATATATGACTGCGCAGTGCCGAAGATTACTCGCTGATCCTCGGATAAAACACACTTGAAAATGGAGTGCCTTATGAACCTGGTCTTGTCTCTCAAAAACTTCAACGAAGCTGAGTGGATCGACCGGCTACAAGCACTCCTGCCCAACCGAAAGATCGAAGGCTGGAATGGCGGTGTCTCCGAGCCGGAAAAGGCAGAGTATCTGCTTGCATGGAAACCAGACCCAGCTGTTTTCGCTGCTCTGCCGAACCTGAAAGTAATCTTCTCATTGGGCGCAGGTGTTGACCATCTCACCTCTCTGCAAGAGCTTCCACAGCTTCCACTCGTGCGCATCGTTGATCCGGACCTGACCAGTCGCATGACCGAGTGGGTCGTCTTCCAAACATTGCTCCACCATCGCCAACACCTGACGTACGCGGCTCAACAAGAAGCGGGCGTTTGGCATGGCCACAGGCAATGGGCTGCAAAAGATGTTCGTGTCGGCATTCTGGGGCTTGGAGAGCTGGGATTGGATTCCGCCAAAGCGCTCAAATCACTCGGTTTCAACGTTGCAGGTTGGTCCCGCACGTTGAAAACGGCTGAAGGCATTGAAAGCTTTGCCGGTGAAGACCAGCTGGAAGCATTCCTGAGCCGCACGGATATTCTGGTCAACCTTCTGCCATCTACGCCAGCAACTCATAAACTGATTAACGCAGATCGACTTGCCATGTTATCGCAAAATGGAGCGCTTGGTGGTCCTGTCTACATCAACGCAGGTCGCGGTGCGACGCAGGACGAAATCGCGATTGATGCAGCTTTGACGTCTGGCACACTCAAAGGCGCAAGTCTCGATGTGTTTGCTATTGAGCCTCTGCCGGAAGAGAGCCCGCTCTGGAAACAGAAAAACTGCATCATCACCCCACATGTTGCCGCCGAAAGCGACCCGCAGGCGCTTTCAGAGTACGTCGTAAAGCAAATCAAGAGCTTTGAGAGTGGGGAGGCCTTGGAGAACCTCGTAGACTTGGAAGTTGGCTACTAAGCGGATTATTTCTTGATGAAACCTTAGCGGGAAAGCCCGAAAACCCAAACAAGTTGAGTGCCTCAATCAATCTAAGGTTTAGCTGCAAGGAGTAGCATCACACACAACTATAACAATAAAGTTGTGATCTGATGCTCTCCATCCTGCGAGGTTTGTTCCAGCGAGAACTGGGCAGTGCGACAATTGAATTCGGGCTTATCTCTGGCCTTATCGCTCTGGCCATCCTCGCCATGGTGTCTGCCCCCACACTCACCAATTCTGCCTTTGTTCCAGCCAGTAACAAGGCACAGATCGGTGAAGCGGAGCGTGATCTGCAACTGTGGGAACTCGTGAAACCAAACAATTAAATTTGTAAATAAATGAGGTTTCAGGAGATAAAAATATCAGTCGTTAAGCTCCTGTTTGGATTTACCCTTGCAAAACCATAGTACGGTATTTGTGGGAGAGATCACGACATGATTGCAAATGGACTATTGATCATATTTCCATTGCTGCTTGCAGTTGCTGCTTTCTTTGATCTCTTCACTATGACAATCCCGAACAAACTCAACTTGCTTCTTGTCGTTGCATTTGTCGCCATGGCCTTCCTGCTACAGCTACCACTCCAACAAGTGGGCATGAGCTTCGCATTAGGCTTCGGCGTCATGGTCATTGGCTTTGGATTGTTCGCTCTGGGTGTGATGGGCGGCGGTGATGTCAAATTTCTAGCCGCAATCTCACTCTGGCTGGGTTTGTCCATGAACATGTTGGACTTCATCCTGCTTACCAGCATCTATGGCGGGGCATTAACGCTGGTCATCCTGGCATTGCGAAAAGTGCCGTACTTCCCGCAGTTCATGCATGGGCAGGCGTGGTTGTTGAAGTTGCACGATAAAAAGTCCGGTGTTCCCTATGGAATAGCCATCGCGATAGCAGGGATTCAGGTGTATCCGAACACCCTCTGGTTCTCGCAGATTCCAACTTTGTGAGCATATCGCGAGCAATTAATCTAAACAAAGTATTAATGTTTGGAACTAGTGTGTCTTCACTGGGGCTAACCTGTTGCTCTTCATAGATATTCCCAAATTGACTCTATGCACATAAGTAAAAATTACAAATGTAGTGTTGTTACGGAATATTAACTATGTCTTGACAATTTTTGCTCAAATTAGGGTTAACGAATGCTGCTTAGCCAAATCTCTTAGAGGGTGGGTGCCACATGAAGGCCTCCAGATTATTAGTTTTAATTATCGCTTTAAGCGCCGGTGGATTGGCCGCTTGGCTAAACCTGTCTTCTGGTTCCCGGGAGCCGGCACAAACCATCGTTGTGCAGGAACAGGAAATACCTTCTCTGGAAATTCTTGTCGCCGCACAGGATCTCAAAGTCGGCACCGCTCTCACTGAGGGTGATCTGAGCTGGGCCAAATGGCCGGAAGAATCTGTATCTGACGGCGTGATCCTGCGAAGCTCCAGTCCTCAGGCGGACGAAGAGTTCCTCGGCCAAATCATCAAAGCTGCAATGTTCAGCGGTGAACCAATCCGCGCAGAACGTTTGATTAACACCGACAAAGGCTTCCTTGCTGCGATCCTCCCAAAAGGAAAACGCGCAGTTGCTGTGCCGGTGGACGCGGTCTCCACGGCGGGTGGTTTCATTCTTCCTGGCGATAAGGTTGACGTGCTGATCAGCATGCAGGCCAAGAAACGCGATGAAGGCTTCATCAGTGAAACGCTTCTCGAGAACATCAAGGTGCTCGCCATCGACACCACGACAGCGTCAGAGAACAGCGAAAAGGCCATGTCACCGGATCAGACTGCCACGCTGGAACTCTTCCCTCACGAAGCCGAGACGATCGCACGCGCCACTCAAATGGGAACGCTCTCGCTGTCACTGCGCAGCGCAGCGGACTCAAAAGATGGTGTGAAGCAACCACCACGCGTGAAAGGTGGTGTGAAGTTTGTGAAGTACGGGATTGCCTCCCAGTCTGTTAACGGAAATTAGTAGGTAAACTATGGTTTTTCATCGACACATTCGTCCGGCGAGAAGTTTACCGCAGAAATCCCGTTTCAGCGGAGCTCTCCTAAACCTGTTCATGGCGCTGACACTGACAGTTACCGCACCTCAACTGGCCACAGCCCAAACCAACTTCGAAGCCACAGTAGAAGTCACCTCCCAACACAGCGTCAAAGTCCGCCAGCTGAATGTGGGTGAAGGAAGATCTATTGTTCTGAACACAAACGAAGAAGTTCGTGATGTGTTGGTTTCGAACCCAAAGATTGCAGATGCAGTTGTTCGAACAAGAAATCGTGTTTTTGTCTTTGGAAACGAAACAGGGCAGGCTTCTCTTGTCTTGTTTGGTAATGGTGGCAAACAATTAGCGTCGTTTAATCTGAATGTTCAACCCGATCCATCTGGTCTTATCGAACTCATCCAGCGACTGCTTCCAAACTCTGCAATTAATGCTGATATCGTAAACGAGAGTGTTGTTCTCTCCGGTACTGCTATTTCTGCTCTTGAAGCCCAGCAAGCTTACGATATTGCTCTGAAGTTTGTTGGCAATGACGACAAGAAGATAGTCAATACAATCGCCGTTGCTGAAAAAGATCAGGTCCAGTTGAAAGTGACGGTAGCTGAAGTTGAGCGCACGACAATCAAACAGTTAGGCGTGAGCCTACAAGGCGCATTGTCTATTGGTGCGTTGGATGTCAAATTTAACACATCGCCTGCATACAACATCAATCCGTCAGTTGTGAATGCTGGTCTTTTTCAAGGACAGCTGCCAATTGGTGGTGGTTCAATTGTACCGACGATCAAGGCACTTGAACGTGATGGAGTGATGAAAACACTCGCTGAACCAACACTGGTTGCAGTCTCTGGTGAGAATGCAAGTTTCCTGGCCGGTGGTGAATTCCCAATTCCAGTTGCTTATGAAGACAACAAAATCAGTTTGGAGTTTAAACCATTCGGTGTTGGGTTGGATTTTACTCCTGTTGTGTTGTCTGAAGGGCGTATCAAACTTCGTATTAAAACCGAGGTTAGTGAGCTGAGTTCCGAAGGCGCGGTTAACTTGGCTGGTGCAATTTCTGTATCTGCTTTGAAAGTACGCCGCGCAGAATCTACGTTGGAGCTGCCATCAGGTGGTACGTTGGTAATGGCCGGCTTGTTGAAGCACAATTATGGTCAGGAAATTGATGGGATACCTGGTTTGAAAGATGTTCCAATTCTTGGAACCATGTTTAAGAGCCGCGATTACATCAATAAACAAACCGAGCTGGTAATTTTTGTAACACCTTATGTCGTAAGGCCAGTTGCACGTTCTCAGATCGCGCGCCCGGATGACAACTTCGCAGCGCCGAGTGATCAATCAACGATTTTTCTAAACCAGCTTAGCCGGATTTACAGGTCAACAGATGCACCTGTTAAAGGCAGCTATCACGGTAAAATTGGCTACATTTACGAGTGAGGATGCGTTCAATGAGTGTACATATGTCACCCTCTACAAAGTGTAGCGGTTTTATCAGGAAGACTGTCGTATCTGTAGGTGGTTTACTATTGCTAGCTGCTTGTAACTCAACGTCATCTTACGTTGAACAGCATACTGTTGCTGATATTGATTACAGAAAACGGCATCCGATTGTTATTACTGAAGTGCCTGAGAATTTTGATATTCCAGTTTCTGGTGAAGCTAGAAATCTGAACCGTTCACTGAAGACAGCCGTAGCAGCCTTTGGTCAACAAGCAATCGTTGATGGAAATGGTTTTGTAGAAGTTTTAGTTCCTTCCGGATCCGCAAATGAGGCAGCGGTGAGAGCAATTTCTCCGCAAATCAGAACAGCGTTAAAGCAAGGTGGAATGGAAGCAAACAAGATCGTTATGAGGTCATATTCTGTTTCTGATATGGCTGCATCTGCTCCCGTTCGCCTCTCCTTTATGCGGATAAAAGGAGCAGTCCGAGATTGCGGAAACTGGCCAACTGGCATGGTCGTCAATCATCAGAATCTTGATTACCATAACTTTGGTTGCGCATCGCAAGCAAATCTCGCCGCGGTGGTAGACAATCCTACCGATTTGCTGCGTCCACGTACGCTTGGTCCTAATGACCCAAGCCGTACAAACGTAGTTCTGACCAAGAACCGGGCAGGTGAAGTAACCGCTGGGGATTATGCAACCGGTGTTGGCGCAGCGATATCCTCTGTAGCGCAGAACTAGTGGGATAAAACATGAGTGATTTGGCATATAAGGGGTCTGGCAACGACCCAATGCAAAATTCGTCAGGGCAACTCTCAACCTCTGAGTTTCAGTTCGTAAGCATCCCGCGGATATCTGTTCAGGCATTTTGCTTGGATGCGCAGACTGCTGAGACGATCCAAAATGCAAGTCTGGATCGCCGCATGTCCAAGGCGCACACGATGGTGCGACAGGGAGGCATTCCAGCCGCTGTAGAGACCTTCCAAAGCGCCGCAACACCTAACTTTTTGATCGTAGAGTCTCTCTCTAGTCCTAATGAGGTTATTGAGGAGCTGGATCAGCTTGCTGAAGTTTGTGATGCTGGGACCAATGTGCTGGTTATCGGTCGTGTAAACGATGTGAACCTCTATCGCGCGCTCATTCAGCGCGGTGTTGGCGAGTACATTGTTGGGCCAGTCGATATCGCACAGATCATCAATACAATTGGCCAGTTTTATTCAGATACAGAAGCCGAACCGTTTGGTCGTACGATTGCTGTGATCGGTGCTAAAGGTGGGTGTGGTGCTTCATCTGTTGCACACAATCTCTCTTGGTCCATCGCCAAAACCTTAGACAATGATGTCGCGATTGCTGATCTGGATTTGCCTTTCGGAACCGCTGGTCTGGACTTCAACCAGGACCCGCTGCAAGGCGTGATGGAAGCTGTTGCTTCACCTGAGCGTCTGGATGACACACTGCTCGATCGTTTGCTCTCAAAGTGTAATGACCGCCTGAGCCTGCTCGCAGCGCCAGCAACGCTTGATCAGACCTATGACTTTGAAACCGACAAGTTCGATCAAGTCATTGAAGTGATGCAGAAGGGCACGCCAACAGTTGTCTTGGATTTGCCTCATACGTGGAACGGCTGGGTTCGTCATATCCTTGCACATGTAGATGAAGTTCTGATCGTAGCGGAGCCTGATTTGGCCAACCTGCGCAATGCTAAGAACCTCGTTGATAGCATCGGACAACTGCGTCCGAATGATGCAAAGCCTTACTTGGTTCTGAACAAGGTTGGTATTCCAAAGCGTCCTGAGATCAAGCCTGATGAGTTCAGCAGCGCGTTGGATGTAGTTTCCTTGGCATCGATGCCATTTGAGCCAGCACTGTTTGGTACAGCTTCCAACAATGGCCAGATGATTGCTGAGTTTGATAGCCGGCATGCGGTGTCTGGTCTGTTTGAAGAGATTGCGGCGAAAGTAACTGGCAAGGCTGAGATGAACCAGAAGAGTAAATCTCTCTTCGCATCCCTAATGAAAAAAGTCCGTAAATAGTCCTTGGGCTGATTTAAAGGCGTTAGAATATGTTTGGTAGACGTGGCAACGGTGAATTTGGAAACAAAAAACCAAAGTCTGCTCCTGTAAACCCAGCGGTACAGGCGCAGGCAACAAAGCCTGTTGTTCAGGAAACGCCGAACAAGATAAAGCCAGCTCAACCGGTTGTCGAAAAACAACCTGATAAGCCGAAGGAAAGTGCACCTGAGAACAAACGAACTCAGGAGTACTATGCGACCAAGGCCTCCATCTTCAATGCGCTGGTTGAAGCGATTGATCTCTCTCAGTTGAGCCGTCTGGAACAGGACGATGCCCGGGATGAGATCCGCGATGTCGTCAACGACATTATCGCCCTCAAGAACCTCGTCATGTCCATCGCCGAGCAGGAGGACTTGCTCGAAGATATCTGTAACGACGTTCTTGGCTATGGTCCGCTGGAACCGTTGCTTGCACGTGATGATATCGCAGATATCATGGTGAACGGCGCAAACACCGTCTACATCGAAACAGATGGCATGGTGGAACAGACCGGCATCCAGTTCCGCGATAATCGCCAGCTGATGAATATCTGCCAGCGCATCGTATCACAGGTCGGTCGCCGCGTTGATGAATCCAGCCCAATCTGTGACGCCCGCTTGCCGGATGGATCTCGTGTAAACGTGATCGCACCACCGCTGTCTTTGGATGGACCAGCCCTCACAATTCGTAAGTTTAAGAAAGACAAACTTACACTGGACCAGTTGGTGAACTTTGGCTCTATCTCACCTGAAGGGGCTGAAATTCTCGAGATTATCGGGCGTGTGCGCTGTAACACGGTTATTTCTGGTGGTACGGGTTCAGGTAAAACAACACTCCTGAACTGTTTGACGCGCTACATCGATAGCACTGAACGCATCATCACCTGCGAAGATAGTGCGGAACTTCAGCTCCAGCAGCCTCACGTTGTCCGATTGGAAACCAGACCTCCAAACCTGGAAGGTGAGGGGGAGATCACAATGCGTGATCTCGTCAAGAACTGTCTGCGTATGCGTCCAGAACGTATCATCGTGGGTGAGGTGCGTGGCCCGGAAGTGTTCGATTTGCTCCAGGCCATGAACACCGGTCACGATGGCTCAATGGGCACCATCCACTCTAACTCACCACGTGAATGCCTGAAACGTATTGAATCTATGATCGCGCTAGGTGGTTTCTCGCTCCCATCCAAAACAGTGCGTGAGATTATCGTTGGCTCCATTGATGTGATCGTACAGGCCGCCCGCCTTCGAGACGGTTCGCGCCGCATTACACACATCACTGAGGTTGTCGGTATGGAAGGCGATGTCATCACCACACAGGATCTCTTCACCTACGACATCACTGGTGAAGATGCGAACGGCAAGATCGTAGGCCAACACCGCTCAACCGGCATCGGTCGCCCACTCTTCTGGGATAGAGCAAGATACTTCAACGAAGAAGAACGCCTGGCCCGCGCGCTCGACGCCTCAGACATCTCAGGAGGACTGCATGGCTAATCTCGATAGCTTCCTAGCGTCTCCTCTGGCTGATTATCTGATTACGGCACTTATAATGATCAGCGTCGTCGGCGTGACGTTCACCTTGCTGGCGCCGTTGTTCTCAAAAGATAAGCTTGGCAAGCGAAAGGAAAGCTTGGTCCAGAAAGACATTTCTGGTCTCAAAGGGAGCAATAAAAAGCTGGATATTACGGCGCGCAGAAAGTCCGTACAAGATCAGCTCAATGCTATGGAAGCCGCGCAGGCTGCCAAAAAGAAAAACGCTGATAAACCGATTTTTGCAGACTGGATTGGGCAGGCTGGGCTCAACTGGACGAAACCGAGATACTACGCCTATTCTGTAATCTGCGGTGTGCTTTTGTTTTTGGTTAGCATGCTCTCAGGGCAGTCGATCTGGATTTCATTAGCTCTCCTGTTTGTTGGCATATTTGGTCTGCCTCGCTTTTATGTTTCCAGAGCCAGGAAGAAGCGCTTCAATCGTTTCCTTGAAGAGTTTCCAAATGCGGTTGATATCATTGTGCGCGGCATCAAGTCCGGTATGCCGCTAGGTGATTGCATGCACATCGCGGCTTCAGAGGCGAAAGATCCTGTCGGGACTGAGTTTTCCTTGGTTTTGGACAAAATGCAAATGGGGATGCCGCTTGCTGAAGCAATTCAGTCTTTGCCCAAAAGAGTACCCCTGCAGGAAACCAACTTTCTGGCGATTGTTGTAACCATTCAGGCTCAGGCCGGTGGTAGCCTATCGGAAGCTTTGGGTAACCTTTCTAAAACTTTGCGCCAGCGGAAGGAAATGAAAGGGAAGATCCGAGCCGTGAGTCAGGAAGCAAAATCGTCTGCTGCGATTATTGGATCCCTTCCATTTATTGTGACCGCCCTGCTATTCGTTCTGAGCCCGGACTACATAAAGTTACTCGTGGATACGGATATAGGTCTGGTTCTGATTGGCATTGGTTTGTTCTGGATGTCGATTGGAATCCTCGTAATGCGCAAAATGATTGACTTCAAGATTTAGGGTAGCGAACATGAATCTGGTATCTTTGGGAGGTAACAACATCTTCATGGTCGTCCTGACGCTTATCGCAGTGTCAGGAACTGTGTTCGCTCTTTTATCTCCGCTTTTTGAGAGAGATGATCTCAAAAGCAGAATGAAATCTGTTGCTTTAGAGAGGGATAAAATCCGCTCTCGTGAACGAAATCGTCTCGCTCAGGAAAAAGAAAATCAACGTGTGTCGCTGCGCAGTAATCCGAAGGATGGCGTTCGGGAATTTGTTGACAAATATGACCTGAAGAAGCTGCTATCGAGTGATAATGTTGCCAAGAAGCTCAAAATGGCAGGGTATCGGGGGGTATCACCTCTTTATACCTACCTCTTCTTGCAGATTATTCTCCCTGTCGCTTTTTTCGCAGCCTCATTTTTCTATCTGGTCGTTATCCTCCAACTGGATATCCCTTTTGCTGGTGTAGTCGCTTGTAGCTTGGGTGTGGCTGCGATTGGTTTCTATGGCCCGAGTATTATCGTACAGAACAAAGTGATGAAGAGGCAGGAATCCATCAGGCTAGCTTGGCCAGATGCGATGGACTTGATGTTGATCTGTGTTGAATCTGGAATGTCTATTGAAGCTGCCTTCAAAAAAGTAGCAGAAGAAGTTGGTCCACAATCGACAGCGTTGGCGGAAGAGCTGATTTTGGCGAATGCAGAGTTGTCTTACCTTGATGAACGCAGAAAAGCTTATCAAAACTTAGCGGAAAGAACCGGATTGGATGGCGTCAAAAACGTTGTCGTGGCGCTTTCTCAAGCAGAAAAATACGGTACACCAATCGGTTACGCCCTTCGCGTTCTATCTGAGGAAAGTAGACAAGAGCGTATGCAGGAAGCAGAGAGAAAAGCTGCAGCTCTCCCACCAAAGCTTACCGTGCCAATGATGCTATTCTTTCTGCCTGTATTGTTTATCGTATTGATTGCACCAGCAGTCATCAAAGTCTCAGCGCACTTCTAACTCACGCCTTCCCGAGCATCGTCTTCAGGTACGCCACGTTTTCGGCGGCCTGGCGGGGGTCGATGTCGGATTGTGCTACGCGGACGGCCTCATCGAAGCGGCCTTGGAGGCCGAGGGTGAGGGCGAGGTTTTGGCGGACCTGGCTGCCGGCGCGACCTGTGTCTAAAGCTGAGCGCAGAGCGGTTTCGGCGTTACGCAGGTCTCCGGCCAAAAGATAAGACATTCCCAGATTGTTCAGCACAGATGGCTCGTTCGGGGAGATCTTGAGCGCCTGCTGGTAGGTGGCGCGCGCCTGCTTGGTTTCTCCCAGTTGATCCAAGATAGCAGCTTTGGCTGAGAGCATTTTCCAATTTGGCTGCGCAGGGTCAAAAGCGTTGTCGATGACGTTCAGCGCTTCCTGCAACTTGCCGTTTTCTGCAAGCACCTTGCCGTAACTGGCAGCAATGGTTTTGTTCTCAGCATTGGCGATAACACCACGGCGCAAGATTGCTTCTGCTTGTTGGCCTTGGCCGTCAATTCGAAGGGCTGCTGCATAGTTCAGGATCGTGCGTGGGTTCTTCTGATCCTTAGAATAAGCGCCGCCCCAATAGGCAAGCGCTTTCTGCATTTCCTGTGAGCCTGGCTTTAACTGCTGACTTTGAGAAACAGAAGCCTGTGCCCGAGGTTTGTTCGTCGCACAGCCGGAAAGCGCAATCCCGCAAGCCAACAGCAATGAGACGGCTGTCGCACTTTTGAAAATGCCGGTAGACATCTTGGTTTTGTGTGTGCGGTCAAATACGGCCATGGAACCCTCAGCAACGAAGCAATTCAAATATTGTTTGAAAATGAAATATTAACCCTAATTTCTGGTTAACTCTCACGGTTCGCTCTCCCTGTAAGGCAGGGGAGGGAGCTGCTCTCTGTCTTGCACAGAGCCAGTAACGTGGTTAGGTTGCCTCAACGCTGCCCATTCAGGACAGATCATAGATTTCTCACATCTTAAAAATGGAGCTCCCGGTGCACGGTCCGTTAATTTCTGCAGAAGAAACAGTCAATCCAATTCCAGTGGTCGCACTCTCGACCAGCGAGTTGGAAGCGCACCTCGAAGCGGCAGGTCCAGTGGCGCAGGCTTGGGCAAAAGCGCAGGAGTTCGAGGCCGCATTTGGTGATACGCTTGTTATGCCGAATGAAGCTGGTGAAATCGCAACCGTTCTGTTTGGGTATGGCAGCGGTCAGAAGGACGCTTTGGAAACCGGCGCAACGCTGAACAAGAAGTTGCCTGCTGGTGCTTTTGAACTTTCCAAAGGCTTCGAAGATCATGCCGGTATTGCGCTTGGCTTCTCTCTGGCAGCTTATCGGTTTGATGCCTACAAAAAAGTGCCAGCCTCAAAAGCGCAACTGGTTATTTCTGAAGCTGGCATTCTTGAAGAGCTGGCACCCGTTCTTGCTGGCACGCGCCTCGCGAAAGACCTCATCAACACGCCTGCCAACGATATGGGCCCGGAAGAGCTGGCAGCCGCAGCTTCTCAGCTGTTTGAAGACCACGGCGGAAACGCAAAGATCATCATGGGCGATGTTCTGGAGAACGAGTTCCCGCTGGTACATGCAGTCGGCAATGGCAGTGACAGAGCTCCCCGCCTGATTGACGCCACTTGGGGGAAGGACACCGACCCCAAAATTACTCTGGTTGGCAAAGGCGTAATCTTTGACAGTGGTGGTCTGGATGTAAAACCAGCTGCTGGCATGATCCTTATGAAAAAAGACATGGGTGGTGCAGCGAATGTGCTGGGCCTCGCAGCTATGATCATGAAAGCAGAACTGCCAATCCGTTTGCGCGTGATTGTGCCTGCTGTCGAAAACGCAATCTCAGGCCGTGCCTTCCGTCCATCAGATATTTTCACAAGCCGCAAAGGCCTGTCTGTCGAGATCGGCAATACCGATGCAGAAGGTCGTCTTGTACTGGCAGATGCGCTGGCATTGGCGGATGAGGAAAGCCCGGAGCTGATCATCGATATGGCAACGCTGACCGGCGCGGCACGCGTTGCCCTTGGGCCAGACCTGCCTCCTTATTACACCGATGATGAAGAACTTGCAGAAACCATCGCAGTTCACAGTGAGGCGGTGAACGATCCTTTGTGGCGCATGCCATTGTGGAAGCCATACAAAAAGTACATCACTTCCAAAACGGCTGATCTAGCAAACATCAACACCAGTGGCGCAGGCTTTGCAGGCTCCGTAACTGCAGCTTTGTTCCTGCAGAGATTCGTTGAGAATGCTGGCAGCTGGGTGCATTTGGATATCTACGGTTGGACACCAATCGAAAAAGATTTCAGAACCCATGGCGGTGAAGCTCAGGCAATCCGGGCACTTTTTGATATGCTGAAGACCCGCTTCGGCTAAGGTCTATACGGATTACACCGTCAAAAATACCCAATACCTCAATCTGGTAAGGGTCCCGAAATAATTTGCAGGCTAGGTTTTAGCCTGCAATAGGGATTAGGACGAATAAATATGCCCGTAGAGATCCGCCCGTCGCAGGCGCTTAAGCTATGGCATGATGTAGTGTTGGAATTGGTACGCGCGGCAGATCAGGATTTGACTGCTCGTCAAATGTCTATTCTTTTAACTGTATATCTTGAGCCTCCACCCCACACCGTGCGCGGATTAGCGCAAAAACTTGGGGTAACAAAACCTGCCATCACGCGTGCTCTGGATACTCTGGGCGCAAACAAGCTGCTTTCCAGAAAGCGTGATGAAAATGATCGCCGCAACGTCGTCGTCACCCGCACTGTTGCTGGGGCGCTCTATCTGGAGCAACTGGGCGATCTTGTCTCTGAAAAAGCGCAGGATCTTCCACGATAATCGGGATGCATGTCCTCTGATAGTCAGGTATGACTACAGGACTCTGTTTGGAAGGGGCTCTTCATGACTGCTCAACTCGACCGCCGTTTACACCCGGTACGACCAGACCTCGCCTCAGCCGCCTATCGCGGTCAGGTGGACGCTGAGCGTTTTGTTGAAGGGACTGAGTTCTCAGTTGCAGCAGATAAGGTTGAACTGCGCGCAAGACCAGAGCTTACTTGTGGGATCGATACTGAAGTGAACTTTGGCGAAACCTTCCAGGTTTTCGAGAGCACATCAGATGGTTGGTCCTGGGGCCAGCTTGCGACTGATGGATACGTTGGTTGGCTGCCAACCAGCGCACTTGGCACCATCGAAACTGCAACCCACAGAGTTGCTGCCCTGCGCACCTACAGATATCCGGAAGCTGAGATGAAACGCCCTGTTCTGGGGCAGATTTCGATGGGGGCTCTCCTACGCGTTGTTGGCCATGAAACGACACGGGGGCTGGAGTTCGCCAAACTGGCAGATGGCTCCTTCGTGGTGAACAAGCACTTGGTCAAGCGTGATCATAAGGCCGCTGATTGGGTGGAAGCCGCTGAAGCAATGCTGGGAACGCCTTACCTTTGGGGCGGACGCTCTTCGCTCGGGCTTGATTGCTCTGGTTTGATTCAGCTCTCCTTGCAAACCGGCGGTGTAAAAGCTCCCCGTGATGCAGACATGCAAGAAGCCATGCTCGGTGAACATCTGGATCTCTCCAACGGCCTACCCGCCTTGCAACGTGGAGACCTCATGTTCTGGAAAGGGCATGTCGGTGTTATGGCCAATCCCGAAACTCTGTTGCATGCCAATGGCTTCACCATGTCTGTCGCCTATGAGAACTTGCAGGCCGCTTTGAAACGCATCGGTGAGAACGAGTTTGGTGCACTGACTTCAGTAAAACGGTTGGCCTGAGGGCTGTTTACTCAGACTTAACCATAAAGCGCATTATCAGCATATCTGACCCGTCAAAACACGCAAATTAGGTTTTCGTTCACTAAAATTATCGCACAAATAACTTGTAAAATTTAACAGTTATTCGGTGGGGTTTGCCGTGTTTTGGAAGCTGCAAGAACAGGTCTCAGATCGTTTGCCTAAGATTGCCTCTGGTGCAATCTTGACTGCGATGATTGCGGGCATTTCCGCAACTTCAATCGCACCAGCCTATGCAGATGTGGAAGTGGTTGCTGATCAGGCGAAAGTCTTTCGTCTTGAGGAGCCAGCTGAAACCATCATCCTCGGCAACCCAAGCATTGCAGATGTCACAGTCCACGATCGCCTGACAATCGTCATCACCGGCAAATCATACGGCACCACCAACCTCGTTGTACTCAACGATGCCTCCGAGCCCGTTGTTGAAGAGCTGATCACCGTAACCGCCGAAATGGCCGGCTACGTCGCCATCCAACGCAACAACAGCCGCTTCACCTACTCCTGCAACCCCGACTGCCACGAAGTCCTGCGCTTGGGTGATAATAAGGGAAAGATCGAGGAAGTTGTCAGCACGATCAGTATGCGTAATGACTTGGCAGAAAACGGAATTGTTACAAGTAATACAGAATAGCAACTGGGCTATATATTATGTCCGAATGTAAGAAAGAGTATAGTTTTGTTTTGCAACGCCTGATCAAAAGTAAAATTTTGATTGGCAAATTTGCAAAAAATGCGCGTGGGGTTACCGCCGTTGAGTTCGCGATCATTGCGCCATTCCTGTTGGGAATGGTCATGGCTATTTTAGAGCTCGGCTTATCTTTCTTAGTAGAAGTCGTTTTGGACAACGCTGTCGCGGAAGCTTCGCGTCACATTAGGACTGGCCAGGTTTTTTATGATGCGGAATATGATCTGGGCAAGTTTAAGAAACATGTCTTGGATAACGGGGCAGGCCTTCTAAACGCTGTAGACGAGAAAATCTTCATCAGTGTGCAGCACCGCGACAACTTTGAGAAGCTTCCCAAACCAGAACCATTATTGGACAAAGACAATAATGTTGTTATGCAAGAAATATGGGATCCTGGTACGCGGAATGATGTGGTCTTGGTTCAGGTTGTATGTGCGTGGCCAATGGTAAGCGCGGTTATGCTGGATTATTTCGGAGTAACTGCAGGTGGTGAGAGGCTCTTGGTTGCAACTGAAATTTTCAGAAATGAGCCGTTCTAATGATATGCATTTTCAACAAGCTGCTACACGGAAGAAGGTATTTTTCGCGAGCCGAAAAGCGCAAAACTCAATGTCTTGTTGCGGATCAATCAGGACTTGCCGCTCTTGAGTTTGCGCTGATGCTGCCACTCGTTATGGTCTTGTTTCTTGGAATGGTTGAGATGGTCACTGCACTATCTCATGATCGAAGAGTAAGTAAGACAGCCTTTTCAGTTGCTGATCTCGTAGCGCGCTCTACAGATGTCTCCTCTAGTATGGGAGATATCGAAATCGCAATTGCTCACCAAATGAAACCCTTTGATGCTAATGGAGTTGGAGTAAGGGTCGGGATGGTGCGCATTGTAAAGGATACACCTGAGGTTATTTGGAGCTGGAGTAACCCATACAGTTCACCTTGGACAAAAGGGAATGAGCCTACTGGTATCCCATTTTCACAAGGAATGCTGGTAAATGGCCAAACCTATGTTGTTACTGAAGCCTCATTAGAGCACAGTTTAATCCTGGGTGACGCATTCGATAACATAGCGCAGTTGGTAACTTCCTCAGATAAGACACTTGCAGCTATCACGCTTCGCGATACTTTTATCCTTCATCCAAGAAAAGTTTCTTGCGTGGAATATAAGGACAGCTGCACTTAGTAAACTCTACGAGTAACTACGTAAGATTTAGCGCTGTAATCTAAAGATTGATGTGTCATAACTTCGCAGATCGCCAAAATCTGCTGTTTTGTGATCTTTACCGATAGATTTGTTAGCTCAAATGTTGAATAAGCCCCCCAAGCTTGGCGAAGAATTTAACGCACGTATCGCTGAACAGTCACAGAGCTGCGATAGTATGGCAGAGTCCTCCCCTCAAGAGCCCTATCGTAATTTCTCTTGAGCTCGGACAGGAGTGATACGTGGAAAATGAAAAGAGGCTATCAATGGCTACTAATCGGACCTATGACCAAATCCAGGTCGGTGATTCCGTCACTCGCTCCCGCATCTGTACAGCAAATGACCTATACGTATTTGCGCACGCGTCTGGCAACATCAATCCTCTGCACCTGCCAAATGCACAGTGGGAAGGCATTGAGAAGAAAGATGGCCCATCCGCACCGTTCATGTGGGGCGCTACTCTGATCTCAGCTGTCGTCGGCAACTACCTCCCAGGTCCAGGCTGCGTCTACCGTGATCAGACCCTGTCCTTCCACAACAAGGTGAAAGTGGATCAGGTTCTCGACGTTACCGTCACCGTTCTTGAAAAGCTGCCTAACAACATCATCCGTCTTGCAACAAGCGTGAAGGTTGATGATGGCACTCTGGTTGCTGAAGGTGAAGCTCAGGTAGAAGCACCAACAAAGTCCATCTCTTACGATGCAGAAGAGCTGCCAGGCCTGCTGATGAAGCGCCACCAGCACTTTGATCGTCTCGTTGCAACAGCGTCCCAGCTGCCAGCGATCCCGACTTCTGTTGTTTGCCCGGATGATGCAAATTCCCTCGGCGGTGCAGTCATGGCAGCTCAGGCTGGCTTGATCATTCCAATCCTCTGTGGTCCTGAAAAGCGTATTCAGGCAGCTGCTGACAAGATTGGCGCGGACATCTCCGGTTACGAGCTGATCGACACACCTGACGAAGGTTCCGCAGCTGCAAAAGCTGTTGCGCTGGTTCACGAAGGCCGCGTTCGCTCCGTCATGAAGGGTCACCTGCACACCGACGACCTGCTGCGCCACGTTGTGAAGCGCGAAGGTGGTCTGCGCACCAAGCGTCGCCTGTCCCACGCATTCGTCATGGACGTTCCAGGCCGTGAAACTCCACTGATCGTATCTGATGCTGCAATCAACATTGCGCCGGACCTGATGGCCAAAGTGGACATCACTCAGAACGCGATCGATGTTGCTCGTTCTATCGGCATTCAGCCTCCAAAGGTTGGTATCCTGTCTGCTCTGGAAACCGTTAACCCGGCGATCCCATCCACCATCGACGCAGCTGTGCTGTCCAAGATGGCTGACCGTGGTCAGATCAAAGGCGGTATCGTTGACGGCCCTCTGGCAATGGATAACGCGATTGACCTTGAAGCTGCTCGCACCAAAGGCATCGAGTCCGTTGTTGCAGGCCGCGCAGAAGTGCTGATCGTGCCAAACCTTGAAGCTGGCAACATGGTTGTGAAAGAGCTGACCTTCCTCGCACATGCGGAAACAGCTGGTCTCGTAACCGGTGCTCGCGTTCCGATCATCCTCACCAGCCGCGCAGACAATGATCGTGCGCGCCTCGTATCCTGTGCTCTGGCTTCCATGTACGATTACTACCTGCGTACTGGCGAAGCATTCAACGGTGAGCAGGATCTGGCAGAAGCTGCAGAGTAATTCGGGATAGCTGAGAATATAATAATGACAATCGAAACAATTCTTGTTCTGAACGCTGGTTCTTCCTCCATCAAGTTCCAGCTGTTCAAAGGCGAGGAAAGTGTGCTTTCCGGCCAGATCGATGGTCTGGGTGCCTCTGCCTGGATTAAGGGCAAATCTGCTGAAGGCGTAACGATCATGGATCGTGCGCTTTCTGAAGAAGAAGCTCAGAACCACAACACCGCACTGCAGGTGATCCTTGCTCTGCTGAAAGAGTTTGATCCAAACCTTGAAGTGGACGCCATCGGCCACCGCGTAGTTCATGGTTCTTCCAAGTACTCTGCACCTGTGCTGGTAACGGAAGAAGTTGCTGCAGAACTGGAAACCTTCAACCCTCTCGCACCACTGCATAACCCGCATAACCTTGCTGGTATCGCTGGCGCGAAAGCGGCATTCCCGGGCAAGCCAAACGTTGCGTGTTTCGACACCGCGTTCCACCGCACCCAGGAGTTCAAGAACGAAGCCTACGCGATCCCAACCAAGTACTACGATGAAGGCATTCGTCGTTACGGCATGCACGGCCAGTCCTTCCACTACATCGCGGAAGAGCTGCACAACGTGGCACCAGAAGTAGCCAACGGCAAAGTCGTTGTAGCTCACCTCGGCAACGGTGCGTCCATGTGTGCGATCGAAAACGGTAAGTCCGTCACCACCACCATGGGCTTCACCCCGGTTGATGGCCTGGCAATGGGCACCCGTTCTGGTCTGATCGATCCGGGCGTCATCTTCTACCTGATTGAAAACAAAGGTATGTCCGCAAAAGAAGTTGCGAACCTGCTGAACAAGGAATCCGGTATGAAGGGCCTCTCCGGCATCTCGCAGGACATGCGCGATCTGGAAAACTCCGACAGCCCGGACGCGAAACGCGCGCTCGACTACTACGACAACCGCATCAAGCGTGAGCTTGGCGCACTGGTCGCAGTCATGGGCGGTCTGGATGCGATCGTCTTCACCGGTGGTATTGGTGAAAACTCATCCCAGACACGCGCAGGCGTTTGTAAGGGTCTTGAGTTCCTCGGCGTAGAAATCGATGAGGAAGCAAACAAGGCTCGTGCGAAGGAAGCAATCACAATTTCTAAAGCCTCTTCCAAGGTTAAGGTCATGGCGATCCCAACCAACGAAGAAGCAATGATTGCACGCCAGACTCGCGCAATCTGCGAGGCATAATCGACCCAAAAGTGGTGTTGATCACAGCGTTTTAGCCGCCCTTTTCTTATACGAAAAGGGCGGCTTCTTTTTTGCTTGCCTATACGTACAAGAGCAGACGGGATAGTTGCCCAATCATGTTTACAGTGGTTGAATTATCAAATTAAGTTATATATTGAGGCGTGCATCTCAATTATACATAACTTCAAATACTCTGGCATTCCTATGATCATTGCTGCAACCACATTGGCACTTCCGGCATCTCTGCAAGCCGCTGAGTTGCGTCTGGTGGAATACCATCAACGAAACCTGGCGTATATTATCGTTCCCAAGACAGATAAGAAACTTCAGGCGCTCGTGCTCTTTCATGATTGGGGTGGGTTGACCGAAGAGGCGATCCTTCAAGCCGCGAAAATCGCAGAAGAAGGCTACGCAGTGTTCCTGCCGGACCTGTTTGGTGGCAAGGCCCCAAAGACCAGAGAAGAAGCCCAGCCGCTTGTTGAGCAGATCCTGAAGACGGATCACAAGCAAGAGCTGATGGCGAACGTTCACTCAGGTCTTCAGCTGTTGGAAAACGTTGAGGAGGTGGAGCCGGTTGAGGTATCCATTTGTGGCTTCGGCATGGGCGAGCAAGTTGCCAGTTACATCTCAAAAAGTGATATGAATTCGGCAGTGCCACTTCTGGCTGAGGCATAAGCTCTTCGCCTTACAACTGCCATTTTGTAGTCCCACGCATTGCATCCTCACGTCTGAACCAATACTACAAGACCCAGATATATATTGCTTCGAGAGGAGGGGCACATGTCCTCACCAGTTACTGCTGTCGTGTTTGATATCGGCAATGTTCTGATCGCTTGGGATCCAGAGAACCTTTACAAGGACCTCATTCCGGATGCTTCAGAGCGCGAACATTTTCTGAATGAAGTTTGCCCTTACGACTGGAATCTGGAGCAGGACAGAGGTCGCCCTTGGAGCGAAGCCATTGATGAGCGTCTGGCAAAGTTCCCGCAGTATGAAGAGTGGATCAAAGCCTACTACGAGCGTTGGGAAGAAATGCTCGATGGCGCGATCGAAGCTAACGTTGCGCTTCTGAGCGAGCTGAAGGAAAAGGGCGTCTCTCTATATGCCATCACAAACTTCTCCAGCGAGAAGTTCGAGGACGCAAAGCGCCTGTTCCCATTCCTGGCTGACAGCTTCATCGATACCGTAATCTCTGGTGATGAGCAGCTTCTGAAGCCTGATGCGGCGATCTACAACGTGCTTCTGGAAAGAAACCAGCTCGAAGCCTCCAACCTTGTCTTCATCGACGACACACTCAAAAACGTTGAGGCAGCTCAGAACGTCGGCATGAAAGCGCTCCACTTCTCCGAAGCAGACAAACTCCGCTCCGAACTGAAGCAGCTGGGATTGCCGCTATAACATCAATGGTGTCATCCCGGGCGAAGCGTAGCGGAGATCCGGGATCCAGAGCGTCTCGCTTAAACATCAGCGAATGTTGCGCTAGATCCCGCATCCTATGCGGGATGACGGCGGTGGACTCAGTCAAAACGCAACTGAACTTCACCTAAAAACTTATCCCCCTTCCCAAAATCCGCCCTATCCTATCTCTCGTGCCCACGCATTCGGGCAGGAGTGGACCGTCCATTCCGTGGCGTGGGCAGGGTTGGGCTACCGGCATGAGGTAACGTATCGTGTTGGGAGGTCCGGTGAAGCGCCATACCCTATTGAGACCACAGTGGTAGTAGGGAGCTTGGGGTCGTTCCGGAGGGCGTCCGGTGGTGACAGGAAACTGTCAAAGGCATGGAAGCGCATCTGTGATGCGCAAACGTGCCTGTCGCGTCTGTTCGAGAGGGAGCCCGCGTGTTCATGATAAAAGGCCCGGGCGAGGCGAACAGCTGATGCCGAAGAAACATTTCTAACAAGTAGCGCAGGCAGAGCCTGTTCGCCTTGCTCCACCCGTTGAAACGGGGTCCTCAAACACAAACACCGCACGGAGAGCCATGCGGTGATATTGGTGTTTCTAATCAGCTCAAGCGTATCTCTGAAAAGTGGACACCGGTTTTCAGATCAAGATACGCAAGAAAAAAAGCTAAAGCAGATCAAGCACTTCAGCTTAAACGTGAACTGCTTTAGCGCTGAGCGAGGATTTAGATCTGGTGGCCGCAGTGGCCTTCTTCAAACGCCCAGATGCCCAAGCCTTCACCTTCCTCCAAAATAGCGTAGGCAACGTGGATATCCACGCTGGCAGGAATGTCTACGCTAAAGAGTGGTGGGTCCGCATCAATGTCCTCGCAGGTGCAACCCAGCTTTTCAAGCTTGGCCCACTGCTTGGAGAACTCGTCTGGCTGTGTCGTCTCTTCCACCATGATGCGGTAGGTGGAGTGACCGGAAGCCTTGGCCACCTTGTCAAAGACCAGCTGCCCTTTTTCACGATTTGCCAGCAGCTCATCACCATTGGCCACGCCGCAAGCAAAGAACGGAGTGTTCTCCAGCTTATAGCGATTGCCACCGAGCGAGCGTACCCACACAGTTTCACTTTCAATGCCGTGCCAGTCATGCGGATCCAGCGGGAAAACCAGTTTGTGCAGATTGCTGTTCTTATTCATGGGGCCTCACAAAATCTAAGCGCAATATACTCATGCGTTCAGGCGAAGCAACCGACATCTTGAGGGAATGTGTTCATAGCGTAACCGGGCTGCAATTTAGGTTAAGCCCAGCTGCAGAACAGAGGAAATTTGAAGGAAGTAGCCAAGAAAAAAGCCGGAGCGTTTGCCCCGGCTTTGATCGATCAAAACTGATCAGAATTCTTAGTCGCGCAGCAGATCGTTCACTGAAGTTTTCGCACGGGTCTGTGCATCAACGCGCTTCACGATAACCGCACAGCCCAGGTTTGGACCTGGAGTGCCATCTGGAAGCGGCTTGCCTGGCATGGAACCCGGAACAACAACAGAGTACGCAGGAACTTCACCGTAGAAGATTTCACCGGTGGTGCGGTCTACAATTTTGGTAGTCGCGGAGATGAACACGCCCATGGAGAGCACGGCACCTTCACGAACGATAACGCCTTCAACAACCTCAGAACGAGCACCGATGAAGCAGTTGTCTTCAATGATAACCGGGCCAGCCTGAAGCGGCTCAAGAACACCACCGATGCCAACGCCGCCGGAAAGGTGAACGTTTTTACCGATCTGCGCACAGGAACCAACAGTCACCCATGTATCAACCATTGTGCCTTCATCAACAAACGCACCAAGGTTTACGAAGGAAGGCATCAGAACAGCGGACTTGCCGACGAATGCAGAGCGACGAACGATGGAACCAGGAACAGCACGGAAACCAGCTTCTTCAAAGTCGATAGCACCCCAGCCATCAAACTTGGAAGGAACTTTATCCCACCAAGGAGCGTCGTCTGGACCACCTTTGATGATCTGCATTGGGTTGAGGCGGAAAGAGAGCAGAACTGCTTTCTTGGCCCACTGATTGACCACCCAGTCGCCAGAGGTTTTATCCGCAACGCGCAGCTTGCCGTGATCCATAAGGTTCAGTGCGGTGTTAACTGCATCACGCACGTCACCAGTGGTGTCAGTGCTGATGTTATCACGGTCATCAAATGCAGCGTTGATGGTGGCCTCTAGGGCCGCAAGATCAATCTGGCTCATTGGCGGCAGACTCTCACAATTAATGGGTTACGAATTAGAGCTACCGAGGGGTACGCAAGCACCAACCAGAAGTCAATACTCTCAGACTTCCGGTTGTCTCATCTATCGATTTAGGTTGTTTCAGGTGCCTTGAATGGCTGCTGGGATTGTTCCATGAGCCATTTATGGAAAGAAGCAACCGGACGGGTCAGCGGACGGTTCGCATTTCGCACAAACCAGTAGCCGCTTTCCAGCGACAGGCGAGGCCAGTCAGGAACAACAAGATGGCCTGCAGCCACTTCCTGTTCAACAAAGCGGGTGTCGATTGCAATCGCGCCCATACCAGCAACAGCCGCCTGAATAGCCATATTCCGGCTTTCAAACATCGCACCGGATGTCTGGTCAGGATGCGGCAGGCCAGTACCATTGAGCCAGCGAGGCCAGTCTTCACGTCTGGAGGAGGTGTGCAGCAGCTTCAGCTTGTCCAGCAGCTTGATGTCCGGGTTTGGATCACCGTTACTCAACTGAGGAGCAAACGCAACAACCAGATCTTCTTGCCACAGCTGATGCCGCTCAACATGCGGCCAGGCCCCATCCCCCAGCCGGATTGCGCAATCATAGGACTCTCGATCAAGGTCCACGACGCGCATACTGGTCGAGATCAGCAGCTCAATATCCGGATGTTTCTCCTGAAAGTCCGGCAGGCGCGGAATAAGCCAGCGCGTCGCAACTGTAGAAAGGGTAGAAATGCGCAGTTCTGTACGACTTCTGCGGCGGAAAGCCTCCACCGCATGCTCAATCTGGTCAAAGGAATTGCCGAGATTGGAAGACAGGCGCTGGCCTTCTTCAGTCAGCGCAAGGCCGCGGCCATCACGAATAACCAGTGCGGCGCCAAGCTCGTTCTCCAATGATCGGAGCAGGTGCGTCAGGGCTGATGGTGTTACGCCAAGATCCTCTGCGGCACGAGCTGCTCGGCCGTGTTTAGCCAGCAGTGAAAATGCATGTAGCGCGCGCAGTGAAACCATGACGAATGCCCTTCCTTATGAGTTCTTGAATTAATCTCAATAAAGGGAAAAAAGGCATTCGTCTAGCCAGTCGTGATATTTTTTCTGTTTGCGCCTTATTATGCGCAAAAATTGCAATTTTTGGTCAAAACTGCCCTTACTGGAGTTTAAGATGCAAATCGGAAGCACTATCGTGTTTAGAGGTATTTAGCCTAATTCTTGAGTTCCCCTAGGATATTGTGCAGGAACCCATCCAGATGGTCCGTCACAAAGTCCACATGCGGCTCAGAGCCACTGGAAAGCTCCCAATCTTCGCGGAAAACCTCGCGTGTTCCGTCAGGTACAACAAGCACAGTGCGCATGCCGAGGGAGTTCGGAACCACCAGATTGCGGGAAAGATCCTCAAACATGGCTGCTTTCTTAGGAAGAATGCCATTCTTTACCAAGAAGCGCTGGTAAGTCTCTTCCGCAGGCTTCGGGATCAGATCCGCTTCCATAATGCCGAAGATGTCTTCGAAATGGTGCGTAATGCCCAGTCGGTTCGCCACAGACTCCGCATGCTTCCGCGTCCCGTTGGTCAGGATGTAGCACTTGCCCGGTAACTGGTTGATTGCATCAGCAAGCGTCGGGTTTGGTTGCAGTACAGAATGATCGATGTCGTGAACATACTCAAGAAACTCATCAGGCTCGATGTTGTGCTCCAGCATCAAGCCGCGAAGGGTGGTTCCATATTCTTTGTAATAGGAAATCTGCAGCTCTCTGGCCTGCTCAGCCGGTTTACCAGTGAGCTTTTGAACAAACTCAGACATCCTCTGATCGATCTGATCGAACAGATTTGAGTGGTGAGGGTAGAGAGTGTTGTCCAGATCAAAAATCCAGCTTTCAACGCTGGCAAATGGGGAATTGGTCATGCTTATCCGTTCAGCTATCAGCAATGCCGATAAGTGTTGTTTGATACCAAGCAAAACAGGAAAGAATAAGGATAGCAAGAGAGGCGACCATTATTCGCCTCTCTGAAGCTGCCATTAAGGTACGATAAGGGTACCTGCACCGTGGTCGGTGAAGAGTTCCAGAAGGACAGCGTGAGCGACTTTACCGTCAACAATCACCACGCCTTCTACGCCCTGATCAAGGGCTTCAAGGCAGGTCTCAACTTTCGGGATCATACCGCCAGAGATGGTGCCGTCTTCAATCAAAGCACGAGCACCAGCACGGGTCAGCTGCTTGATCAGCTTGCCGTCTTTATCCAGAACGCCCGGCACATCGGTAAGGAACAACAAGCGTTTGGCGTTCAAGGAACCCGCAATCGCACCAGCAAAGGTGTCAGCGTTGATGTTGTAGGTCGCACCATCACGCCCCGGAGCTACAGGAGCAACAACAGGAATGAGATCACGCTCAAGGATCAGCTCAAGCACTTTGGCATTCACCGCCTCAGGCTCGCCAACGAAACCAAGATCAAGAATTTCTTCAATCTTGGAATCTGGATCACGATGTTTGCGGTGCAGCTTACGGGCAGTGACCATGTCGCCATCCTTGCCGCAAAGACCGATAGCGCGGCCACCTTCACGGTTGATGTCCGCAACAATGCCTTTGTTGATGGAGCCTGCCAGAACCATCTCAACCACTTCAACGGTTGCCTGGTCAGTGACACGCAGGCCGCCTTTGAACTCGCTCTTGATGTTCAGCCGATCCAGCATGGAGCCGATCTGAGGTCCGCCACCATGAACAACAACAGGATGCACACCAGACTGACGCAGCAGAGTAATGTCTCGGGCAAAAGCGCGGGAAAGGGAGTCATCTCCCATAGCATTACCGCCGTACTTTACAACAACACGTCGGTCATCATAGCGCTGCATATAAGGAAGAGCTTGGGCAATGACGTGCGCACGATTACTGGATTCCGAGAAACTCATAGCGATTTGTACACCTGGAGAAAACAATGGATTGATACGCAAATCACACGGACTGCGTGTGAAGTATATAACCGCATTATGATCACGTCACAAATGTTCAGTCATCCCCGCCTGCGTGGATTTACTCAAGTAAAAGAGGAAATTGTCTAATGCCTCTCACGCAGATAATCCGCAAAACCAGCTTCTCCGGCAGGTGCAGAGAATAAGTAGCCCTGTGCATTTGTGCAGCCGCTGCTTTCCAAGAGCTTCATTTGCTCTTCGGTTTCAACACCCTCGGCAGTCACTTCCATATCGAGCAGATGAGCAAGCTCGATGAGGTGAGCACAGGCGGTGCTGTGAACGGCGGAGTTCGGCACGCCAGACATAAAGCTACGGTCGATCTTGATCCGGTCAACCGGACAATCCAGCAGATGCTTCATGGAGGCAAAGCCGGTGCCGAAGTCATCAAACGCAACAGAGATACCCAGCTCCTGCAGCTGACGCAAGTTCTCAATGGCATGCGGTGCACGGTCCAGATCAATCCGTTCTGTCACTTCAAGCTCTAAGAAATGCCCGGGAGTGCCAGTGTCCTGTAAAATCTTTTGAATGCGGGAGACAATGTACTGATCAACAAACATCCTGCCGCAAATGTTCACGGAGATCTTGAAGTTCGGATCAACTAAATTGCTCCACCCGCTGCGCGCCTTACACGCTTCACGGATCACCCAATAGCCCACGTCCTTGCCAAGGCAGCTCCGGCACAATGTAGTGATGAAACGGGAAGGGG
>NZ_DS996815.1:71630-161743 GCF_000156235.1 Pseudovibrio sp. JE062
CTGCCGGGCCTTGTACCATTTCTTGAAGTTCAGACCTGCCAGCAACAATGTCGGCAGAGTATGAATGAAACGCCACGTATAAGTCAGTGCATTGGTAATCGCGTGCTCAGGTACGAGCGCCCAATGATGACGGAGGGATGGAGTTGCGCACATACCTCATCCCCTTTTCTTCGCAGCAGCACTGTGATTGTGATCTTGTTTGTCTTTTCCAGACATTCGACGACCTCCCCTTCGACGACGGTCTGTCTATATTCGGGGGGTAAATTGACCCAAGGTCAAGAAGAGGTTAAGGGCGCTTGGGGAAAAGGCAGCAAAACGTGAGAACAAGGGATTTTCAACAAATTGCAGGATGGACAAGGGCAGTCGGATATGTTTGCAGGACCACCGTCCAAAATAGAAAAGGCGCAGAGAATTATGAGCCCTGCACCTTGAAATCGTTAGCCGTAGCTGACCAGCTGAGCGATCTCAGCGCGTAGATCATCCATGCCAAGGCCTTTTTCCGAAGAGGTGGCAATGACTTCCGGATGTGCAGCAGGACGTTTCGCGAGCACTTTCAGCGTCTCTTCTTTCATGCGCTGAAGCTGTCCCGGTTTCAGTTTATCGGCTTTGGTAAGCACGACCTGATAAGGAACCGCAGCTTTGTCCAGAATCGCCATAGCATCAAGATCGTTCTTCTTGATGCCGTGGCGTGAGTCGATCAGTGAAAAAACACGACGCAAGGTGCTTCGGCCACGCAGGTAATCAAAAATGAGTGAGGTCCACGCATCCACCATACCCTTTGGCGCTTCCGCGTAACCGTAGCCAGGCATGTCGACAATCTTGAGCATGGAGTGCTCAGCACCAAAGAAGTTCAGCATCTGCGTACGGCCCGGCGTGTTGGACGTACGAGCCAACGCCTTCTTGCCGGTGAGCTTGTTGATCAGGCTGGACTTACCAACGTTGGAACGACCAGCAAAAGCGATCTCAATGCCATCAAGCACAGGAAGCTGATGCATCTCTTTCACACTGGTAATGAATTCCCAAGGACGCGCAAACAGAAGGCGTCCCGCCTCCAGTTGTTCTGCTGAATATTCTTTTTCTGAGCTCATGCCCTGCCTTTTAACCTGCAATCTCGATTTGGTCGAGTGGTGTTTTGCAATGCTCTGCCTTTATGTCCGGCACACCAGAACTCTGCCAATAACAACGGTTCATTCAACGAAAAAAACGCGGCCCTAAGACCGCGTTTTCAATCTCTGTCATCTGAGAAAGCTTACTTGCTCTCTTCCTTAGGCTTGCGCTTGAAAGTCGCTTTCAAGTTGTCAAACAACTCAAGCTTTACGCCCTGACGACGCATGATAACACCTTGCTGCAAAACAGAGAGGGTGTTGTTCCATGCCCAGTAGATCACAAGACCAGCTGGGAAGGTCGCCAACATGAAGGTAAAGATCACTGGCATCCAGTTGAAGATCATCTGCTGTGCAGGCTCAGCTGGTGCCGGGTTCATCTTCATCTGCAGGAACATGGTGATACCCATGATCAGAGGCCAAACACCAATCATCAGGAATGTTGGAGGATCCCAAGGGATCAGACCAAACAGGTTGAAGATGGTGGTTGGGTCTGGAGCAGAAAGATCCTGAATCCATCCGAAGAACGGTGCATGGCGCATCTCGATGGTGACGAACAGAACCTTATAGAGCGAGAAGAAGACCGGGATCTGGATCAGCATTGGCAAACAACCTGCCAACGGATTGATCTTCTCAGTCTTATACAGCTCCATCATGGCCTGCTGCTGCTTCTGCTTGTCGTCCTTATACTTCTCGCGGATTTCAGTCATCTTCGGCTGAACAAGCTTCATACGGCTCATGGAGACGTAGGATTTGTTAGCCAGCGGGAAGAAGATTGCTTTCACAATCACGGTTACGAGCAGGATCGCAATACCGAAGTTACCAACCAGAGAGTAGAGCCAGTCAATGGTCCAGAACATCGGCTTGGTCAGGAAGTAGAACCAACCCCAGTCGATCATCAGGTCGAAGTTCAGAATATCGTAGGAATTCTGATAGCCATCGATCAGACTGGTAATCTTCGCACCAGCATAGAGCAGGGAAGAGTTGGTGATCTTCGCGCCGTCAACTACTTGTGTTGCGCTGCCGAGATAGTCACTCTGGAAGTTCTGAGTACGTGCATTGTAAGAGAAGTTCGGCTGGAATTCTGTACCCGGAGTTGGGATCAGAGTTGCCGCCCAGTACTTATCGGTAAAGCCGAGCCAGCCCATGTTGGCACGACCTGGGCGAATGCTGCCGTCATCAATCAGATCAGAGTAGTTGATTTCCTGCAGGCCTTCGTCGCCAATCACGCCAATAAGACCTTCGTGCAGAACGAAGAAACCAGCGGTCTCAGGCTCACCGTTACGTGCGATCAGGCCATATGGGTACAGCTGAACGTTCTGACCAGAGTTGTTCTGAACTTCCTGATCGACAGTGAACATGTAGTTCTCGTCAACAGAGAAGGTACGCTTGAACACCAGACCTTCACCATTGTCCCAGTTCAGGACGATTGGAGAAGATGGGGTCAGATTGCCGGAAGTCTCTGCAGTCCAGACGGTTTCAGCGTTTGGAAGCTTGATCTGTACACCCGGGTCTGCAACCCAGCCATGTTCTGCATAGTAAGGAGCAGGGCTGCCTTTTGGTGAGAACAGAACAACGGTTTCGCTGTCCTTGGCGATGGTCTGACGGTAGCCCTTCAGGCGAAGGTCATCCAGCTTCGCACCCTTCAGGTTTACGGAGCCGGAGAGGCTAGGGGTATCAATGGTCAGACGAGGAGATGCAGCCAGTGCCTGTTCGCGACTGACGAATGATTGCGCAGCGGTTCCGCTTTCGGTTCCTGGGGCAGTCACCTGGCCGGATGCACCTTCAGGCAGTGCAACGGGGGAGCTGGAACCGGCTTGTTGTGCATCGTTTGCCAGCTGCGCCTGTTGCGCTTCCTGCTGAGCTTCTAACTGTGGTCCGGCAATAAAATATTGCCAGCCCAATAGCACAACCAGCGACAGGACGATCGCTACGATCATATTGCGATTATCGTTCATCGACTGGATCACTCATTTTCAAAAGGGTGGAATAAACATTCATCACTGGTCAGTCCGCCTGCACTTTATCATGTGGAGGTTTAGAATTTGCCAGCGAATTCGGTTTTGATCGGATAGGGCGAGATTTGCGAGGCTTGAACGCATTCTTCACACTGCCTTTGAGATCTTTTAGAAGATCCTCGAAGGGCTGGGAAAGTGCTGCTCTCCGGCCAACCAGAACATAGTCGGCGCCAGTCTGGGCAATATCCAAATCGAGAGATGCGACAGCGGCTCGTAGTCGGCGCTTAATACGACTGCGCTCAACTGAGTTCCCGGTTTTCTTGGTGACCGTGTAACCCATCCGAGGGGCGCCATCACTGCGGGTTTTAGCCGCTTGAAGCACAAAAGCACGCCGAGCTGTCCTTCCGCCTTTTGCAACGGTAAGAAACTCGGAGCGCTTTTTGAGTGTTTTCATGTTTTTGCGGCGGAACTTGTGTTCAATGTTTATGAAGTGAATGCCGCCGCGCAACGTCGCGATTAAGCGCTAAGACGCTTACGACCCTTAGCACGACGACGTGCCAGAACCTGGCGGCCATTTTTGGTTGCCATACGTGCCCGGAAGCCGTGGCGACGCTTGCGAACAAGGTTGCTCGGTTGGAAAGTACGCTTCATTTTATTACCCTAGCAGAGCCATTGGCTCCAACTTAAACGTTAATTTGGATTGTGCGTCTTGTCCCCGAAGTCACCGCGACTTTATTCAAGTTACAGGACCTTGCGCATGGGACACGCACTCCTATTCGTCGGCGCTTATATTAGTGTGAGCCCTTCAAGTCAATAATTGCTGTGCTGGAATCTGCGATATCCTGACTCTTTATTCCCTCACGCGAGCGTGTACAGGTGTTACCCCCCATTCAAAACCCAGTGAAACTACGGGCAATGCACGAACCTGTGATAACACCGGAGGTCTTTCTGATTGTATGAAAATTCTAACGCATCAATTCGTTAGGCAGTTGGCCTGCAAAAAACATAGTAACCTATTCGGTTTAGATTGGCTAAGAACACAGAGGTTTCGGTTCTTATCGGTCTGAACTCTGAAACCACCTAAGGAAAAGCCCATGGGAATCACGGAACACAACGATAACAAGTCATCAGCTGACGGAGCCCTTGGCTTCATCAAACGCTGGGGACTGCTATTTGTTATCCTTGCCGTGTCCGCCTATGGCATCTCTCAGGGTTGGCATCAGCAGATTACGATCAGCAACCTGATCAAAAATCAGCAGTTGCTGGCAAATTATCTGGCTGAGTATCCGGTCCTGACCCCACTCATCTATTTCGTAGTCTACACGCTCGCAGTTGCGCTGTCCTTCCCAGGCGCATCTCTGCTGACGATTGCCGGTGGTTTCCTGTTTGGTTGGTTCTTTGGTGGATTGCTCACTGTTGTCGCAGCAACCATTGGTGCCGCACTGCTCTTCATCGCAGCAAAAACCTCTGTTGGTGCGACACTTAAAGAAAGAGCAGGGCCATTCCTTGATAAAATGTCTGAAGGGTTCCGCAAGAACGCGTTCAGCTACCTTCTCTTCCTGCGTCTGACACCAGTCTTCCCATTTTGGCTGGTCAACATCGCTCCAGCGCTGTTCCACGTTCCGCTGACTACATACCTCATCGCAACATTTGTGGGCATTATCCCAGGCACCTTCGCATATGCCTTCGTTGGTGCAGGTCTGGACAGTGTGATCCTCGCGCAGGAACAGGCAAATCCGGGTTGTTCTGCAGCGGGTACATGCGAAGTGGAGATCTCCGCACTGATCACACCTGAATTGATCTGGGCATTTGCAGCTCTTGGCTTGGTTGCGCTCATCCCACCAATCATTCAGCGCTTCCGCGGCAAATAATTCTCAGACAAGATCAATTTCGAAATTACGGACTTTCTCGATGACCAATAACAATAATGCAAAAACTTTGACCCCAGACATCTGCGTGATTGGCGCTGGTTCAGGCGGCCTTTCCGTCGCTGCTGCCGCAGCAGCCTTCGGCGTGGATGTTGTTCTGATCGAAAAAGGTAAAATGGGTGGTGACTGCCTCAACTACGGCTGCGTTCCATCCAAAGCAATCATCGCAGCAGGCAAAGCGGCGGCGACTTTCCGTTCCTCCGAAAAGTTCGGCGTAGGCGCACACGAGCCTGAGATCGATTTCTCTAAAGTGAATGACCATGTCCACGATGTCATCGCGACCATTGCCCCTCATGACTCTGTAGAGCGCTTTGAAGGGCTGGGTGTGAACGTTATTCAAGGAGCGGGCGAGTTTATCTCTGCCGATACCGTAAAAGTCGGTGAACAACTCATAAAAGCGCGTCGCTATGTGGTTGCCACTGGGTCCAGCGCAGCAGTTCCACCAATCCCTGGCATCGAAAACACGCCATACCTGACCAACGAAAACCTTTTTGAACTGACAGAACGCCCTGAGCACCTCATTATTATTGGTGCAGGTCCAATCGGCATGGAAATGGCTCAGGCACATCGCCGCCTCGGAAGTCGCGTAACTGTTATCGAAGCTCTGCGCCCGTTGGCGGTGACAGATCCGGATCACGCTGCTCAAGTCATTCGCAAGATGGAAGCTGAGGGCGTTGAGATCCTTGCTAACACCAAGGTCAATGCTGTTGAACGAACTGATAGTGGCGTCAAAGTCTCCATCAAAGTGGATGATGAGGCCGAAGGCACTGTTGAAGGCACGCATCTTCTGATCGCAGCTGGTCGTGCTCCAAATGTCTCTTCCTTAGGCCTGGAAGCTGCTGGCATTGAGTACACCCGCAAGGGTATCAAGACAGACGATGGCCTACGCACAACCAACCGCAAGGTTTATGCGATTGGTGATGTCGCGGGTGGTGCGCAGTTCACCCACGCCGCAGGAGCGCACGCATCTCTGGTCATCCGTTCCATCCTGTTCCGTATGCCAATCAACCACAACAGCATCACCATGCCTGCTGTGACTTATACTGAACCCGAGATTGGTCAGGTTGGTCTCTCTGAGCAGCAAGCGCGTGAGCAGTATGGTGACAAATTGAAAGTCCTCACAGCCGAATTCTCCGGAAACGACAGAGCGCTGGCAGAAGGTAAGGGCGAAGGTCAGGTCAAGCTACTGACAAACGGCAAAGGCCAGCTCGTGGGTGCATCCATTGTTGGTCCAGGTGCTGGTGAGCAGATCGGTCTACTGGCTCTTATGATCTCGCAGAAGCTGAAAGTCGGCGCGCTCCTCGGTGTTGTCTTCCCGTACCCAACACTAAATGAAGCAATTCGCAGGGCTGCACTTACGTATTATGCGGATGCCCCTAAAAATCCTTGGGTTCGCAGAATTCTGGCGCTTCTGAGAAAATTTGGATGACGCACTTGTGATCGGCTGTGAGAGAAGTGTGTTGCTTGGCACACGTCATCTGCTAAAAATGAGTAAGGCATAGCGCGTAACAACAATCTGCGCTGCACGATCATTGTGTACCAACTCATCAGGTAGGTGGATGGCTCAAAGTAATGGGAGAGTGACCTCTGAAACAGAGGTCACGCCGAAAAAGCTGAACTCGGATGAATCTCCGAAAGGCAAACGCCGCAAGTTATTCCGCGGTGGCATGGGCCTCTCTGGCAAACTTCTTGTGCTGACGATCCTGTTCGTCATGCTCAGCGAAGTTCTTATTTTTGTCCCTTCAATTGCAAATTATCGAAACACCTGGCTTCGTGACCGTCTGGCGGTTGGTGGTGTAGCGGCAACCTTGCTGTCCGAAAGTGAGACTCTGTCTCCTCAGGTTCAGCATGAGCTGCTAGAAGCAACCGGCGCGCAGGCCATTTCTCTGGCAGTTGGTGAACGCCGCAATTTGATCGCGATGGACAGTTCTCAAATGAACATCACCAAGACGATCGATATGACACGGGACTCGCCTTGGGACGCTATTGGATGTAGCCTTCAGTTCCTGACTGGAACCCGCACAGGCCAGATCCGTGTGATTGGCGACATTGATATGCGCTCCGGTGGACGCGTGGATATGGTCTTCCCGGCGTCCTTGCTGCGTGACGACTTGCAGAAATACGCTCTGAACATTCTGCAGCTGTCTCTCATCATCTCCTGTTTGACGGCTGCGCTTGTTTACCTGTCCATCCGCTCCTTGCTGTTGCGCCCTTTGCAGCGCCTGACCGGTTCCATGATGCGCTTTGCTGAATCTCCGGAAAACGCACGTGAGATCATCAAGCCAAGCGGACGTTCTGATGAGTTGGGTGAAGCTGAGATCCAGCTGCAGTCCATGCAGAAGTCTTTGAACCAGACACTGAACCAGCAGCGCCGTATGGCTGCATTGGGTCTGGCAGTCTCCAAGATCAACCACGACATGCGCAATTTGCTGGCATCTGCACAGTTGTTCCTGGAGCGTCTGGAAATGCTCCCTGACCCAACTGTGCAACGTGTAGCTCCGAAAATTCTAGCTACCCTTGATCGGGCGGCCAGCTACACCAGCGCAGTGTTGTCCTACGGCAAGGTTCAGGAGGCTGCGCCAGAGCTACGTGTTATCCGTCTTGCATCTGTCCTGCGCGATGTGGAGGAGGTTCTTGGCCTCTCCAGTTATTCCAAAGGCATTGAGATGCATGTGAATGTGCCGGAGACGCAGGAGCTGGAAGCTGACCCGGAACAGATCTTCCGCGTCCTCCTCAACCTCTGCCGAAACTCGGTGCAAGCGATGGAAGCATCCAAAGGTGCATCTGAGGTCGTGTGTCGGATCGAGATCCACTCTGAAGTAGAAGAGGATATGCTCTCAATATATGTGTCAGATACAGGACCGGGCATACCTGCCAAGGCACAGGAGGGCCTGTTTAAAGCCTTCCAGACTTCGGGCAAGGTTGGCGGCACTGGATTGGGTCTGGCGATCGCAGCAGAGATCGTTGTGGCCCATGGCGGAAAGATCACATTGGAAAAAGATGTGACCACTGGGGCCTGCTTTAAAATACAGCTTCCATACAAACATGGTGTACAAGCTGCTGAAAAAGTTACGAGACTATTCCCGGCTGACAGCAGTAAGGGCTAATTTCTGGAAAAGCTGCACCCTGCAAGTGCAGCTTTTCTCACGTTTAGGGTGCAATGCCCTACGTCTTTGTTCTGATAGTCAGAAATTGTTATCCCCAAAACGCAAATTCCCTTCAAAAAACTTCGCTAAAGCGCTTGCCAAGGTCGGGGAAGGCGGCTACATAGACCCCCGTTCCGCAGGGAACACGGCCTGCACCGGTAGCTCAGCTGGATAGAGCACCAGACTACGAATCTGGGGGTCGGGGGTTCGAATCCTCCCCGGTGCGCCATTTACTCTCTTCTAAAGAGTAGATGGTTTAGATAGCACTAGGCCAACATATAATTCTTGTTCGCAAGAAACCGCGCACCGGTAGCTCAGCTGGATAGAGCACCAGACTACGAATCTGGGGGTCGGGGGTTCGAATCCTCCCCGGTGCGCCATTTTTCTTTCTCCCGAAAAATTAGATCGCTTTATCTAACAGGTGAACTGTGCGCACTAAAATGCTTTTGCGTTCAATCGCTTGAGGCAAGTGTTTCTTCACCGCGTTCTCCTTGTGGAAGATTTTCCAAAAAGAATCTGATGGCATTCTCACCCATCACGGCTGCAATCTGGTCTTCAGAGAAGCCGAGGTTCAAAAGTTCCTGCGTTACCACTGCAAATTCTGAAGCATCAAAAGCCGTCGTAACAGAGCCATCGAAGTCAGAACCTAGGGCGACGTGATCGATACCAGCGATAGAAACAGCGTATGCGATAGACTTAGCGACGCCCTTGGGGCTGATGTCGCAGGCTGCTGCTGCCCAAAAACCGATGCCGATCAATCCATTCTTAGCCGCGACAGCTCTCACCTGATCATCAGTAAGGTTCCTCGGAGTGTTACAAGCACCTTTCACACCGGTATGTGAGACAATGACAGGACGTGTACTCATCGCCAACACATCCGCAATCACTGCCGGAGAAGAATGGGCGAGATCAACGATCATCTTCTTTTCTTCCATAAGGCGCACCACGTCTTGACCGAAGTCCGTCAGTCCTCCCTTGGAGAGACCATGCAGTGAGCCTCCTAGCTTGTTATCAAAGAAGTGATGTAGGCCCATGAGGCGCAGCCCACCACCATAGAGCAGGTTTACATTGTTGATGTCGCCATCCAGCGCGTGACCACCTTCAGTGCCTAAGATGCCCGCCATCACTTTGGAGCCATTGTCACGGGCTTCCAGAACCGCTTCCAGTTCTTCTCTGTTGTGAATGACTTTGACTTTATCTGGATGGCTTTTCTCTAAAGCGTAAAGGCGTGCGGCTTGGAGGAGGGCCCGTCGGGAGAGGTCATTCAAAGCATCTGTTGGCCAGCCTTGTACAAGGCCTAGAAGCGTAATGTTGTCAAAGGCGTCAGAGCTGTTGTTCTTATAGTTTTGTCCCCGAGGTGACTTGGTCACGCTCGTGAACACCTGCACACCAACATTACCTCTGTCGAACCGGGGGAGATCAGAATGCCCGGTTTCAGAGGCTTTGGTGATGTCTCTGCCCCACAAAAGAACATCATTGTGCAGATCAGCAACCCGAAGTTTGGAATGCAAAACCTGAGCGTCTTCATCTATGGAATAAGGCTGGTGAGCAGTGACGATGTTTCGTGAGTTGTCGACGTACTCAGCAACATAGCCAGATCGAATGATGCCGTAGCCCGCAGCGGCAATAAAAACAATAGCTCCTAAACCAACCTTTAAATAAGAGACACCCATAATACGCACCCAATATGTTTGCAGTCACTGACTGGGAAATGTCAGTTTACCTTAAGGTAAATTGCGTATTTGTCCAGCCAGGCTAACTCAGATCTGCGGTGCTGAAAGTGCAGGCGGTATGCTTATCTTCTTGTAGGCTGACAGTTCATCTGCGTAGTATGAATGCAAATTTCATCGATTCTATAAATAGTTAAAGGCGAGAGGCGTCATCATGAACGCTCAACAACTAGTCGAGATTATCCGCTCACGCACATCGGCCTCACTGAAGCAGATGAAAGCTCCAGGGCCGAGCAGAGAAGAGATGAAGCTGATAGTTGAAGCCGCCGCAGCAGCGCCGGACCACGGCCATCTGCATCCCTTCCGAATTTTGGAAATCCCGACAGACGCTCGCAATGATCTGGGTGAGCTTTTTGTAAAAGCCGTCGAAGAAACGCAGGCAACACCAACCGAAGAAGCGCTAACCCGCGCAAGGGAAAAAGCGCATAAAGGACCAGTGCTTCTCGTTTTGGTAGGGTGTTTTCACGGTTCCGATGAGACCCGCATTCCCAAATATGAGCAAATGCTCTCAGCTGGTACAGCTTTGCAGAATATGGTGCTGGTCGCGCATGCTATGGGTTATGCATCGCGGATCACCAGTGGTGACAGCGCGCGTTCTCCTGCATTCCATAAAGGATTGGGCCTCTCGGAAAATGAAGAGTTCCTCTGCTTTATCTCGCTCGGCAAGGTCGATGAGACACGACCAGCCAAGGGAAGACAAGAACCTCAGGAACTCCATTCAACCTGGATGCCGATGTAAGGCTCTTACTTCGCCTTCGGGCGGAAGGCTACGATCACGTCTGGATCTGTTTCAATGCGGCCTGCGCCAATCAGGTCCAGACAATAAGGAACAGCCTGAAAAACCGCATCAAGACAGGTTTTGATGCTGGCTGGCTTGCCTGGCAAGTTGATGATCAGGCTCTTACCGCGAATACCAGCAGTCTGGCGGGAAAGAATTGCAGTTGGAACCTCTTTCAGAGACAACTGACGCATCAGTTCACCAAAGCCACGCAGCTCTTTCTCCATAACCAGTTCCATGGCCTCAGGCGTGAGGTCGCGGGGAGAGGGGCCAGTGCCGCCGGTGGTGAGGATCAGGTCAACACCATCTTCGTCAGCCAGCTGCTTCAAAGTCGTACTGACGCTTTCGATTCCATCTGGAATGATCTTATGGATCGGCTCCCATGGGCTGGTAACAGCATTCTCAAGGTAAGCCAGAATAGCTGGGCCACTTTTATCTTCATAGGTGCCGTCACTGGCGCGATCAGAGATGGTAACAGCTGCAATCTTCATGGATATCTCTCATAAACACAGGTGATTTCCTGAGAGAGTAAGGGGGGAAATGCTTGCATTCAAACATTTATTAGCCTCCGATTTCCTTGTCCTCTTATTCTTTGTCTCGCGTAGAAAACACAGCTGTTATCTGAAAGGTTCTACGAGTGCTCCCGTGTTTCTCACTGTGTATTTTGATAGACTGACGCTTCTTTGTTTAAACGTTACTATCCCGTCATTACTGAAGTTTTTAGGATGTAATCTACGTAATCCGGGGGGAGAAGCTGCAACAGATTGAGATGCATTTTACCCGTAACAGTAATGGTCTCTTGCAGGTCAGGCACTAACTTTGGGTAAAGTCAGGTGCAGTTATTCTTGAACACTCTCAGCTTACAACATCAATGCACCGGGATGTTTCAGACATGTATTTTGCAACTGTGCTAAATAGAACAGTTAAGGATAAGTACGTAGAATAGCTTGGTGATCTGACTTTTTGAAATGCACTCAAACAGCTGCAAGGCTGTAAAAGCGTAAGGATGCCGCTGAATGCGTAAGGTGCAAGTTGCTGCATTAAATGAACTGGAAGATCGTAAGCCTACTCATGCACTTGTTGGTGAGGTTGACCTCGTCATTGTTAGGTTTGATGAGGATATCTCCGTCCTGTATGGCCGCTGTTTGCACCGTGGCGCTTTGCTCTCAGATGGGTATGTCAGAGGACGAAATCTGATCTGTGGTCTTCATAACTGGGATTACCGATTGAACTCCGGTGTCAGTGCCTACGACAACAAAGAGTGCCTGCAAAAGTTCACCCATTTCGTGGAAGAGGGTGCTGTCTACGTCGATGAAGACGAAGTCAAAGCCTGGGCAAAAGACAACCCTCAGCCGTACTTCCGTAAATCGTATCTTGGTGAGTATGCCGACTTTCATGGCACCGAAGAAGAACCTCACAACAAGCTGATCCAGAACTACGCACGCGCCGGATTGAAACAGACGGGCCACCATGGTGCAATCGAAGCCATGGGAGTGCCAACCACTGAGCTGCCTCAATGGGAAGACATCCAGATCCTGACAGCTCAGCTGCACAGACCTCCGCGTCTGGATGAGGAACCTGTTGGCACAGATGTGGTTATCGGCCCCAAAGCGCAAAAGCCGCTGCGCCTGCAAATTCCACTCTTCGTTTCGGATATGAGCTTTGGTGCGCTTTCTGAACCAGCAAAAATTGCCCTCGCGCGCGGTGCTGAGAGTGTCGGCACTGGCATATGCTCCGGTGAAGGCGGAATGTTGCCGGAAGAACAGGCTGAAAACTCTCGTTATTTCTATGAGCTAGCTTCGGCGCGCTTCGGCTTCTCATGGGAGCAGCTCGAAAGAGTACAGGCTTTCCACTTCAAAGGCGGACAGGCTGCCAAAACCGGAACAGGCGGACACCTGCCAGCTGCAAAGGTAACCGAAAAAATCGCTGCGGTGAGGGGACTGAACCCTGGAGAAGGTGCGATCTCTCCAGCTCGCTTTCCTGAATGGATGAAGCCCTCGGACTTCCGCAATTTTGCCGATGAGGTTCGCGACAGAACGGGCGGTATCCCAATCGGGTTCAAGCTCTCTGCGCAGCATATCGAAAAAGACATCGATGCCGCGCTAGAGGTGGGCGTGGACTACATCATCCTCGATGGCCGAGGTGGCGGTACGGGCGCGTCTCCATTGGTGTTCCGTGATAACATCTCGGTTCCAACTATCCCGGCTCTCGCGAGAGCACGTCGACATTTGGACCGAAGTGGTCAGCGGGATGTAACACTCGTCATCACAGGCGGCCTGCGTAAGCCCGAAGATTTTGTAAAAGCAATGGCTTTGGGAGCAGACGCAGTGGCTTTGGCAAATGCCCCAATGCAAGCCATTGGCTGTATTGCCATGCGCGCATGCCATACCAACAACTGCCCGGTTGGCATCGCGACCCAGAAAGACCATCTCGTCGCCCGTCTGGAAGTCGAAAAATCCGCTAAGCGCCTGGAGAAGTTCTTCTCAGCCTCAGTGGAGCTGATGAAAGTCCTTGCCCGTGCATGCGGACACGCACACATCTCGGATTTCTCAGTCAACGACATCACCAGCTGGAAGAAAGAAATGTCAGAACTCGCTGGCATCAGTTGGGCAGGGCATGGTCCGAATGAGTGAGAGAGACGTTAATCACAGAACAAGATCAGTAGGTTGCAGATATGGTTGTTGCTGAAAGTATTATTCTGATTGCACAAATTTACTGCGTGATTGGTCTGATCGTGGCCCTCGCTTTCATAACCATCGGGCTAGGGCGTATTGAGCTGGCGGCTCGTGGAGCTTTTCTGTTCCGTCTGCAAATTATCCCAGGTCTTATTCTGCTCTGGCCAATCGTTATTGCTCGCTGGGTAGCACTGGAGCGCTCAGGTGAGAAGATCCTGCTGGATAAAGAAGAAGCCGAACTGCACAAAGAGCAGGAGGGCAAAAAGTAATGCAACGCGCCTACCGCAAAGCCCACCGCACCATATGGTTCGTTCTGGCCTTTCTCATTCCAATCATTCTTGGGCTCGCACTTTTGATGCGCCCCACCGGAACGCACGAAGAACCACCCGTTCCCCTTGATGATGCTGCTAAATCGGTTCTGGAGGCAAACCAGTGAGTGTTAAATATGTGCCAGTGATCTGGAACCGAACGAAGTTTGTCTACGATGCTGTCGTACTGGCAACCGTTGGGGCTTATCTGGGAATCTACATTTACGTGGCGCCCATGTTCCAAACGGTGACGAGACCGATTGATTGGGACATCTACAAAGCGCAGGCCTTCGGAACCTGTGTCTTTTTCCTACTTACGTTCATCCTATGCATCGGCCCAATGGCTCGCCTGGATAAGCGATTCCTGCCGTTGCTCTATAACCGCAGACATCTGGGTGTGATCACCTGTGTTCTGGCCTACTTCCATGTCGACAATATCCTTGGTTGGTACAATGCATTCTCACCAATCAACCGCTATGTTTCAGTCTTCATGGTCAACACAAGCTTTGACCGTTTCCTCGGATTTCCTTTTGAAATACTCGGCGTATTTGCTCTTCTGATCCTGACAATCCTCGCCGTTACCAGTCATGATTTCTGGCTCCACTTTCTAAAGCCAACCCTATGGAAGTTCCTCCATATGGGCATCTATCTGGCATATGCGTTGATCGTGGCTCACGTTGCTCTTGGTGCACTTCAAAGCGCTGCTGGTCCATTCATGACCACTGCAGTCGGTGCATCTGTTGCCTTGGTCGTCACGCTTCATCTGCTCGCGGCTCGCAAAGAGCATCTTATAGACACGCAGCAAAATGACGTCGATGACACGGGTAAATGGATGGATGCCGGTGATCCAAAGGATGTGCCGGACAAACGGGCACGGATTATCTCAATCACAGATGATGAGCGTGTGGCCATTTTCAGAAACGGTAAGAAGCTCTCAGCAATCTCCAATGTCTGTGCCCACCAGAATGGACCTCTTGGAGAAGGTAAGATCGTGTATGGCTGTGTGACATGCCCATGGCATGGCTATCAGTATCGTCTGGAAGATGGAAAATCACCTCCGCCATTCACGGAGAAGATCTCCACCTATCGGCTCAAGCTGGAAAATGGACGCCTCTGGCTGAACATTGAGGCACTGCCTCCGGGCACGTATGTCGAACCTGTCGTATCCCCGATGGTTGCGGAGGGAAGCTAATGGCCAAGAAGAAACCTGATCCCTTCTTTATCGGTTGGGCGAAAAAGCCACCCAAGAGCCTTCAGGGTTTCCTGTTTCTGATTTCAGCCGTATTGGTCGGCGCTGCTGCAGGTGTCGCGCTGGGTATTGGCTCGTCTGTGCCTGATCCCGGCGATGCCCGTTTTGCTTGGGGTGCGGGCTATCAAACCTTCACGGGGTATGTAGATGCCAAACCCTATCCGCTTCTGCGCCTTCCAGCAGGCGAGGATGGCCGCGATAAACCGCATGCCATGCTGATTTCAGGCATTGGCAAGCGGGGAATGCAGCAGCTTGCGGGGCCGCTGAATGGTCAGCCTGTCGATGCTGGCGGCATTCTGCTCAAACGTGGTGATCTGGATATGCTGCAGGTTGGTGGCAAGGTCTCCTTGCGTGCTGCTGAAAATCCGGTGCCGAACTTCACTCCGGCACCTGCTGAGCATCTTGGTAAATGGCGCCTCACCGGTGAGATCTGTGATGGCAAGTGCTACAACGGTGCAATGCGCCCGGGTGTGGGCTTAGCTCATAAAGCTTGTGCTAATCTCTGCATTATTGGTGGCATTCCTCCCGTCTTCGTCACCACCACACCTCTACTGGGCAGTGAATTTTTCCTTCTGGCAGATGAAAACGGTGAGCCTCTGAGTTCTGAGGTTGAAGACTGGGTTGCTCTGCTGATCTCTCTGGAAGGTGAGGTCGAGCGCCGCGATGATCTCATGATCTTCAAGGTGAACTTAGATAGCGCCAAGCAGCTCTGACCCATGCGATAAAGGCTGATGGCGGCAATGCATAATGCCGCCCAAAATACAGCGTACCCAAAGGTTGAAGTGGCGCAACAATTCATAGACTGCTAGAAACACCAAGTTTGCAGTGCAACACAAGTTGTATTGCGTCCTCCTCCCGAGGTGCTCTTGTCTACCGCGTGTTCCCAAGCATGTGCGTGAAGCAGCACCGTTGCTAAGCACAATCTGGTGATCCAATGATACAGTTTTTTGCCTATCCAGAATCCGTCTTCTGCGCGAAAGTTCGCATTGCGCTGGACATGAAGGAACTGGATTACGCCGAAGTGCCGCCGCCTGATGGGTATGGATCAACAGCATATAAAAAGATTGTTCCGGCAGGCTCTATTCCAGGCCTGAAGGATGAAAGCGCAGCGCTGTCAGATTCAAATGCGATCCTTGAATACTTAGAAGAAACCGCACCTTCTCCAGCCTTGCTACCAGAACACCCTGTTGAACGCGCGCAGGTGCGTGCTCTCATGGGGTTACACGACACTCGTATTGAGCCTTCCGTCCGAGCCTTCTACGCACCGATCAAGGCTGGAAAGTCGCCGGGCGATGAGATCTACAAGCAACTGATTGAAGACATGAGCGCCGCGTTCGAGCGTCTGGAAGATATGATCGAGGCAGCGCCATACGCAGTTGGCCATCATGTCACTTTGGCTGAATGCGCTTTTGCAACCACCTTCTCTCAGGCACAGCAGCTCGCGTCTCTGTTTGGTGGTGAGCTGAAATTGAAGCCCAAGTGCCAGCGTTGGTGGCAGGCGATGCAGTCACTGTCTCATGCGGCGACCTCCATTGATATCAATCGCAAAGCCATGCAAGACTGGGTGGCGAAGTTCATTCAGGTAGATGCATAGGGAATGCTGAAACCAAAAGAAAAGGCGCCGCAAATGCAGCGCCTTTTTTGCTTTTATGAGCAGCTTCTTACTGCGCCAGTCCCCATTTCTGGGCTGTCGTATCTAGGAAGCCATTCATCTTCTTAATCTTGATCCAGTTGTTGATGTAGTTGATCCAGACTTGATCATCCTGCGGCATCAACATCGCGATTGGTGTTGGGTTTCTGCTCTCAGCAACCGGCACGTTGGTGATCTGTTTGAACTTGGCTTTCAACGTTGCGCCTTCAATGTTGGAAGTGATGAACACATCAGCGCGGCCAGAGAGCACTTCCTGATATCCACGAGCAGGGGCCTCAACAACCTTGATAGTCGCATTCGGGAACCATTCTTTGCTCAGCTTCTCAAAGGTGGTGCCAAGAGTAGTCGCGACAGTCACGTCTTTCTGGTTGATGCTGTCCCAGCTGTTGAACTGTTCAACTTTGTTGCTGGTCGTAAACGGCAGAATCTCAACGGAGATGTAGCTCTCGGAGTAACCAGCCACCTTCATGCGGCTCGGAGAGATGGAGGCGGAACCGGTCAAGTTGTACTTGCCAGCTACGATGCCGTTCACCAGTGTTTTCCAATCAGTAGGAACAAAGGTGAGCTTCACGCCAAGATCAGTGGCCAACTCATTCATGATATCAATGTCATAACCCTTATACCCATTGCTGGCAGGATCACGGACAGACATTGGGTTCCAGTCGCCGGTTGTTCCAACCTTCAGCTCACCAGAGTCGAGAATTTCATTGAGCGCGGATTGCGCAAATGCGGAGCCGGAGAACAACGTGCCCACGGCAAAAAGTAAAGTAAGAAATGAGCGTAGCATCTTCATGAGAGTTCCTTGAAACGCAGTTGGAATCTGGCCCACTGCAAAACTAGTCATTTTAGCGCCAACTACAATGCCGTTTTGGTAAGAAAAATGACTTCAACTAATTGTGTGCGGTAAGTCCCTATAAGATTTGTATAAGAGCGCACGACACTCTAGGTTTTGTGTCCGGCAATTTATCTGTGTTGAGGCAGATACATGAGCTGCTTGCATCTTTGGCTTCTGGCGGCAGCTCTTTATACATTGGAAGGTGGATACCTTGAAATTCCGAAATGCAGCAGTGCTCGCCGCATTGGCAGTTGTTTTGGCGGGCTGTTCTGGAGATCAATGGGGCTGGTATGTGGTCTCACCGGAAACGGAGACGGGCAGAGTTAATCTCGGTTTCATGATTGCAGGGCTGCAAGAAACAATCAGTGTTTCACTTACCGCAATCGCCATTTCTATGCTCGTTGGTCTCTTTGTCGCGCTGCCGGGTCTCTCAGATAACAAGTTTGGCCTTGCCTTCAACAGAACCTACGTTGAAGTGGTACGCTCAGTGCCAAGCCTTGTGCTGATCTTCTGGGTCTATTATGGCCTGCCAGTTGTGGCGAATATCTCGATCAATGTCTTCTGGGCAGGCGTGCTAGCGCTCGCTTTGTCGGACAGTGCATTTCAGGCGGAGATTTTCAGAGCGGGCATTCAGTCCGTAGATAAAGGGCAGATCGAAGCCGGTCACTCGCTCGGCCTCAGTTACTTCCAGCGCCTACGCTTCATCATCCTTCCCCAAGCCATCCGTCGCATGCTGCCTCCACTGGGCAATCAGCTGGTGTATATGCTGAAGATGTCCAGCCTCGTGTCCGTTATTGGCCTTCAAGATCTGACAAGACGCGCAAACGAGCTCGTGGTCACAGAGTACAGACCACTAGAGATCTACACAGTCCTGGTGCTGGAGTATCTGGTGCTGATCCTGATTGTCTCTCAGGGAGTACGTTGGCTGGAGCGACGCTTTAAAGCTGAGCGGGCCTGACAAACAAACCGAAAATCAGTCTTCCTCTGGAGACCAGTTTGCCAGCAATGCCTTCAGTTCTGGCTCATCAACAGCATGAACAGCATCGCGCACGGAGAACCATTTCCGTGTGCGTTCATCCTTCTCAGGCCAATCGTCAAGCATCTCTGTGACTTCCAATGGAAACACCTTTACGCGGCATGGAATTGGTTCTTTGGTCACGCGCAGCTTAGGATAATGATAGATACCTGCAGCTTGTTCGGTAAGCTCACCCCGAATACCTGCTTCTTCAAAGGCTTCCTGCTCAGCAGCTTCCCCACCATTTAAGTCCTTCATAGGCCAGCCTTTAGGGAGAACCCAGCGCTTGGTCTCGCGGGAAGTAATCAGAAGAATTTGCAGTTTACCTTTTTTATTCTTTTTGAAAGGCAGCGCAGCAAACTGGCGTTTTGGTTCTGGCCAGGTTTGCGCCTCTGTCTTTCTTAGGGCGCTCTTCATGGGTATCTTCCTTACAGTGATCCGGCCTTTTCCATTCTTGTTTGACACAGGTCTTTGGCCGTGAGCGGATCTTTCCTTTGTTACGCTAAGAAGTTGGATCTGCCCCTGATGATCAATTGTACTGCTTATTAAAATTCAGCGCTATTGCAAGATATAGCTGTCAAATCGGCTCAGCCGAGCCAGATTTATTTCCTTTTTTGCATATTTAGAATATTTGTTCCGATTTTTCCAGATAATACTTTTTACCTAGACTTCGTGGTGAAACTGTTGCTAAAAATACTTTAAACTTGAAATATTAAAAAAATGGAATCGCTGCTCGGTTTCTATTTGATGCCAATCCGAGCACGATCACAAAAAGATAATAGGGGGCCTGACAGTGGAACTGGATGCAGTAAGCATTGAGCAAAGAGACACAGCTGATCCACTTGCTCATTTGCAGCAGCTATTCTCAATTCCGGATGGGATTATCTATCTGGATGGCAATTCTCTGGGCGCTCTACCCAAAAATGTGTCTTCAGTTCTCACCAACGCGGTTGAAGAGCAATGGGGCAAGAGCCTCATCAAGGGCTGGAACTGTCATAACTGGATTGATCTGCCAAGCAGAGTAGGCAACCGGATTGCAAAACTGGTTGGCGCTGAAGAAGGCACTCTGATTTGTGCTGACAGCACATCTTTGAATGTCTTCAAAGTCCTCGCAACAGCAATGAAGCTGCGTCCGGGAAGAAAAGTCATTCTCTCAGACACAGGCAACTTCCCGACAGACCTTTATATGGCGCAGGGTCTCAAAGAGCTGACTGGCGGCGATATCGAGCTTCGTCTGGTCGCACCGGAAGAAGTTGAAGCTGCATTGGATGAAACCGTTGCCGTTATGATGCTGACGGAAGTTGACTACAGAACTGGCCGCAAGCACGACATGTCAGCGCTCACCGAAAAGGCGCATTCAGTTGGTGCGCTGGCGATGTGGGACCTGTGCCACTCTGCAGGTGCATTTCCCGTTCATCTCAAGGAAGCCAATGTCGATTTCGCTGTTGGGTGTTCCTACAAGTATTTGAATGGCGGTCCTGGCGCTCCAGCATTTGTGTATGTCGCGCCAAAACATCAGGCTACTTCGGGTAATCCGCTAACAGGCTGGATGGGCCATGACGCCCCCTTCGCGTTTGATCTGGGCTACACGCCCTCTGCAAAAACAGATCAGATGCGGGTTGGTACACCGCAAGTGCTTGCCATGACTGCATTAAATGCCTCTCTGGATGTATTTGATCATACCAATTTGGAAGCATTGCAGGCCAAGTCCATTGAGCTGAGTGAGCTGTTTATCTCAGAGGTCAAACGTCGTTGTCCTAACCTGGAGCTGGCTTCACCGACTGATCCAATGAAGCGCGGTTCACAGGTCTCTTTCCGACACGAGCAAGGTTATGCAGTAATGCAAGCGCTTATTGATCGTGGCGTGATCGGAGACTTCCGTGCACCAAACATCATTCGCTTTGGGTTCGCACCGCTGTACCTCTCATTCGCAGACGTCTTTAAAGCAGCTGAAATTCTGGAAGAAATTATTGCAGGTGATCTCTGGGACAAGCCGGAGTACCACCAGAAAAGCAAGGTTACATAAGCATGGTTGAGAGCATTAATCGCGAAATGGAGCATCACGGGGCTGAGCTCTCTTTCAAAGAAAACATGTCCTACGGTGACTACCTACGCCTGTCAGATGTTTTGGGAGCGCAAGCACCTTTGACAGATGCACACGATGAGCTGCTGTTCATTATTCAGCACCAGACAGCCGAACTCTGGATGAAACTGGCAATTCGGGAAATGTCAGAGGCGTGCAATTGTCTGGCTCAGGATGAGTTTGCTCAGGTCTCTAAGCTTATGGCTCGCGTAAACAAAATCTTCTCTCAACTGAATGGTGCCTGGGATATCCTGCGTACCATGACGCCGAGCGACTACACCACTTTCCGCGACAGTCTTGGCAAATCATCTGGCTTCCAGAGCTATCAGTATCGGGCGATCGAGTTTGTGGTTGGAAACAAGAACCCGGCGCTGATGAAACCGCATGAGCATATGCCTGAAGTTTCAAAGTGGCTTCATCAGATTTATGAGGCTCCCGGCATCTATGATCAGATGGTGCGCGCTCTGGCACGTGCTGGCTTCGAAATCTCGAATGAAGTGCTCAAAAGAGACGTTACGAAACCTTATACAACCGATGCGTCTGTTCAGAAGGCTTGGGAAATAATATATCGCAATCCGCGCGATAATTGGCATTTCTACGATCTAGCAGAGAAGCTAATCGACTTTGAAGACTTTTTTCGGCGGTGGCGATTCAATCACCTCACAACCGTAGAGCGCATTATTGGAAGCAAAATGGGCACCGGAGGCACCTCTGGAGCGCCATACCTGAAAAAAATGTTGGATACTGTGTTGTTTCCAGAACTTTGGCAGGTGCGCAGCGATCTGTAAGATTGCTGCGAAAATTACCTAATTTGTGAAATTATTTTGTTCTAAAAACCATTGAAACTGCGCATATAAGTGGAATTATCTATATGTTTCAGGCAATATATGCGCAGTCGAAGCTGTTTTCTTGCAACTTATGGGAAGGTTGTAAGGGAATGGAATCTGGAAAGTTTCACTCAACTTGTCCAGACAGAACCACAATAATCGAGTGTTATGGCTGCAAAAGGCGCGGACTTCTGCCTTGAAATAATATGCTACTGAGGGCATTAGGTAGGAGCTTGACAACAATAAAACGCCAGTCCTTTGCAGTCTGGGGGGATAATAATGCTGGAAATCGAACAGCTGTCGAAGCAATTCGGCGGTTTTAGAGCCGTAAATAATTGCTCGTTTTCGGTTCAAAAAGGCACAATCACAGGTTTAGTTGGCCCGAATGGCGCTGGCAAAACCACAATGTTCAATCTCATTGCCGGTGCCTTTCAGCCAACTGCTGGAAAAATTCGTTTTTTGGGAGAAGATGTAACCAGCCTCAGCTCTGATCAGCTGTTTCACAAAGGCTTGGTACGCACCTTCCAGATTCCGCACGAGTTTCATCGTCTGTCTGCATTGGAAAATCTCATGCTGGTTCCACCTTCACAGAAGGGGGAAAGCCTGTTCCAGAACTGGCTCAGCTATGGCAGCGTAAAAAAGCAAGAAGAAGAAGTACGCCAGAAAGCTCTGGAGACCCTTGAGTTTCTGGAGTTGTCCCACGTTGCAAATGAGCGTGCTGGCAATCTGTCGGGGGGACAGAAGAAGCTTCTTGAACTTGGCCGCACCATGATGACTGACGCAAAGCTTGTTCTGCTGGATGAGCCAGCTGCAGGCGTCAACCGTACTTTGCTGCGCCGTTTGGAAGACAAAATCCTAATCCTGAACAAAGAACGCGGTTACACCTTCATTCTGATTGAGCACGACATGGAGATGATCGAGAAGCTTTGCGATCCGGTCATCTGTATGGCCGAAGGTTCTGTTCTCATCGAAGGTGATTTCCAGACCGTTCGTTCAGATGCGCGTGTGCTGGAAGCCTACCTGGGAGAAACGGTTGGGGAGGCTGCACTCTAATGACTTCTCAAGCAATTGCAGAGCAACCAATGTCCAAAAACTCCGCGCAACAAAAATACTCCGGCAAACCAATCCTCACCATGACAGGCGTTCGTGGTGGTTACGGTGATGCAGACATCCTGCAGGGTGTCGATATGCAGGTGACCGAGCAGGAAATCGTTGTGATTGTTGGCCCGAACGGTGCTGGCAAGTCGACTGCGATGAAAGCGATCTTCGGTCTGCTGAAAGTTCGTGGTGGTTCTATCGTTGTCAACGGAACCGACATTGCAGGCTGGAAGCCAAACCGCATCGTTCAACACGGTGTCTGCTACGTTCCTCAGGTCAACAACATCTTTCGTGAGATGACCATTCACGAAAACCTCGAAATGGGTGCCTTCCTTCGGAAAGGCGACATTTCTGAAAGCTTGGAAAGGGTCTACACCCTGTTCCCTGATCTCAAAGAGCGTCGCAACGCATTGGCTGGCAACTTGTCTGGCGGTCAGCGCCAGATGGTTGCGATGGGCCGCGCGCTGATGCTCGACCCGTCTTTGCTTCTTTTGGATGAGCCAACTGCTGGCCTTTCTCCAAAGTACATGGAGCAGATTTTTGAGATCACCCGCAACCTGCGTGATGCAGGTCTTTCGATCTTGCTTGTAGAGCAGCATGCCAAGCAGGCGCTTGCATTTGCTGACAAAGGCTATGTTCTCGCCGCTGGTAGCAACCGGCACGAGGGCACCGGTCAGGAGCTGCTCGCAGATCGTGAAGTCGCTGAAATGTTCCTCGGTGGGTAATAAGGGAAAATCCAATGCCATTCATGGAATTCGTCAATTTTTACCTCATGCCGGGGATCGTGCTGGGTTCTATCTACGCTCTGGGCGCGGTCGGCATCACGCTTGTGTTCGGCATCTTGAGATTTGCGCACCTCGCGCACGGTGACCTTGCAACTCTTGGCGCTTTCGCAGCTTTGGGTGTGGTGACCATCTTTGGTGTGAGCCCTTGGGTTGCTCTACCAGTTGCGATGATCGTTTGTGCCATCATGGCCATCGGTATCGATAAAGTGTTTTATGATTACCTCTCCGAGCGCCCGAAGATCATCGTCGTGATGTCGTCACTCGGCATCGCATTGATGCTGCGTGCTGTTGTTCAGGTGATCTGGGGTGTTGATACTGAAACCTACACCCGCGGTATCGTTCGTCCGGAAGATTACTGGGGCATTCGCATCCGTGATCGTGAGATCTACACCATCATCGCGATGTTTGTGATTGTTGGCGTGCTCTGGGCATTCCTGCAGAAGACTAAGTGGGGCAAGGCCATGCGCGCCATGTCCGACAATCCGGATCTCGCTTTGCTTTCCGGTGTCGATAACCGCAAGATCACGATGCTGACTTGGGGCATTGTCGGCATCCTTTGTGCAGCCTCCGGGTTCTTTCTCGGCATCAATACAGAGCTGAAACCTCTCATGGGCTGGACAATGCTCCTGCCAATGTTCGCCGCTGCAATTCTTGGCGGTGTCGGACGCGTAGAAGGCGCTGTTATTGGCGGCCTCATCGTGGGTATCGCCGAAGAAACATCCGTTCTGTTTATCCCGGGAGAGTACAAGGCCGCCATGGCATTTGCGATCCTCCTGCTCATCCTTCTTGTGCGGCCAACCGGTCTGCTCAAGGGTAAAGTTCTGTAGGAGGGAGACGAACCATGGAACTCATCGGTCTGCTTAACTACGCGGTGTTCATGGCGATCTTTATCGGCATTTACTCCCTTCTCGCTCTTGGTCTTAACATTCAGTGGGGCTTTTCAGGTCTCTTCAACGCCGGTATCGCTGGTTTCTTTGCGGTTGGTGCTTACACATCAGCACTGCTGACAGCACCAGAATCCTCCGTACACCTAGGTGGCTTCCAGTTACCTGTTGTAATCGGTTGGATCGGGGCGATGATCGCTGCTGGTGCGATCGCTTGGCCAATTGGCAAGGTGTGTTTGCGCTTCCGCTCCGACTATCTGGCAATCGCGACCATTGGTGTGGCTGAGATCATCCGTCTCGTCGTCAAGTCCGAAGGTTGGATGACCGGCGGTGCGCGTGGCGTCAACAAGATCCCACGTCCATTCGGTGATCTGTCTTATCTGTACTCGCAGCTGGCCTATCTCGCGCTGGTTCTGGCAATTGTTGCAGTTGTGTACTGGGCGATTGAACGCCAGATCTCTGCCCCTTGGGGCCGTATGATGCGCGGTATTCGCGACAATGAAGATGCCGCAACGGCGATGGGTAAGGATATCAAAGCCCGCCGTCTGGAAGCATTCATCTTCGGGGCTGCTGTGATGGGCCTTGGTGGTGCGCTCTTTGCTCACTTTAACCGTTCCATAACCCCAGAAGCCATCGATCCGATGATCGCCACATTCCTGATCTGGATTATGTTGATCCTCGGTGGCTCAGGAAACAACCGCGGTGCACTTCTCGGTGTTGCCGTTGTCTGGATCATCTGGTCTGCCTCTGAGTTTGTAACGGACCAGCTGCCAACCGAATACGCCATCAAGGCAAAGTATATGCGCGTATTCATCATTGGCTTGCTTCTGCAGTTGGTCCTTCGGTTCAGACCGGAAGGTATCTTGCCGGAACCTCAGGGAACTGCAGACAGACCAGAAGTCAAAACCTTTCAAAAACAAGAAAGTGCAGCGAAGTAACGCCAGCACTCATAGAAAATCAATTTTAACGCCCTGATCAATCCGGAAACCGTTTAAAACAGGGCTCTTTGGAGGTGAACTGATGCTTAAGAAAATCGCATTGGCAGCAGGCTTGTTCAGCGCTACTGCACTTGCATCCAACGCTGTTCAGGCTGATGTGAAAGTCGGTCTTCTGGGAGGTATTTCTGGCCCGATCGCAGCAATGGCTCCACCAATGCTGGACTCTGCGAAACTGGCTATTCAGCAGGTAAACGAGCAGGGCGGCATTCTGGGTGGCCAGAAGCTGGAAGCTGTTGTTGGTGATAGTGCATGTAACCCACAGAACGGTGTTGATGCAGCAACCAAACTCGTAAACATCGAGCAGGTAGCTGGCCTGATCGGCCCACACTGCTCCGGTTCTGTTCTGGCAGTTGCAAACTCCGTAACCGTTCCAGCTGGCATCACTCTGATCACACCATCCGGTACTTCCCCTGAAATCACAGGTCTGGAAGACAAAGGTCAGGTATTCCGTACTGTGCCGTCTGATGACTTCCAGGGGCGTTCTCTTGCACGTACTCTGCTGAACCTCGGCACCAAGAAAGTTGCTGTTGCATACCTGAACAACGACTACGGCAGCGGTCTGGCAAACGCATTCAAGGTTGAGTTTGAAGCAAACGGCGGCGAAATCGCTGGCTACGCAGCCCACGAAGAAGGTAAGGCGTCTTACCGTTCCAACCTTGCTGAGCTTTCCCGCGGTGGTGCTGATACACTCGTTATCTTCGACTACGGTGATGGCACTGGCCTGACCATTCTGCGTCAGGCGCTGGAAAACGGCTTCTTCACCAACTTCGTTGGCGGCGACGGCATGAAGTCCGACGCAATCATTCGCGAGCTAGGCGCTGAAAACCTGACAACCTTCATCGCGTCTTCTCCAGTCGGCGAGAAGTCCCACAGCCTTGAAATCTTCAACGAAGCTTACAAGTCCGTTGGTGGCAACCCAGATGCAATCTTCGTATCCAACTCATACGATGCTGCATTCCTGATGGCGTTGGCTCTGGAGAAAGCTGGTGGTGACGCTGCTAAGGTTTCCGAAGCGATGTCTGCAGTATCTAATGGTCAGGGCGAAGCAGTTCTTCCAGGCGAATGGAAGAAAGCAGTTGAGCTGATCGCTGCTGGTAAAGACATCGACTACAAAGGCGCATCTGGCGACCTGAACTTCGATAATGCTGGCGACGTTCCTGGCTCCTACGGCCTGTTCAAGGTCGAAGGCGACGCGTTCGCTCTGCAGCAGGCTCTGAACTAAGCCTCAGCACAGTCTAAAGGAAAGAGCCGGCCTCATCTCAGGCCGGCTTTTTTCATGGCCAATTGCTCACTTAGTGAGAATCAATTTGCCAAGTTTTGTGATCGACAATCGGTAGAGATCCTCGCGGTGGGAGATTGTGATCTCACGCTCATCTCCAAAGAGTGCCTTGCTATCTACAGTGCGCTCATGTGGCTGATTTTGAGAGCTTTCCTGAGTTTTTTCCATGTCAGTCATTCGCCTCAGCCTTTCCCCAATTTTGGCTAGAGTGGACAGTCGCGATACCCTCAAGAGCTAGGGGGGCTCTATCGCGTTTAATTCTTGACTTTCTTATTCATGTTTTATTACAAGTGCAATGCCTGCTCGTTAAATCCTGGAGATCGCGTCCTTCAGTATTCCGTCCTGGGGCAGGTTTAGTATCGATGCGCAAGCCAGCTGTTTCTCTCTCCCTCAACAGCCAGCCAGCCCACGATATCCTTGATATCTGCGACTGATTTGCATTTGCAACTAGGTTTGAATTTTTGGGTTGGGGTCCTATGAATAAGTTGGTTAAGCTGTTTTCTCTCGCTCTTGCTCCCTTGTGGATAACGCAGATAACTGCGGTTGAGGCAGCAAACACGACAAGCAATCCGGTGATCGCTCTCCAGTTGAACAAAGCTGAGACTACACAAAGCGGATGCCGTGTAAGCCTTCTTGTACGCAATCACCTGCAAGATGAGATCAAGCAACTGGCTCTGGATCTGGTAGTGTTTGATAGTACTGGCGGAATCTCCGATTTCCTCAGCATGAAAACAGGTCGCCTACCTTCCGGAAAAACACGCGTTCAGCAGTATGATCTTCCATCCAGCAGTTGTGCAGACATCTCTTCGCTGCTTATCAATGACGTCAGCCAGTGTGAGGGAGCTGAAAATGTCTCTCCAGCTAGATGCTTAGACTCATTGAATGTATCTTCTCGCGCTGCGATAGAACTAACACTCTGAACCGCTGCAGAACCGAACTAGAAAAACTACGAGAATTCCAGAATGAATGCCATGATTGAAAACCTAGGCCTGACCGCAGCAGTAAGTCCGTTTATGGATCTGCTCGCAAAAGGTGGCGTCGTCGTTGGATTGCTGCTGGTTATCAGTGTGCTTGCTCTGACAATTGTTTTCGCAAAGCTCTGGCAGTTCTGGGTGGCTGGTGTTGGTCGCCACCGCAAGGCAGAACAGGCCGTTGCTTTCTGGCGCGTTGGCAAGCGGGATCAAGCCTATAAGATCGTGGTGACAGATCGCTCTCCAGTATCAGATGTCCTGGCCCACGCTATGCGCGGTCTTATGAAGCCTCAGGTGCCTGAAGAGAAAGTGCGCGAAGACGTAGAGCGCGTCTGCTTTACGCATTTGGGAGATCTTCGCAGCTATTTACGCGCTTTGGACATGATCGCCCAAATCGCACCGCTACTCGGCTTGTTCGGTACTGTGCTGGGTATGATTGGTGCGTTCCAAGCTATGGCAGATGCTGGTTCTCAGGTTGATCCATCCACTTTGGCTGGTGGTATTTGGGTAGCGCTTCTGACGACTGCTGTCGGCCTTGCCGTTGCGATCCCGGCCTCTGTGATGTTGTCTCTCTTTGAAGGCCGCATTGAACGAGAGCAGGGTGCTATGGAGAAAATCGTCACTGAGCTCTTCACTGGGGCTGTGACATCAATTGCGACACAGACAGAAGAAGTAGAGCGTGTCGGCAAAGAGCCACGTTTTGAGGTGGTTCACGATGCGCCTTAGTGAGGCCCCGAAACGTAGCCGTGCTCCAGGTCTCACATCTCTTATTGATGTGATCTTCCTGCTCCTGATGTTCTTTATGCTCGCATCCACATTCTCGATTTATCAGAAGCTGGATGTGACATCTGGTGCCGAAGGCGTAGGCCAGATGGAACAGTCTCCTATCCTTCTGCAGGTTTTCGCAGAAGGACAGCTGTCGGTGAATGGTGATCGAGTAAAGGTTGAAGTGTTGATTGCAACACTTGAAGAAGCCGGCATTGAAAAGAACCGCCCTGTTGCGATTATTCCAGCCAAAGAATCCACTGTGCAGGATGTTGTGAGTGCGCTCGAGATGCTCAAAACAGCAGGCTGGTCTGCCACGATTGTCGGCAATTGAATTCAGAATATTGCGAAACAAGAAGTTTAAAGAATGCGTCTGAAGACAAAACCACAAAAGAGGACATTGGAGAACACGATCCCTTTGATCAATATCGTGTTTCTGATGCTCATTTTCTTCCTCTTTGCAGGTTCTATCGATAGGGACGATGCAAAAAACGTAAGCCCTGCAGAAACGCAGGAGCAATCCAGTCGTGAACTCATCGCCGGAGCGCTGATCATCGCGCCCGATGGAACGATGACCCAAAATGAGCAGCCAATTCAGGTTGAGGATCTGACCCCGCTTGAAGGCAGTGAAGAACCTCTGATGGTTGTCGCCGATAAAGCACTCTCCGGCCAAACGCTGGCAAGAACTCTCGCAGCACTTAAGAAGCAAGGCTTTTCTGATGTCACACTTGTCACTGTGAGGGCATCACAATGAAGCGTGGGATTAGGAGAAAAATTGGTGGTTCTGCTTTAACCACGGCCTTGCTGGTTTCAGTGAGCGTTCACGCAGCTGGCTTTGCATGGTTTTATGCGCGAGCTCCTGAAGTTCAGGTTGCTTCTACGCGATCAACGTCGCTTTCGGTTGTTGGTTCAATTGAGGATCTGATTGCTGGCACTAAAGAGGTCGTTGAACCGATCGAGCCAGATCAACCAGATGAGATCGAACCACGTGAGATCGAAACTGAAACACCCGTTGAGCAAGTCAACGAAGTTGAGCCTGTAGAGCCAATTGAGGTTGCTAAGGCAGAAATCACACCAGTCCAACCCGTGGAGCCGATTGTTCCTCAAGCTGTAAAGCCTGTGGTCGCGCCAGTTACAGAAGGCGTTACGATTAAGGCTGATGTTGAGCCACTCAAACCCAAGGAAGAGCTGGAACCTCTTGAGCGTCAGATTCAACCAGAGCAAATCCAGCCAGCTGAAGTTCAGGAAGTAAAGCCTCTCGAAGTCGCCAAGATCCAACCTCTTGAACAGCCAAAGCCAGTAGAGCAGGTAAAGGAAGTTGAGCCTGTAAAGCTGGAAGAGCTTGAAAAAGTTGTTCAGCCGGATGAGGTAAAACCATCCGAGCCAGAGAAGTTGGAAGAAGCTAAGCAGGAAGAGCTTGAAGAGCTAAAGCCAGTTGAAAAGAAACCTGCAGAACCAGTTGAAGACAAGAAAGAGCTTGAGGCAAAGCCTGTCGAAACCGAGGTTGCAGCAGTAACAGTTCCGGTTCCACGCGCGGCACCGCCACGCCCAAAGCAGCTGCAGAAAGCCAAACCCAAGAAAACTGCGAAAAAGGCTCCAACAAAAGCTAAGAAAGAGCCTGCCAAGAAAGCTGGTAATGCGGATGTCAACTCAGTTCGGGGTTCCAAAGTTGCCCGCAAAGGTTCCAACTCTGCAAAGAAGGGTAACAACATTGCCGGCTCCGGTGATAGTGCTGGTAATGCGGCGACAAGCAACTACTGGGGCAAGGTTCAGAAGAAGATCCAACGTGCAGCTGACCGAAGGTATCCACGTCGTGAGAAAAACCGGAAAAAGTCAGGTGTCGTGCGTGTGAGTTTTGTTGTTCATCGTGATGGTGCTGTGACAGGGATCAAGTTAACTCGTTCGAGCGGAAATAAGCGTTTTGATCAGGCTGCATTGAAAGCTGTGAAAGCAGCAGCTCCCTTCCCATCATTTCCATCTTCGATGAGAAACGGGACGGTATCCAGAACAGCTCCAATTGTGTTCAGAGCGCAATAACAAAAAAGGCAGCGAATTATCGCTGCCTGATCATCTCGTCTATGGGGTCGCGCTTACTCAGCTGCGGCCATATTTTTTGGCAGAAGTGGATCTTCAATCTGCAGCAGATGGCGAATGCTCGCGCGGTTATCTGCAAGGTCCGCAATCGTGCACTTGTCGAGCACACCAAGGAATGCTTCCAGCGCTTCATGCAGAACAGAGTTGAAGCCACAGTGGTTGACGAGCGGGCAGTCCTGACGGCCACTGTCAAAGCACTCAGCAAGAAGGAATGACTCTTCAGTTGCACGCACCACCTGTCCAACGCTGATCTGTTCAGCAGGACGTGGCAACACGATACCACCGTTGCGTCCCCGGATGGTTTTCATCAGGTCAGCATCAACGAGCACCTTCATGATTTTGAAAAGGTGGGTTTCCGACATAGAAAACGAAGCCGCGATCTCAGCAACTTTGCTTGGCTTGTCAGGATTTGCCGCACAATACATCAGGGCACGTACAGCATAGTTGGTTTGTTGAGTGAGTCTCATAGTATTAGCTATGCGTCTTCCGGCGTCTGTCGTCAATCAAAATATGCATCTCTAACTCAAGAATAAACCATTCCTAGTTTAGAGTCATTAAAAACTTTGCCGGAGCAGAAAAGAAACCCGACGCTGCCTTTTCGCAAATGCACGAGCAAAATATACCTAAATCGCGCAGCTCCTTCAATAATCACAAAGCAAATATCTGGAGTGCCAAACTCGTCATTTATTCAGCAAGCTAATGGTGATACAGCTCAATGCAGAGAGTGAACACGACGGACGTGATTGAGTTCCAATGAAGATTTCAAAACAAAGCCTTGAGGAGCAGGCCGCAGATTTTCTGAGGCAGCAGATTTTGGCAGGTCATTATGTCTCAGGCGATAAGCTTACGGAAAGTACGCTTGCCAAGGATTTGGAGCTTTCACGCACGACTGTTCGCATGGCGTTGAACACTCTCGCAAGTGAAGGCCTTGTCTCACAGAAGCCATACGCAGGTTGGAGCGTTACCACGCTCACCGATCATGATATCTGGGAAATCTACCATCTGCGTGTCGCTCTGGAGAGCCAGGCAGCGCAAATGGCAGCAGAAACGATCACGCCTGAAAAAGCTATCCGACTTCGTAAAGAACTGGATGTCTTTAAGGAGATCTGCCAGCAGGATGGCGTGTCCATCACCGAAGTCACATTCTACGATTTCGAGCTTCACAAGCTGATCATCGAACTCAGTGAAAGTGCGCGGCTCGCGCATATGTATAAGAGCGTGATCAACCAGCTCTCAATTTACATCCGCATCACGCACTTCGATTTCGATATCGAAGACAGCGCGAACACTCACATCGGTTTGGTAGAAGCGATCTGTGCGGGTGAACCGGATAAAGCCCGCAAGCTTGCGATTGAGAACATCAGCACCTTCACAGAAATGGGTCACAAGCTGAAACATGAACATACCAAGCAAATGGACGAAGACTGAACTCGTCTATTGGAATGTTTAGAGCAATAAAAAAAGGGCGGCCCGGAGGTCGCCCTTTTGCTTTGCCTGAGGAGGAAGCTTATTCCGCTGGAACAGCATCTGCTGTTTGGCGGGACTGCCGGAGAATATCTTCGCCACTTGTTAAAGCGAAGTCCTCGCGCATCCACTTGATAAATCCGTAAACCATATAGCCGATGATAAACATCAGTGGGATAGAGGTTACGATGGCACATGTTTTGATGGTGTTCAGTGGGGCATCAATGAACATCATCGCAAGTGGAACAGCAGCCAGCATCACACACCAGAACAGGCGCAGCATTGGAGATGGCTCTTCGTTTTCTTTCAGACCCTTTGTGGAAGTTGCAGCCATGGTGAATGCAGCAGAGTCCAGAGTGGTTGCCAGGAAGAGAACGGAAACCAATGCGAACAGAACGATGAAAATCGCGCTGAATGGCAGGGAGTTCATTACCTGAACGATCGCCTGGTTGCCTTCGCCGGAAGCCACGAGACCAGCAACATCAACAAGACCGTTCACGTTTGCAGACTGAGACAGACCGCCAAGGATACCAAAGAAGAAGAAGCAACCAGCACTACCGCTCAGCAGCATGTTCGTGATGACACCACGGATGCTACGTCCCTTGGAGATCTTGGTCACGAAGATAGATACGAATGGAGTGTAGGTAATCCAGTAGAGCCAGTAGAAGATGGTCCAACCTTCTGGGAAACCACCATTTTCAACCGGGTCGGTGTAAAGGCTCATACGCACGAAGTCCTGCAGCATGATGCCAAGCCCGTTCACGGTAGACTTCGCGATGAACATGGTTGGGCCGATCAGGAACACAGCAATACAGAAGCCAATTGCCAGGTACGTGTTCATGGAGCTGATACGCGCCATGCCCTTCTGAATACCCACGTAAGAGCTCAGAGAGAAGAACGCAGAGATTATCAGGATCAGAACCAGGTTCACGTTGAAGGTTGGCTCAATGCCGATCAGAGAAGACAGGATCTCGGAAACCATCGGCACGGACACACCAAGGGTGATGGAAAGTGCACCGAAGATGGTGAAGATGAAGATCACGTCAATCACGCGGCTGATTGCACGCCACAGTGGAGTGATCGGCTTGTTGCCACGGATAGCAGTACAAACAGCGGAAAGGCTGAGGCCGGGGTTCTTACGAACGTGGAAGTGGTAAGCCACTGGCAGGGATACGATGCAATACGCTGCCCAGGCACTGAAGCCCCAGTGGAACAGGTTGTATGCAGTACCCAGCTCATAAGCTGCTGTTGTACCTGTCTGAACACCCAGAGGAGGGGCGTTGAAGTAGTATGCCCATTCTGTGAATGCCCAGTAGACGGTCGCGGAACCCAAACCCGCACAGATCATCATGGAGACCCAGGCGAACGTGCTGTATTCTGGTTTGCCTTCGCCTAGACGGATGTTGCCGTACTTGCTCAGGCCAAGCGCAGCAAGAAAGATGACAGATCCAAACACAAGCACCAGCACTGGTGTGCCAAAGATCGTGTTGAATGTGCTGAATAGATAGTTGGCGATTTCGTTGCCCTTGTCAGGGAAGACGGTTAGGCCTGCAACAATTGCAACGACAAAGCTCAGACTTATCGAAAGTAGAAAGGTGTCTAATCTTTTCCCAGTGTTAGACATTTGTTTTTCCTCCATCTTCAAGCGTAGGCCGGTTGGGCGTTCACTTGATATTTTTTGATTAGGTCTTCGTTCAGCTCGATCCCAAGGCCTGGGCGATCAGGAACAACAAGCTGCCCCTCAGCGAAGACCACTGGCTCTTTGGCCAGCCCGTTACCCGCCACCAGCGGGCTATTGCTCTGGGAGTATTCCATCAGGTTTCCATGCTCACAGGAGGCAAGGAAATGCACAGAAGCGGCGAGCAAAATGTCTGTGCTGAACCCATGAGGAATGAGTTGGACACCGCGCATCTGCGCCATGTCATAAATCTTGCGCATCTCGGTGATGCCACCGCAGCGCGTGATGTCTGGTTGGATGATGTCTGGTTCACAGCGCTCTAGCATGTCGTGGAACTCACGGCATGTGGTCAGTGCTTCACCGCCTGCGATCTTTTGAGAAGCTTGACGTCCGAGCTTTACGTAACCACGCTCGTCATCCGCCATGACTGGTTCTTCAATCCAATGCAGGTTGAATGGTTCCAGGCGTTTGCACATCTGCAAAGCGTGAGAAGCTGTGCGCCATTTGGTAGCAAGGTCGATCTGCAACTCAATGTCCGGGCCAATAGCTTCGCGGACAACACGAACGATTTCGTAATCGACATCTGGATCATCGCCCAGAACACCGCCGCCAAACTTCAGGCTCTTGAAGCCCTTGGCCACCAGATCCTGCGCGATCTTGCGGTTGTCTTCTGGGTTATCTGCCGGGATGAAAGTGCCGTAAGCCGGAATACGGTCACGATACTTCGCTCCCAGCAGAATATGCAGTGGCACACCATAATGCTTGGCGGCGATGTCCCACAGTGCAATATCGATAGCGCTCATGGCATGAATGCCAGCACCGCGACGGCCAACATAGTTGCTGGACCAGTACATCTTGTTCCACAAACGGCTGATTTCTAGCGGATTTTCGCCAATCAGCAGGGATTTGAGACCTGTGCAGTACAAGTTGGACTGTGGTGCTTCAATGAGTGCTGCAATCACGGATGGCGAGCTGTCTGACTCCCCAAGCCCCACAAGACCCGTGTCTGTGTGGATGCGTACGATCAGTGCATCTTCGCCCCACTCGCAGTTTTGTGCGAGCAAAGGAATACGAAGATGGATGACCTCAACATCAGTGATCTTCATTTTGTTCTCCCTGATGCGCTGGCTCATTTTGCAAAGGCCTGCGCGTTGTTTTGATTATTCTGCGGGGATTGAAAGCAGCCGCTCGACGCGCTGATCTTTCTGAATGAGCGAGCAGTAGGCGTAGCCAAAGTCTTCAATGGCTGTCTTTTCGCCGTTGATCACGCCAGCAAGTATTTTCAGGATTTCTTCTGAGACATTCTCGAGGCTGTCTTCACCGCGCATGATGCCGGTTGCATCAATGTCGATGTCTTCATTGATCAGCTGACTATTACCACTCACGCGGATGACAGGAACGATTGGATTGTTAAAGCCAGCCCCACCTGTGGTCCAAAGGATCACCTGACAGCCAAGTGCTGCAAAGTGCATTGCTGAACCACCACAAAGCATTGTAGTTTCAGACAGGTACATGCCTGGCACCTCAGGCTTTTCCAGCTTCTTGGCATTGATGCGCAAGATGTCCTGAATTGGCTTGGAACCAGTTTTAGCAAGAGCGCCGAGGGATTTCTCTTCGATGGTTGTCAAACCGCCGATGCTGTTGCCAACACTCATGGTTTCAACCTGAGTGCCTTCCACATGCCAGCGCTTCTCTTCATCACTGATCAGCTGCTCAATCTTCTCAAAAACTTCTGGTGTCACTGCACGCTCTTTGAGAATGTGCTCACAACCCAGCAGTTCCAGAAGTTCACCGGCAACAGCAGAAGCACCCATGTCAATCAACTTGTCTGCAGCAAGACCAACGCTTGGGTTAGAAGCAATGCCAGAGCTCGTGTCTGAGCCACCGCACTTGATGCCGACGAACAACTTGCTGATCGGGGCATCCACCATCTCGGTTGCATTTGCGTGATCAACAATCGCAGCAATGCGCTTCACCCCTTCGCGAATGGTTGAAACGGTGCCGCTCTCTTTAATGCAAGTCAGGGTCTCCACTGGACGCCCGGTAGCGCGGATTGGCCCAGCCACCAGATCAGGAGCGATGCTGCCGCAACCCATGTTAATCACCAGCGCCCCGGCGATGTTTGGGTTGGTTGCTGCGTTGATCATGGTGCCAATCATCTCTTCGTTGCCACCATACATGCAGGTATTATAGTTGGTAACGACGACACTACCGGGCGTCTTCTCGGAGATTGCGCGGGCGATGCCCTCAGCGCATTCATCTGCTGCGATAATCATGATGAGGTTGCGGATGCCGACAGACCCATCTGCTCGCTGATAGCCTCTGAACGTCTGCATCAGTCCACCTCAATTCCCATTTGAGTGATGATTTCGTTGATCATCACCTCTGGAATATCCAGATTTAAGCTTCGAATATTTTGAACGTGAGCAAGTTGTCCTTGTGGGACAGGCTTGATTGCCTTGCCGACCGCGACGCCACCTTTAATCAGGTGATCCTCTGGTTTCATGGGGCGCAGCGCGACTTTATTGCCAAAGGGAATAGCTTGTAGAAGTTCCAGCTCTCCCAGGCTTTCGTTCTGTTCGGAGATCACCAGAACTGTCTCGCCCTTGCCGGCATCTTCCAGCAGGGTTGCAACATTGTCTGCAGCATTAAGGCGTAGTGCCTTTATCATAATGTACTCCGTCGATTGTCCTACAATCGACTATTGCATAAAATGCACTTTAAGTCTTGAGAAAAATCAATATTGTCTGACAATCTTGTCGCAGGTAGAGTGATTCCTATTAGATTCAATAGGTTAAAGCCCACAAGATTTCTCTGTTATCTTCGATTTTGAAGTCGTTTTGGTTTTGCTAGGTAAAAGAAAACACCCGCAGTTACGCAAAACCACGAGTGCCTCAAAGCAAAAAGCACGATGCAATAAGGCAAACCTTGCATCGTGCTTGCTACTGAAACTCAAAGGGGAGTGTGTAGATTCTCCTATAAAGGAGAGACATCCACATAGACTTGATAGTCAAAGATCAGAGCATCTTTCAGCTTCAAAACTGCTGAGAAGGGGATTTGAAGCGTGCTTTTGTCGTGCCGGATGTAATGCACCTCACCGGTGCATATGACTGTATCTTCAAAAGCCCAGCTGTCTTTAAGTGTATGAGACATCGCCGAGATCGACTTGAAGAACGCTGCATTCGCATCAACGACGGCTGCATACCCAACAATCTCATCGAAGTTGCCAAGCTGGAAGCGCACATCTGGTGATAGAAACGTTCCAACAGCGTCTGCATTCAATGAGTCGACAGCTTTATAGAGTTGCTCTGCAAAGTCTCGAGCGTTCAGGGGAGTTTCGCTAACAATAGTCATGGGGCGTCCTTTCCTTATATCTCAGGGAAGCGGGAGTTATCAGTTGTTTTGGGAGTTTGATCTGCGGAGCGATGGCAGTTGAAGATGCCCATTTGTTAAGGCAAGTCCGACAAACAGAACCGCAATGGCGACGAAGATGACTGGGCTGATTGGCTCTGCGAACACCAGAGCAGCAACAAGAACGCCGGATATGGTTGCGAAGTAACCGACCTGGCTGAAGCCGACACTGTCTGTCCTATCTTGAATGAAGAAAGTCAGCGCATAGCTGCCAGCAGTGAGTAAACCGATGCCAAACACAATCCACCAAACAGCGGCCATAGGTCCGGCAGCCGCGGCAGGATCATCAATCAAAAGCAAAGGTGGCAACAGCAACAGCACTTGGGAGAACATGGTGCCACTGGCAACACCAATAGATGTGGTATCTCGCGGATAGGCCCTGTTGCGATAGATGTTTGCAATCGCCAGGGACAAAGGCATTGCAGCGCCAAACAGGATCCATATCGGATCGAACTGTCCTTCCTGTATGCTGCTAAAAGTCACGAGGCTAATACCAGCAAGCCCAATAGTGATGCCTAACAGACGTTGGGGGGCGATCAGTTTTCGCTCTACCAGAGATGTCAGACCGGCAGTGATCAAAGGTGACAAAGTAACCAGAACAGTCAGCAACCAGGCAGGAATGTACTTCAACACCCAATAAGCTATCAGCGTTGGCACTGTGATCCCGAGGAAGCCATTTAGGATGTAGTACTTAATGTGATCGCCCCTAAACGACAGCTGCTCTCGCTTCAGTCTGAGAAGAAGATATAGAAACAAGCCTGCCAACAGAAGTTGCGCCAATGTTGCGCTCAAGGCAGTTACGCCCGCCTGGGTGACAAGCTTCGCACTGGCATAGTTCACGCCTACCAACGCACCGATCAGGATGATGTAACCAGTTGGATTTTTATGTTTATCAGACCGTGAGGTAATCGCTCTACTGCTCATCAAGCCGCTCCTTTCTGATAGACACCGACATGTTCACGACCATGAGGTTTACTTAGGTCGACTTGTGGGCCTATCGAAATGATGCCGTTGGGATTCAAATGAAGGTGGCTGCGGAAGTAGTGCTCTCGCATGCGTTGGAAGTTCACCGTCCCTGCAATGCCTGGGATCTGGTAAAGCTCTCGCAGATAGGGACTGAGATTGGCGAAATCTGAAAGGCGCTTCAGGTCAGTTTTGAAATGAGTGACATACACTGCATCAAAGCGAATGAGCGTGACAAACAGCTTCCAGTCGACCTCGGTCAAACTGCCGCCGAGCAAGTATCTCTGTCGTTCCAAGCGCTGATCAAGAACATCAAGCGCATCAAACAGATCACGAACGGCTTCGTCATAAACTGCTTGAGTAGAGGCAAAGCCCGCCTTGTAAACTCCTGAATTCACATGCTCTTGGATGTAATCGGCAAGCTGATCAATTTGGCCTGCCAGCTCAGAAGGATAAAAGTCAACAGATGAGCCTGCGAAAGCACCAAAGGATCTGTTCAACATCCGCATGATGTCAGCAGAGTTATTGCTGACAATCTGGCCCGTTTTTTTGTCAATCAGAAGCGGAACGCTGATGGGACCAGTGTAGTTTGGGTTAGCCCGTAAATAGGCTTCATAAAGAAATGTCTCCTTTGGAACTCCGGTGGTTTCATCAAACAAAGCCGGTTCAATCCGCCAGCCTTCATCACCCCGGAACGGATGCATCTCGCTGACAGATATAACATTTTCCAGTCCCATCAGAGCACGTATCACCATCACACGATGACACCAAGGGCACGCGTGAGAGGTGTAAAGATGATAGCGGTTTGCCTCTGCGGGAAATGGCGCTGTGCTTTCAGCTTCAATCCAATTGCGGATATCGCTGCTGAGCTGATGGTGTTGTCCATCACTGCTCTTGGGTTTCTCCTGCAACTGCCCATCAATGAGCATCATAGTCATAACTGTGTCCTCTGCTTCTTTAGAGAACCTAGTCCGTTTCCTGATTTGTGATAATCTGCTATTCGAGAAACTATTTGGTGAGAAAAAGAGAACGCTGAGGCTCAAGCGAATGGATCAGATAAGCGCTTTACCTGTCTTCGTGATGGTCGTGGAACATCAAGGCTTTGCAGCCGCCGCACGCGAGCTGGGTGTCTCAAAATCTGCTGTCAGTAAGAGAATTACTCTTTTAGAAGAGCATCTTGGCGCACGTCTTTTAAACCGTTCAACCCGCAACATCAGCCTGACGGAAGCGGGAGAACTCTACTACGCCCGTGCTGTCGATGCTCTGGAAGCCGCGAAAGAGGCTGAGAGTGCTGTCGCTCAAATGCAGGGCAAGCCAAAGGGGCGGCTTAAAATCAATGTCCCCATGACCTTTGGCCGACTCCACATCGCGCCATTGATACCTAAGTTTCTGAAATTAAATCCAGAAATCAGTATAGATATGATTATGGATGACCGGACAATTGATCTGGTCGACGGTGGCTTCGATCTCGCAATCAGGGGAGGGCGCTTAAAGGATTCATCCCTCATCGCTAGAAAAATAACTCCATGCTTCAATGTGTTAGCCGCATCTCCTCAGTACCTTGAGGAACATGGCACACCAGCAACGCCGCAAGACCTACAGAACCATAACTGCCTTCACTACGCCTACTTCAGTGACCAACATGAATGGACACTGGAGGACCCCCAAGGCCAAGTAAGAGTAGAAACTTCAGGTAATTACCAGGTCAACAACGGAGACGCTCTCACAACAGCAGTCCTCGGTGGCTGCGGTATCGGTCGCCTGACAACCTTCGCAGCAGGAGAGTATCTAAGATCCGGAGCCCTGACCCAAGTCCTGCCCAACTACACTCTCCCAACCCAAACCATGTACGCCGTCTACCCCAACCGCAAATACCTCCCCACCAAAACCCGGGTCTTCATAAACTTCATCTCCGAACAAATCGGCAGCGACCGGCCTTACTGGGATGAGGGGCTGTTTGAAAAATAGCTAATGTACAAAAGCAAATCTCAAACACGAAAAAAGGCCTCTCGTGGTGAGAGGCCTTTTGTGGTTGGGCTTCCATGATGTCAGGACGGTGGGACATCTGGGAGGGACGGTAATCTCCCTTATGGATTTACAACCACATAAACTGTTTTGCCGTCTTCGGTGATGGCCTGATAATACGTGCCGGCGCAGTTGTAGTAGCCGTTGTATGGGATACAACCTGCGATGTTGTGGCGGCGGTTAACCCTGCGGGATGTGCGGCGTGCAGTCCGGCGAGCGGCGTTTTGTGAGGCCGTCTGGGCATTGGCTTCGCTCACCTTAAAGGAGATTGGTGAGATGGACTTGGTGCCCGGTTGAGACGGTCTTGGGTTATAGTCAACTGTGTAACCAACGGAGAGAGCGACTGCTGCGATTGTCAGGGCTTTAACGTTCATTTTTCTTCTTCTTTTTTGCTTGGGTGGTCCCGAGAGGCTCTCTGCGCTTTGGGGTTCTCTGCAAAGAACCTCTCGTATGGGACCGTGGGTTTTGATGAAGAGAACGGGTTACTCAGATTGCCAGTTAGGGCTGCTCTCTTCTGTGATACTCCCGAGCGGAACCAGTCCGGATCCATGTCTGCTTGATCGGTTTGCTTTCCGTCTTCGGGAGAAACTTGATTGTTTTGAGTTTGTTAGCTTGTTTGCTCTTAGTGAGCAGATCCTGCCAGACCAATTCCCATCGCCAGGCCGAGCCATGCTTTGACACGCAGACCGACTGCTTTGATAACGCCGAGGGCTGAGATCACGTGGGATGTAAAACCGCCTGCCATGTCACCTTTCAGGTCTGTTGTGTAGGCTTGCACAATGCATCCGCTGCCAGGAACCAGATACTTCTGGTGTTCGGGGTAAACCAGATCGAGGTGAGCGACGACCTGACCACGTTTTGCGCGTTCTCCCGGTTCCATCAGTCTTCCGGAAGGAGCCATCTGACCGGCGGAGATTGACTTCTGGATCCGTGTGATCCGGGCTGGCAGAACAGTGTGGTACATTGCGATGTTGAAGTTGCTCTCACAAGCGATCTCAGCTGCCATGCCTTCGTAAAGTTCGGTGCGAGACACCTGGGAGAAACCTGCAACCACTCGGGAGCCTTCCTTCTGGGTCCGGTCCGGGATGATCACCATCGCCGGGGCCATTGCGGCCTGAGCTGCTCGTGCTCCGACATGCAGGGTAACTTGCTCAACCACACCATCTACCAGACTGTAAACTCGTGTCTTTTTCAGTTCGATCTCGGCCTGCTCAAGAGTAGCCTTTGCGCTGGCCAGTTGAGATGGCAGTGTGGAGTACGCCTGCACTTTTGCCGCTTCCAGTTTTGCCTTTGCTGCTTTCACATCAGCAACGCTGGTGTCTCGCTGAGAGATGGCACGTTCCAATCGGGCACGCTGGAAGGCTGCGGAGTTTTTCATCTTAAGCTCTTCATGGTCAGCCAGTGTCATTTCAGCCTGATTGAGGCCAGTTTTGGCGGCGTCCAAGGCTGCATCTGCTGTTTCCACTTCCAGATGCGCTGCTTTGATAGCGCTTTTGATTTCGTCAATCTTGCGGTTTGCATGATCAACCTTGGCCTGTTCCATCGCACTTTCCGTGCTGAACAGAGGGTCGCCAACTTTGACGCGGTCACCACCTGTCACGAAGACTTCAGTGACTGTTCCGCCGTTTTCAGCAACAACCGGAACCGTTTTGAAGGGCACGATGCCTGTGAACGACTTTGGGTAGTAGTAGAACACCGCAAAGAAGACGGCGAGAGCCATGAACACCCACAAAACCAAAGCATAGTGCACGTTGTACAAGGTGACCGGGATCCCCTTCCAGCGCAGGTACCAGACCCGCAGGACGAAGGGAAAAGAAGTAACAAGAAGCTCAATCATTTTTCCGCCTCCTGCATCTTCGGGTTCCACCACAGCATGAAATCACGTGCGATTGCTGTGAGGATCAGCGCAGTTGGAAGCAGAATGCTGAAGTGAGACAAGGCTGGCATCACTTCATAAGCAAGGGCCACGGTCAGCATCACCGGCACTGTGGTGCGAAGCGGTGTTCCCTTTGCTTTGTGTTCCGCATAGCGGTCAAAGCGGGAGTAAAGATGCACGACCAAAAGAAAGGCCAGAAAGAAAACGACAATGCTGACAATGGAGTAACTGTCAGATTCTCCTGGTGGAACCCACCAGCGTGGTTCACCGCCTGCCGCTGAGGCTTGCGTAGTGAATGCGCCCATTACCATGACGCTTGAAAGGATGATCGACTTCACGGTGAATGTCCTTTGCTTCGTTTAGAAAGCTACCGTCCTAGGCAGCACCGTTTGTTGATGTTCGTAAATTAACGTATGAGCAAAGGACGTTCTTTAGAGTTCTGGTCATCGGTTTTTGATTTCTGGACATTTGAGAGGCTAATCGACGCAAAGAACGTTGAAACGCCCCTCTCAAACAGAGTGGAAGTCGCCATGACACGCATCAGCGCCTATCGATTGCGCCATGCAGCTCAGGTTTATGGGCAAGAACCCGCCGCCGCTTTGGGCTTTGATAAAATCCTTGAAGCTGTCGGCGTCGCACCCGACGTTTTGGCGGACGCCAATGGACGGGTCGATCTGCAGCGCGAAGCTGCGGCATTGGAAACAGCCTGCGATGCCTTGCAAGATCCAACCTTCGCCGCACGCGCCGGTTTAGCCTCTCCGGGGGCAAAGACATTGCTGGCATACTTGGCGCAGGCCAGTGACAATGTGGGGCAAGTGTTTCGGTTCGCGCAGCGCTTTTATGCGCTGGAAGATCCTGACCTGAGTTTTGAGCTGGATGGCGATGAACATCACCCAACCATATGCCTGAAGAGCGATATCATCGGCGCTCACCAGTTTCCAAGGCACCGGGAGTTTCTGGTGTTTGGCCTGCTCAAACGTACGGAACAGATTGCTGGTCCCGGTTTCGGGCAGATGTCTGTGCTTCTGGAGTGTGATGACACCGATCACTGCGCAACACTGGCAGAACTGGCCGGATGTGAAGTCTCTTCAGCACAAAAGGCCAGCGGTATACAGCTGCCAGAGGGTGGTTTCGATTTTCCGATAGCCACTTCAGATGCCGCTTTGCGCGATCACCTTCTCAAACATGGCGAGGAACGGCTCAGCCAGATGCCGAAGAGCCGAACCGGTATGTCTGCCAAAGTGATCGAGCTCGTCCGCTCCCGTTTGCCTGGCAACTTACCAAGTGGGGATGAAGTGGCCGAAGAACTGTGCGTGACCCGCAGAACACTAACACGCAAGCTTTCTGAGGAAGGCACCAACTTCAAGTCACTGGTTGAAACAGCGCGCTGTGATCTGGCCAAGCGCCTGTTACTTGGAACCGACAGCATCGCTCAAGTCGCCTTCCTCCTCGACTTCGCCGATCAGGCCGCCTTCTCCGTCGCCTTCAAACGCTGGACCGGCGCAACCCCCGCGGTGTTCAGGAAGTCAAAGTTGTAGCTTTCGCTTGCTCCCTACTCCAGTTTTGCCCTGTCATGAGGACGACTGTAATCAACCTCTGGTCCAACTGGTACTATGCCTGTTGGGTTTATTGTTGCGTGACTGGTGTAGTAGTGGGCTTTGATGTGGTGGAGGTTGACGGTTTCGGCGATACCCGGTTGTTGGTAGAGATCCCGCAGGTAACCGGATAAGTTGGGGTAGTCTTGTATCCGCCGCAGATTGCATTTGAAGTGTCCCACATAGACAGGATCAAAACGTACCAGCGTTGTAAACAGTCGCCAGTCAACCTCGGTTATAGTTACACCAGTCAGATACCGATGTTTCGTAAGCTTGCTTTCGAGCCAGTCCAGCGTCTCGAACAAAGGATACAAAGCTTCTTCATAGGCGGCTTGTGTTGTTGCAAACCCGGCTTTGTAAACGCCATTGTTGATTGTGGTGTAGATGCGGTCATTCAATGCATCGATTTCGGCTCTCAAAGCTTTAGGGTAGTAATCGCCTGATTTCGCTCCGACACCATCAAAAGCTGAGTTGAACATCCGAATAATCTCGGAGGATTCGTTGGAGACAATCGTATTGTTCTCTTTGTCCCAAAGGACAGGGACTGTCACACGGCCTGAGTAGTCCGATTGAGCAGCGGTATAGACCTGATGCATGAACTCAGCATGGTTGATGATATCCGGCTGAACGCCTTCCCCCTCTTCGAAGGTCCATCCATTTTCAGCCATATGCCAATGGACGACGGACAATGAAATCATATCCTCAAGGCCTTTGAGGCTTCGAAAGATTAGAGTTCTGTGAGCCCATGGGCATGCGAGTGAAACGTAAAGGTGATAACGACCCGCTTCGGCTCGAAAGCCACCGGTCCCACTGGGGCCAGGTTGACCATCTGAGGTGACCCAGTTTCGAAACTGAGACTCTTTGCGCTCAAATCGTCCGCCCGCTTTAGAGGTGTCATACCAACGATCAACCCAGCGTCCATCCTGAAGCAAACCCATGATTTAAACCTCTTTCCAGTTGAAAAACCAAAGCGTAGCGCACGCAAAACCGGAACTCAGTCCGGACCGTACACGTACTGCTTGAGAGATAAAATCAGAAATACCAAAAGGACGCCAATCACGCTTTCGCGTGTGGCTGATGAGTTCTAGAACGAAGAGCTATCCCAAATACTCCTTCAAGGCCGGTGGCGGATTGTCCAGGAGTTGTGTGGTTTTGGCAGGGGGATGGACGGTGCCGCCTGCAACCAACATGGCTTGGTTAGTTATGCGGCGGGCGTCTTGTGGATCGTGGCTGACCATCAAGAGCGTAGTGCCTGTCTCTGCTGCTAGCTCTGCGACCAGATCCAGCATTTCGGCTTTCAAGGCCGGGCCGAGCGCTGCGAAGGGCTCATCAAGCAGAAGCAGATCACGGTGTTGTACAAGCACACGGGCGAGCGCAACGCGACTTTGTTGACCACCAGACAATTCAGCTGGCTTGCGCGTTCCCATTCCAGCAAGACCAACCCGCTCCAGTGCGGCTTCGACTTGAGCCTGCTCTGCTTTTGAGAGTTTACCACTTGGACGCAAACCAAGTGCTGCGTTCTGCTCAGCTGTGAGGTGCGGAAAGAGGTTACCATCCTGAAACAACATCGCGATTGGGCGCTTGCCCGGTGCCAGTTCTGTCAGGTTCTGCCCCTTCCATGAGACGTGCCCCTTTGAGAGCTGGCGGAAACCGGCAATCGCTTCCAGCAGGGTTGATTTGCCTGCACCGGAGGGGCCAATCACGGCAACACTGCTGCCAGCTTCTATGCTGACATCTGCGTGCAGCTGAAAAGCACCATTGGCGATAATGCAAGACTCAAGCTTCAGCATGCCAGCGTCCTCCTCGGTCTAAGAGCCAGAATAAAGACATGGAAAGCACCAGCAACAACAGTGCGCCACCTGCCGCCGCTCCCATCTTGTAAGCACCCATGAGGCGATAGATCTGCAAAGGCAGTGTTGCAATCTCAGGATCAGCAAAAAGAGCAATCACACCCAGATCGCCCATGGAAAGCGCAGCAGCGAGGCCTGCAGCAAAGCCAATCTGAGGCCTCATGCGCGGAATGAAGACATGCGTGAAGAACACCCAGCCTTCCATGTTCAAAGACAGTGCCAGACGTCCATGACGGGAAACAGTATCCTTTGCAGCTGGAACCAGAATGCGCAGGGCGAACGGCAGGGCCATGGCTGCGTTAACCAGCGCAGTGACAGGTAACGCGAGATCTGTTGGGTTTGCCCAGGGGCGGATGATGATGAACAGCCCTGTGCCGATCACCAATGGAGAAGCAGCAAGGCCAAGGATGCCCGCAAGTTCTACAGGGCTGTGCCTTCTAACAGCAATGGCTGCAGCCATCGGCAACGCAAGCAACAACAGAATGATTGTGCTGGCTGAAGCAACGCCTACCGAGATCAATGCGGATTTGATCACTATGAACGGCAGAGAAAAAAGACCTGCGACACCAGAAAGCGCAACAGCGCTGAGTGGCAGAAGCAGGAAGACAGCGGCGAGTATGATCCAGAAACTATCGATGATAGGCGCACCACCATCCCAGCGCTGGATGGCTCTGTCTAATCCCGCACCAAAGCCTTCACCTTGGGAAAGCTTCAGAGCTGCAAAGGCTGCTGCGGCTGTCAGCGCCAATTGCAGGGCAGAGAGAAGTGCTGCACGTCCAAGGTCAAAATCATAGGTAAAGGCCTGATAAATCGCCAATTCAATCGTCGTAGCGCGGGGACCTCCACCAAGGGTGAGTGCAACGGCAAAACTAGTGAGACAAATAGCAAAAATCACGGCAAGTGCGCCGGGAAGAATGCGCTTGAGCATGGGAAGCTCGATCAGGCAGAACAAAGACCAGCCGTCACACCCCAACTGAGCCGCAAGGCGAAAACGCTCCGATGGCACCTCTTGCCATCCCTGCAATATGAGGCGCGTTGCCAATGGCAGGTTGAAGAACACATGAGCCAGCACAACACCGTGCAGGCCATAGATACGGATGGGAGATGCACCGAAATAAACCAGTACTTCTGATATCCAACCGGAACGTCCAAACACCTGTAACAGGCCAAGAATGGCGACAATAACCGGAAGGATAAACGGGGCGCCAAGCAAGGCGATCAACAGGCTGCGGCCCTTAAACCGGCGGCGTGCCAGCGCGCGTGCAACAGGCACCGCCAACCCTACGCTGATCACGGCTGAAAGCACGGCTTGTGTGAGCGTAAACTTAAGTGCCGCCCAGTCTGACAAAGAAAAACCATGCCCGGCTTCGGCACGCAGCGCAACAGCAGCCAGCGTGCCAAGAATGAGTGCCGCGACGAGCAATGCCGCGGCAACTCCGGGAAGCGAGCTTACTGGCTGAGCGCTTCGAGCCATTCCGGCAGAGCCTCACGTCGTGCAGCAACTGCATCTTTAGGTGCAAGCAGCAAAGCCTTTTCAGGTGTTTGCAAGGTTTCGAAACCTGCTGGAAGACCGCTTGCAGGTGTAACTGCCGGGTACATCCAGTTGGTTGTTGGAATGATGCTCTGGAAAGCGTCAGAAACCATGAAGTTCAGGAACTTGTCTGCCAGCTCCGGCTGATCGGTACCTGCAAGTTTCGCTGCCACTTCCACCTGCATGTAATGGCCTTCATCAAATGCAGCGGTGGTTTTGCTGTCATCTTCTTCGGCAATCAGATGATAAGCCGGAGACGTGGTGTAGCTGAGCACCATGTCCGCTTCCCCATCAAGGAAGAGACCATAGGCTTCAGACCAGCCTTTGGTAACAGTCACGATATTGTCGGAAAGCCCTGCCCAGATATCTGCAGCTTCGTCACCATAAGCAGATTTCACCCAAAGCAGCAAGCCAAGGCCCGGAGTGGAGGAGCGTGGATCCTGAATGAGGATTTTGGTGTCGCTCTCAGCCAACTCACGGAAATTGGAAGGAACCGTTGCGCCCTTCTTATGCACAAAAGCGAAATAGCCCCAGTCGTAAGGCACAAAGGTCTCATCTGCCCAGTCCACCGGCAGAGTGTACTTCGCTTCAACGGCATGCGGTGCAAACAGACCGGTCTTTTTGGCTGTCTCAATCAGATTGGTATCCAGCCCCAGAACAACATCTGCATCGGTGTTGTTGCCTTCAAGACGAAGGCGGGAAAGCAGCGCTGCGCCATCTTCAACACCAACTAGGTTCAGATCACATTCGCAGATCGCTTCAAATGCTTCTTCCACTTTAGGGCCTGGGCCCCAGTCGGAAACGAAGCTGTCATAGGTGTAAACGGTGAGTTCTGGTTTTTCGGCAGCCATTGCCGATGTTGCAGTGAGTAATCCCGCAGCAATTAACAGATGTTTCAAGTCATCCTCCATTGCGGCGAGAGGGCAAGGATGGATGAAACCGGTACCCTTCCCTCCGCCGGTTCTAGCCGGTTCAGGTTCAACGGGTTCGCCAATCTGGCATCTCAGCACGACAAAAGCGCGCACCCCGAGGTCAAGCGGTTCTTAACTGGAAAAGAAGAGCAGCGCAACTGTAAGCAGCAAGTTGAAGAGCTAACAAAATTGAGATTAACAAGAACACTTGACCTTCCAGTAACTGGAACGATTATCATGTTCGGCTCTAAGCTGTTTTGTGCTGCGTTATGTCAGCAAAAAGCGGCGTAATGGTGAGGGCTTGGAGTGGTGTTGGTGTTTTCGGATGCTGGCGGGTTGCTTCAGGTTGGACCCGTGATTGGTAGAGCAGGACAGGACCGATGCGTAGTAAGTACGCTGTTGTGGTTGGGTTTGCGGTTGTTGCGAGTGTCTCGGCTGGGCTTGGAATTTTTCTTGGCAGTTCAGTAGATTGGACTTCGGGAAGTTCTGGTGGCACTGACAAAGAGATACTGTATTGGGTTGCGCCTATGGATCCGAACTTCCGGCGCGATGAACCCGGTAAGTCTCCCATGGGTATGGATCTCATCCCTGTTTATGCTGGCGAGGAAACGCAGCCAAATGGGACTGGTGTGACGCTTTCACCGAGTGTCATCAATACGATTGGTGTCCGTACAGCGATTGCCAGTGTGGAGCCGATTTCTCAGAAAATCGAAAGCGTTGGCTTTGTTGGCTATGATGAGCACCGTTCCAGTCAGGTTCATCTGCGGACCGAAGGATGGATCCAGAAACTCAACATTCGCGCGGTCGGTGATCCCGTTGAAAAGGGAGACCTGCTTTTTACTGTCTACGCACCGGAAGTGACGGTTGCCAGTGCTGATCTGATCAGAGCGGTGCGAGGAGGTGATAGAGCCGCTGAGCAAAACATCCGTATCCAGCTTCAGAACTACGGTATCGATACCGCTCAGATTGATCAGATGGCCCGGGCTAGCAAGCCTGCGGATGTCTTCAAGGTTTTTGCGCCGCAATCGGGTGTGGTGACCACACTGGAAGCAGCGGATGGCATGTACCTACAGCCAGATTCCATTGCCTTGACGCTTGCAGACCTGTCTTCTGTCTGGCTGATGGTGGATGTGTTTGAGCAGGATATTGCCCGGTTAAGCCCGAACAGCGAAGTGCTGGCCAGCTTTGAGCATTTGCCCGGAAAAGTGCTGGATGGACGGATTGACTACATCTATCCGGAGCTGGACTCTGTCACCCGTACACTGCCTGTTCGGCTGCATTTCGATAACTCCAAGGGCTTCTTACGTCCCAACATGTTTGGCCGCGTCACGATCATTCCTTCTGAAACGCGAAATGCAATCACCATTCCCACCAGCGCATTGATCCGCACAGGTATGTCTGAACGGGTAATCCTGCAAACGGAGGAAGGCACCTTTCAGCCCCGTATCGTGACCCCCGGTTTGACCGGTAGTTTTGGTGAAGGCAGCCGGACAGAGATCCTGCAAGGTCTGCAGGCTGGCGATGAAGTTGTTACTTCAGCGCAGTTCCTGATCGACAGTGAAAGCTCACTTTCTGCGGGAATGGAACGGATGTCACCGGCGCAAGGTGCTCCCATCTGGTCTGAAGGGACAGTGACCCGCGTTGATCCGGAGGCCAACGCTATCACCATCCGTCACGCGGTGATCAAAGAGCTGGACTGGCCAGAGATGGAAACCACTTTTGCGGTTCGTGGCAATCTGGACGAGTTTGATGTGTCTGCGAGTAAACAAGTTGAGTTTGCTATCACGCGAGACTCAGACAAACGCTTCAGCCTTGTCGAGATGCACGAGAGTGGAGAAAAGCTCTCCAAATCAGCACCAGCTGAACCGGTGGGGGCCGATGACAAATGATTGGCTCCATAATCCGCGCTTCCATCAAGAACCGTGTGATCGTTCTGATGGCAGCAGTGATGCTGACACTTGGTGGCATCTGGGCACTGAAGGAAACACCCGTTGATGCGATTCCGGACCTTTCCGATGTTCAGGTGATCATCAAGACCCCTTATGACGGTCAGGCTCCTCAGGTTATTGAAGATCAAGTAACCTATCCAATCGCTACAGCCATGTTGTCTGTGCCGGATGTGATCGATGTGCGCGGGTTTTCGTTTTATGGCGATTCCTACGTTTACGTAGTGTTCAAAGACAGCACTGATCTTTACTGGGCGCGCAGCCGGGTGCTGGAGTATCTGGCTCAGGTGGGCGCCAAACTGCCGGATGGAGTAACGCCTGAACTTGGACCGGATGCGACGGGTGTGGGCTGGATCTATCAGTATGCGTTGATCGACCGAACCGGTAATCATGATCTAGCGCAGCTCCGCTCCTTGCAGGATTGGTGGCTGAAGTTTGAGCTTCAAACCGTGAGCGGTGTCTCTGAAGTGGCAACCATTGGCGGCATGGTCAAGCAGTATCAGGTTGTTGTTGATCCCAATAAACTGCGTGCCTATGGCGTGACACTGCCGGAGCTGATGAGCACGATTGAGAACGCAAACCGTGAGACCAGCGGTAGCGTTATCGAGATGGCAGAGGCGGAGTATATGGTCCGCGCCACTGGTTACATCCAGTCCATTGAAGACCTGAAGGAAATTCCGATCAAAGTGAATGAACGGGGCGCGGCTCTTACGCTTGAGGATGTGGCCGAAATTCGCCTTGGTCCGCAAATGCGTCGAGGCGTGGCAGACCTGAATGGTGAGGGTGACTCCGTTGGTGCCGTCGTGATTATGCGCTGGGGCGAGAATCCGCTGCGCACCATTGAGGGTGTGACGGCAAAGCTGAATGAGCTGAAGCCCAACTTGCCGGAAGGTGTTGAGATCGTCACCACTTATGATCGCTCCGGTGTGATTGAACGGGCCATTGATAACCTGACCCAAAAGCTTACCGAAGAGTTCCTGGTGGTGGTTCTGGTCTGTGCGATCTTCCTGCTGCATCTCAGATCGTCATTGGTGATCCTGATCTCATTACCACTGGGCATCCTGACAGCATTGCTCGTGATGCGATTGCAGGGTGTGAATGCAAACATCATGTCTCTAGGCGGGATCGCCATTGCGATTGGGGCCATGGTGGATGCGGCGATTGTGATGATCGAAGCGATGCACCGGCGACTTGAGAAGGAACCAGACCCCGACAAGAACCGCTGGAAAGTGGTTGCGGAGTGCTGCTCGGAGGTTGGGCCAGCCTTGTTCTACTCGCTTGCGATTATCACCATCAGCTTCCTGCCGGTATTTGTGCTGGAAGCGCAGGAGGGACGTTTATTCAAACCGCTGGCCTTCACCAAGACCTATGCCATGGCAGCGGCAACGATTTTGAGTATCACTCTGGTGCCGGTGCTGATGGGTTACTTTGTACGAGGACGCATTCACCCAGAGGCCAAAAACCCGGTGAACCGTTTCTGCATCGCACTGTATCGGCCAGCCCTTTCGCTGGTCATCACGTGGCCAAAGACAACAATCGTGTTTGCGCTGGTTCTGGTGGCATCCATTCTTGTGCCGCTAAACAGGATTGGAACGGAGTTCATGCCGGAGCTGAAGGAAGGAGACTTCCTTTACATGCCCTCGCTTTACACTGGTGTTTCCATCGGCAAGGCGCGGGAAGTACTTCAGCAAACTGACCGCATGATCATGCAGGTGCCTGAAGTGCAAACGGTCCATGGCAAGCTGGGGCGAGCTGAAACCGCAACGGACCCAGCGCCTTTGACCATGTTTGAAACCACTATCCAGCTGAAACCGCAGGACCAGTGGCGAGAAGGTATGACACTTGAAAAGATACGGCAAGAACTGGACAAGTCCGTGCAGGTGCCTGGCCTGACCAACGTTTGGATTCAGCCCATCAAGAACCGTATCGACATGCTGGCGACGGGCATGAAAACACCGGTAGGCGTGAAGGTGTCTGGGCCTGACTTGCAGGTCATTCAGGACATCTCAGTAGAGATTGAAGGTCTTGTCAAAGGTGTAGAGGGAACGCTGTCGGCTTATGCGGAACGCCCCAAAGGCGCGCGGTTTATCGAGATTGATATCAACCGAAATGCAGCAGCCCGTTACATGCTGAATATCAAGGACGTTCAGGATGTGGTGCAAACCGCAATTGGCGGTATGGATATTTCTGAGAGTGTTGAAGGGCTGGAGCGTTACCCCATCAACTTGCGCTATCCGCAGGATTGGCGGAGCACGCCAGAACAACTGGAGAAGCTGCCGGTTGTGACGCCGTCTGGCGCACACATTCCACTTGGTGCTGTATCTGACGTGAAGATCGTCGACGGCCCGGGTATGATCCGCTCGGAAAATGCACGGCCAACGGGGTTTGTGTTCATTGATATCGAAGGCCGTGATCTGGGTGGCTACGTAAGTGAAGCCCAGCAACTGGTCGCCTCGAATGTGCAGATCCCGGCTGGCTATTCAATCACTTGGTCAGGGCAGTATGAGTATATCGAGCGGGTGCAGGAACGTTTGCAGCTGGTTGCACCAGTTACACTTCTGATTATTACTTTGATGTTGTTCCTTGCCTTCAACCGAGTGGGAGAAGTTGCAATCATTCTCACTTCGCTGCCAGTCGCGCTTACCGGAGGCATCTGGTTTGTCTACGCTTTGGGCTTTGATCTGTCAATTGCGGTGTTGGTGGGCTTTATTGCGCTTGCAGGTGTGGCCGTGGAAACAGCCATTGTGATGCTGCTTTATCTCAACCTCTCCTGGGACAAGCGCATCGAGACGGCTCAGGCAACACATCAACAGCTGACCACTAAAGACATATTGGAGTCTGTTGTCGAAGGAGCTTTGTTGCGGTTACGCCCCAAAGTGATGACGGTCGCAGCCATCTTCGCAGGCCTGGTTCCCATCATGCTTGGCAGTGCTACGGGTTCAGAGATCATGAAGCGGATCGCAGCTCCAATGGTGGGCGGGATGATCACCGCAACGCTGCTTACGCTTTTTGTTATCCCGGCAATCTATGTGCTTTGGAAGAAGGCACGATTGGCTACCTTGAATAAGAGAATAGAAGCAGCGCCCATCTCTGATGAGCCAATAAAAACAAAGGGTAAGTGAGAGAGTTCCACCTCCCTCACTGAATACTGCTGCCAGGAAAAGGTCGACCTTCAAAGGTGATCAAACTCTTTCCATCTAATTGTAGTTTTCTTGCTTGACCTTCCAGTGACTGGAAGCCTTAGAGTGCGCTCAAGAGACAATGAAATGGTGAAGTTATGTCCCACAGTTCAACACTGAAAATGCAAATTGAAGGCATGAATTGCGCCTCTTGCGTCGGTCGTGTCGAGAAAGCACTCAAGAGCATCTCGGGTGTCATCAACGCTTCCGTCAATCTGGCGACGGAGAGCGTGCAGGTAAACTATGATGACAGCCTCACACCCAAGGATGTGGCGAATGCGCTGCAAGAGGCTGGCTACCCAGCCGTTTCAGAAAGCATCACATTTGGTGTCTCCAATCTGAACTGTGCCTCCTGTGTTGGCCGTGCAGAAAAAGCACTGAGAGCCGGTGATGGCGTTCTGGAAGCGAATGTCAATTTAGCCACCGAAAGTGCAACCGTTCGTTATGCCGTGGGTGCGACAACACCAGCCACTATTGCTGAGCTCGTCACAGCCGCAGGCTATCCAGCCACACTGGAAAAGACTGAGCCGACTGAGACTGCTCACCGTAAAACCGATGAAATCCGTCAGCTCAAAAACAAGACGCTTCTGGCCGCTGTTCTGGCTCTTCCGGTCTTCCTCATTGAGATGGGTAGCCACTTCATTCCAGGCGTTCATATGCTTGTTGCGGATACGCTTGGCATGCAGAACAGCTACTATCTGCAGTTTATCCTGACCACGATTGTGTTGTTCGGTCCGGGCCGTCAGTTTTACACCAAGGGCTTTCCATATCTCTTCAAAGGTGCACCAGATATGAACTCTCTGGTGGCTCTGGGAACAGCTGCGGCCTATGTATTCTCTCTGGTTTCAACCTTCACGCCTCAGGTGCTTCCGGCTGGAACGGTCAACGTTTACTATGAAGCCGCGGCTGTGATCGTCGTCCTCATTCTTCTGGGCCGTTTTCTGGAAGCCCGTGCCAAAGGGCGAACAGGGGAAGCCATTCAAAAACTCATCGGCATGCAGGCTAAAACTGCACGCGTTGAACGCAATGGCGTGGTAAGCGAAGTTCCTATTGAAGAGATCATTGTTGGTGACGTCATTCAGGTGCGTCCCGGCGAGAAAATTGCTGTCGATGGTACTGTTGTCTCCGGTTCCTCGTTCGTCGATGAGAGCATGATCACCGGTGAACCGATCCCGGTAGAGAAGGCATCTGGTGATGAAGTAGTCGGTGCGACGATCAACGGCACAGGTGCGCTCAGCGTGCAGGCCAGTAAAGTGGGTAATGACACGGTTCTTTCCCAGATCATTCAGATGGTGGAACAGGCGCAGGGCGCAAAGCTGCCAATTCAGGGATTGGTTGACAAAATCACGTCTTGGTTCGTTCCTGCAGTTATCACCATCGCAATTCTAACTGTTGGTGTCTGGTTCCTGTTTGGTCCTGACCCAGCCCTCAGTCTGGCACTGGTGGCTGGTGTTGCCGTGCTGATCATCGCATGTCCTTGTGCCATGGGCCTTGCAACGCCAACCTCCATTATGGTCGGCACCGGCAGAGCTGCAGAACTCGGAGTTCTGTTCCGCAAAGGCGACGCCTTGCAAATGCTTCAGGAAACCGGCGTGGTTGCATTGGACAAGACCGGTACCCTGACCGCTGGTCATCCGGAACTGACTGACATCATCCTGCGTGATGGCCTTGAAGAGAACGATGTCTTGCGACTGGTTGCTGCCGTGGAGCAGAACTCAGAACATCCAATCGCAAAAGCAATTGTTCAGGCCGCTGAGGAGCGTGATATCTCCCTGCCAAAACCAGAGAGCTTCAACTCCCTAACAGGCTTCGGTGTAAGTGCAGTGGTTCAGGGCCGTGATGTTCTTGTTGGTGCAGATCGCCTGATGGAACGTGAAAACATCTCGCTGGAACAGCTCTCTGTTGAAGGCACCGTTTTGGCAACTCGCGGAAAAACCCCGCTTTACGTTGCACTCGATGGCGAGATTGCTGCAGTGATTGCTGTGGCAGACCCCATCAAACAAACAACGCCAGATGCAATCAAAGCCCTGCATGCTTTAGGCCTCAAGGTGGTGATGATCACGGGTGATAACCAGAAAACCGCCAATGCCATTGCTAATGAACTGGGTATCGACAGCGTGGTTGCTGAGGTTCTGCCTGATGGCAAAGTGCGCGCGCTGGAAGATCTGCGCAAGAACGCCGCTGGCAAGCTGGCCTTTGTCGGAGATGGCATCAATGATGCCCCAGCCCTGGCTGCTGCCGATGTAGGCATCGCAATTGGCACAGGCACCGACGTCGCGATTGAGGCAGCTGATGTTGTGCTCATGGCTGGTGATCTGAACGGTGTAGTCAATGCCTTCCACATCAGCCAGCAGACCATGCGTAACATCCGGCAGAACCTATTCTGGGCCTTCAGCTATAACACCCTGCTGATCCCGGTGGCTGCAGGTGTGCTATACCCATTTGGTGGACCACTGCTGTCTCCGGTTCTGGCCGCCGGTGCCATGGCTCTGTCCAGCGTGTTTGTCTTGACCAACGCTTTGCGGTTACGCTGGATCAAAGCGGCTACGACGCACTAACAAGGGATGATACTAGCATGAACATTGGCGAAGTAGCAGAACGCTCCGGCATCCCAACCAAGACTATTCGTTATTATGAAGACATTGGCTTCCTTCATCCCAAACGGAATGAAAACGGGTACCGCATCTTTGAAGATACTGAGCTTCACAAGCTGACATTCATTGGCCGCGCCCGCTCCCTGGGCTTCAACATCGAAGAGTGCCGGGCCTTACTGGCACTCTATGAAGACAAAGACCGCGGCAGTGCAGATGTGAAAAAAATCGCGCAGCAACACGTACAGGAAATCGAAGACAAAATCGCCGACCTCATCGCCATGCGCGACACCCTAACCCACCTCATCAACGCCTGCGCCGGCGACCACCGGCCCGACTGCCCGATCCTGGATAACCTGAGTGATGGGAAGGGGGAGTAGCGGAGGTAAAATAGAGCTGAACATTTTCAGTAATTTACCTTTTTCGAAGTACTAAATTATGCTTGTCTAACTTAGTTATAAGCTCGCCGAAATTAAGTTGATGAAACACAACAAAAACAGCGCAAAGACTGGGATCTTTGCGCTGTTTTGTGGCTTGGGCGAGAGGAGGGGAGTTACTCGCCAGGCTCAAGCATGTCTTCGTGATCGACGACTTTACCTTTCACCTTCATCCAGACTGCAGAGGCAACCAGCAGGGCGGTGATGATGCCGCCGATGGTGGAGACAGTCATTGGTAGACCGAAACCAAGCTTACTGGAGTTCAGAATGAACGTCACAACTACGGTGGTCATGAAGGTTGCCGGAATGGTGCAGATCCAGTGCAGCTTGTTATGGCGCAGCAGGTAAGCAGCTGCGGTCCACAGCATCAGAGCAGCGGTCGCCTGGTTGGCAACGCCGAAGTAACGCCAGATCACACCGAAATCGACCTGAGTGAGAATAGCGCCGCCAACGAACAATGGCAGAGCCAGCATCAGGCGCTTAGGCAGCTTTGTCTGAGGCATGTTGAACAGCTCTGCAAGGATCAGACGGGCTGAGCGGAAGGCGGTATCACCGGAAGTGATCGGCAGGACAATCACACCAAGTACGGCAAGGAAACCACCAAACGCACCCAGAAGTCCGTTAGAAGCCTCATACACGAGGTTTGCAGGGTTACCACCCATGCCTTCGGCAAGGCCTTCAACACCGCCGAAGAAGGACAGTGCAATTGCACACCAGATGATTGCAATAACACCTTCACCAATCATCGCACCGTAGAATACGAAACGACCGTTTTGCTCGTTCTCCATGCAACGCGCCATCAATGGAGACTGAGTGGCGTGGAAGCCGGAGATTGCACCACAGGCAATGGTGATGAACAGAGCTGGCCACAAAGGCATGTCATTCGGGTTCAGGTTCTGGAAGAAGTCACCAGCTTCTACACCCGGTAGCATGGAATGCTCGCTGGAAACCATCAGAGCAACAGTCAGACCGATGGACATAAACAGCAGCAGCGCGCCGAAGAATGGGTAGAAGCGACCGATGATCTTGTCGACCGGAACAATGGTTGCCACCAGATAGTAAGCGAAGATGCAAACCAGGAAGATGGTGACGTCAAGACCAGTCAGACGGCCCAGCAGGCCAGCAGGAGCGGAGACGAACACAACGCCAACAAGCAGCAGCAGAACAATCGCGAAGATGTTCATGAAGTGCTTTGCACCGTTGCCGAGATACTTGCCGGTAAGGTTAGGAACGGACTGTCCTTTGTTGCGCACAGACAGCATGCCGGAGAAGTAGTCGTGTACGGCGCCTGCAAAGATACAGCCGCAAACGATCCAGAGCATTGCAGCCGGACCATAAAGTGCACCAAGGATCGGGCCAAAGATCGGGCCAACACCAGCAATGTTCAGCAGTTGAACCAGATAGACTTTCTTGGTGGACATAGGCACATAATCGACACCGTCAGTATGTGCGTGGGCAGGTGTCTGGCGAGACGGCTTAATCCCGAAAACCTTCTCGACAAACATGCCATAGATAAAATAGCCGCCAAACAGCAGGCCAATACTCAAGAGAAACCAGGACATCTTTCTTCCTCCACAAATCTCTGGGGGCGATTAGACTGGTTTCAAGGGGCAGGTGCTGAGGTTTCAGCTAAGCGGCAGCAGGGGCCGGGTGAGCGGTATTTAAGACAAATAAGCGGTTAACCGGAATGCAAAAGCTTCACGCAAAATTGAACTGAAGCTTAAGCTAAGTGTATATACGCACTCATGAATATCCGAAATGTTGTTTCAGGCTCTTAAGATAGCGGCGTGAAACGGGGATCTTGGTTCCGCTGTGCGTCACCACTTCTGCTCCGGTCTCTTGCAGTACGATTTCTGAGATTGCATCTGGTGAGACAAGGTACTGGCGGTGACAACGAGCCAGAGAAGTTCGCTGCTCCAACACTTTCAAAGTCAGATGGGTATGCACATAACACTCAGCGGTCGCCACATGGATGCCCGACAAGTCACTGAAGACATACTCAACGGCATGAACCGGAACAACTTTGAGCTTGTTACCCAGATAGCACGGCAGGTGCTGCAGCTCTTGTGGAATGATCTCTTCCATCAACTGCGGACGAAGATCAGAACGCACACGGCTTAGTGTTTTGGCCAGCCGTTCTTCTTCGATGGGCTTCAGCAGATAATCAAAAGCATGATGTTCAAAGGCTTTGATCGCATACTCGTCATAAGCCGTGGAGAAAACAATACGCGGCATGGTTTCCGGATCCAGCATACCAATCATTTCCATGCCGGAGATCCGTGGCATCTGAATGTCCAGAAACACCAGTTGCGGCTTGTGCTTGTTGATGAAACCGAGCGCATCAATAGCATTGCTGCATTCGCCCGTGACCTCAATGTCATCGGCTTTGGAAAGCAAGTCTTTCAGCTCTTCCCGGGCATATGGTTCATCATCAACAATCAGACAACTAATCATTGGGCTGCCTCCAGAACTGGTGCGGGAAGGCTGATGGAAACCCGGGTAAATGCCTCCTCTTCCCATTCAATATGCAGGCCAAACTCCTCACCCCACTGCTTTTTCAGGCGTTTATCAACCAAGGTCACGCCCAGCCCTTCGCGATTTTTGGGTGGAATGTAAAGCCCGGCGTCATCTTCCACCTGCAGCTCCACCTGTCCATCAAGCAAAGCACCACTTATGCGAACACGGCCACCTTCAACACTCTGAGAAATGCCATGCTTAATGGCGTTTTCAATAAGAGGCTGAAGGGTGAATGCAGGGATTTTGAGGGATAGCAGCTCTGTTGGAACATCCACCTCAACCGCCAGCTTGTCAGGAAAACGCGCTTTCTCAATCGCCAGATATGCATCCACATGATCAAGCTCTTCGCCCAAAGTGACAAGGCCTGAGGTCCGCTTTAGGTTGATGCGCAAAAACTTAGAGAGCTGCAACAGCAGCCCACGCGCCTTCTCTGCATCTCGTTTAGTGATGATCGCAATCGTGTTGAGGGTGTTGAACAGGAAGTGCGGGTTCACCTGTGCCTGTAAAAGCTTCAGCTCAGCATGGGTCAAAAGGCTCTGCTTCTCTTCCAGCTCACCATAAAGGATCTGATTGGACAGCAACTTGGCGATCCCTTCGCCCAGTGTGCGGTTGATGTTCAGGAATAGTTTGTTCTTCTGCTCATAGAGCTTGATCGTTCCAATCACTTCCGTGTCGCTGTGTAGCGGAATAACAAGGCATGACCCCAACTTGCAGGTAGGCGAGAGGGAGCAGCCATAAGGCTCTTCAACCCCATCCGCGTACATCACTTTGTTCTGCTCGATAGCATCCAGCGTCAGGCGGGAGGATATCTCCGTTCCGGGCTTGTGATGGTCAGACCCGATTCCAATAAAGGCGAGCAGCTTGGTCCGGTCTGTAATGGCGACCGCACCCACATTGGTCTCGTCCTTTACGATCTGCGCAACTTTGCTGCCGGAAACTTCATTGAGGCCCTTCGCCAACACACCAACACACCGCTCGGCAATCTTCAGTGCCTGGCTCGAAAACGCTGAAGACAGCTTGTCGAACATGGTCTTCTGATCGCGCACAATGCTCATGAAGAAGGCTGCGCCAAGAGAATTCACGAGCAGCATAGGCGGAGCAATCTGCTCCACAAGCGCCAAAGCCTGATCAAACGGGCGTGCCACAATCAGGATGATAAGCATCTGCACGACCTCAGCCACAAAAGTAAGGCCGAACACAAACATCGGGCGGAATAACAAAGCGCGCTTGTTGTGCGTCCGCAGGTAAAAGGCCGTCATGCCAGCCAGCAAACCTTCGGAGGTCGTGGAGATGGCGCAGGCAAGATCTGTAAATCCGCCAAACCCATAACGATGCAAGCCACCTGTGAGACCAATCAGAAAGCCCGTAACTGGCCCTCCCAACAGGCCTCCCAAAACCGCCCCCATGGCACGCGTGTTAGCAATGGCGCCATCAACCTGCTCACCAAACGTTGTTGCAATCACGCAAAAACCGGAGAACACAAGGTAGATGAGAACCTTGTGGGGCAGGCGAGGAGCGTCTTCAGTGAAGATCTTAAACAGCGGCGTTTTGCTGACCATGTAAACGATCACCAAATACACACACATTTGCTGCAGCAGATGAAGAATAAGTGCCATTTGCGGGCTTTATTATTGTTTGTTGGATGCGCCCCGAAGTGTACCGCGAAGCCCTAAGATTTCAATCCACCTACCAAACCCAGCCCCCAAACGCACGAGTTTTCTAAAATTTTGATATGTTTGAGGTATTATACATAAATCCCACCAACCCCACCCAAACGCGCGCAAATGTCGCGAGGGGGAGATGGTAGTGCTTACGATGTTTTTGGTTGGGAGAGCAGTAATCGTTGTTCGCTAAACAAACTGCCCCGCTGCATGTCCTGATGCCCAGGCCCATTGGAAGTTGAAGCCGCCGAGGTGGCCGGTGACGTCGACGACTTCGCCGATGAAGAAGAGGCTGGGGACGTTTGAGGCTTCCATGGTTTTGGAGGAGAGCGCCTTAGTGCTGACACCGCCAAGAGTGACTTCAGCAGTGCGATAGCCTTCTGTGCCCACAGGCTTGATGGTCCACTCGTTGATCGCCAGAGCAGCTTTACGCAGCACCTTGTCGGAGGTGTCCGCCAGACGTCCGCCCAGCTTGTGTTCTTCTGCAATATGGGTCGCCAGTTTCTTGGGCAGCAAGCCGGAAAGGGCTGTTTTGATGTCTTGTTTTGGCTGGTTCTGCTTCGCTGCTTTCAGAGCTTCAAACACATCTGTGTCGGGCAGCAGATTGACGCGAATGTCTTTGCCTTCTTCCCAGTAAGAGGAAATTTGCAGGATGGATGGACCGGATAGACCGCGGTGTGTGAAGAGCAGGCCTTCGCGGAAGCTTGTCTTTTTGAAAGACACAACGGCATCAACGGAAACACCGGCCAGATGCTTGGAGCGCTCGCGCATGGCATCATCAAACACGAATGGCACAAGTGCTGCACGAGGCGTCACTATAGGCAGGTCAAACCGCTTGGCGATCTCGTAACCAAAGCCGGTTGCACCCATTTTGGGAATGGAAGGCCCACCACACGCCACCACAACAGAGTGCGCACGCACTGTGTCTCTGGAAGTTCCAATGGTGAAGCGGCCATCTGGCTTGGTCAAGGAGGTGATGCTGGTTTCCAGCTGAATGCGCACGCCAGCCTGCTGACAAAGGCCAAGCAGCATGTCGATGATCTGCTGGGCACTGTCATCACAGAACAGCTGCCCTAATGTCTTCTCATGCCAGCTAATGCCATGCTTATCGACAAGCGCAATAAAGTCGTGCTGGGTATAGCGCTTCAGCGCTGATACCGCAAAACGAGGATTCTCGGAAAGATAGTTGGCAGGGGAGGCGTGCAGATTAGTGAAGTTGCAGCGACCACCACCAGAAATACGGATTTTATCCGCTGGGCGCTTGGCATGATCAACAACCAGCACGGAACGACCGCGCTTGCCAGCCTCGATGGCACACATCAGGCCAGCGGCGCCTGCGCCTATAATAAGAACATCAACGTTTTGCATGGCGCCCTTATATGGGCTTTCCAGCCAAGGTCAACTCGGGATCAAACAAATAGGGAGGACCGAAGCCCTCCCTACATCAACTCTAAGCTCTGAGCAGCCTATTAGGCGGCTACAACATCCTTCAGGAAGGTGGAGATGGTCTGGCGCAGCTCCGTTGCCTGTTTGGAAACTGAGGTGGACGCCTCCAGCACTTCATTCGCAGAACTGTTGGTTTCCTGAACAGAGCTGGTCACAACATTCATGCTGTCCGCCACATCCTGCGTGCCTTGTGCGGCCTGCTGGATGTTCTGGCTGATGGAAGAAGTGGCAGCGTTTTGCTGAGCAATCGCAGTGGCGATGGAGCTGGTGTACTCGTTCACCTGCTGCATGGTGCCTGCAATCTGCTCAATGGCGGTTACAGCTTCCTTGGTGGAACCCTGAATGCCAGAAATCTGAGAGGAAATCTCTTCAGTTGCCTTGGAGGTCTGGGTCGCCAGTTCCTTCACTTCAGAGGCCACAACTGCGAAGCCCTTGCCCATCTCGCCAGCACGTGCCGCTTCAATGGTCGCGTTCAATGCCAGCAGGTTGGTCTGTTCAGCGATATCGCGAATAAGGTTGACCACTTCGCCAATTTTCTGCGCGGCCTGATCCAGATCTGTGACGTGATCGTTGGTGGCAGTTGCAACAGTGGTTGCATCATCAACAGTCTGCTTGGTCTGGGAGATCTGACGGCCAATCTCTTCGATGGAAGCAGAAAGCTCTTCAGCAGCGGAAGCCACGGTCTGCACGTTGTATGAGGCCTGCTCGGAAGAACCTGCAGCGCTTGTTGCACGGTCAGATGTGGTGGTTGCAATGTGAGTGAGGGAGTCAGCTGTCTGCTGCATCTTGCCGGTGTTGTCATCAACACGGTCGAGCACACTGGAAACCTGATCGTTGAACGCACTGATCAGCTGATCAACATGCATCTGACGATTGCGCTCTTGCTCATGTTCCTTCTCAGAAAGGCTCTGCAGGCGCTTCTGTTCAGCAACAGTGTCACGGAAGGACATCACAGCGTTTGCCACCTGACCGACTTCATCAACGCCGACAGCGCCGGAGAAGGTTACGGAGGTATCGCCATCAGCCAGATTGCGTGCATCTGTCAGCAGTGCTGAAACAGGAACAGAAACACTGCGGATGATGGTGTAAGCAGCACCAATACCCAACACGGTCACCAAACCAGCGATAGTCAGGGCAAACATGAACTGCCATTGCGCGTCTGCAGACAACTTCTGTGCGTGCATCACCAGTTCATCAGCAGCGTAATCTTCAAAGTCCTTCAGTGCATCAATGCGTTTGGTTGCCAAATCAAACCATTCGGTACCGGAAACGGAGGAGATATCACCGCCAAATGCGGAGGCATAGCCCAGTTTACGCGCGGCTTGAACCTGACTCATGATTGGACGGCTGAAGATCTTATCAAGAAACTTCTCCTGAGGACCAGTCATCAGTGCGCGAGCGGTTTTGAAGTGGGTATCCTGACTTGCGCCAAGGCGAACGAAACGGTGGTAGATCGTTGCGTTAAACTCTTGTGCACTGAAGCCGTTCGCTCCGATTGCGCGCTCAATGCCTGCGTTCTCTTTACCAAGCAGAATTTCTTCATACATGCTCAGCTCGCGAACCAGACTTGCGTCCCGGCTCACAGCAATGGTGCTTGGCAGGAAAGTGAAGGCTTCATTGATTGTGCCGCTGTAATAAGCAACGGTCTCGCCAACGGTCGTATTCAGGCTTTTGACGTTGTTGCGGATGCGATCAATGTGTGCCAACCGGCTGTTCACCATTTCCACCTGCGCAGCAAGGCCCTTATCAATGGAGGCGAGGTGAATGTTTTCCAGCGCAGTTTTATAAATACGGATTTTGCTGTCGGTCAGCTTGTGCTGGTCTGCTAGGCCTTCGGCAAATGCCTTGCCCTTCGCGCCGAGATACCCGGCGGAGCGACCGCGCTCTTTCTGCAACTCATGGACAACCGCACTCAACACAGGCACAAACTCTGCCACCTGTCCGATGTTAGATGCTTCCACCTTGTTGTTGTAGGCGGTGATGATTTGTGCACCTGCAAAATAAAGCATTGGCACAAATGCCAGCATGAATATCGCGATGATGCGATATTTTAAAAGAATACGACGCATGAGAGCACCTGTTAGGGAAACCCAAGTTTCAATTTAAAAGGGGGTAATCTGACACCCAGTTTCACTGATTTGTGAATACACGCCCAAATTGAGTCAGTAATTCTTTATAGAGTCTTTATTCTACTGCTTAGATTTGTACTAACTACCTACTTATTCTCACCTAAGTAGTGTTAGTAGATAAACTACTTACGCTATAAGTATATATGCAAGTTGCAATTAGTTACTATTTCCCAAATATACTTGAGTTTTCAGAGGCTACAAGAGGAAAGCTGCATGCGGGTGTGCATTTGGTGAGTCGTTTAAGCAACCTAGGGTAACGGGGAGATAACTCTCCCCGTCTGTTTGTTTTACTTGAGCCAGCTTTAAGTAGACCAGACCTGAGCCCGGTCCTGATAGAGCTGCCCTTCCATCCGTGCACCATACAAAGAGCAAGCTTTCACGTATTCCATGTAGGAACCATGGATCTTTTCGCTCATCGCATCGCCTGATGGGTATGCCGCAATAACTTCACGGGCCGCTGCTCCAATGGCTTCAATCACATCCGGCGGGAAGGCGGAAAGAATAGCGCCGCGTTCCACCAGTGTGGAAAGAGCGATTGTGTTGTTGTAGCGGAATTCCGCAGTGCTTTCTTCTGCCTGCGCGGTTGCAGCCTGTGCCAGAACTTCCTTCAGCCATGGGCTCAGGTTCTCATAGGTGTTCTGGTTCACGATCATTTCCAGACCCGGACCAGGCTCATGGAAGGCTGGCAGGTGATAGTAAGGCGCGATCTTGTAAAGACCGAGCGCAAGGTCATTCCAAGGGCCAACAAACTCAGCAGCATCAACAACGCCGGACTGCAGTGCCGGATAGATCTCTGGCGGAGGTGTTACAACAGTGGTTGCACCCACTTTGCGCAGAATGTCTCCACCAAGGCCCGCGATCCGCATCTTCAGACCAACAAGGTCATCCAGAGACTTGATTGGCTTCTTGAACCAGCCGCCTGCCTGGGCGCCAGAGCTGCCTGCGTAAAACGGCTTTACGTTGTGCGGTGCATAAGCTTCGTCCCACAATGCCTGTCCGCCACCATGGCGCAGCCAACCGGAAAGCTCAGTTGCATCCAGACCAAACGGCAGAGTGGTGAAGTACATGGTCGAGCGGATTTTGCCCACCTGATAGTAAGGCGCGTTGTGGCCGATGTCAGCCGTGCCGGAGGAAACCGCAGAGAAAGTCTCGAACGGAGGAACCAACTCACCACCACCATAATACTTGATGGAGATTTTGCCGTCAGACAGCGCTTCAATGCGCTTGCCCAACTGTTCAGCAGAGGTGCCTACACCTGGGAAGCCCTTTGGGAATGCACCCACAAGCTTCAGGTTCAGCGTCGCGTTCGCAATCGCTGGTGCAGCAAGAACTGAGGCCCCACCGGCCGCGCCCGTTGCCACAGCTGTTTTAAGAAAGTCACGACGTTTCATCTGTACCCCTCCATTGAGCGTATCTCCGAAAATGACAGCGGTTTCGGATCAGGATACGCCTTGAGCAACCACGAAGAACGCAACCGGTTCTCCGTACAAAATACTTAAGTATCAATGCTAGCAGAGGGGAGGGGACTCTGGCGATATATTTGGGTTTTCAGGCCTGAGAAGAGTTCAAGTCTGGCAGAGCTTTACTTGAGTATCTCAAACATCCGTTCAAGCTGCTCTTCAACGTTCAGCTGGGTCTCATCCAGAACCTGAAAGATGCCATTGCTGTGAACGCCTTCGACGGCCAGATAGACGAGTGTCGCCAGCTCTGGGTCTTCAGACTCATCCTGAATACGAGCATACATCTCTTTATGAAAGACGCGGACAGGATCGAGCAGGCTTGGGTCATCTGCAATTGCAGCCAGCATGCCGGAGGCAGCCTTGTTGTCTTCCTTGAACTTGCTGCAAAGCCCTTTCAGGAAAGCACGCATCAGCTTGTGGCGATACGGATCATCAGCCAGCTTATGCTCTTCCGAAGCGATTGTCTCGCGCGTGCTATCTACGTGATACTGAACCATGGCGCGGATAAGCGCCTGTTTGCTGGGGAAGTTGTAAAGAAGACCGCCTTTGGAAACACCCGCATGCTTGGCAATAGCATCCAACGAAAACTGCCCACCGCCCTGCGCTTGCACATAGTCGATGGCCGCATCAAGAATGCGATTTTGTGTTCTGCTGGCTTTCGTCGTGCCCTTCACAATGAGTCCCTTGCCCAATTCTGCGAGAAATCGCAGAGAATAATGTTTTGTACGTCAGCGCAGATCTGCGACTTTTGTCAGTATAGGCCATCAGCAGCAACTTTGCGAGACCAAGTCACCCGGACAACCACGAAATTTAGGGTGTGAAAACAAAGATGTGAGCGGCTTTGCACAAAATACCCACTATCGAAGGCAGTGTGCTGCAGCCTGTTTCCGTAAATAGGAAGACAGGAGCTTTAGGCAAGTGCCTGCGTGGAAAAATCGCTGAAATCTGCGCGTAAAAAAGAAAAGGCCTGACGGCGTCCGGCACAAGCCGCGCTCATCAGGCCAATCCTGAGGTGGTTACAATGTGCGTTCAGCTTGCGCTGAAGCAAACCCTGCAATCCCACAAATCGTAAAGATTAAGCAAGCTCAATCTGGGAAGCCTGCAAACCGCGGCCACGACGATCTTCTTCAGCAACGAAAGTGATCGCTGCACCTTCAGCTGGAACTGCGATGCCGGAGCGTTCGAAAGCTGTGATGTGAACAAAGATGTCCTTGGATCCGTCACCTGGGGTGATGAAGCCGTAGCCTTTGTCGTGGTTGAAGAATTTGAGGGTACCGTCTTGTCTCATCGAAACGTCCTTTAAGCCAAAAAATCCAACTCACCTGATGAGGGCGAGTTATTTGTGACGAGCAATGTATTCAAAGGCAGAAAAGGACATTGTCGCGATCGGTCAATCGTAACACTGCCAAGTGTGTCTCCAAAAACAGCCCGTAGTAACCAAGCCTGAGCTCTGTTCTCGTTCAAAAAAGCCAGTCTTAATTCTCATATAGGGGGACGGGTCATATGTCGCCCCTCTAATACTACGGGATAAGCAAATCTCTTAGCTCGCTCGTCCATGCCAACCTAGGTACTCCCGATGAAATCCACAAGGTGTAAACGCCAAAAAAGCGAAATCTCGGAGAATTATGTACCTCGCAATCGCCCCACCACGCCCTTGGGGAACCAATAGATGCTGCAGATGAACAAGATTCCCAGCCACAGCAGCCACCGTTCTGGTGAGACCACCTCAGACACAACGGGCAAACTACCCAATGATTCCTGAAGGATACCAAGGAGATTCTGCAAGTAAGACTGTGTGAGCAGGAACAGAACAGCCCCGATCACAGCGCCATACATGCTGCCCATTCCGCCAATCACAACCATCAACAGAATGTCCACCATTATATCCATAGAGAGGGTGGTTGCCGGTCCGGTATAGCGCAACCAGATTGCCATCAGAGAGCCAGCAAGCGCCGCCACCACCGCAGACAGGATCGTCGCCACGCTGCGATATCGCACCACTTTGTATCCGATTGCCTCTGCCCGGAATGCATTCTCACGGATTGCCTGCAGAACCCGACCAAACGGCGAGTTCACCATACGCAGCAATACAAGGAACAGGCACAGGCTGCTGAAGAACACCACATAGTACGTGATCAGCTTGCCATTAAGCCGAACACCCAGAACCTTCTCTTTCACCAGCTTGAACGCAGGTGTCATCTCCCGTGGGATACGATAGCTCAGCCCGTCCTCACCACCGGTAATGCCTGACAGCTGTGAAATCAGCACCAGAAATGCACTCGCCACCGCCAGCGTCATCATCGCAAAGAAGATCGCCTTCACACGCAGAGAAAACAGCGCAATCACAAAAGCAAATGCTCCGGCGACCACCGCACCGCATACCGTGCCCAGCACAATCGCACTGTAGGATGCTCCCATGTTCACCAGTGCCAGCGCGGTGCCATAAGCACCAATGCCAAAGAACATGGTATGCGCAAAGGACACCACCCCCGTGTACCCCAGCAGCAAGTCATAGCTGGCCACCAGCACAATGAAGATGCAGATCCGCGCCGCTGTATCCAGTGACCGCGTGCCGGGAAACAGGAAGGGCGCAAACATCAGCCCGAACAGGATGAGCAACAACACGGCACTGAGCATTTTGCTGCGTGGGCTGTCACCGGAAAGGAGTTTCATCACCATCGCATGAACTCCTCAATGCGCTTTGACGACAGGGTAGAGCCCCTGAGGTCGCCACATCAAAACAGCCCCCATCAGCAGAATAGTCGAAACCAACGCCAGCTTGGGGATCAGGAAACCCGTGTAGTTGGTCAGCAACCCCACCAGCATGGCTCCGATAAAGCAGCCTTCTATGGAGCCAAGCCCGCCAATGATCACCACGATGAACACGGAGATCATCACTTCAGCGCCCATGTGAGCCGTAATGGTTTCCTGATACATGCCCCACATCACCCCGCCGAGCCCGGCCAGCGCACAGCCCACCATGAAGACGGCGAGGAACAACTTCTGGATGGGATACCCAAGCGCCTCCACCATCTCGCCATTCTGCACACCAGCCCGCACCAGCAATCCGATACGCGTCCGGCTCAAAACCAACCGCATGGCAACAAACAGCGCCAGCCCGATTGCAATAGCCAGCACGCGATACTTCTCAATAGCAGCTCCTAAAACAACGAAGGAGCCTTGAAACGCAGTTGGCCGCGCCAGCACGATCTCATCCGGCCCCCAGATCACGTAGATCAACTGCTGGGTGACAACCAACCCGCCCATGGTCACGAGGATCTGCTTCAGGTGCTGCCCATAAACTGGCTTCACAATCAGCCGCTCAAAGCCATAACCCGCGAGGCCTGTCACCAACATGGCAAAAGCCACCGCCAGCAAAACAGCTCCCAGATTGAGCGCAATGCTAGGGCTCTCGATCCAGCCAGCGAGCAATCCCAAAATGGTGAAACCGGCAAAAGCGCCCAGCGAGATGAATGCTCCGTGCCCAAAGTTGATCACGTCCATCAGGCCAAAAATCACTGTGAGGCCAGAGGCCATGATGAAGATCATCATCCCCATCGCCAGCCCTGCTGCGGTCAGCGTCAGCCACGTGGAACCTGACCCAATCGCCAGCAACCCAATCAGCATAAGAACCGGCACCAGAAATAACGGTGCTTTGGCTTCAATCACTTCAGAAAGGGGAGGGCGTTCAATGCGTGGTTTAATCAGGCTGTCGCTCATTGGTGCGCCTCCAGTGAAAGTCCCATCAACCTCTCCTGCAACTCAGCATCGTCTGCCAACTCCGCCATCTCGCCGGAGTACACAATCCGCCCGTCATCCATCACAGCCACAGTGTCTCCCACCGCCCGTGCCATGGAAAAGTTCTGCTCCACCAGCAGGATTGTCGTCTGCATTTCCTTCAGCTCTTTCAACGCGGCAATCATGGCGTTGATGATTGCAGGTGCCAGCCCCTTGGTTGGCTCATCAATCAGCAGCAGCTTACGTGGCTCGATGATGGCTCTTGCAACAGCCAGCATCTGCTTTTGTCCGCCGGAAAGATTGCCCGCCGCACTCTGCCAGAAGGTCTTGAGGGGAGGGAACAGACCAAAAATCCAACTCAGCCGTTCCTCATCAATGGTGCCACCACGAGCAGCCAGAAGCATGTTTTCATGCACCGTCAGATCGGTGAAGATGCCCATATCCTCGGGTACAAAAGCAATCTCCCGCTGGGCGATGGCAGGCGTGGTTTCCTTCTGGATTTCAGCATTGTCGAACAGGATAGCCCCTTGCGAAGCCTGCCACAGTCCCATGATGGTGCGCAGTGTGGTTGTCTTACCCGCACCATTGCGGCCCAGCAGAACCGTCACGCCGCCGCGCGGAACCTCCAGATCAACGCCCTGCAAGATGTGGTAAGGCCCGATATGGGTGTGAACGCCTTTCAGCGTGAGAAGAGCATCAGACATGCGCACCCTCTTCTTTCTCTTCGGGTGCAACCCCCAGATAGGCCTGCTGCACGACAGGGGAGGCGATCACCTCTGCTGGGTCTCCATCTGCCACCAACTCTCCGTTGTGAAGCACGATAATCCGGTCTGCCAGAGAGCGGATCACATCCATCTTATGCTCCACCAGCAAGATCGTTCGGTCCTTGTCCTGTTTAAGCTCACGGATCAGATCGAGCACAATAGGCACTTCATCAACGCTCATGCCTGCTGTTGGTTCATCAAACATCAGCACCTGCGGACCAATGGCAATCATCAGCGCCACTTCCAGCTTGCGTTGATCTCCATGAGAGAGTTCTGAGGTGATCTGTTCGGCCTTATCCAGCAGATGCACCTCCGCCAGAATGTGTTCCGCCCGTTCAATCAGTTCCACGTGGCTATCGGCCATGGAAAATAGGTCCATCCCCATACGCTGATGAGCCTGAACCGCCAGCCGTGCATTCTCACGAACGCTCAGGCCAGGGAACAGGTTGGTCAGCTGAAAAGCGCGCCCGATCCCCCGCAAGGTGCGATCTGCCACAGACATGCGGGTGATGTCCTCACCATTGAACCAGACATGACCGGAACTGGCCGCCAGTTGGCCGGAGATCAGGTTGAAGTAGGTGGTCTTCCCCGCACCATTCGGCCCAACAATCGCTGTCAGAGTCCCTCGATGAAAATCACAGGACACCGCATCAACTGCCACATGACCACCAAAGCGAATGGTTAGATCACGCGTACTCAGAACCGGCTTCTCATCTGCTTGCATAATCAAAGAGTTGCCTTCTTTGAGAGTTCACTTTGAGTACGAAGGCTTGGGTCTAGCCTCGCCTTGCGCCGTGCCCATAAAATGAAGAGGAAGGCACAGCCATACATCGTGATGCCGTAAATGCCGGAAGCCAGACTATAGGGCGGCAAGGCTTCCCCGCTCATGGCAATCAGCGCCCCAACAGTGATCCCCAACGTGGCATTTTGAACGCCCACTTCCATGGCAATTGCGACACTATCCGGGTGTGAAAGCTTCATTATCTTCGCCCCGCCATAACCAATCAGCAGCATAACCACATTCAGGAAGATGAGCACTGGTCCCAGCTCCAGAATGTTGGCGGTCAACACCGACCAGTTGGTGGCAATGGCACCCAGCACGATCACCACGAACAAGACGGAAGCCACCAGGGAAACCACCTTGGAGATGGCAGAGGTAAACGAGGGTGCCAGATGATTGACTGCCACACCTAAAGCAACGGGAACAGCGGTGATCAATGCCATGGATATACCAATAGCAGTCACATCAATCTTGGGCATGGCGGCACCCAGAAAGTAATCCGCAGCTGCCGCTGAAAAAATCGGAACCGTCAACACGCATAGAACACTGGTGACAGCCGTCAGCGACACCGCCAGCGCAACCGACCCGCCGCTGAACCGCGTCAGCATGTTGGAGGTCACGCCACCCGGAGCAAAGGAAAGCAGCATCACGCCAAACGCCATAGCTGGCTCCAGCTCAACAACTTGCAAAATGAGGAACGCGATAGCGGGCAACAACAGCAACTGCCCCAACATACCAACGCTAAACGCACGCGGCATCTGCACCACGCGTTTGAAGTCCTGCAAGGTCAGAGTGATCCCGAGGGAAAACATGATAAACGCCAGCGAAAGCGGCAAAAACAGCTTTAAGAGAATATCCATGGGCCTATACGTCGCTCTTCGGTGCTCTGTATGTCCCGCAATCCCAATAATCTGCAGCTGAGGATGAGGTCAGCATTAAAGCAGACAAGAGTAGCAGGTTCAGAGCATTGTATTTTGGAGGTTAGGCAGAGGAAGCGAGTGGCCCGCTCCCTCCTGAAAGCGTGAGGGTGCCAGACCTATTGGTTCTGAATAGGGATATCCATGTCCTCAATGGTCAGTTCACGCACCAGTTCAGGAATGCCCCATTCAACCTCAGGGTCCACACGGATTTTGAAGTGATACATGGACTGCAGCGCCTGATGGTCCTCCGCGCGGAACTTCATCAGTCCCTTCGGCCCTTCAAACTCCATGCCTTCCATCGCGGTGATCAGCTCTTCCGTATCTGTAGAACCTGCTTTACGGATCGCCTCCACAGCCGCGATACCCGCAGCCATACCGCCAGCGGTAAAGAAGTCCGGCGGTGAGTTGTAACGCGCCTCATGCTCCTTCACCAACCAGTCGTTCACTGGGTTCTTGGGGATCTCGTAGTAATAGTAGGTCGCCCCTTCCATGCCCGGCATAGCCTTATAGGCTTTAAGCGCAGCCAGAATGTTACCGCCTGTCGCGATCTCGATCCCGTAGCGTTCCGGGTTCATCGCGTTGATCTTCGCCAGTGGATTGCCACCACCAGCCCAGATCACAAATAGGAACTTGCGTCCCTCTTCGTCCTTCAGTGCATCAAAAATGCGCTGGGCACTCGCGGTAAAGTCCTTGGTGTCCGTCGGCGCGTATTCCTCAAACACCAGCTTGGCATTGGTTTTTGCAATCGCATTGCGGAAAGCAGCTACACCATCCCGGCCAAATGCATAATCCTGCGCAAGCGTGGCGATAGACGCGCCATCCTGCCCAAGGGCAACAGCATTGGCAATCGCATCCTGAGAGGAGTTGCGGGATGTGCGGAAAATGTAGCGGTTGAAGTTGGCCCCGGTGATGCTGTCCGCCACCGCAGGTTCTACGATCAGCAGCTTCTCGTACTCTTCTGCAACTGGCAGCATAGCCAGCGCAACGCCAGAAGAGACCGGTCCGATCGCCAGATCAACCTCATCATCACCATAAGCCTCGGCCAGCATGGCCCGTCCGATATCCGGCTTGAGCTGGCTGTCCTTCTCAATCACCTCAATCTTACGGCCATCAATCTCCATGGTGCCGCCAGTGGCGTACTCCAGCCCCATCATCAGGCCCACATGGGATTGCTTGGCATAAGCCTCAAACGGGCCGGTTTTACCATAAACGTGGGCAATCTTGATTGGTTCTTCCGCAGAGGAAATGCTTGATGAAACAGAAAGTGCAAATGCGCTGGCCGCCAGGCTAACCGCCGCGGCCCGAAGTAATTTATGCATAATGAAACCCCTCCCGCGCTGTTCCAGAGCTTCCCTGAAATGCAGTCGTTCTCTCGAAAGACTTCAGAAGCCAAACCTTAAACAACGTAAAGATAGTTGACGCATGTATTCAGGAAGGAGTCAATGATTCCAGATTGAGCCAAATTGTTAAGGTATTCGAGGATGACTTGTATTTAGCGGCTTCACTAAGAAAATTCAGTCACTCATATTTTTGATGGAGGAAAAACGATTTTCTCAAACGTGCAAGCCAATCAATATTTGCCAATACTTATACGGCGGCTCGGTAAAACTGTGCGGCACGGACTGTCGCTGTAAGTCTTTGAGCCTACACGCGCTTCCTCTGCGACAAGCTGACGGCCATGCGCCATGGAAAAGCCATATTTCGCCCTGTTTCCACCTCAATTAGCCGTTAGGTCGCCTCTCTCCGGAGGCAAGTCAGCTAAGTGTTTATTCACCATCTCTGACAACCTGATGATAACAAGATCCTGCTACCTTCAATAACAATAAGAATGTTGGTTTAACAGGACGTCGTTAAGTACTGAGTGCTATGCACCCAGTATTATCAAAATAACAATAAATCCTGATACAGGATCATCTGCATATGTTTATGCGGACAACTTAAGGGCGGCCTATTTCCATTGCTTGGTGGGCCATCCTTGTCTCAAGGCAGGTTGTCTTGCCCCGACGATTTTAAGGCCGTACCTCCCCCTCCCAATCGGCCTTTTATGCCTGCTTTGTTCGGCACCGAGGTAACCTCCCACCTCGGTGCCTTTTTTATTGTGGGGATGCAACTTTTGTATTGGGTTGTAATTAAACTTCATCTTAAGATTGCAAAACGTGCTTTATGCATCTAATTAGCTCTAACTTGCTATAGGAGCTAATACTTTGAAAAATTATCTAAAATTATTTGTAGTGCTTGCAGCAGCGCTTGTGCTGAGTGGGTGTGTGACCACACGGTCTTCCTTGCCAGATCTGTTTGTTGATCAGGCGGATAAAGTGGCACGAGCAAATTACATTGATAAACACTGCCCTTCTATGACGATGAAGAACCAGGACTTGCTGGCGCAGTCTGCCATGCTTGTGTGCCTCACCAGCAAAAGCGCCAATAGGAAATGCGCCGTCAAACAGTACGTGAACGTCTATCTGGAAAGGTACACGCACTACTCAAAAGCCTACAAAGACAAGACATCAGCTCAACTTTGCAAAATGGCGCGTGAAGATGAGAAAATGAAACCGATGTTCGAAAAAGCAGGCAAGAAGAAAAAGAAAAGCTAAGCGCAAAACCATTATTGAAAAGCACCGAGGTCAGCCCCGGTGCTTTTTGCCTTTATGCGACTTCTTCCGCCGGTGACTTAACCAGCTCAAAGCCTTCATCGATCCAGCCAGTCATACCGCCCAGCATAATCTTCACCGGGCGACCCAGAACGGAGAGGTTGTAAGCCGCTTTGTCCGCTCCGTTGCAGTGCGGGCCAGCACAATAGACCACGAACACAGTGTCCATCGGCCACTTGGCAAGGTTTTCTGCCGTCAGATCACGGTGATGCAGGCAGAGTGCCCCATCCACGTGTCCCTGCGCAAACCGAACTGGACCGCGAACATCAAGCAGCACAAACTCAGCTGTACCCTCTGCCAGATCAGCCTGAACATCTGAGCAGTCAGTTTCAAACTGCAGGATGGAACGGAAATGCCCGAGCGCCAACTTCGGGTCTGCCGGGGAATATTCGAGTGCACGTGAAGCCATGTCTCTCTCCAAATCTATGATAGTGCGCCTGTTTTAGGGGGCAGGAGCACCAAAAACGCTTGTTTTAAAGCAGCTTGTGCGATGGGTGCTTCGCTGAGCTGCTTTCGGTGATGGCAGGAATTTCGCCTGCTCCGGTAATCTGAAGAATTTCCCCGTTGCACAAAACTGGCTTGAATGACTATATTCGTAAAAAATACGCCAATTTCAAAACGCATGATTGCCGATGGTTTCAAGGACACACACCAAGCCCGAAGGCCCACTTGTCGCAACGCTCATCTATGATGGCCTTTGCACCTTCGAGTTCGGACAGGCCTACGAGCTCTTCGGCCTGCCACGACCGGAGTTCGGCGCAAACTGGTACAGATATGAAACCGTGGCCATTGAAGACGGCCCAATCCGCGCCGCTGGCGGTTTGGAAATTAAAGCTGAAAAGCAGCTCGAAGCGCTAGACCAGGCAGACATCATCATCATCCCCGGATGGCGCGGTATCGAAACTCCGGTGCCGAAAGACCTGATCGAAGCGCTCTGCAAAGCCTACACGCGCGGTGCCCGTGTCGCCTCCATCTGCTCCGGTGCCTTTGTGCTCGCACAAGCGGGCCTGCTCAACGGTAGAACCGCCACCACCCACTGGCGCTACGCCGAAGCCCTGCAAAGCGAGTTTCCCGCCATCAACGTGGAAGAAGGCCGCCTGTACTCAGAAACCGACAGGGTGTTCACCTCCGCAGGCAGTGCAGCAGGTATTGATCTGGCCCTCCACATCATCCGGCAGGACTACGGTTCTCAGATCGCCAACAGCGTCGCCAAACGTCTGGTCGCGCCACCTTTCCGGGAAGGCACACAAACCCAGTTCGCAGAACAGCCTGTGCCAGAGGAACGGGAAAGCAAACGCTTTGCGTCTCTCTTTGAGGAGCTGGAAAAGAAACGGGCCTACACCATGTCAGTGCCAGAGATGGCAACCCTCATGGGTATGAGCCAACGCACCTTCATCCGCAAGTTCTCGAAGGTCACCGGTCAGGCCCCGGCAGAATGGCGCCGTGCCAAACAGCTGGAAACAGCCAAACACTTGCTGGAAGCGGAAGAGACCATGGACATGGAGAACCTCTCCCACCTCTGCGGCTTCGGTTCAGCAGCAACTCTGCGTCATCACTTCAGAAGCAAATACGGCACCACCCCAACAGCCTACCGCCGCCAGTTCCAAACCCGTCAGGCTTGAAGGTACGCCTTGATGCCATGCGCTGCTGTGCGGCCTGTTGCGAACACGGCTTGCAGCAGGTAGCCGCCGGTCGGAGCCTCCCAGTCCAGCATCTCACCGGCCACGAACACGCCGGGCAGTTTGGTGAGCATGTAGTGCTCGTTGATCTCATCAAATGAAACACCACCCGCGCTGGAGATCGCGCGGTCAATAGGCCGGGGCGCGGTGAGCTGTAAAGGCAAAGCCTTGATATGTGCTGCCAGCTCATCGGCCTCAACCGGCAACGGCCCAGCCTCTCGCATCAAAGCAATCGCCGCTGCGGGTAGGCCAGTGGCCTTGCGCAGGAAGTTGCTCATGGACTGCTTACCACGCGGCTTCTTCAGCTTGGCAGCCAGCTTTTCAGCGGACACATCCGGCTTCAGATCAACCTTTATCTGCGTGGAACCGTTCTTAAGGATCGTATCCCGTAAGTCCGCAGAAAGCGCATAAACCACACCGCCTTCAATTCCGGAGGCATCCAGCATGGCGTCGCCAACAACACGCTTGCCACCATGCGAGATGGTAATCTTCTTGAGAGGCGTTCCTTTGTAGCGCTCTTTGAAATGATCAGAAAACGCAATCTCGAACCCGCAGTTGGCAGGGAGCAGCTCTTTCACCTCAATCTGCTTGTCACGCAAAATGGAAACCCAGGAACCATCAGAACCGAGTTTGGCCCAGGATCCACCGCCCAGAGCCAGCAAAACTGCATCAAAGCTCTGCGCTTCGACAGCTTCATCGCCTTTCTGAAGCAATAGAGCTCCTACTTCATCAAAACCACACCATCGGGTGTTGGAATGCAGCGTCACCCCATGCTGAGCCAGCAGCTTCAACCAATTGCGCAGAAGAGGGGAGGCCTTGAAGCTCTCGGGGAACACCTTACCGCTGGAACCAGCAAATGTTGGCTCACCCAGTTCAGCACTCCACTCCCGCAGCGCTGCCGGAGGAAACGCCCGCACGGACTGCAGCAGTTGCTCATGCGCAGGGCGATAGCGGCTGAGAAATGTCTCCAGATCCTCGCTATGGGTCAGATTGAGGCCACCAAGACCAGCCATCAGAAACTTGCGGGCAGGGGAAGGGCGTTGATCAAACACGCTCACCGACACACCAGCTTTCGCCAGTTGCTCAGCTGCAAACAGCCCGGCAGGGCCTGCTCCGATGATTGCAACGCGCTTTGTCAAAGATCCATCCATTCCGCTTTTGGTCACGACTGTGCGTACCAGTAAAAGGTGCAGCTCTAATGCCTTTGTTTCCCGCCAATTACAAGCGTTATGCGTTCCACCTCCCACTGATGCACAGCCACCTCCATGCGGGAAAATCACCTCCGTAAAGAAGCACCCCTGATTTTGGAAGGAAGACTTCTAAGGAATGTACAGTCCCCCCACTTCCCGCTTTCCTGAATGCAAACAGTAGAGTGGGGGCCGCGTTGAGAACTGCAATCGTAATGCCGCGTAACATGCATTTCTGTCAGTCTCGAGCCACATCAATAGACCTGTGCGCTCATGATCTGGCGCTTCACAGCCAGAACAAAAGCAATCTGCGCATCTTCGCCGGTGGGGAAGAGGATCTGTTTGATGATGTTGATGTTTTTGCAGTGACAGAACCGGGTAAGAAACCAACCCCTGCAAAGTTTTATGATCCCTTGTCAGAGTTCGGCCCGCAGCTGATCGTCGTGCACCAGCATCTGGAAACGGCGTTCCAGATCATCACGGATTTTCCCGGCACACCCGTGATACTGCACCGTCACGGCAGGTTTGAGCGCAACAGCGCCTTCAAACGCTGGAAATACACCCGCAAAATGAACCGTCTGGCCGGGATCATCTGGGTTGGTGAAGATGCACGCAATAACTTCTGCGAAAACTTCACCGGCGTGAAAGCCCGCAGTGTTGTCGTACCCAACGGGATAGACTGTGAGCTCTGGTCTCCGGCACCCAAAGAAAACTCCGTGATCTATGTGGGCAGAGCCCGGGAAGACAAAGGCGTCTTCGATCTGGCTCAGGCATGGCTCGCTTGCGCTGAGCGGCTGGAGAAATCCGGCTGGAAGCTGAATCTCGTATTGGCAGTCACGGATGAAGGGGAGCAATCAACCGCCAACTCCCTCCGCCAGATGCTTGCCAGTCATTCTTCCAGTGTCTCCATAGAAACCAACTTAGACGCGCCCAGCGTTCAGCAGCGTCTCGCAACATCTTCCATCGCGGTTGTACCCTCCATCGTGGCAGAAGGTTTTGGCCGTACCGCCATAGAAGCCATGAGCTGCGGAGCCGCCGTAATCACCACGCATTCCGGTGGCTTGTGGGAGGCCGTGGGTGAAACCGGCAAGGTGATCAACCCACGATCTCCCAAAGAGATCGCAACCGCACTGCTTGATCTGGCGGATAACCAACCCCTTCGCGAAGAGATGGCAAAAGCCGGACGGGAACGCGTGCTCCGCCTCTTCAACATTCACCAGATCGCAGAGACTTATGACGACATGCTCATGAGCCTATGGGATGATCACGTAAGCGGCACAAACAAAACGCAAGGGCTCATTGACCACATGCTCGTATCCGAGTGAGGCCAGCCTGTCTTCAGTTTCAGGAGATCAACCAGATGCACCCTGATCACGTCACCGTAGCCGTCCGCGACCTTGAGGAAGCGCGCAAGTTCTTCAAACTGCTGGATTTTGAGGAGCAAAAAGCGCTGGTCATCTCAGGTCCGATGTTTTCCGAGTACATGGGCATTCCGGATCTGGAAGCAGACCACGTCACATTGGTGCTGAAAGGCTATAGCCCAAGGTTCGAAATCCAACTCCTCCACTACCGCAATCCAGAAGCCCGGGCAGAACCATACCCAGAAGACCTCTGCCGAACCGGCTATAATCACCTATGCTTTGCCGTGGATGATCTGGAAGACAGACTGGCCCACCTTCAGGCCGCCGGTTTCAGCGCCCGTTCTGAAGTCATGGAGTTCAATGACAGAAAACTAGTCTTCCTCTTCGGCCCGGAAAGGATCACCATAGAACTCGCTCAATGGATGAAGCCGACCTAAGAGCTGCAGAGGCAAGACTGCTAAAGAAAGCAAGTGGTGAACGGGAGAAGGCGTAAGAGCCTAAGCTCCCTCGTCACTCAACAGCTCATCCAGCAACGCGCCTGTCAAAAGCTATCCATCCAGCTCTTCAGGCCATCAGTGCTTTTGCTGCTTCCTTGTAGTTCCCGGCAAGCGCATTCTTCTGAAACAGTAGGCCCTTCAGCCGTTTTGCCTTGGCGTTTGCTCGCTTGATCCGCACAGCCATATGCCGGGCGACCTTAGGCGTGATCTCCAGAAAACCACGTTCCCTCAACTCAGCACGTAAAGCACTGCTCAGGTCTGCTGCCAAAGTGTCCTTTGTGAACTCTGGCTCTTCTTCCTCATGCAGGCGTGAAATTGCGGCAAGCAGCACCATGTCAGCCATCATCCGATAAGGCCGTCCACGCTGGGCGGTCACCTGACCAGGATGAATGCGATATCGCACCAACCGCTCATTCAGGGCACCAATCTTGCCATACTCCAGCAAACGCAAATAGAGATCATAGTCCTCAGCGCCATCATACTGAGAACGATAACCTCCAACCTCCATCACAGCGTTTCGCCGAAACATGATGGTCGGATGATAAAGGCAACACTTCTCATAAAGCCGCTTACGGATTTCAACCGTCGTCTTTGGGCACTCCATTTGATCAATGATCTGCCCACTTTCATCAATCACCGAAACCTCTGTCCCGCACAGCAGCCAGTCCGGATTGCGCTCCATAATTCGCACCTGCCGCTCTAACCGCCGGGGCTCAGAAAGGTCGTCCGCATCCAACCGCGCCACAAGCGGGCTCTTGATTACGGCAAGCCCGGCATTTAGCGCAGAGGAAATGCCCTTAGCTGGCCCTTCAACGATCTGAAACTGCCCTTTTGGAAAATGCGCCGCAAAGTGCTTGGCGATCTCCCGTGTTTCATCGGTGGAACCATCATCCACCAGCACAACGGCAAAATCGGTGAAGCTCTGTGCCAGCAGGCTGCTGAGGGTTTCACCGAGTGTTTCTGCTGCATCGCGGGCGGGGATCAAAACGCTGACAAGAGGGGGATTGCTTGGCGTTTGTTGTTCAGCCATGGATTAAGTCACCTGTGTGCTAGGCTTTTTTGTGTTGTGCGGAAGGGGAAGGGTGTTTTGCAGGCCGGCCTGACTGTTCCATCAGCTCGGCCTCAACAAACTTGGCGAGCCGCAAGTACCGGCTCACCGCGTAGTTAGTGGAAGCGATCAGGCCCCACCAGCCATAACGGCAATACCCGCGCACCAGATAGCCCTTCAGAAAGGCAAGCGGAAACTCGAAGAGTAAGCGATAGCGCGGCAGCCGGCGCCCACGCCCTCGCATCTCCTGAACCTGCATGGTCGAGTAGCGGTTCATCTTGTCGTAGTGGAACGTGATGCTGGGAATGCTGCGGTGGTCCATATGCCCTTTCAGCATGCCAATCTTAGCTGTACTGGGCGGACGAACAGTGTCGTGCACTGAACTGGCAGAAAACCGTCCGATGCTCTTGCGGTAAAGCCGGATTTGCTTATGCGAAAAGGCGTGCCTGGCGGCGGTCTCCTCGTGAGGCCACACATCGCGGATGTCGACTTCCCAGAAGTCATAGTTCGCCAGCACAGAAGTCTGAAACAACCCCAGAATCTCATCCCGCAGTGCAGGCGTCACCACTTCGTCCGCATCAATGTTCAGTATCCAGTCATGCCGGCACTGGTCTTCACCAAACCGCTTCTGCAGGCCATAGCCATTCCAGTCATTGTGCAGCACCCGTGCGCCCATGCGCTGGGCAACGGTCACGGTCTGGTCCGTGGAGCCGCTGTCGATCACAATGACCTCATCAGCCCACTGAATGCAGCTGGCGATGGTTCGGCCAATCCGCTCTTCCTCGTTCTTGGCGATAATGAATACGGAAAGTGGAATGCGCTTTTCATCAGCACGACCATCTGTGGTCGCTGCCCCCTGTTGGGCCCGCTTTTCTGCGATGCTGATGATTTTGCTCTGGCTGGAGATATCGGGCCTCAAACTCTTGGATTTTCCGCAATAATCCTGAGTTTACTCCCCCCTACACATTCCGAAATTCGCTCAATATGAAGGACTGTTTTCACCCAATTGAAACCCATTGGTATCAATTAAGGGGCCTAACAAATGCCGTACCGTCCTCGCCACAAAATGCGGATGTAACCCCATCGTGAAAACCGGCGGCAAAGCGTGGTGAACTGGTGCAAGCAACTGCCAGAACACCAAAACCTAGCATAAAGTCCCTCGGATAGCCCCGCTCACTACAACTTCCGTATGATTGCATCTCACGCCGAGGGGTGAAACGATTTGCGCGCATTTAAGAGCCGGGTTTGAGGCGAGACTTTCGGCACCCACTTTAATTCCTTTGGGAGAAGAAAATGGCCGCAATTATTGGTTGGGCACACACACCGTTTGGCAAACTGGCAGATGAGACAGTCGAAACTCTCGTAACAAAGGTTGCTAAGCAAGCGATTGCCGATGCCGGTCTCGCCGCAGAAGACATTGATGAGATCGTTCTGGGTCACTTCAACGCTGGGTTCTCCAAGCAGGATTTCACCGCAAGCCTCGTGCTTCAGGCGGATGACAACCTACGCTTCAAGCCAACCACCCGCGTTGAAAACGCATGTGCGACGGGCTCGGCAGCAGTGCATCAGGGCGTGAAATCCATCAAGGCAGGTGATGCCAAGTTCGTGCTCGTGGTTGGCGTAGAGCAGATGACAACCACACCTAGCCCTGAAATCGGCGCAAACCTGCTTAAAGCCTCCTACCTGCCAGAAGATGGCGACACCCCGGCTGGTTTCGCTGGCGTCTTCGGTAAAATCGCAGGCATGTACTTCCAGAAGCATGGTGACCAGAGCGAAGCGCTGGCCCACATTGCTGCGAAGAACCACAAGAACGGCGTCGAAAACCCATACGCTCAGATGCGCAAGGATCTCGGCGTGGAGTTCTGCCTCAATGAGAGCGAGAAGAACCCATTCGTGGCTGGTCCACTGAAGCGGACCGACTGTTCGCTGGTGTCTGACGGTGCAGCAGCCATCGTCCTCACCGACACAACCACCGCGCTTTCCGCAAAGAAGGCAGTCGCCTTCCGCGGCTTGGGTCATGCGCAGGACTTCCTGCCAATGTCCAAGCGCGACATCCTCAAGTTCGAAGGTTGTTCTGAAGCATGGAAGCGCGCGCTCTCCATGGCCAACATCACCATCGAAGATCTGTCCTTCGTCGAAACTCACGACTGCTTCACCATCGCTGAGTTGATCGAATACGAAGCCATGGGTCTGGTGCCAGAAGGGCAGGGCGCAAAGGCTATTCTGGAAGGCTGGACTCAGAAGGACGGCAAACTGCCGGTCAACCCATCTGGCGGTCTGAAAGCAAAGGGCCACCCAATCGGCGCAACCGGCGTGTCCATGCACGCCCTCACAGCCATGCAGCTGGTGGGTGAAGCTGGCGGCATTCAGGTCGAAGGCGCAGAACTCGGCGGCATCTTCAACATGGGCGGCGCCGCCGTCGCCAACTACGTCTCCGTCATGCAACGCCTCAAGTAAGCACAGCAAAATCAGAGAATTGAATATGAAAGCTCCGGTCCGCCGGGGCTTTTCTTTTGCATTGTTCTTGGGCTGCTCACCAATCGCTAACTAAGCCCGCAGTCCAGCGATATCACGCGAATGTGAACGTGGTAAATATGCGGCCTGACGCAAGGTGAGATGAGGTGTGTCTATGCCCGCACAAGCGCCCGCCCCGAAATATGATGATTGGCTGAAGAAAGTTTATGTTGAGATGAACTGGAAGTTCCACGACCTGGTGGGTGGTGGACGCAAGAAACGCTCTCCAAGCGTGACCAGTAAAGTCTCTGAGGCCAGCGCGGCAATTGGCTCGCAAGTTGATGAAGACACGCCGGATTGGACCGTTGATCCAGACATCCCGGATTATGTAGTGGCAGGCACACCCGCTGAAGAGCGCAAAAAGCGCCCGCTGACAGCTGCGCTGAGTGATGCGGGCATCAGGCCAACAGAAGGGTTCACAGAGCGTCTCAACTCCTACCAATCTCAAAAATCCCATTATGAGGAAGATCCGGTGGGTGCAGCCTATGCGGACCCGGAGGCTGTCAAATGGGATCGTCTGGTCAAAGGCACCCTGGGCGAGAGCGATCAAAAAGCCCGCCAGATGGTGTTGATGCAGCACGAAATTGAGCTTAAAAAACAATCCCGCCAACTCACTCGCGAAGTGTTTCAGGATCAGTCGACCGCACCGGAGTTCAGAGCCTACCTACGTCAGGCCAGCGACACCCCCTCTAACAAAATGGATACGGCACAGCGTGAAACCATCATGTTCTTCAGTCAGAATATGAAGGTGTTGGGCAATGAGCTGGTCGCCACAGCAAAAGAGCTGATGCACGAGAAAGCCTTTGGCGACTCTATGATGAAAACCTTGCATGACGCGAGAAAACACGCAGTTTCAGAGCGGGAAAAGAAACGTCTGGCGGAGCTGGAAGAAGAAGCCATCGCTTATGGCACGGCCATGTCCAAGCAAATGGCCTTCGCGCTCAATTGCACCAACTGTGTGGAAACCGCTATCAGCCGGGGTGCTGAAGTGGAAGCAGCTGTTTTGCAGCTCAATGATGAACGCCCCAAAGCCGTATTCGCGACGTCTGGATTGCAGCGCACGGCAGAAGAGATGGTGCTCTCGCAACTGGATAAAAGCAACAACGTGAAGAAGACCCTGGCATGGGCGGAAACCCAGCCATGGTCGCAGATGGTTAAGGTCAACATCAAAAAAGAGGGACGCGACTACTCCATCACTTCAGAACTGCGCACTGCTCCTGAAACCCCTGCAAATACTGGGGACCCGATGGTCGACAATCATGTCGACATGCCCCACAAATCAGTCACCAAAACCGAGCTTGCCAACACACCTGAGCTTGGTTTCAACGGCCTGCGTTCCGGCCAGCTGATGGCATCCATGTCTCATCAGGAGACAGGTGAAAAAGGGCCGGACGGCAAGCCTTTTGTCGGCATCCCAAGTGAAGCCTCCGTGGCATGGGCCAAAACCTTGCTGACAGCGCAAAAGGAAGGGCAGGACATATCGGACCAACTGCCGGATTATATGGAAGTCAAGGAAGTCTGGTACCGCGAAAACCGCTCTGGCCTCAGAGGCAAACTCAAACGCGGAAAACCGGAAAAGAAGGTCCATGTTGTCACTTACAAAGAGACCTCGGAGTCCGTTCAGGCTGCCCAAAAACTGCGCAGTGCCCCCAAGGGGATGGCTGGAGATCTGGCAGACCTTGCAGATAACATCGCTGACCTCAAGGCAGATCAGGCACGTAAAGCTGAAAAGCTGAAAGCTCATAAAGAGGAACTAGAAAATTTCCTGAGTTCTAAGGGCGAAGGCATGCTGGAAAGCTTCGGCGAAGCCCATGAGGCGTTCGAAGCACTGCAGGAAAACATTCTTCAGCAGGTCATTGCTAAGATGAGCAAGGGCAACAGTCTCAAGAGCATTAAGAAATGGGCAAGCAAGCAGCCGTGGGCAATGTTGTTTGAGATTGATTTCAAGCCAGATGAGAGCGGCAAGAAGAATTTTTACAACGTGGTTGTCAAAGGAAAGGAAGAAACAGTCGAAGAGACTGATGGCGCAGCAGAAGATGGTCGCACACAAACAGATGGCAAATCAAAGGACAATGAAGCGTCACTGACAAGCGCACTCGCAGCTCTCTCAAAGCCAGCCGTTCAAAAGGAACTGGTCCTCAAATACACCGGCGATAAGCACGATGGCCTGCCTGTCGTTGAAAAGCCAAGCCCTCTGGCAAAGAAATGGGCAGAGATGATTATGACAACCTATGGCTCCAACGCCAAACTACCGGCCTACCTGGTTCTTCGGGATGTCTGCTATAAATCAGCCTCACGAAACTTGATCCGGCGCGGCAAATACATTTCCTGCAAGGCCGTTGAGTTTATTCCCTCCGCCTTCAAGTAACTGACCAGCTCTACCAGCCAACATCATGCCGCTTCTCGCCACCCTCTGGGACAGCATGCAGATAGCCGTTCATGTGTTTCAGCTTAAATGTGAACTGCTTTAGGCTCAGTGTGGCGTTATAGTTTACGCGTCTCAAAAACGGGGCAGCAATCTGCTGAGAGGCGTCAGGAAAGGTATTTCATGGTCAAGCGTGTGGTCATCCCTCAGGAATTTCAGGAAGTTGCAGAAAAGCTCAACATGTCACCGGCGATCTTTTCAGGAAATCATATCTTCCTGAGTGGCATGACTGGAGCGGATATGAACGGTAATATGCCGGAAGATCCTGAAGCCCAGTTCCGCAACACATTCAAGAAGATCGCCTGTATCCTGAACGAAGCCAATCTGGATCTGGATGCCATCGTGGAAATGACCAGCTACCACATCGGCCTGCGCGAACATTTCGAACTGTTCGACTCCATCCGCCTCGAACTCTTCTCCAAACCCTATCCAGCCTGGACCGCCATCGAAGCCGCCGCCCTCCGCCGCGAAGGCGCCCTGGTAGAAGTCCGCGTCATCGTCAGCGCACATTATGGTGGGTGAGGTGTAGTCAGATGAAAATGCTCTAAATTGCGCTCTGGTTAAGTACTTTCATTGTCACGGCTAGCGTAGAACGCATCTATTTTTATTTGGATGTCGCTAATCATTTTTTCTAATAGTTCCGTTAAGCGTAGAACGTACCCTTGTTCGATCACATGAGCTTGGTCGCTGTCTCTGTTTATTCCGTTGCGATGAACGCAGTCGTGACGTTTCTTAATTGCATCTTCTAGAACTTTTTTGTCGGCATCGTCTGTTGGTAGAATAGCGATGCCCATTCCAATGCTGAAGATCGTGTTTACCCTCTTTAGATTATGGAACGAAACTGCATGTAAATGCGCAATTAGCTGTTCTCTTGCAAAGTCTTGAACTCCGACTGCTTCTTTAAGTGTAAACTTGGTATCCCCAAGGCCAAAGCTTTTAGATTGCAGTAGTTTAAACTGTACTTCTTTCTCTCTTGTTGCTGCCGTGAGTACCGTATCTGCGAGGTAAGTCTCTAACGCAGTAATGCCTTGCGCTAACAGCATGCGAGCAAGCATTTGTGATTTTGGGTCAAGAGCTATCGATGAAGTCCAGGCTCGAATGTCATTTATGGTTTTATGGAAAGAATCGTACGCAGGCCGGGCATCATTTTCTTGCTGCTCCAACCAGTCATAATAATCATTTTCGTAGTCGTCATAGACTGTTGAAGAACCTTGTACAGCATCGGTTTCAATAGTGACGTCTGGATGTTCATCAAGCTCTATCTTGGCAGTACTCCAGTCAGTTATGACCTCTCCACGATGCAGCTCGCCGCAATTATAACATCGTATTTCTATTGGGAGCTGTGTATGGTCCTCTTCGTCATACATAACTGGTAGCTCTAAGCTGCCAGAGGTCTCTTTGTTACAACTTGGGCAATTAAATTCGACTTCTGACTCTTCCCAGTCTCTTTCTTCCATCTCAATCATGAGCTGTTTAACAAAACCCATTACGTCCTCCAAGCACTGTAGTATGGATGTAGAGTATTATAGGTTCAGTCCTTCAAGTAGTGAGCAAGTTTTTCTCTTCAAGAAAATTAAACAGCAAATCTAGGGATTTTTTGGCATTCTATATAGCGAAAATATAGAATGATGTTTCTTCAGTCTCGCACATTCGATCTGAATGTGATTTTCCGGTTTGCCTACCTGAAAAAAATCTTTTCTACGCACTCATCCAGCTTTGGAATGCCATACCGGGCTTAGAGGAACTCTACTCTGTAAACTCGCTCCCAATGAAGTGCATTCCCGAAAAGTGGGAACCGGTTTTCCTACAAGAATTCATTCCAGCATAAATGATCCCAAAACGCTTGGAGAGCGCAATGGCTTTGGTAGAGAGCTACAACACACAGCAGGACGAGAGCAATAAACTCGCTGTCTTTCCGACCTTTCATAAGGTTGAAGGCAAAATGGTTGTTGTTGTTGGCTGTGGTGATGAAGCTGCTGCGAAAGTGAGGCTTCTGGCGCAAACCAAAGCACACATCCGTGTTGTCAGCCATGAGCGCCCAAGTGCAGCTCTGGCCGAAGCGGTTGCCGATGCCGATGGCGTTTTCATGCTCAGCGTATTCAACCCGGTTTATCTGGATGGCGCAGCTCTCGTGTTTGCTGCCACCGATGAAGAAGAGCTGGACCGCGAAATCGTGGAAGCTGCTCGCGAGAAGGGCATTCCGGTCAACGCAGTGGACCGTCCTGAGCTATGTGACTTTTACACCGGTGCGATGGTCAATCGCGCACCTGTTGCCGTGGCAATTACCTCAACAGGCGTTGGCCCTGTTTATGCCCGCCACATCCGCGCACAGGTAGAAGCTCTGTTGCCTCGGGAGGCCGGTCAACTCGCAAGGTTGGCAGATAGTTTCCGTGCTACAGTTGGTAAGCTGATGCCTTCGGGAAGCGCACGTCGCCGCTTTTGGGCTGAATTTTTTTCAGGGACCATTGCTGCGAACACTTTTGCTGGTGAGACACAAAAGGCCCTGACCGAAGCGCATCGCTTGCTGAACTCTGAGCAGGACCAGAAGGGATACGTCTGGCTCGTGGGTGCAGGCCCGGGAGCAGAAGACTTGCTGACCCTGCGCGCTCAGCGCGTCCTGCAGGAAGCAGATGTGATTTTCTATGATGCGTTGGTCCCGGATGCTGTGGTTTCCATGGGCCGCCGCGATGCAACACGCATCAGCGTGGGAAAACGCAAAGGAACGCACAGTTCAACGCAAACCCAGATCAACCAGTTATTGGTCTCTGCCGCCAAGTCCGGCAAGCGGGTTGTCCGCCTTAAAGCCGGGGATCCGATGGTGTTTGGTCGGGCTGGAGAAGAGATTGCCGCGCTGCGAGAGCATGACGTGGACTTTGAGATTGTGCCCGGTGTCACCGCAGCTTTCGCCGCTGCAGCCAGCGCTCAAATACCTTTGACATTACGCGGTGTTGCCTCCTCGCTGGTGTTCGCCACCGGGCACAACCAGAATGGAGATGTCCTCCCGGACTGGGCGGATCTCGCACTCAACGGCTCCACAACTGCCGTCTACATGGGCCGCACAGTGGCGGGGAAAGTGGCCAACCTGCTCGCTAAAGCAGGTTTGGACTTATCCACCCCGGTCATGGCTATTGAGAACGCAGCCCAGACAAAAGAACGCAATTTTGCAGGCACCCTGCAAGACCTCTGTAATTTCGAGCATCACGACAGCGTCACCGGACCCACACTTATCGTCATCGGTAAGGCAGTGGCCCACGCAGACCAGTCGCGATCGCTCCCGCTAAGCCCATACAAATACGAGAAGTTACCGGCTGTGGTCGCAGCCTAGGGAGACCCCTGATGAAAACTATTACCGCCAATAGACTGGTCGATGGTGATGTCGTCTGGCTCGGCCACAACGGAGAGTGGGTCGAGTTTGTTGAAGCCGCCTGGGTTCTGGGCTCTGATGAAGATATGACCAAAGCTCTGGACTTCGCGAAAGCCGGTGAAGAAAAGCAATATGTTCTCGGCACTTACGCGATCGATCTGGAACTCAAAGACGGCCACCTGCAGCCAAAGAGCCTGAAAGAGCGCATCCGCGCCCAAGGGCCAACCACACGCCTTGATCTCGGCAAGCAGGCCGAACGCCATCTGCGTTCTGCCTAAGTCCTTTTAAATTCTGGAGTATTTCAATGTATCGCTACGACGAATTTGATCGCGACTTTGTCAATCAACGCGTAACCCAGTTCGAAGATCAGGTCCGCCGCCGCATGTCCGGTGAGCTGACGGAAGACGAATTTAAGCCCCTGCGCTTGATGAACGGCCTGTACCTGCAGCTGCACGCTTACATGCTGCGCGTTGCTATTCCATACGGCACGCTCAATGCCACTCAGATGCGTAAACTTGCCCATATTGCAAGGACTTACGACAGAGGTTACGGCCACTTCACAACGCGTCAGAACGTCCAGTTCAACTGGCCAAAGCTCTCCGACACCCCGCAAATCCTGCGCGAACTTGCCGACGTTGAGATGCACGCCATCCAGACTTCCGGCAACTGTATCCGCAACGTGACCTCCGACCAATTCGCCGGCGCCGCCGCCGACGAGTTCGCAGACCCACGCGTTTACGCCGAAATCCTGCGCCAATGGTCCTCACTGCATCCGGAATTCCTGTTCCTGCCACGCAAGTTCAAGATTGCGATTACTGGTGCTGAACAAGACCGTGCTGCTGTGCAGGTGCACGACATTGGCCTACAGCTGACCCGCAATGAAGACGGGGAAATCGGCTTTGTGGTCTTTGTAGGTGGTGGTCTGGGCCGTACGCCGATGGTTGGCCGTAAAGTACGAGATTTCTTACCAGAAAATGACTTGCTGGCTTACAGTGAGGCGATCCTGCGCGTCTACAACCGCTATGGCCGCCGCGACAACAAGTACAAGGCGCGCATCAAGATTCTGGTTCACGAAACCGGTCTGGAAGAGCTGAAGCAGGACATCGAAACAGAGTTCAAGGCAACCAAAAACGGCATCCTCAACCTGCCAAATGAAGAAGTGGTTCGCATCAACGAATACTTCGCACCGCCATCTTTCGATGCTCTGCCAAAGATCAGCACTGAGCTGGAAGCAGCGAAGCGCGAAGACCGTGATCTGGCCCTGTTCTCCAGTCGCAACCTGCACGCTCACAAGGCAGAAGGTTACACATCTATCACCATCTCGCTGAAGCCAATCGGCGGGGCGCCGGGTGACGCGACTGCAGACCAGATGGACGTGATTGCTGATTTGGCAGAACGGTTTGGACACAACGAACTGCGCGTTACACACGAACAGAACCTCGTACTGCCACACGTGAAGCTGCAGGATGTTCCCACTATCTTCAAGATCCTGAAAGCCAATGATCTGGCAGATTCCAACGCTGGCCTGATCACCGACATGATTGCTTGCCCAGGTCTGGACTACTGCGCACTGGCAAACGCCCGCTCCATTCCAATTGCTCAGGAAATATCCAAGCGATTTGAAGCGGTTAAGCGTCAGAACGAGATTGGTGATCTGAAGCTGAAGATCTCCGGCTGCATCAACGCCTGTGGTCACCACCACGTCGGCCACATCGGCATTCTGGGTGTAGACCGCAAAGGCGAAGAGCTCTATCAGATCACACTGGGTGGTTCTGCGGATCAGAACACATCCATCGGCAAAATCATTGGTCGCGGCTTCCCGGAAGCTGAGATCACCGACGCCGTTGAAACCGTTGTCGACACCTATCTGGCAAACCGGCTGGACGAAGAAGAAAGCTTTATCGACGCCTACCGCCGCTTGGGTGATCAGCCATTCAAGGACGCTCTTTATGGAGCATAGTCAATCACATAAGGCCTCTTTGGAGGCTCAGGTGAAGCTGCTGGACCGGATGTATTCTGAGCGCGACGCTCAGGACATTCTGGAGCACGCGCTTAGGGATCAGTTCGCCGGAGAGATTGCTCTGGTGTCCTCCTTCGGTGCTGACAGCTCCGTGCTGCTTCACATGGTGTCTCAGATCGACGTCCGTACCCCGGTACTGTTCGTCGACACTGGCAAGCTGTTTGGCGAAACCAAGCGCTATCGTGACGAACTGGTTGAACAACTTGGCCTTTTGGACGTGCGCGTCATCACGCCTGATCCAGAAGACCTTGCTGAGAAAGACCCGAAAGGTGCTCTCTGGGCATCTGACACAGATGCGTGCTGCCACATCCGCAAGGTGGTTCCACTTGCAAAA